>JAZRBS010000080.1:0-31258 GCA_045635205.1 Candidatus Cryptobacteroides sp. | reverse complement strand
CACAAGGATCATAGCATATCCTAGACCGTTTCCGAGACCGTCCATAAGGGATGCGAAAGGCTTGTTGCCAAGAGCATAAGCCTCGATACGTCCCATCACGATACAGTTGGTGATGATAAGGCCGATGTATACTGAGAGGGTCTTGCTGACACTATATGCGTATGCCTTGAGCACCTGGTCCACGAGGATAACCATCATCGCAACGACTACGAGCTGAACGATGATACGGATACGGTTAGGAATGGTGTTTCTGAGCAATGAACATACAAGGCTTGAAAGACCTGTAACGATGATAACTGAAAGACCCATCACGAAAGCACCCTTCAGCTGTACTGTTACTGCGAGTGATGAACAGATACCGAGTACGAGGACTGAGATAGGGTTACCCTTGAATATAGGGTTCAGGAAAGTTTCCTTGAAATCAAAATTTGCCATTTCTTATTCCTCCACTGTGTTAGCTGGTTCAACTTCTGTAACAGGCTCGAGCTCGCCGGTCTCGTCGATGACTGCGTCAACAACTTCCTCAGCAGTGATGCCGTTCTTTGCGAAATAGTTCTGGTAGAAACCGAACCACTGGTCGAGAGTCTTTCCAAGAGCCTGAGAGGTGATTGTTGCACCAGAGATGGCGTCAACACCGTTGTTCTCAGTCTGACGGTTAGCAGGCTTTGCGATCTCGAAGAGGATCTCGCCCTCGCCGACAGTCTTACCTGTGAATGCCTCAGCGAATGAAGGCTCGTCAGCGATCTTTGCACCGAGACCTGGAGTCTCACCCTTGTGACCGAAACGTACAGCCTTGATTGTCTTGAGGTCACCCTCGAATCCTACATAACCCCAGATAGGTCCCCAGAGACCTGCACCGTAGCAAGGTACTACTGTGATGCCGTTCTTAAAGATGTATACAGGAAGAGCCTTCTGCTCAGCTGCAATCTGTCTCTTGAGGTCTGAGTTACCATAAACTTCGCACTCATCTACGTTGAGTGTGCCTACTTCCTCGCCATTGATGTCTACGAGGATTGCCTTTTCGATCTCCTGCTGATAAGTAGCGAGGATGTCGTCGCCCTCTACAGTCGCTGCAGTAAGGATCTGACCGATAGTGTCCTTCTTTACATTAGCGTCCTGAGTAGGCTTGAGGAACATTGCAGCGAATGCAAGAACCGCAGCGACTATCACAACAAGGATAATCGAATATATGACTGTATATGTATTACTGTTTGTATTCATACCTATAATATATTAAGCGGTTTTTACTTTCTTCGCTCTTCTCTTGATGGATCCTTCGATCACATAATGGTCGATGAGCGGTGCAAATGTGTTCATAAGGAGGATGGCAAGCATCATTCCTTCAGGATAACCTGGGTTCCAGAGACGTACTGTCACAGCGAGAGCACCTACGAGGAATCCATAAATCCACTTACCGCACTCAGTCTGAGCGGATGTCACAGGGTCTGTAGCCATAAATACGGTACCGAAAAGGAAACCACCCATTACGAGTTGATAATATCCTGGAAGGTCGGTTGCTCCGACTGCGTATCCGAGGTATCCGATTGCGAGACCACCGAGAACTGACGCTGTCATAATCTTCCAGCTTGCTACGCCTGTCCAGATGAGGATGATGGCGCCGAGGAGGATCGCGATGACTGAAGTCTCACCTACAGAACCAGGGATTGTACCGAGGATCATATCCCAGAGTTTAGGCTGGAGGTTCGCCAGTGAAGGATCTGCAAGAGGGGTAGCTCCTGAAAATCCGTCAACGAGACCGTTACCTGCCTGGAATGCAACACCTTCATTCACGAATCTCTCGACTCCTCCGGTCCATACAGTGTCGCCGGACATCTTGCTTGGGTATGAGAAGAAGAGGAATGCACGTGTGAGGAGTGCCGGGTTCCAGATGTTCATACCTGTACCGCCGAATACCTCCTTGCCGATGATCACTGCGAATGCCACTGCGATAGCGAGCATCCAGAGCGGAACGTCGACAGGAACAATAAGAGGAATGAGCATACCTGACACGAGGTAACCCTCGTTCACTTCGTGTCCCTGGATCTGAGCCGAAACGAACTCGATGCCGAGACCTACAAGGTATGAAACGATATAGAGAGGAAGTACCTTTACGAGACCGTAAAGTACGATGTTCCAGAAGCCCCAGTCGAGGCCGAATGCGAGGCTGTGCTGATAACCTGTGTTCCAGATACCGAAAAGCATTGCAGGAACGAGGGCGATCACCACCATAATCATAACTCTCTTCAAATCGACGCAGTCCCTTACGTGAGCGCCACGGCGTGTCACTGTATTAGGGACGAAGTGGAATGTCTCGAAAGCGTCGAATGTCGAATGAAGGAATCCGAGTTTTCCGCCTTTCTCAAAGGTCGGCTTGATTTTATCGACAAAATTTCTTAATCCGTTCATATTCTTCGCTTTAGCACATTTCTTTCAACATAAGGGCAATACCGTCAGTGATGATCTGCTGGATGTAGATCTTTGACGGACATACATATTCGCAAAGTGCAAGATCTTCCTCGAGAACTTCGTAGATACCGAATTTCTCCATCTTGTCGATGTCGTTTGCGAGGCAGGCCTTGAGAAGATATACTGGATAAAGATCCATAGGAAGAACCTTTCCATATACATCGTTTACAACGAATGCGCGTGGACCACCGTGAAGGTTGGTATCCATATCATACTTCTTGTTAGGGGTAAGCCAGGAGAAATATGTGCGTGATGCACTGAAGAGTTTTGGCCTGAATGGCTTAGCCCATCCGAGGAGTTCGTACTTGTCTCCTTCCTCGAGGATTGTGACCTGATTGTCGAAGAATCCGATGAATCCCTCTGCACCGATGTTCGTACCTGTAAGTATGTCACCGCTGATGAAACGGAGGTTCTCGGAAGCATCGTAGAAATCCTTGATATCCTTCATAGAGATACCAGGAAGTCCGTCCACGTATGCCGGATTGATAGCCTTAGGGCCTGTCACGGCAATCTTTCTGCTGACATCATACTTTCCTGTGTTGAAAAGTTTGCCGATTGCAGCAAGCATTACTGGAGAAACTGTCCATACGATTTCTCCCTTCTGTACAGGAGAAACGTGGTGGATCTGCACTCCGACGTTTCCTGCCGGATGTTTTCCGGAAACGGTGTGAAGCACTACGTTCTGAAGTTTGCTGAATACAGAAGCAGAAGCATTTGCGGCATTCACGCTTACGTGAACATTGCAACCTGCCATTTTAGCCAGTGCATCGACAGCAGTCTGGATGTGCGCCGCCTGTCCGTTAAGGGCAAACTCAGTGTCTGCTGCAAGAGGAGCAGTTGAGAATGCTGATACGAAAATTGCCTTAGGCTTGCTCTCAGGGTTCGCTATGATTCCGTAAGGCCTCTGAGTGAGGGCTGGCCATAGACCTGCAGCAAGAATGGCTTCCTTGATCTGCTCGGCAGACATCTCGGATACCTTCTGCTTTCCGAAATCAACATACTCCTGTTCCGCATCGGCTTTGATGCGAACCTCAAGCAACTTTCTCTTTTCGCCTCTTACTACCTCTGCAACAGTACCGCTTACCGGTGATGCGAAGAGGATGTTCTGAGACATCTTGTCTGCCAATACAGGTGTTCCTGCGAGGACCTTGTCACCCTCTCTTACCAGAAGTTTCGGAACGAGACCTCGGAAATCAGTGGGTTTTACGGCCACAACATCAGGAGTGATCACCTTCTTGGTGTTCTGGGTCGCCATTCCATTGATCGGAATATCGAGACCCTTTTTCAAATAGATGTTGTTTGACATTATATAAACTGTTTTGAGTATAGAATTCAAAATGCGCCCGCGAAGATACGGATTTTTTCCCTATTTAAGAAGTAAAAAGAGCCTTTTTTGTCAACTTGAATGTTTTTGCAAAAAGTTCGGATGAATTGCAATGTTTTGCCTAATTTTGCAGCCGTTATGGAAAACAGGTGCAGTACTATACTGGAGGGACTGAACAGTGAGCAGAAGGCTGCTGTCAGTTGTGTCGATGGGCCGGTGCTCATTGTTGCTGGAGCGGGATCGGGCAAGACCAGGGTTCTGACCAGCAGAATCGCATATATTCTCGAACGCGGATGTGATCCTTCGCGGATCCTTGCCTTGACCTTTACCAAGAAGGCGGCAACGGAAATGAAGGAAAGGATTGCGTTGATGGTGGGTGAAAAACGTGCGAGGCGATTGTATATGGGCACATTTCACTCTGTGTTCATCCGTTTCCTCAGGGAATTTGCCGACTCGTTGGGATATCCTGAGGCTTTCACGATATATGATACCAGCGATTCGGTCAGTGCGATCAAGACCTGCCTGAAGGAACTCCAACTTGACGAAAAGATATATAAGCCGAAGGATGTCCTTTCACGTATTTCAATGGCGAAGAACAACCTTGTGACGGCATCGGCATACCGTAGGAATCCTACGGCGCTGCAGAATGATGCGGCTGCAAAAAAGCCGCGCATCTGCGATATATACGACCTGTATGCGTATAAATGCAAAATGGCGGGTGTAATGGATTTTGATGATATCCTGCTGAATATGAATATTTTGCTCAGGGATAATCCGGCGGCTCTCGAATCTGTCGCCGGAAGATTCGACTACATTATGGTCGATGAGTATCAGGATACCAACCTGTCGCAGTATCTGATATTGAAGAAACTCAGCCAGTTCCACAAGAACATCTGTGTCGTTGGAGATGATTCGCAGTCGATATATGCTTTCCGAGGAGCGAAGATTGAAAATATTCTGAATTTCAAGAAGGATTATCCTGAACATAATATCTTCCGTCTGGAACAGAACTATCGTTCGACAAAGACCATAGTGGATGCTGCTAATTCCCTGATTGCCAGAAACTCTGCCCGTATCCCCAAGGAATGTTATTCGATGGGTGATACCGGCGAAAAGATCAGGCTCTTCCAAGCATATACGGAGCAGGAGGAAGCGTTGCTGATTGCCTCGTCTATAATCACCCGTATTCATTCGGAATCTTCCCAGTATCAGGATTTTGCGATATTGTATAGGACAAATGCCCAGTCACGTGCTCTCGAAGAGGCTCTCCGTAAGAGGAATATACCTTACGTCATATATTCAGGTAACTCATTCTTCGACAGGGCGGAAGTCAAGGATATGATGGCTTATCTGAAACTTGCTGTCAATCTTAATGATGACGAGTCTTTCAAGCGAGTTGTAAACAAGCCTGCGCGAGGAATCGGTGACACTTCCTTGACGGCATTGTCTGCTGCGGCAAACGAGCATAAGACATCTCTTTTCAAAGCGGCTTATCTGGATGATCTGGAGCGTTTCGGCTTGAAGAATGCTGCAATTCAGAAAATACGTGCGTTCTGTGAAATGATGAGCAGATTGTGTGTCAGAGGAGCAAAGGAGGATGCTTATACAGTGGCGACGGCGCTGGCGGTGGAGTCAGGACTTCTTTTGTTTTATAAAAGCGATAACAGTATTGAGGGGCAGTCGCGTACGGCAAACGTTGAAGAACTTCTCAACAGTGTCAAGAATTTCATTGAGGAGAAACAGAACGAGCAATTTGAGGAAATGCAGGCGGAAGGCTCTGTCGGTGAGGGAGTTGAGTTGACATCCTCGGATTTTACTGTTGTTACTTTGGGGGACTATCTTGAAAATGTTTCGCTTTTGAGCGCGGTAGATATGGAGGATGAAGAAGATGCTTCCAACAAAGTCGCTCTTATGACAGCGCATTCTTCCAAAGGTCTGGAATTTCCATACGTGTATGTCGCCGGAATGGAAGAGAATATATTTCCTTCAGGTGGCTTTCTTGCATCGGAGACTGAAATCGAAGAGGAAAGAAGACTTTTCTATGTGGCTATGACTCGTGCCAAGAAAGCAGTGTCGTTTTCATTCGCCCAGACTCGCACTAGAAACGGAAAACACGAATCCAATTCACCTTCGAGATTCATAAGGGAAGTTGACGCCAGATATATAGCAAATCCATTGACATCTGTTCTGGATGATACTGATGACGAGCCTCGTCAGAGTTCGGGCGGCCAGTGGGGATATCGTCCTGCGAATCGCTCAGGTTATGCGTACGGACAGTCATCAAAACCTGTTGTTGAACGTCGGCCATCCCAGTCTCAACCGATACGTAGGGCAGAACCGGTCAGACGTGCGGAACCTGTTCCTGTGAGAAGACCTCAGGCCATTTCTTCAAGAGTACCCGACAAGGAATTTGAACCGACTCCGATTCTTCAACTTAAGGCTGGACAGAGAATCGAGCATAACCGTTTCGGCTATGGCAGGATTTTGGAAATATCCGGTAATGTTGTCGATTTGAAAGCAAAAATAGCCTTTGATGACCACGGAGAGAAGATTTTGATATTGAAATATGCAAAAATTCGTGCGTTGGACTTGGAAAATAATTAATAATCCGTACCTTTGTATTGAAGTTTTTCATAGTTTAAGTTTAGGTTAAGTAGCGGAGCATTCGCAGTTGATGTGGGTGCTCCGTGAATTTTTTTAAACCCTCTTGTATTATTTGTCATTTCTGATGAAAAATCCAATAAGATTTGATGAAAACGCATAAAAAAGAGAAAAAAAATCACATAAAATAAAGCAACTGAATATTTTTCTTTTTCTTAAATAAATTCTCATCCGCATATCCTACTTTTGCCGCTGTCCGCAATGTTGCGGTCTATAGATATGAGGAGTTGGGAAATGAAGAAAAAATCATTTTTACGTTTGTCGGCGGCGCTTGGCGTCGTTTCTGTTTCAGCAATTCTGTTTCTTCTGCCGTCGTGCAATTTACTTGGATCCGGATCCCCTGGGGAGGGAGAATTGCGTATAGCCTTTGCGCGTGGTCAGGAACTGCTTACACGTTCGGGACTTGAGATACCGGATACAAGCGATTTCATCCTTACTGTCAAGGATAGCAAAGGGAAGGTGATTTATGATGGTGCCTACGGTGCTTCGCCGCACTCCCTGACTTTGAAGGCTGGCAGTTATACCGTCAAAGTGCTGTCTGCTCAGTTCAGCAAACCAGCCTTTTCTGCCCCGCAGTTCGGAGATGAACAGTGCGTCATTGTGGCAGAGGAAGAGGTTGCTGAGGTAAGGCTGGAATGCCGTCAGATGAATTCCGGTATCCGTCTTTATATAGATTCCGGCTTCCTGTCGAAATATCCAGATGGTGCATTGATCCTTAAATCATCTTTCGGAAGGCTTCTATATGGCTTTAGAGAGAAACGTATTGCCTATTTTGCTCCTGGCAATATATCTCTTGTGCTTGCAGATGGAGGAACCGATGAGGTGCTTCTGACGCGGACTCTGAAGGCTCAGGAGATACTCGAACTCAAACTCAAAGTGGCATCATCTGGGAATTCTTCACAAGGGTCTGTTGCCTCGGAAGGAATCTCAGTAACAATAGATACCTCAAGGGTCTGGAAGTCAGAAGATTATGTGATAGGCTCCGGCGGCTCTTCTGGTGGTGGGATATTGTCTGTGTCGGAGGCGATTTCCAGTCCTGGAGAGGAAGATGTCTGTGTCAGCGGATATATAGTCGGTGGAGATCTTACCTCATCTTCCGCCTCTTTTGAAAAGCCGTTTTCATCAAGGACAAACATTATTATAGGCCCGAGAACAAATACTTCGGAAAAATCCTCCTGTCTTTCTGTCCAGTTGCCTTCTGGTGAGATAAGGGATGCTCTTAATCTGGTGGATAATCCCGGACTTCTGGGTCGTAAAGTGCTCCTCAGAGGTGATATCGTGGATGCTTATTATGGTATTCCGGGAATGAAGAATGTCATAGAGTATGAATTGCAGTAAGTCAGTTTGTTTCATTAAGTTACTTGAATCAGTGTGTGGGCGGCGCTGCCGTGAGGTACCGCCGTTTTTTTTAAACAATCTAAAAATATGTTGATTATGAGAAGAAATCCAGCCTGTTTGTTGTTTTTGTGCCTGTCCGTCTCTTGTGCTGTGGAAAATGCTGCAGAACAATATGGGGATACATCTTCTTCTGCATTGGAAGAAGTGTGTTTCTGCACAGAGATAGAAGGAGAGGAAGTGATAAATGTGAAAAGTGTGTTGTCGGAAGATATGGAAACAAAAGTTTCCGACGTGACTTTAGCCTCCTATTCTGCCGAAGGAAGTCTCACGGATGCAAGATACTATGAATCAGGGTTTTCGTCAATGCGTCTGTATGTCAATGATAACGGAGAAAACAATATTTACGCAGTTGTGAATATGGGAGATATGACAGATGCTTTCCCTGAGGATGAAGAATCTGTTCAGGATATGGTGTACACTCTCGGATCTTATCAGACAGTCGGAACGCGTGGCTTTCCGATGAGCGGATCCCTTGCTGGTTTTACTCTTTCAGAAAGTCCAGTGGTGGTGAAAGTGGAACGATTGTTCTCTAAGATATGTGTCAGAATTCTGCATAAGAGTCTGAACGGATATAATCCATCGTCGTTTTATTCCTACAATATGTGCAACAGAAGTCTGTATGTAAGACAGGCAAATAAACGTCTTCAGCCTTTTGCGGCAAGAGGCAGCCGTGCATTATCATCTTTGGATATATTGCAATCGTCTGATTATCATTTGGATATGAATGACAGGGCGGCATACGAAGGAGCATTGGGTGCAAGCCAGTTGGGCCCAGGCCCGGGATATTTCCAGGATACGACTGTCGTGTTTTATGTTCCGGAGAATATGCAAGGTAATCTATTGCCATCTAATACCGATCCATACGGTAAGGTGTATGACAACATTTCCAATATAAGTGGCAGATCTTACTCTGATTTATGTACTTACCTGGAGTTCAATGCTAAGCGGGAGGCTACAATCGGCTATTCCGGAAGTGTTATGTATCGTTATTATCTTGGTGCTGACAATACGTCTGATTTCAATCTGGAGCGGAACAAACGCTATGACCTGACTTTGGATTTTACTGAAGAAGGCTTCTATGCAGATAGTTGGAAGGTTACCAGGGGGAGTGACTGGAATGATGATCGTGTGCTGGAATTCCTTGAGGAACCTTTTGTCATTCAGCCCGGAGGTACTGAAAAGGTAATGATTTATTATCATAGATTTGCTGCCTCGGCTATGGGTTCCCAGAATTATCCGGATGACTGGAGTTTTGTGGCTGATGAATCTGCAATGAAGGCTGCGGGGCTGACATTATCTTTCGATCCTGATGTTCTTGTCACTGGCAAGAACGGGTATAAGGATTTCTGTGTCAATGTTTCGGCCTCTTCATCTGCAAAGGTTGGGGCAAAGTTTCCATTGAAAGTAATGACCAATGATGGGGCGATATGCGATGAGAGTACTATAACTGTCATAGAGAAGACAGGATTGATTCCGGTATGGAGCAACGATGTCGAGTATGTGTCACAGGAAGGTGTGTTGTCTTTTAGTGATGCTTCTGAGGATGATTTACCTCTTTCTGTGGCTTTGTCTGATGAGTCTAAAGTTGCCTGTACACGTATAAGTGATAATTCCTTCAAGATTGTTGCAAATCGGACCGGGGATGTGACTGTCAATGTTAGAAATGCTTCGGGTACAAAGACTGTTTCTGTTGAGATGACCATAATGGCTCCGCTTCTTGATGTCAGTGAATCAAGGATTTATCTGAACCCTGACGGCGCTTCGGAAGTCACGTCATATACTTATCTGGATCGTTATGGAAATGCGCTGTCAAATGTAAATGCCTCAGCATTTGATACATACCTCAGGCCGGTGGTCAGTGCGAGCGAGTATTTCAATTCCTATGTGACTGCTGCGTCTTTGCGGTTTGAAATAGGGGCATTGAATGTGTCCGGCGTCCGGATAAATTTGGGAAGGACGTATCCTGCAAAGGTGTCGGCTGTTGATTGCCAGGATGTCGATCCCGAGACAGTATCATTGATGGTGATGGATCCGTTCCCGAATGTCGTGGCAGGAAATCTGGGAAGCATAGATGATTATACTTTGTTCGCATCTTCCGGGGCGGTTCCTGCTTTGAGGACTGTTTTTGCAGATGAAATTGCTGCTAATGCATCGTTTGAATATCAAGGTTTTGTGCCTGATGCCGGGAGTCAGTATGTCTCTGTGGCATTGGAACCGGAGTGGCTCGGAAACTTCAGTAAGTCTAATGATATATTCAAGCCTTCGCTGGATCTGGGTACAGGGAAGATTTCGGTGAAGCAGGCTACGGTATTGACGGGAGCCGGCCATAGTGCAGGCAGACACAATATGATGATATATGTGCAGAACAGACATTCTTCTGAAAAGATAGGGCGCTCGTGCGGGACGATTGATATTTACGTGCATACGGCGATAGGTGCAAGAGCAGTTTTCGACTCGCGCGCGTGCGGATACAATAATGGAGGCACTGAAACATTCGCGTCCGTATATAATGCAGTGGCCGGACAGAATGTTTATCCGAATACGATATCGGCCAATAAAATCCATTATATTGATGTTATGATGGAGTGGATGACCGATGTGTCGGGAGTGTATGTCTTGGGAACAATGAAAAAAGCGACTGAAGGTTATGGATACGCTTTTGATTCGGACAAGTTTATACGCCCGTCAGTGTCTGATTGCCAGATAATTACAAACACACGTATGCTGTATTCTTTGTGCAGTAGCAGAGACAGTCGTATATCGGTGTGCGATGAACCATACCGGCAGTATAAAGGAATCGGGGCTGTGCTTTACAGGGCACTTCTGATACCTACTTATTCGGGTACGGTGAGCCAAACTAATCTGAAACTCTGGTTCTTCGGGTGGCAGCCAAATACTGGCAGGGGTTCTATTGCATACGCTCCTTGCTATGAATTATATGATGTGATAAATGGAACAACTGTCGCTTCAAGACAACCATATCATTTTACGCCATCGGCGTTGAAATCTTACGTTGACAAATCAGGAAAGGGGTATCACGTCATTCATTTTCTGGAGGAGATAGATCCTGATACATACGGTTGGATCAATCTTCTGTAATCTTTCGGCTTGATGAGTATGGACGGGACAGGCGCAAAACGTCTGTCCCTGTCTTTGTGTATGAACTTATGTTTTTCGCCAGTGCATCCTTTGAAAAACAGTGCACTGTTAATAATTGTATTCTTTTATGCCTTTAATGCATTGAATAGAGCCGGAAATTCATTATATTTGCACGATTGGATATTAATTAAATAGCTGATGAGAAAAATTCAAATATTGATTGTGGCATTATTGATGTCAGTAATCGGTGGGGCAGGACTTCGGGCTCAGAATTCTGTGAAAGTGGTTGGAGTCGTGACTTCTGCAGATGATGGATTGCCGATGATCGGAGTGGCTGTGATGGCAGGACCAGGCAATGGCGTCATCACTTCTCTTGACGGAGAATATGAGATCGAGGTTGCTCCTGGTACGGAACTGATATTCTCAAGCATCGGTTTTCTTGATGCCAAGGTGATAGTGCCGTCTGTGGAGACATTCACGTATAATGTGGTGATGCAGACTGAGGCGATGAATCTTGACGATGCCGTTGTCATTGCATACGGTGTGCGCAAGAAAGGCACTGTAGCAGGCTCCGTTTCAACTGTGAAGTCGGAAAAACTGGAGAATACGCCTACAGCAGCGTTCGATCAGGCGCTTCAGGGTCAGGTTGCGGGTCTTACGGTGCTTTCGAGTACCGGTGAACCAAGTGCATCGGCAACAATGACGATTCGTGGAACCAACTCGATCAATTCGGGTACTGCTCCGTTGTATATACTTGATGGCGTGGCTATCTCTGCTGCCGACTTCAACACAATCAATCCTGCTGATATAGAAAGTATGTCCATCCTTAAGGATGCATCTTCGACATCAATCTATGGAGCCCGTGCTGCAAACGGTGTGATTGTGATAACTACCAAGAGAGGACGAAATATGGATCGCCCGAATGTCAATTACCGTATGCAGATGGGATGGTCGTCTCTCGCTCACGGCAATTGGGATCTGATGAATACAGCGGAACGTATTCAGTATGAAAAGGAACTTGGCCTGACTGCCGGGCAGAATTATGATTATCTTTCCAAGACCGATGTCAATTGGATGGATGTGGTCTTCAATGATTCCGCGATGCTTCAGAGCCACGAACTCTCGGTATCAGGAGCGACTGAAACAACCAATTATTATTTCTCCGGCGGATATTATGATCAGGAAGGAATTGCTCCCGGCTCTGAGTTCGAGCGTTATTCAATGCGTTTCAATTTCGAACAGCAGATGGCAAAATGGTTGAAGATGGGAACCAATACTATGCTCAACTACCAGAATATCAGGCAGGCGGATGAAGGAGCATATACCCTTGTGACTCCAATTTCCGCTGCTCGTTTTATGCTTCCTTACTGGAATCCATACAGAGCGGATGGTTCTCTGGCATCCATAAATGACGGTTCGTGGACCGGACAGGGACAGAACCCTCTCGAGTGGCTGGCCAACAATCCTCTGACCTACAAGAAGTACAAGATGATATCTACAGTGTTCGCTGATCTTACACTTTACAGAAATCTTGTGTTCAGGTCGCAGTTTGCCGTCGATTTTTCTCATACAACAGGATTCAGTCAGTCATTCCCTGACTATGAACCAAATCTTGGTGAAGGCTCGGCAGCCAGAAGTTCTACAGATGGTCTGGGTCTGCATCTTACCAATACATTGACCTATCGTTTCGATATAGACAATATCCACGATTTCAATTTCCTTCTCGGTCACGAATGGCAGGACTATCACCTGGAGGCTTTCAGCGTAAGTACTGCGGGACAGACCAATTCAAAACTTACTGACATAGCCAATGGAACAAGGGCTACGTCCTGGACAAGTACATCAGACTCCGATTATTCACGTGTGTCGTTCTTCGGGCGTGGTGAATATAATTATTCAGACCGATATTATGCGGAGATTTCAGTTCGTACCGACGGCTCGTCCCGTTTCGGAGAAAATAACCGTTGGGGTGTGTTCGGTGCGGTAGGATTTATGTGGAATCTCAGGAATGAAGGTTTTATGTCCGGTACACGTGACTGGCTTACGATGGGTCAGGTGGCTTTCAGTACCGGAACTTCCGGAAACTCTGAAATTCCTAATTATGAGCATCTTGCTCTTATAGGAGGTGGCTCGGATTATATCGGTGATGCCGGTGTCGCTCCGGTTCAGCCGGGTAATGAAGACTTGACCTGGGAGAATACCTGGACTACCAATCTTGCTTTGCATTTCGGCTTCTGGAACAGACTTAATATCGATCTGGAACTCTATAACAAGAAGACGACCGATATGCTTATGTCTGTCCCTCTCGCATATTCGCAGTCAAACGGATATGGATATAAGTGGGATAATATCGGTGCTATGGTCAACAGGGGAGTGGAACTCAATGTAAATGCCACTGTACTTCAGATCAGGGATTTCGTCTGGAATATAAATGCGAATGTCGGTTATAATCATAACAGGCTTACCGAACTTTATAATGGAGTCGATGAATATGAAACATCGAATACCAATACGAAACTGGTGGTAGGACGTCCGATCGGAGAATTCTACATCAACAGATATGCAGGAGTAAATCCTGCCAATGGTGATGCTCTGTGGTATGATAAGGATGGCAATATCACGAACGAACTTAGGGATGAGGACAAGGTGATGGTCGGAAAGTCGTATCACGCTCCTTGGCAGGGCGGATTCGGCACCTCACTTTCTTGGAAAGGACTCAGCCTGAGTGCGCAGTTCAGTTGGGTCGGTGACAGATGGATGCTCAATAACGACCGTTATTTCGATGAATCTAACGGACGTTTTATGACTTACAACCAGTCGAACAGACTTCTCGACCGCTGGAAGCAGCCGGGTGATGTCACAGATATCCCGCGCCACGGTGAATATACTGAGTTTGACAGTCGTCTTCTTGAAGATGCGTCATTCCTCAGACTCAAGAATCTGATGGTCTCTTATAATCTGCCTTCCGGACTTTTGAAGAAGACCGGTTTCATCAGAGGCCTCAGAGTCTATGCACAGGGACAGAACCTTCTGACTTTTACTAACTTCTCCGGCCTTGATCCTGAGGGAGTCACTAATATCTATGCGGCTCAGTATCCGATGTCGCGTCAATACACCTTCGGACTTGACATTATGTTCTAAAAAATGAAGAAGATGAAATATATATATAATGGAATGATCAAGGTGGCGGCAGTTATAGCCGTTGCCTTAAGTATGACATCCTGCCTTGAGAAACTTCCCGGAGGCTATATCCTTGAGGAGGATGCAATGCAGACGCTTTCGGACGCAGAGCAGACGCTTACAGGTATCTATACGGCTTATATGAGCGGAGCTTTGTACAGTGGCTATCTTACACTTTGCCCTGATATCCAGGCTGACCTTGTATATGCGGTGCAGGGCAACACTAACCAATACGGCACACATTGGTTATGGGATATCCGTTCTACGAACTCCGAAATAGAGTCTGTGTATGCTGCTTTGTACAGAGTCATTGGACGTTGCAATTTCTATCTCGATCAGGTGGATAAACTTCGTTCCTCTATGACAGATGATGAAGATATCAAATATCTCGATTTCTATACAGGAGAAGTATATTGTGCGAGGGCTCTGGCATACTCCGAACTTCTCAAATGCTATTGCAAGGCATACGATCCAGCGACGGCGGAAAATGAACTGGGAGTCGTGCTTGCCGATACATATTTCGGCCAGAAACCAGCGACAAGAGCCAGTCTGAAGGATTCATACGATTTTGTGATAAGCGATCTCAAGAAGGCTCAGGAACTCCTTGATGAAGAAAATGACGGTTTTGATGCGCCATATTTCACCAAGGCTGCGGCTCACGCGATCCACGCCCGTACAGCCTTGTATATGCAGGACTGGGATAGCGCAATCGAACATTCTACTGTTCTTATCGATTCGGATGCTTTTGCTCTTGCTTCTGCACGAGGTTATGTTTCCTCGACGCAGACCTATCTGGACTATCTCTGGACTAATGATTCTTCGTACGAGAATATCTGGAGAATAGGCTATACGACAACATCATACGGTGGAGCACAAGGTTCTGTATTCCTCAATTTCACCACAGATTTCTACTACTATTATCCGGATTATGTGCCGGCTCAGTGGGTTCTGGATCTTTATGGAGCCGGTGATGCCAGATATAATGCATATTTTGCCAATCTTCAGACCGGATATCCTCATCAACTGGTATGGCCTCTTCTCGTGAAATATTATGGAAATGAGGCGCTTATGCAGAATCTTATATATCACGTGAATATGCCGAAGCCTCTCCGTCTGGCCGAGCAGTATCTTATCCGTGCCGAGGCATATTGCCAGAAGGGCGCCTTCGCTCAGGCTTCTGCCGATCTTTCTGCCCTCAGGGAGTCCAGATATACTTCAGGTGGAACGATTTCGGTAAATGCCGGAAACTGGCTTGAGACTATTTCAGATGAAAGGGTACGTGAACTTTATATGGAAGGATTCCGTCTTCACGACCTCAAACGATGGGGTAAAGGCTTTGAGCGTACTCCACAGTCACAGACTCAGTCAGAAGGAAGTTCGCTTAAGATTGAGGCGGGTAACCCACTTTTTGTGTGGCCGATTCCAAATCACGAGATTGTATCGCCTGATTCACAGATCCAGCCTAATGAAAGTAACAGATAAAACATAGAAATATGAAGCATATTTTGAAATATATTGCAATCCCTTTCCTGGCGCTCCTTTGCTCTGCCTGCCAGGAAAGATATGTGACATATTCCGATGCCGAATATGTTATGTTTGCAGACACTCTCGCCACATATCCGGTGCAGAAGGATGTAGAGTATTTCAGCATTCCTGTTGTTTCGACTGTGACAAGGGATTATGACAGAACTTTCGGTGTGGAAATCATTGATAAGGGCAGTAATGCCATCGAGAAAGTTCACTATAGTCTGAAGTCCAATACCGTGACCATCAAGGCTGGTGAAAACCGTGCCGACGTTCTGGTACACGGATATTACGATAATATCGAACCCTCTGATTCATTGGTATTTCAACTTCAACTTGTAATGAACGAAAGCCTTGAAATGCCGATGTACGGCAGCAGCACCAAGGCTGTGCTTATGAAAAGTTGTCCTTTTGATATCAATGGTTTCACAGGTTATTGCGTACTTACCTCAATGTTCCTCTACCAGTACAGCATTGCAGGATCATATCAGCGTCTTGTCTATACTGAGAAGCATCCTACAGAAGAAAATATGATAATCTGTCGTAATTGGTTAAATGACGGATATGATGTTACGATAAGATTCAATGCCGAGAATCCTATGAAGCCGTTTGTGACGATGGATGAGGATCAGGTGGTGAGTGATGAGGGATCGTTCTTCGGTACAGCCCACGGTGATGACAAGATTCTTGCAAGAACAAGTCCGCTCTATGATTCGGTGTTCTACCCGTGTGGAAATTATCTTTATCTATGGGCTGAAATTTATGTCGAGAATCTTGGCGAGCCAATCGGTACTGTAGGCCACTTCTATAATATTATGGAGTGGGTCAGTGATGAAGAGGCCGACAGACTCCAGAAGGAAGAGGGTATGTAAAAATGGATAATGAAAATATGATAAATATGAATATAAAGAGAACCTTTGCAGCACTCTTTGCTGTCAGCGCCTTGATGGCTGCTTCTTGTGACAATCCGAATCCTGACGGCCCTGATTCAGGAACGCCAAAGCCGGTTTTCCCTACTGTAGTGGAGAATAATGATGTGGCTCCAGGGTCTGTCCTTACTCTTAATTTTGAGGCTGGTATGGACTGGACAGTAAGCGTTCCGTCATCGACTCTCCAGTGGTTCTGGATCAAGGACGATGCTTTCAAACTTGATAAGGTGAGCGGCAAGGTGCCTGATGGAAAGAAAGAGTCCGTTACTGTGCAGATCGGAGTTTCTGAGAATGAGGAGTTCGATACCAATCGTTCTTGTGATGTGACACTCACTATGGGAGGAGAGTCCAAGGTGATAGCAAAATATATGCGTCCGGCCAAGAATAGGACTCTTGCGGTATATGCAGCGGAATTTGATGGCAATGCATTTGTTGCCGGCACTGACGGCGGCTATAAGTATGAGACATCGGAGGCTTCTTCACTCGACCTTGTATGGTCGGAGACAGACGCTGATTTCCGTATTCCTGTAAAGGTTGAAGCAAACTGCGAATGGGAACTTGAAACTCCTGAGTGGCTTGAGGTGCAGGTGCCCGAGAGCACAGTCGGCTCAATCGATCTGGTATTGCTTGGAGCATCTGTGAAAGCGGCTGATGGAAAGATTATGTTCAAGGCTGGCGACAGCGTTCTTAAGGAGATCAATGTAAGTGTTCCTGCCTGTGGTGAGATAGATGTATATTCTATCCAGATTGATGAAAACGGTGAATTCCTGTTTGGTACTGACGGGGACTATCTTTATACTGCCGATCCTGTAGAGTCGGTTACTCTTGTCTGGCCGGGAAATGATTTCCGTATGCCAGTGAAGGTTGATGCGAAATGTGACTGGACATTGGAATTGCCTGAATGGCTCGAAATGAAGTATTCCAGTGATGCTCCGTCAAAGCACTCCGGAGTTGTGACCTTCAATCTTATGGGTAATCCGTTGAAGTATCCGCTTGATGATACTACAGAGGATGTCGAGTTCAAATTCAAGGGTGAAACGGTTCATACTGTAGCAGTTACCATACCGGGATGCAGGGATAAGTTCGGTTTCGGACTGGAAATGGCTCTTACATCCTGGGAGTTCAACCCTGCAGGACAACTTATGACTGTTGTCGGTTTCCAGAATATGCCTGCTGCTGCCTGGATTATGGGTACCAAAGATGCTGTTGCTGTCGCTGTGGAAATGAAGGAAGGAAAGAAGGTCTCAGAAAATCCGGAGTGGATCACTCTTGATGTTCAGGCGTACGTTCAGGGAGGCGAAGTGCTCCAGCAGAGGGAAATATCTCTTGAGGTCTCAGAGAATCTGGGAGATGAGCGTGAGGCTTACCTTGTGTTCAGCAAGGATGGAAATATTGACGTTTTCTTCGAGGCTGACGGTACTCCTAAGGCTGATCTTGACGGCAGTTCTGTTCATATCGTACAGTACGGAAGCGATATGGACTATGTGATGATGAACTCGCCGGAAGAGGATCTGAATGCTGCGGGTGCTATCTTTGAAGAATCAGATAATCCGAGACTTACTTCTTGGTTTGGTTATACGGATTTCCGCTATACTCTTACATATACCAATGTATATGCACGTGATAATGCCTTTATGTCTTTTGCGAGACCATACGAATCGTATAGGATATTCAATGCGAGCAGGAAAGATATGACCTCCTCCTCTGACTACTGGCTCAAATTCACGCCATCCAATGACAGCAATAGCGGTGGAGTCGTGGATATGTTCAGTGAGACTGAGGCTCCGGACAAAAAGGATACCGGATATCTTGTATTCTATGGCGCAAGTGAAAATGTACTGGCAATCATAGAATGTGTGTTCGATCCGTCAGCAGTCAGCGGTGGTGATGTACTTGTCTCATTTACAGAGCAGTCGGCTCAGTATGCCGAAATGCTGGGCTTCACTCTGGAGCACCTGACAAGCGGTCCGCTTTATGACACTTACTTTGATGGCGTCGCTCCTGTATATCATCTGACATATACCTGCGAGGGTGTGCCTATGTCAGTCAAGTTGCCGTCTAATGTCAAGAAACATAATGTCAATCCTTGGATGCTGAAGGATGCGATCCGCGTCAACAATGTACCATACGATACCGATCTGGGACCTTCATTTCCTATCGGTGCGATTACATTGGATGATGAAGGGGCAGTAGAAATCTATATGAATATTCCGGAGGGATCGGATAAGCAGATGATCCGCGGAAATATCAATTTCCAGGATGCGTCAGATGCAATAATTGTGGTTCTTATCTGCACGCTCGATCTTAGAGAACAATAAAACGAATGGATGGAAATATGAAATTGTTTAGATTTATCATAACCGCAGTGATCCCTATGGTTGCGGCTTTCGTACTGGCAGGGTGTGCCAGGGTGGAGGAGCCTGACTATAGGGAAAAGGACTACGGATATGTACAGTTCAAGTTATATAAGGAAGCGTCCTATCCTGGTACTAAGGCTGCTCAACTCGAGTATCTAAGAGACGTTGCGAAACTGAAGGTCACTCTGCGATATGAGGATAATCTCATTTCTCAGACACTTGTCGTGGGTGCCTCATCGGATGAAGCCGCCGAGTACGGACTTCGTAGTGATAAACTGAAACTTCTCTCCGGTGAGTATCAGGTGGTTACGTTTACTCTATACAACAAGGTGGACGAACCTGTATATGACGGCACTCCGTCTGAAGGAAACAATGCATTCAGCATCATTGCCGGGGGACTCTCTGTTCACGACCTTCTTGCCGATGTTGCAGAGAGAGGAAAGGTGAAGTTCACAGTTGTGAAGGATATGTCGGACTTCAAGGATAGGCCTGTGACCAAGGCTCCGACCAGAGAATATACATTCGATGAGATAGAGTTCCTGTCTGTATCCGTGAAGACTGGTAACACTGTGACCGCTTTCGAAATGCTTCCTGCTGAATTCTCTATTCATTTTGAGGAAAACGAGGATGATACCGATGGTTATCAGACATCTTCGGCAGTCTGCGATACACTTCTTCCGTTGAGGGCAGGAGAGTACCAGATCGTTTCTTATAGTGTCTTCGATGGCAGCAGAAGACTTCTCGAAACAGAAAATGACATCGATGCGACATTCACTGTTGAGGACAATACGACCACCGATGCGGATGTGCCTGTCAAACTCCACGAGAGTGACGAGTATATCAAAGATTATTATGCTCTTTATGAGATATGGAAATCGCTTGGCGGCTCTGATTGGTACTATGTGGGAGAAGGGTATCCGCGCGGATGCAACTGGGATTTCAACAAGGATCCTGATCTTTGGGGTGCGCAGCCAGGTGTGTCACTTCATTCCAATGGCCGTGTCGCTCTTCTGAACCTCAGCGAGTTCGGCTTTTACGGAGATATGTCACCGGCGATCGGACAACTTACCGAACTGGTGGAACTTTATCTTGGTAATCATAATGACGGCAATCTCATAACATACGACCCAACAGTCCAGCCAGGTAAAGGAACTGCACGCCGTATGGAGAGGCATAAGGAATTTATGGCTTCCAAAAGGACTGTCACCCAGGTGTCTGAGCCTATTGCTAGGGCACTTGCTGAAAACGGTATATCTATTCCGGAGATGTCTCTTTATGAAAAGATGAATGAGTCGGATATTATTGAGAAAGGAACCGGTGAGATGAGGATACAGCCGAAGGATATGATATCAGGCAAGATCAACAACGGTCTGAAAAGTCTGCCTAAGGAGATAGGGAATCTTACCAATCTCGAACAGCTTTTCATTGCAAACAGTGAGATCGAGACATTGCCGGCAGAGATATCCAACCTTGTGTCCTGCACTGATATTGAAATCTATAACTGCCCTAATATGAGGAAGTTCCCGATGGCAGTGACCCAGATGCCGAACCTCGCATTGCTTAATCTTGCCAATAATATGCAGTGGAGTCCGGAAGAATTGCTCAAGGGTATCAAAGGACTGGCTACGGGACCTTCGAGAGAGCAGATACAGATTCTGTATCTGAATGAGAATAATCTTGAAATCGTTCCTAAGGAAATCAAGAATATGAAGAAACTGGGAATGATAGATTTTACATCCAACAGGATACATACGATCGAAGAAGCCTGGGGCAACGATATAAAGCCTGTACAGATATATTTCGACAATAATGATCTTTCAGAATTCCCTGTGGATGAGAAGGGGGTATTCTGCTATATGGAGGATGCTGAAACTTTCTCTGTAAGGAATAATAAGTTCACTCAGTTCCCGAATATCTTCGATGCAGGATCTCTGTTTGCCATAGTCTCGATAGACTTTTCCTATAATCACATCAGTTCTTTCCCTGAAGATTTCAGGGGAGTCTTTGTGCAGACTTTGACAATCGCCAATAATCCGGAGTTCACAAAATATCCGGTGGAACTTGCGAAGTCCAATTCCAAGATAATGAATATCAACTTCAGAGGATGTAACATCAATGAGATTCCTAAAGGATCGTTTGAATATGAGAATGCAGTTCTTCTTCAGTCATTCGATTTTTCATATAACGACTTGAAAGAACTTCCTAGGGAAATGCACGCGGGCAACCTCCCTTACCTCTATGGTGTGGAACTTTCCTACAACCAGTTCGTTCAATTCCCTTGGGAACCTCTTGATAGTCAGTATCTTACAGTATTTGCTATCAGGGGACAGCGTGATGAGAACGGAGCAAGATGCCTTTCAGACTGGCCGGAAGGCATATATCAGCATCGAGGTCTTCGCGGATTCTATATAGGGTCAAACAATCTCGGAAAGATTGATGATACCATATCGACAATCTGTTATTATCTTGATATCAGTGACAATCCTGAAATAGTATTCGATGCTTCTGATATATGCTATGCGATCCAGCAAGGAGCATTCCTGCTGATATATGATAAGACTCAGGAGATCAGAAACTGTGACATCTTGTTTTAATGAGGAGGAAAGATATGAAGAAATCTAGAATCATAATGGTTTTTGCAGCAGCATTTGCTGTATCTTGTGTCAATCCGAACCCTCAGATAGATTTTGGTGTGGACACTGATAATATAAATATAGGCCCGGCCGGTGGAGTCAAGACAATCAACATAAGTTCATCAGGCAACTGGGTGGCTATGACAGAGTCTCCTTGGATCACCGTATCTCCGGCAAACGGAAAGGGTTCTGTGGAGTGTTCCATCAGTATCGACTCGACTCTTGTGGTTGAGCAAAGGACAGGTTCGGTACGTATCCAGAATCTTGATACGGATGAGAATAAAGATTTTACTGTAGTTCAGGAAGGTTTTGAATATCAGATAGTTCTTGATGATTCTCAGGTGGAAGTGGAGGATTATGCCGATTATGACTCAAGATATTTCGAAGTGAAGGTCAGGTCTAATGTTGACTATGATGTGGTGCTTCCGGAAGGTGCTGAGAAATGGCTTACCTATAAAAAGCCCGAAATCAATCTTGACCGCGGTGCAAGGCCTCGTGAATCAAAGGTGCGTTTCGATTGGAGAGTCAATTCCAGAGATACTGAAAGAATCGCTGATATTACCTTCGAACCAAAGAGCCAAGTTGCAATGGGGCAGCACGATGCACTCAAAGTGGTGCAGAAAGGAGCGCTCCCTATACCGGTAGGTACACCTGCGGGAGATTCACTTGCCCTTCTTGCGGTGAGCCGTGCTCTGAATATGTTCGTAGAATGGGAAACTTCCGAGAGAATGGAACATTGGAGCAATGTCGCTGTCTGGAAGGACGGGCCGGACAAGGGTCGTGTGAGATATGTCCAGTTCTTTATGTTCAAGACAATGGAGGAGATTCCGTTTGAAATCCAGTATCTTACTGCGGCAGAGGAAATTGTAATCTACTCTAATGCAAACCACTTCCTTCGCAGTCTTGATACGGGTGAACATATCACCAAACTGACCAATCTGAAGAGATTGACGATTGGCGCATACGGACTTACCAGTCTCCATCCTGATTTCATCAACCTGAAGAATCTGGAGTATCTCGACCTTAGTTCCAATTGTTTCCAGACTATCCCAGATGTTCTGACTCCGGAGAATTTCCCTAACCTTCACGCTTTGGAGCTCAATGCTAACCAGCGTCATACGATTTATGACCTGAGCAATGACATAAGGGAGAATGTCGCTGGATTCATAGATGAACCTAAGTTCCCTGAGAGAATTCTCAAATGGAATAATCTTGATACTATAAGATTGTCTGTCAACTATCTCCAGGGCGAACTTCCTGAAATGCTCGACCACGAGAAATGGACGGCAGAGGAGGTGCAGGCTTGTGACACTCTTCCGGATATCTTGATAGGTCTTCCGAAAGTACTGCCTACGACTGAATTCTTTGCCATCAACTACAACCGTCTGACAGGGGCGATTCCGGAGTGGCTGCTGTTCCATCCTAAACTTGATTTGTGGTTCCCTTTCTCGCTGGTTTTCTCCCAGGAAGGCAAGACCCGTGATGGTGTAAATGCCGGTTTCAACAATGAACCTGCTAATCTGGACTACTATTATCAGCATTACACCAATAAGAAGTACAATCCGAATAACAGAACACAAGAATAATGACAATGAGAAAATGCATATATGTTATGACGGCGGTCCTGATGTGGGGACTGACAGCCTGCTCGGTTGAAGAACCGGTGACAGGTGGCCTGGCCGATCAGAAGCCTCCTCAGTTGACTGAGGATGTCGTCAAAGGACAACTTCTTGTGCGTTTTGACCCGAGAGTGAGCGAAATCCTCGATAAGGCAGGTGTGACCAAGAGCGGTCCGATGCTTCCGATGACACGTTCCGGCATCCTTAGTGTGGATGAAATCCTTGATCTTGTCGGGGGATACCGTATAGAGCGTGTATTTCCTATCGATCCCCGCAGTGAAGAGAAGGCGAGGAAGGAAGGCCTTCATCTGTGGTATGTCGTAAGTTTCGGAGAGGAACATTCTGTAGATAAGGTTGCCGCAGACCTTTCCAGACTAGGTGAAGTAAGTCGTGTGGAATACAACCGTACTCTCAAGAGGGCGTCAGACGACAAACCGACTCCATTGAGTGTGGAGAGATTGAATGAAATGGTAGCGCAGGCCGTGTCCGGTGCTTTCAACGACCCGCTTCTTTCCGATCAGTGGAATCTGGTCAATGACGGTAATCTTCGTCCGACCAAGTTCATCAAGGGCGCCGATGTCGCGGTGGGGAAAGCCTGGGAAATGACCACTGGTGATCCTTCGATAATTGTTGCTGTGCTTGATGAGGGTGTGAATGTGTCACATCCTGATCTTCAGGCAAGTATGTGGGTGAACGAAGGAGAAATCTGGAAATCTAATGAAGATAATGATGGGAACGGATATATAGGCGATGTGCACGGATATAATTTTGTCGGAAAGCACGGCGTCATTTCTACAGACAGCAAATATGATACAGGACACGGAACACACGTTGCCGGCGTCATTGCTGCGGCTAATGGCAATGGAATCGGTGTCAGTTCGATAGCAGGTGGAAACGGCTCTATTCCGGGAGTGAAGATTATGTCCTGCCAGATATTCTCGGGCCTGTATGCCGGTACTGTACTTGAAGAAGTGAGGGCAATCAAATATGCTGCAGACAATGGTGCGGTGATCCTCCAGTGCAGTTGGGGATATATTTCGGGTGCTGCCAACCCATACGAATGGACTCCTCAGTATTCGACAGATGAAGAATGGGAGACTTACAATGTTCTGGAAAAGAAGGCTCTTGACTATTTCATCCATAATGCGGGTTCTCCTGACGGTGTGATAGAAGGAGGTCTGGCTATATTTGCAGGTGGTAACGAGGCTGCTCCTGCAGCAAGTTATCCTGCTGCGTATCCAGATTTCGTTGCTGTCGCGGCTACAGCAGGCGACTTTACCCCTGCTGTCTATACCAATTACGGTCCGGGTACGACAATTTCGGCTCCGGGAGGAGATCAGGACTACTACTGGGACTATGTTGATGATACTCATAGACTTGGAGAGGTGGGATGCATTCTTTCAACCCTTCCTTTCAATGTCAGCGAAAGCGGATACGGATATATGGAAGGCACATCTATGGCCTGTCCTCACGTGTCCGGTGTTGCGGCTCTAGGCCTTTCATACGCAGCCAAACTCAGAAAGCATTTCAAGGCCGACGAGTTCAAGGCTCTCCTTTATGACACTGCGACTCCGATTGACGATTATATGAGCGGTATGAAATACTATAAGAAATATGTCATAGACCTTGAAGGTTCCGCTCCGTTGATGTCTCTCAATATGGATGATTTCCGAGGAGGTATGGGTTATGGACAGGTCAATACGTATGCGCTTTTGAAGGCTATTGAAGGCTCCGGCGTGGATATGACATTCCCGAACCTGTTTGTTGCTGTCGGTGGTCAGGCGACTGCAATCCCTTCAATGTATATGGAAGGTAAGAATTTTACAGTCAGCGTAAATGATACATCTGTAGCAACGGCTGAAATAGTGGATGGTAAGATGATCGTGAAAGGTCTCAAGACCGGCCAGACAGAGGCCTCTGTGACCGGAAGCAGAACCGATAAGTTCGTCATAACCGTGCGTGAGTCGGCAAGCGGAGCAGGCTGGTTATAGAATTAAGTGTGGACATTATGCTCAGGCGCTTCGCTATTGCATTGCTTTTGACCTTCGGGATGTATTCTTGCCTTTATGCCCAGTTGAAGATACTCCCTAAGGAAAAGATTGATAATATAGCAAATCCTCGGCTATCGGCCGATTCTTCATCCATAAGATTTGAGACCGGACATATAGTAGCCGAAACAATGAATGAGGATGACGCTCCGAAAGACTTTGTGTTCCGTTTCACGAATGTCGGAGGTGATGTGCTACATATTGACAGGCTTGTTTCGACCTGTTCCTGTGCATCTGCATCATCAGACAAGACGGAAGTCCTCCCGGGAGAGCAAGCGGCAATAACTGTAAGATATACCCCAAAGGGGCATCCGGGAAGATTTGAGAGGAGAGTATTCTTATACACAGGAAAGGGAAACGCACCGGCAGCAGTATTGAAACTATCTGTCAATGTGGAGAATGGCTCCGACCTTTCAGGCTTATGGCCTGTTCAGATGGGGGCGATACGTCTCAGACGCTCGGAATTAGTGTTCAAGGAAGGACAGAAGGCAGTGGAAAGCCTTCGTTTCATCAATCTTAGCGGACGACCTTTAAGACTTGAATGTGAAGATGCCTTCCTCCCCGGATTCCTGTCGTTCAAGACGATACCGGAAGTACTCGAGGACGGAATGGAGGGTGAGATTGTTATATCGTACGTTCCTTCCGAACCGCTGAAACAGAATGTGGTCAAGGTGATCCTGAAAGGATTGGGCGTCCCTCCGAGCCGTTCCTCCCTGATAGTCAGGATAGAACCGTAAGATGATAATGATAAAATTTAAAGATATGAACAGAATTAAAATATTGATGGCAGCGTTATCTGTGGTGGCTGTACTTCTGGTTTCCTGCACAGAGAAACCGGAAGAGACAGTACAGTACCTTGATGTCAATGCCAATAACATTTCAGGCAAGTGGGAACTTGTTCAATGGAATGGCGCTCCTCTCGCAGAAGGTACATACGTGTATCTGGATATTGTCCGTAACGACAAGACTTATACGATGTACCAGAATCTTGACAGTTTCACGAACGTCCCTCATAAGGTGACAGGATCATACTACATTGAATACGATCCTGAACTGGGAGCCATTATTCGCGGTAACTATGACCACGATGCTGGCGACTGGTCTCATCGTTACATCGTGAAGGATCTTACAGCAAATGAAATGTCCTGGATAGCAAGTGACGACCAGACATTTATTCAGAAGTTTGTCCGAGTAGATTCCATTCCTGTAGAGTAATCTTCGGCCACCATAAAACCCAGACGGACTGATAATCAGTCCGTCTGGGTCTTGGATTGTTTCCTGCTTCTTCTCCACCATCTGAACCATCGGGCATATATAGGTCCAAGAATTCCTCCGGCCAGTGCCGGAAGTGCGATATCCCAGAAGTCCATAATTATCTATTTTTGTTCATTAAAAGAAGTTTTACTGCATCATATACATCCTTGGTTCCGTAGATCACGATGAAGATCATTATGCCGATGCCGAAGATCTCGTCTCTGTTGTTTACCTCGTCCCACCAGACGATGATGACAAAGAACCATAATACGGCCTCGACCAACTTCAGATACGGTAACCAGTGTGTAGGTGGATTGTATTCCTTGTTCATCCACATTCTGATGAAACGGAAGATGAAAAGGCCGATAAATACTGCCTGAATCACCAGAGATATGGTTCCGGGTGTAGTATCGGGACTTATGAACAGGCCAATGCCGCCGAAACATCCTCCCAAGGCCAGGAGGATTCCGCTGATAGGATCTTCAAACTTGCTTCTCATATTTGTGGGGATTTTGCAGGTACATCTTCATCAATCTCCTGCAGGAGTTTCTGGATATACAGGTTGATATTAGTGTCGTGTTCGTTCAGTCCGAGTTTCTTCCTGATGGCACTGCTGGCGTTGTAGTAACTTCGGCTGTTGAGGTAGGAGACGATTTCCTTGCCTCTCAGCCCGATTGCGTGAAGGCAGCAATAGCCTATTTCAAGATCGGTAAGTCCTTTTTCTTTCAAGTAAATTAGGAACCGGGGATGTCCTATGATGAAAGACATACGGGTTGATTCGATGAAACTGTTTCTGTCGCTCATAAGTCTTTCAAGTTCGTTGTATGCTTTTTCCGAATAATTGCCCGAAATATGGGCAGTGATGAATCCGTTGAGCACATTGAGTCTCTCTTCCAGAAGCATCTTCATATCTTCATTTATAACTCCTTCTTCTTTCATTTCGGAGAGCATCTTTATTTCTTGCTCCAGTTTCTCTATATCCCTCTTCAGCCACTTGTTCCTTATCTCAGTCTTACGCTTGGCGATTGCAATCTTGTCCACGACGACTGACGATACGATTATTGTGAGGATGATAATGGTCAGCATCAGAGACCTTGTGTTCCTTTCCTTTTCCAAGACCTTTCGCGTGATGTCCTGCTCCAGCATCTCGATATAAGCCGCAGTATCCGCCATCATAGTGATGTCCGGCTGCTGTGAGTGTCTGGCTTCTGCGGTCTTTCCTGCTTCTCCAGCTTTCCCGGCTTCACCGGAGCAACCAGCCATAAAAAGCGCTGTTGTAAATATGAAAAGCAATAGTCTCATAGTGGTCTGAATTTTGTCTGCGAATATATGCAAAACCTCTCTCCCATCAAAAAATAAAGTTTCACCCTAGTGTCGGAGGCTAATGCTTTAATAATCAGCTTTTTATGTATTCTGCGTGCTGCGCAAAGGGGAGCACGTAGAATTGGTAAGTCGCTGAGGCACAGCGTGATAGGTGTGCTGGCGAATGAAACTAAATAATACACTTCGGACAGAAATACGTGACGGCTGCTATTGGTCGTCCAGACCGGCAACGACACCGCCTACGACATCTATTTCTATGGCAACAGCATTGGTAGGGGCACCTCCCCTCGGGGCACCTCCCCTCGTGCGAACTGGTACTTTGTCCGTTGCGTCCAGGTAACCGACTAAGTCGCTGAACTTTAGCGAAGAATAGCACTCCTGTTCTAAATTAAATACCGGTGCTACACAAATGAATCGATTCGTGTAGCACCGGTATTGGTTTTACATCAATCTGGGGTAATACCAGCACCGGTGATACATAAAATGTGCGTTTTATATCACACCGGTCAGATTCAACTGGATTATATCTTCACGATGTGGTAGTGCGGACCGAAGCGTTCGAAGGCAGCGCGGTCGAGTTCTTCGCGGTGGTCAGGATGGGCGATGCTGATCAGTAACTTGGCGCGTTCCTGCATTGACTTTCCGTAGAGATCGACGGCACCATATTCGGTCACGACGTAGTGGACGTGTGGTCTGGTGGTTACGACTCCGCCGCCTTCGATTATGACAGGGGCGATCTTGCTGCCTCCTTTGTTGGTGGTAGAAGGCATTGCGATGATGGCCTTGCCCTGAGGCGCGAGGGAGGCTCCGTAGATGAAGTCAACCTGGCCGCCTACTCCGGAGTGGAAACGTGTTCCGATGGAGTCTGCGCAGACCTGTCCGGTAAGGTCGATCTGTACAGCGGAGTTGATGGCTGTCATCTTAGGGTTCTTTGCAATCACAAACGGGTCGTTGGTGTATCCCACATCCATCATCGCTACCATAGGGTTGTCGTCGATGAAATCATACACTTTCTGCGAGCCCATAAGGAAAGTTGACACAAGTTTGCCACGGTCGGTGACTTTGTTGGATCCGTTGATGACCCCTTTCTCGACGAGTTCAAGAACGCCGTCTGCGAACATTTCAGTGTGTACTCCAAGGTTCTTGTGGTTTCCGAGCTGTGCGAGAACTGCGTTAGGAATGGCTCCGATACCCATCTGGAGGCATGCTCCGTCGTCGATGAGGGCTGCGCAGTGCTTTCCGATCGCGATCTCGACCTCGTTAGGCTCGCTGAAGTGAGCTGGCTCGAGAGGCTCGTTACCTTCCACGAAGATGTCGATCATGTCCATAGGGATCATAGCCTGTCCCCATGCGCGAGGAACATTAGGGTTCACTACAGCGATTACTGTCTTTGCACACTCGATGGCTGCAAGAGTCGCGTCAACGGATGTTCCGAGAGACACGTAACCATGCTTGTCCGGAGGACATACCTGGATCATCGCCACGTCGCAGCGGAGGGCGCCGCAACGGTAAAGCTTCTGGGTCTCGCTGAGGAATACCGGGATGTAGTCAGCATATCCTGCCTGGACTCCCTTGCGGACATTGGCTCCGACGAAGAATGCCTGGTGGAAGAAGATGCCGTCATACTTCGGGTCTGAATATGGAGCAGGTCCTTCTGTGTGGAGGTGGTGGATGCGGACATCCTGAAGCTCGCCTCTGTCTCCGCGTGCGCAGAGCGCGTCGATAAGGATGCGTGGGGCACTTGCCACGCTACTCAAATGGATATGGTCGCCTGACTTGACAACCTGTACGGCCTCTTCAGCCGAAACAAACTTGATCTCTTTACGCATAGTTGTAGGTTTAACTCGTCAAAGATAGTTAATTTTTATAGAATTACTACCTTTGCAGCATGCATACAAGAGAAGAAAAGATGCAGGCATTCGGAAGGATTCTGGATGTGCTGGACGAACTTAGGGAGAAATGCCCATGGGACAGGAAGCAGACCAACGAGTCGCTTCGCCCGCAGACTATCGAAGAAGTGTACGAACTCAACGGTGCCATCCTGGCAGGCGATGAGCATGAACTTTCGAAGGAACTCGGCGACGTGCTCCTGCACGTGCTGTTCTATGCTAAGATCGGAGAGGAAAAGCAGAACTTCGATATAGTCGATGTGATCAACTTCCTTTGTGACAAGCTTATATATAGACACCCTCATGTCTTCGCTGCCGCTCAGGTAGGTGATGCTGAGGACGTGATCAAGCAGTGGGAGATGCTCAAGACCAAGGAGAAGGACGGCAACAAGCGTGTCCTTTCAGGTGTCCCTGACGGCCTTCCGCCGCTTCTGAAGGCGTACCGCATGCAGGACAAGGCACGCGGAGTGGGCTTTGACTGGGAGTGCAAGGAGCAGGTCTGGGATAAGGTAAAGGAGGAGATGGGAGAGTACCAGGCGGAACTTGACGCTATGGCTGCTGCTCAGACCGATGAGGAGAAGGCAGCGGCATACGACCGCGCTGAGGATGAACTCGGAGACTTCCTTTTCGCGACAGTCAATGCGGCGCGTCTCTATGGACTCAATCCGGACACAGCTCTCGAACGCACATGCGCCAAGTTCAAGCGTCGTTTCACATACCTCGAAGAGCAGACCATCCGCCAGGGCCGCAACCTCACCGACATGACCCTCGCAGAGATGGATGCGATATGGGACGAGGGCAAGGCTAAAGGATTATGATATACGATTGGCAGGAAAGGACAGCCATGCTGGTAGGGGAGGAGATGCTTGACCATTTCCGTAACTCGACAGTGGCGGTGATTGGAGTAGGCGGCGTGGGAGGCTACGCTGCAGAGATGATTGTGCGTGCAGGTGTCGGACACCTTATAATTCTGGACAGCGATGACGTTTCGGTGACCAACAAGAACCGTCAGCTTCTTGCCCTTGACTCGACAGTAGGCAAGCCGAAGTGCGATGTCTTGGCAGCCCGCCTCAAGGATATCAACCCGGAACTCGACCTTATAATAATAAAGCAATACCTTGAGGCTGAAAAGGCTGGAGACGTGCTAGGAAGCTACAAGATCGACTTCCTTGTCGATGCGATCGATACCCTGTCACCAAAGCTCCACTTGATCAAATACTGCATGGACAGCGGAATTCCACTCGTTTCATCTATGGGAGCAGGTGCAAAATACGATGCGACTAAAGTCCGCATCACCGACGTCTCGAAGTCCTTCAACTGTCCTCTGGCCTACATCGTCCGCAAGCGACTCCGCCACATGGGCATCAAGAAAGGCTTCCAGGTAGTCTTCTCGGAGGAGCTTCCTGATAAAGAGTCGATAGTACCATGCGAAGACAGGAACAAGAAGTCGCAGGTAGGCACAATTTCCTATATTCCTGCGGTTTTCGGATGAGTGTGCGCTCAGGCGGCCGTACAGTCATTGATGTCGTCATGTTGTCCTTCTGAGAGATAGCG
>JAZRBS010000079.1:0-83297 GCA_045635205.1 Candidatus Cryptobacteroides sp. | reverse complement strand
CTTCCAGCTCGTTCTCAACTCTACAGCAGATCACTCAGGCGTGACCATCAAGCTCACTCAGCAGGATGACGACAATGTATTCTTCTTCGAGGATGCACACGCAGTGACAGCTTACGAGGAGTTCAAGTATCAGGTGAAGGGTGTTCAGGGTGTGAACCTCACAAACGCTAAGCTCGTTCTCGACTTCGGCGGAGCAACTCCAGGCGCAACATTCGAGATCAAGGATATCGTTCTTCAGGAGCACATAGAAGGCGGTTCAGGTCCTGCACCGTTCGATCCAGCATCTCCAGACAACCTCTGGAACAATGCTGTGACTACAGACCATCACTTCTATTTCGCAAACAACGACTGGGGTGCTATTGATAATGCGACAGTGACTTCAGACGGTGGTACTCATACATTCGTTCTTCCTGAGGGCCTCGGTACCCAGCAGTGGCAGGGTCAGTTCTTCTTCCAGAATACAGGCCTTAAGGCAGAGGCTGCGAAGACTTACGACTTCCACCTCGTGCTCAACTCTACAGCAGATCACCCAGGCGTTACCGTGAAACTTTGCGCTCAGACTGACGACGGCGCAATCATCACAGACGGCCGCTATGCCCTTACAGCATACGAGGACTTCGTTCTTGATGTATATGCTGCTCCTGGTATCGACTGCGATAACCTCAAACTCGTATTTGACTTCGGTGGCGGACAGGGCGGTTCGACTGTAGTTGTGAAGGATATCGTATTCCGCGAGGCAAAGACAGTCGGTGGCGGTTCTTCAGAGCCTGTATTCGATCCGACTGATGCAAGCAATATGTGGCTTACTGCCAACACAACTGAAATGACATATTTCTATGCACCGGGCTGGGCTCAGATTGATAATCCTGGCTTCGAGGCCGATGGCAATAATTACACTGTAACTCTGCCAGAGGCAACTACAGACCAGTGGCAGGCACAAGTATGCTTCGCAAACACAGGTATGGCTGCTACACCTGACAAGACATACGATTTCTATCTTGTGATGAATTCTTCTCACGATCATCCTGGTGTAACTGTGAAACTTACCCAGAATGACAATGATAATGTATTCTTCTTCGCTGACAAGCATCAACTTACAGCATACGAGGATTATGTTTACAAGGTAGTGGCTATGCCTGGTATTGATGCAAGCAACCTCAAACTTGTTTTCGACTTCGGAGGAAATGCAGCAGGAACTGAGGTGAACATCAAGGATATTATCTTCCGTGAGAGCCAGGGTGCAGCAACTCCGGAGCCAGAGCCAGAGGTACCGGGCGCACTTGATCCTAATTCAGATGCAAACCTTTGGAAGACAGCGAATACAGCAGAAGTTTCTTACTGGTTTGCAGACAATAACTGGACTCAGATCGCAAATCCTGAAATGACAGCAGGCAATAATGAATATACTCTCATTATGCCTGACGGAATCGGCGGATTGCAGTGGCAGGGTCAGTTCGTATTCAACCACACCGGCATCAAGATTTCTCCTGACAAGACATACGATTTCCAGGTGACATTGTACTCAGAGGCAGATCATCCTCACGTAACTGTTAAGCCTTGTTACGAGCAGGCTCCAGGTACTGATGTCAATGAAATTCTCTACAAACCGGACATCGCGCTTGCTGCATACGAGGAATATGTATATACAGCTACAGGACTTGCAGGAACAGATATTCCTGACTTGAAACTCGTATTCGACTTTGGAGGAGCAGTTGCTGGTTCAAAGGTGATTATAAGCGGTATTACTATTATCGAGCATTAATAGTATTCTTAAAGGCAGGGGACAAAAGTCCGTATTGGGCTTTGCCCCTGCTTTTTATTTAACTTATCTTTGTCATCCTGAACTTTCATTGTCATCCTGAACGAAGTGAAGGATCTTTATAACAGATAAAATAATGAGATTCAAAGCCTTATATATTGCAGCCGTCTTAGCGTCTGCTTCCGCCTGTGGCGAAAAGGAGCCTCAGGGAGGGAATGCCCCGGAAATTAAATTGCAGGTAAGTCCGAGCGAGATATCTGTATCTTCTGTGGCACAGGAAGTTGTGTTGACAGTAAATGCAGAAACAGACTGGGGAGTTACTCCTGTGGACTCCTGGGTCAAGACCTCTCCGACCGGAGGAATCAAAGGGGAGACTTCTGTCAAAGTCACTGTAGAAGAGAACAAGACCGGTGACGAAAGGGAAACTAATCTCCTTTTCAGATCGGGGACGCAGAAGGTGGAGATCCCGGTAAGACAGCATTATAAAGTCGAGAGTGTGACAGTAGAGAACAAGGCTCTGCTGGATGCTCTGCTCAAGAATCTCGATAAAGACGGAGACGGTGTGCTCAGCACCAAGGAGGTGGCAGGTGTGACATCACTTGACCTCTCGAACTGCGGGCTTTCGGATGTGTCTGAGCTTGCAAAGCTTTTCCCTGACCTGGTGTCTCTCAACCTTGCGGGAAACAACATCAAGACCATCGATATCCAGCTCCTTTCCAAGCTGAAGGATCTGGATCTTACAGGAAACCCTTTGACCACCGTCTATGTGTGGTCAGATTTTACTGCGCCGGCAGGATTCAAGGTTCCAGAAGGTGCACAATATGTCGAGCCGGATATATATACCCCGGCCGGATACCAACTCGTATGGAGGGACGAGTTCAATGACCCTTCACTCATTATGCCTGACACCAAGGAGTGGTGGTACGAGACCGCCGAGCCAGGTTGGGTGAACAATGAGCTTCAGACTTACGTTGCCGGACGTACCGGCGATATAATCACTGCCGATGTGAGTGACGGCACTCTCAAGATCCGCGCGATAAAGAGCGGAAACAGGGTGTATTCGGCGAGAGTCAATACCAGAAAGAACTGGACCTACGGCTACTTCGAGGCTCGTCTCAAACTGCCTGAGGGCAAGGGCACCTGGCCTGCATTCTGGATGATGCCTTCAGTATGGTCCGGCTGGCCTGACGGAGGAGAGATCGACATTATGGAGCACGTAGGATGTGTGCCTACAGAGGTGTCATCTTCGATCCATTGCAAGGCGTATTATCACGCTATGGGCACTCAGAAGACAGCAGCACGCAAGATTCCGGGAGTGATGGATGAGTTCCACACATACGCCCTTGAGTGGACTCCAGAGTATATAAAGACGTACGTTGACGGAAAACAACTCTTCTACTACAATCCGGAGGACTATTCACAGGGGCGTAATGCCAACACCTGGCCGTTCAACAAGCCTTTCGAACTTAAACTCAATCTTGCCTGGGGTGGCGATTGGGGAGGAATGTATGGCGTGGATGAGTCCTGTCTCCCTGCAACATACGAAATCGATTATGTACGCGTGTTCCAGAAATGACACTGTCATTTCTTTCGCTGTCGCTCAAGCGGCAAGCCGATTACGAGCGACCGAAGTCCTCTTTGTCATTTCGAGCGACCGAAGGGAGTCGAGAAATCTATAATTTATGAAAATGATATCAAAAATATTAGTGATTGCCCTCCTGGCAATATCCTGCACCGGCCCGGAGCAGACCGAAACACCGAAAGGAGGCACTGTCCAGGTCTCTCAGACAGAGATTACAGTTGATTTTGAAGAGCAGGAAACGTATATCACAGTAACTGCAGATTCAGACTGGGGAAGTTCGGTTGCTGAATCCGACTGGTGTTCTGTGTCTCCTACAGGAGGAATGAAAGGAGATACAAAGGTAAAGATTTCAGTAAAGAAGAATCTTCTGACAGAAGACCGTACGAATACGATAACATTCAGGACTGCTTCTTCAAAAATTGAAGTGAAACTTGTCCAGAAGACCAGTTCTACGGGCGAGGCTATGTTTGTTCCTGAAGGGTATGAGTTGTTCTGGAGCGATGAATTCGAGGGAAACAAACTTGATGAGGCCAACTGGACCTGCGAGACCGGCCGCGGAAGCAACGGCTGGGGAAATGCTGAACTTCAGTATTATACAGACCGTCCCGAAAATGTCGATGTCCGTGATGGAAAACTCGTTATAACGGCCAGAAGGGAGAATTACCAGGGAGCAGAAGCGACTTCTGCCCGTCTCATTACTCTTGGAAAGGTTTATTTCAAATATGGCTATGTCACAGCGTCCATCAAATTGCCTAAGACAGCCAACGGCCTCTGGCCTGCATTCTGGATGATGGGCAATGACTTCAAGTCCAAGGGTTGGCCGAACTGTGGAGAAACTGATATCCTTGAGATGGGACATCAGAACGGAATAAAGAAGGGGGCGCAGGAGAAGTTTCTGAACGGAGCCTGTCATTGGGGCGCTCCGGGACATCAATATTATTCGTACGACTTCACCAATCCTTACTCTGTCCAGGACGGACAGTTCCACACCTTCACCTGCATCTGGGACGAGAATCAGATTGCTATGTATATAGACCTTGACACCAAGCCTGATGCCAAACCTTATTTCAAGATGGCTCTCAAGGACTTCGGTGACAATGAGTTCCGTAAGGACAACTTCATTCTTCTCAACCTTGCTGTCGGCGGCAACTTCCCGGGAATATGGGATATAAATCAGGTTACCGCTCTGACTGAAGGTCCTGCCGAAATGGAAATTGATTATGTGCGTGTATTCCAAAAGAAATAAATAATCCATCGCTATGAATAAGATACTCAATCTTCTCCTTATCGGAGCCGCAGTGGCTATGACCGCTTGTGCTCCCAAGCCACAGAGTGATATCGACAAGAAGGTAGATGACCTATTGTCACAGATGACCCTTCGTGAAAAGGTTGGACAGATGAACCAACTCTCCGGAGGTGCCTGGCTGGCTGAAACTGCTGCAAAAGGTGAGATGGGGTCGGTGCTGAATTGCGTCGATCCTAAGGAACTTAATGCCATTCAGAAGGCTGCCGTCGAGGAAAGCCGTCTTGGTATTCCTGTCCTTATCAGCCGAGATGTGATTCACGGTTTCAGGACAATCTTTCCGATTCCTCTCGGTCAGGCTGCGACCTTTGACCCGGCAATAGTGGAAAAAGGTGCCCGTGTCGCTGCCGTTGAGGCTACTGCCAGCGGTATCAGATGGACATTCTCACCGATGCTTGACATCGCGCGTGACCCACGTTGGGGACGAGTTGCAGAGGGTGCCGGAGAGGATCCGTATCTGGATGTGCAGATGGGTGTCGCTATGGTGAAAGGCTATCAAGGCGATGACCTCAGCGATCCTACTGCAATGGCGGCCTGCATCAAGCATTTCGTAGGCTATGGTGCTGCCGAGGGAGGACGTGATTATAACTCCACGATGATATCGGAGCGTTCTCTCCGTAATACATATTTCCCTGCATTCAAGGCCACCGCAGAGGCTGGAGCCGCTACACTTATGACATCTTTCAATGAGATAGACGGTATTCCTTCAACAGGTAATAAATGGCTCCTGAAGGATGTTCTTCGTGACGAATGGGGATGGGATGGTATGGTGGTAACTGACTGGAATTCAGCAGGCGAGATGATTGCGCACGGATTTTCGCGCGACCTCAAGCATACCGCGGAGCAGGCTGTGAATGCCGGCGTTGATATGGATATGATGTCATACGGATTCATCCAGTATGTGGAGGAACTTGTGGATGAAGGAAAAATTTCAGAGAAGGAAATAGATCGTGCCGTCCGCAATATATTGAAACTTAAATTCGAACTCGGCCTTTTCGAGAATCCGTATATAGATGAGACACTTTCTGCAAAGGTGGACTATGCGCCTGAACATCTCGAAGCTGCAAAGCAGTGCGCCATAGAATCCGCTATCCTTCTTCAGAACAAGCGTAATGTGCTTCCTCTGGACAAGGCCAGGACCATTCTTGTGACCGGTCCTCTTGCCGATGCACCATACGAGCAGATGGGTACCTGGGCATTTGACGGCCAGAAGGAGCATACCGTGACTCCTCTTGAGGCTCTTCGTGAGGAATATGATGTTATCTGGGAACCTGGTCTGAAGTATAGTCGTGACAAGGATACCAAGGACTTCGCAAAGGTGCGCAGAGCCACTGCAAGGGCGGATGCTGCTGTTGTATTCGTCGGTGAGGAGGCTATCCTTTCGGGAGAAGCGCACTCCCTTTCCAACCTCAATCTTCAGGGTGCACAGAGTGAACTCATCGCTGAGGTTGCCAAGGCTGGAAAACCGGTTGTCGTGGTTGTGATGGCCGGTCGTCCGCTTACCATAGAGCGTGATCTTGCGAACTGTGATGCAATGCTCTATTCATTCCATCCGGGCACAATGGGAGGTCCAGCCCTCGCAGAGTTGATCAAAGGTAAGGCAGTTCCGTCGGGTAAACTCCCTATGACCTTCCTTCGTGATGCAGGTCAGGCTCCATTCTACTATAATCACAATAACGGAGGTCGTCCGTGCAACGGCACTGAGATCCTTCTTGAGGATATTCCTATCGCTGCAGGACAGACATCCCTCGGATGTACTTCATATTATCTCGACAGCGGATACGGCCCTCTCTTCCCGTTCGGTTATGGCCTTTCATATTCTTCATTCGAGTATGGCAAACCTGTCATCGAGAACGCGGAGTTGGAGCGTGACGGAACAATCCGCGTGAATTTCGAACTCAAGAATACAGGACGATATGAGGCTACGGAAGTGGCTCAACTCTATGTCCAGGACAAGGTGGGTTCAGTAGTGCGCCCGGTGAAGGAACTCAAGGGCTTCCAGAGAGTCACTCTTGCTCCGGGAGAGTCCAGAAACGTGACATTCGAACTTCCGGTTGCCGACCTGGCATTCTGGAACATAGATATGGAATATGTTGTGGAACCTGGCGATTTCAGACTTTGGGCAGCAGGTGATTCCGCTTCCGGAGAACCTGTGGATTTTATTATCAAATAATATTTTATGAGCAGACTTGCATATATATTATCGTTCTTACTTCTGTCTTTGAACCTTGTACTTTCCGGTTGTGAGAGGGAAGTGCATCCGTCGGATGAATCTGTCTTACCAAAGGAATATCTTGAACTGATCCAGGCATACAGGGACGGAAAGATTTTCCGATCTGCCATACATCAGCCGCAGGTCTGTGAGATAACATTTACAGATGGCTACAAACTTACTGTACCTGAGACCTCTTTTAAAATCCACGATTGTACCCAGGCCAGCCCGGCTAAGGTCGAGGCTGTAGGAGGATGGTGGTCGATAGACGGCTCCCTTCTGGGTATCGAAGCGGATTCTTCGGTTTCGGATATGGAGTCTGTTCCGGTATATGTGTATTTCGATACCACTACTTTGTATGCATATCTGAGCAACCGTGCACTCCTTGTTTTCCCGAGCAAAGCTTTGGAAGATCAGAAGCAGGAGCAGGAAGAGATCGCCAGACGGCAGAATATTCCTGTGGTCAGGATAAAGACAAAGGATTCCGCTCCGATTCTTGATAAGAAGACATATATTGACGGTACGATCACAATATCGGATCCTGAAGGACTCTATGGTGATGTCACCGAATTTACTGCCGATATGGGTATAAGAGGGCGTGGAAATTCCACCTGGAGTTTCCCGAAGAAGCCTTGGAAGGTGAAACTCAAGGAAAAGGCATCTCTTTTGGGAATGCCGGCAGACAAGGAGTGGGCTTTGCTAGCCAATTATGCCGACAGAACCTTGATCCGAAATATCGTTGCAATGAAACTTTCGGAGATATGTGGATTCACTTGGACTCCACGTATGCGTAGCGTTGAAGTGTATCTCAACGATAAATATCAAGGTGTATATACGCTTTGCGAGCATAAGAAGGTATCTTCCGACAGGGTGGATATCGATGTCGTGGGAGAGAATGACAATGTCGGTGATGCTGTGACCGGAGGATATTATCTGGAGATCGAGGAGCAGCAGGACGAGACTACCTGCTGGTGGACATCGATGGGCGTGCCGATGATGTTCAGCGACCCGGAAGAGCCTACAAAAGAGCAACTTGCATACGTCAAAGGGCTTTTCGAGTCGTTTGAGCAAGCGCTTTGGTCAAAGGACTTCTCCGAGTCTTCAGGCTATCCAAAGTACATTGATGTCGATTCATTCGTTGACTATTATATCGTACAGGAACTTACCAAGAACGTGGACGGCAATCTCCGGAAAAGTTCATTCATTACTAAGGAGCGTGGCAAAAAGATGGAGATGTACCATCTATGGGACTTTGACCTCACTCTGGGTAATTGCGGATATTTCTGGGGCGATGTCGGTAATGGCCCTGACAATTTCTGGATCAAGTTGCATAAATGGTATCCATATCTTTTCGCAGATCCGGTATTTGTAGATAAGGTGCAGAAACGTTGGAATGAACTTATGCCGGAGTTCCGTAAGATTCCGGACTTCATCGATGAACAGGCTCTTATTCTTGATAAGGCCCAGGAGAGAAATTTCCAGGTGTGGAGTATATGGGAGTCCGTCGATTGGGTATATTTCCCATCTCTCGGCTCATACGAGAAAGAAGTTGACTATCTGAAGGAATTCTACACGAAGCGTCTAGAATGGCTGGATGCAGAATTGAATGATTTATAATGGTTAGTTATGCTTTCAGGTTAGAAACTCAATTGGCCTTGCCTGTGAAGGTCGGGCCAATTTTTATTATGACACAAACACTAAAACAATAATCAATATGCGAATCAAGGCTTTACTATTAGCGTTACTGTCTGCGGCTTTTGTGGCAGGATGCGGACGCTCGGCACAGACCGTGTCTTCTGATGATTTCATACGTGTTGAAGGCCAGAACCTTATTGCCCCGGATGGATCCGTATTCTTCATCAAGGGCACCAACCTTGGCAACTGGCTCAATCCAGAAGGTTATATGTTCGCCTTCAGCAAGACTAACTCTGCAAGATTGATTGATCAGATGTTCTGCGAATTGGTCGGCCCCGACTTCACAGCAGAATTCTGGAAAATGTTCAAGGATAATTATGTAACCCGCGAGGATATAGAATTCATAGCCTCTACCGGTGCCAACACCGTCAGACTCCCGTTCCATTACAAATTGTTCACTGATGAGGATTATATGGGTCTCTCATCCGGCCAGGATGGCTTTGAAAGGGTAGACAGCGTGATCACCTGGTGCCGTGACAATGGTCTTTATGTCATTCTCGATATGCACGATGCTCCTGGTGGACAGACCGGTGACAACATAGATGACAGTTACGGCTATCCGTGGCTTCTTGAAAGCGAAAAGTCTCAACAGTTGTTCTGCGACATCTGGAAGAAAATTGCGGATTATTATAAGAATGAGCCTGTTATCCTTGGCTATGATCTTATAAATGAACCGATTGCACCATATTTTGAGAATATGGACGAATTGAATGCAAAGTTGGAGCCTTTGCATAAAAGGGTGACCGCGGCTATCCGTGAAGTTGACCCCAACCATATCATTATGCTTGGAGCATCTCAGTGGAACGGCAATTTCAAGCCTTTCAAGGACTGGAATTATGATGATAAACTGATGTGGACCTGCCATAGGTATGGTGGTGATCCTATCCGTCCGGCAATTATGAATTTCATAGAGTTCCGCGACAGCACCGATATGCCTATGTATATGGGCGAAATCGGCCACAATACGGATGAGTGGCAGGAGACTTTCTGCAAGACAATGGAGGAAGCAAATATCGGCTACACATTCTGGCCATATAAGAAAATCCGCAATTCTTGCTTCAGCGGTATAGTGCCTCCGGAGAATTGGGAGAAGATAATAGAATTTTCCGAGGCTCCGCGTACTACTTTCTTTGAGATCCGTGCAGCGCGTCCGGACCAGGAAATGGCACGTAAGGCAATGCTGGACTTCATCGAGGCCTGCCGCTTCGAAAACTGCGTGCCTCAGGAAGGCTATATCAAGTCCCTCCGTATGAAATAAACTTTAAGAAACTGTTTCTGAAAACCTGTAGATATCGCTGCAGGTTTTTTCTTATTGTATTTGGTTTACAAAATAAACTTGTTTATATTTGCACTGTCTCCGCGGGACATAACTTTGGATCTTCCCGTCCGGAAGGGGAGTGATGAAGTTGTAAATGTTTAATTTTTAATTGATTGAAAATGGAAACTAATGGAATGACACCTGAGCAGAGCCTTAAGGTAATAAGTGATGCAATCGCAAAAAGTAGAAAGGATTTTGAAAGAAATGCCGGTACTCCAATGATATTATGGGGCGTGATAGTCCTGATATTTTCGATTGTCATCTGGCTTTTGCTGAGGACTACGGACAATCTTATGTGGAATTTTCTCTGGTTCGGCATACCTGTCGCAGGCTGGCCGCTGTCACATCTGTTTCTGAAAAATAAGGAAATCAGGGGCGCCAGAAATTTTGTCAATGATACTATAGGGCAGATATGGATAGGATATGGTATATTTGCAGTCGCAACGGCTGTGGCCTTGTCGTTTGTTGCTGCTGAACATATAGGAGCCATCACGATAGTATTGTTGGGATATGGTGCTGCTATGACTGGAATGGTGCTCAAGAACCGTTTCATTACTATCGGAGGCTTCATTACAGGCATCGGGGGTGCTGTGGCTCTCTGTGTGTTCGGAACCTACGACGCGACGCTGGTCTTTTCTGTCGCATCTGTAGTATCACTGATACTGCCGGGTATAATGATGAACCGTAATAACCGATAGAGATATGTTCAAGAAACTGGACCCTTTACTTCATTCCGAATTACGTCTGGCAGTTATGTCGCTGCTCGTAGAACTTGAGGAGGCGGATTTCGTCTATCTCAGAGAAAATACGCAGGCTACAGCGGGCAATCTGAGCGTTCAGTTGGACAAACTTTCTGCGGCAGGCTATATATCTGTGGAAAAAACTTTCGAAGGCAAGAAGCCTCGCACTATATGCCGCATCACTCCTGTCGGTCTGAAGGCCTTTGAAAGTTATGTGGATGCGCTTAAATCTTACCTGAAATAGTCACTGACCCGGAGCGACGGTTTAATGCATAATTTGATTGCGACTGACATATAAACTAAAGTTGTTATGTAAGTTTGCCGGACAAACCATCGCCTTATGAAAAGATTTCTGATCCGGTAGATGGATCAGTTCTAGTGAAGGTTATGGCCATAACCTTCACTAGAACTTCGATTTTGAGCCTGATTCTGCTGCTCTTGAGGAGTTCTGGTGAATTTGGGGCAAGGAAAGTTCACTAGAACTATAAATCCACACAACTCACCAACCATCAATCAGATATCAAGGTACCGATCAAACACATACAGACAAAGTCTGCTGTGAGCGAGCGAAGCATTTCCATACGCTTCTGCGGAGCGAGCCACAGCAGGCTTGGCGTTTATGAGAAATACTTTGAGAAGCGCCTCATTAGTTGGGAACCTGGAGCACTAAACCAGTGAAAATGCGCGAGATACCCCGTTTTTGAAGGGTACCTCGTGCAGTTCCATAGCAAAAATGCAGCAGGTGCAAGGCAACACAGCTGGCAAATACGAAGGCCAGCGCTTCAAAGCCGGCTCCGCAGCTCAGCCTGCTTTGTACCGGTCTGTACGGAATAGAGGTGTATATTTGGAGAAGACTCGTTGAAGATCAGTGATTCCGAGTTACCGGCGTGACACATATCATCATTATCTTTCAACTTACCCCTCTCACTGCCAGGGTAAAAGGCGTTTTCTTGGCCGGCTCACATCAAAATGACAGAGGGTCAGAAAAAAGGCCATTTATATGGCCGGTGAAAGAGAAAATGACCGGAACAGGAATCACCCAATCAGTTCTAGTGAAGGTTATGGCCATAACCTTCACTAGAACCTCGATTTTGAGTCTGATTCTGCTGCTCTTGAGGATTTCTGGTGAATGAGAGGGGCTGAAGGTTCACTAGAACTATAAGCCCACACAAGGTACCAACCGTCAATCAATCAGATATCAAGGTACCGGTCAAACATCTACAGACCAAGCCTGTTGTGGCTCGCTACACATAAGCATTGGGAAATGCTTCGCTCGCTCACAGCAGGCTTTGCAGAACATTGATCAGAAGTTGGCTTTCCGGTATATAGGAGCCTGAAGGTCATTGATAGTTATGAGGATGCTATATGATGTCCCGTACGGTCAACCCTATGAAATCATCGATTACCATATCACAGAGGGGGGCAAGAGCCTCTCTCGTGTTGGTTGTAGTCAGACCTATGACTCTGGCTCCAGAGGCGCGACCGGCTGCAATACCGTGGAATGAATCTTCAAAGATGATGGTTTCCTCAGGCTTTCCTCCAAGGACTTCCATACCTTTCAGAAAGCACTCTGGATCAGGTTTGGATTTGGAAAAATGCTCGCTTGTGAGGATCACATCCACGATTTCAAGCAGTTCCGGGTGCGCTTTATAGGCATTTGCCATTTTGATATTGTTCGAACTTGTTACAATCGCCATCTTGATTCCGGCTTCTTTAAGTTCGGTCATAAACTGATACACGCCAGGAACATATCCGTATGTCATATCTCTTTCGAAATCATTCAAAAGCGGCAGAATCTCTCCTTGCTCCTTGATCTTGCCATTGAAATATTTCCCGAATGTCTGGACAAGCGTCTGTCCTTTGATCGTGTGGCCGAAATTTACCAGTCCCAGATATTTCTCTCCCATCTCGTTCCAGAATCCAGTATATTGTGATTCCGTATCGACTATCACGCCGTCAAAATCAAACAGTACAATCATATAAGCGGTTTTGTGAGTGCGGTCTTAAGTTGTTCATCATAACGCAGGCGTACCTTTATTCCTGCTTCCTGGTACCAATACCTTGTGGCAAGTTCCTCCTCTATGAAAGGAATGATCTCATCCTTTTTGAGACGGATGAATCTTTCCTTGTCCATTTCCAGTGCTTTAGCGAGCGCATCAAGTTCGGGCTTCATCGATTCGGCCAGTCCATCTTTCTCCAATTCCTTCTTCATCTGGTCATAAAAAGTCTTTGCGCTGCTGCGATAGTCAAAGTCTTGAGTCTTTGCAAACCTGATGAAATCCTCGAAATCCTCATCGGAGAAATGGAAGTCGTCAACCTCAGGAATGCTGTCGTGCCTTCTGGCATAATCGATTACATACTGATCAAGAACTCCGCCTAACACAAGGGCATAAACGAGTCTGCTGTAATCAGGAGAAGCGATCTCGACATCCGGGGTGATTCCGCCGCCGTCGCGTACGATACGTCCGTTTGCAGTCTTGAATTCCCTGGTGAGGGAGTCAGGAATATGTCCCACGCTGCCGTCATCGTTGCGGTTGGAATAATCTATGGCCTGGACGCATCTGCCGCTTGGTGTATAATACTTTGCGGTAGTGACCTTGATCTGTCCATTGTAAGGGATTGGCCTGATGGACTGGACAAGCCCTTTCCCATAACTCCTTTTACCCATAATCGTGGCTCTGTCCATATCCTGAAGTGCTCCGGATACAATCTCTGAGGAAGAAGCCGACCCGGAATCAATAAGGACAATGACAGGTATCTGAGTGTCAATAGGTTCGGATTGTGTACGGTATTCCTGTACGGATTCTTCCGTATTGCCTTTGGAAGTAACTACCAGTGAACCTTTCGGCACAAAAAGCGATACAATACCTATGGCCTCGCTCATAAGTCCGCCCCCGTTTCCGCGCAAATCCAGCACTAGCCTCTTCATTCCCTGCTTTTTCAGTTCCTGGAACTTTGTTCTGACTTCGCCGGATACATTTTCGGTGAATCCGGTCTGGAGGATATATCCTGTGGTGTCATCCAGCATACCGGCATATTCGATGTCAGGAAAATGTATGCGCTCGCGCACAACCGGCACGTCCAGAGTGTCTCCTGTGCGCACCTTCTTTATCTTGAACACAACTGTGGTACCTGGCTTTCCTTTCATCCTATCGCTGCTCTCCTTGGTCTCAAGCCCCTTTGTCGGCACTCCGTCGATCGCTATGATCTCGTCACCGCACTGAAGTCCATATTTTTCTGCAGGTGATCCTGCGTATGGCTCGTTTATGATTACATTTTCATCCGTCTTCTTATGAATGATGGCTCCGATGCCTCCGTATGTCTTGGAAAGCATCATCTGCAGGTCTTCGTTCTCCTCCTCCGGGATATAGATGGTGTAAGGATCCAGTTCTTCAAGCATTGCATCAACTCCGGCTCTCATTATCCTGTCGATAGGTAATGAGTCAACGTATGAGCGGTTGAGTTCCTTTATGATTGAATTGTGGATCTCGCTCCATTGTCCCAGTCTGAAGTCCTGCGATTGTGCCGAAAGAGTGTGACTGGCTGCTGTGATTATGGCAAATGCCATTGAAAAGGTTATAATATATTTTCTCATCTGCGGTGTGAAATTTGCGAAGAGTAGTCTCCGCATATATGATGCCACAAAAATACGAAATTTATTTATACCTTTGCAGCGGTTTTTAGTAGTATATGATTATGAAGTTAGTATTTGCAACGGGAAATATCGGAAAATTGCGTGAAGCGTCGGAAATATTAGGTGAGGGTTTCGAACTTGTTTCCCTCGCGCAGGTAGGAGTTGAAGAGGATATCCCGGAGACGGGAAATACGTTGAGAGCCAATTCATTACAGAAGGCTCAATATCTTTATGATAAGGTAGGATGCAATTGCTTTGCAGATGATACGGGACTTGAGGTGGATGCCTTGGGAGGTGCCCCAGGAGTCTATACAGCAAGATATGCGGGAGAAGGTAAGGACTTCAATGCCAATATGGACAAGGTCCTGTATGAACTCTCGGTTCGTGAAAGCGAGGCTAAGATGGCTGAATCGCTCGGGCTCAAGGTCAAGCCTGTTTCGCGCAGAGCACGTTTCAAAAGTGTCATCACTCTGATAATCAACGGAGAAATAAAGATGTTCGAGGGTACTTTGGAGGGTGAGATATCCCGCGAAAAGTCGGGCAACGGTGGTTTTGGTTATGATCCTATATTCATCGCGGATGAATTCCCTGGTCTGACCCTTGCCGATATATCGGAGGAAGAAAAGAACGCAATTTCGCATAGAGGAAAGGCTCTTCGTGCTATGGCTCAGTGGCTCAAGAACAACGCCTGACATTTATGTCCTCCCTTTCCCCTGTTATCCTGATTTTTCCCTCCCCACTGTCATCCTGAGCGTAGCGAAGGATCTTAAAACTGAATTATATGACCATAAACACCGGACTCATAGTTCTGCACACCACCAAGTTCGGTGAGAATTCTCTCGTCGTCCATACCCTGAGCAGGGATTATGGGCGGCGAAGTTTTTTGGTAAGAGGAGTCGGCAAGAAGGCATCAATGTCTCTTTTTCTCCCTCTCAATATCCTGGAGGCGGAAATTGTGGTAAGCAGCAAGTCCGATCTATACACGGCCAGGAATATAACTGCCATTCACCCGCTCTCCGGCATACGTAACAATCTTTTCAAAAACTCGATGACTCTCTTCATCAGCGAAGTCCTCTATCGCGTGCTCAAGGATGGTGCTGCCGAACAAGGCCTATATGAATGGTGTGAGAAGAATATCCTTCTGCTGGACAGCATCCAGACAGACTTCAGCAATTTCCATATCCGTTTCCTTCTCGAACTTGCCGTAGCACTAGGTTTCAGTCCGGAAGCCCGTGACCTTGCTCCTTTCGTAGGAAATCATTATCCTGTGGCTGAGAAGTTTATGTCTCTTTCTTTTGCCGAATCGATGCTGATACCCCTCAATGGTGCCGTCAGAAATGAAATCGCCGAAGAAATCCTCCGCTACATCGAGTTCCACACCGAATCCTCCGTAAATGTCAATTCCCTCAAGGTTCTTCACGAACTCTTCGCCTGATTTCTCAGTAACTCAAACTGGTTTAATGTTCAAACCGCAAGAGTGTAGAGGTCAATTTCATTCACTTCAGCGACTTCGCCGATGACGAGCGAGCGCTTCTCCTGTCATTTCGAGCAAGCGCAGCGAGTCGAGAAATCTCCTGCATAAACGCCAAGCCTGCTGTGGCTCGCTCCGCAGAAGCGTATGGAAATGCTTCGCTCGCTCACAGCAGGCTTTGTCTGTATGTGTTTGATCGGTACCTTGATATCTGATTGATGGTTGGTGAGTTGTGTGGGCTTATAGTTCTAGTGAACTTTCATTGCCCCAAATTCACCAGAACTCCTCAAAAGCAGCAGAATCAGGCTCGAAATCGAGGTTCTAGTGAGGCTTGCGGTCATAACCTTCACTAGAACTGATTCAAATAGAAAGATACACAATACCGCCTGTGAGCGAAGGAAGCATTTCCCTTTTTTCTGCTTCCTGAGCCACAGGCGGTATTGTATATATAAATGATTGTCTAGGCTTCCGGCCAGATATAGACCTTGTCGGAGCGACGCAGGCGGGTTTCCTCGATGGCGCGGCAGGCATTCTCGCTGCAGCCGTCTCCGCATAGGCCGAGGTCTTCCTCTCGTGCTCCCGGAACCACCTTGGACCAATCGATCGGGATCGAGCAATATACACCCTTGCCGGCTTCCTGGACAGGTTTCAGATCGACGCGTATTTCCGGAACGGTGTATTCCACGCAACCAGATGTCGGACCTATTATGAGTATCTTGTCGCCGACCTTCAATGAATATGACTCCACCAGGATTTCTGCTACTCCGAGTCGGCCGAACCAGTTGGTGATCTTGCCGCAATATGCTTTCTTGCGTGTAGCCGTACTTCCGTAAACATCGCACCACTCTCCGAGACGTGCTCCCTGGTAGTATCCGTCCCAGAAACCTCTGTTGAAAACTTCCTCCAGTTCCTTCTTGAATGATGCTCCCAGTTCAGGGGTATATGTGCCGTCACATACGGCATCGGCAGCACGACGGTAGCACGAGGCCACTCTCTTCACATATTCAGCCGAACGTGCGCGCCCCTCGATCTTGAACACCGTCACTCCGGCATCTATGATCTTATCCATAAACTCTATGGTACACAGATCCTTAGGAGACATTATATACTTGTTGTCAATCTCCAGTTCCATTCCGGTTTCCCTGTCCTGAACCTTATATGCCCTGCGGCACAATTGATAGCAGGAACCTCTGTTGGCAGATGCTCCGTATTCGTGAAGGCTCAGGTAGCACTTGCCTGAAATGGCCATACACAATGCTCCGTGGGCGAACATCTCTATCTCGACGATGCGGCCTGAAGGACCGCATATCTGCTCCTGGTCGATGATCCTCTTGATCTCCTTCACCTGCCCGAGATTCAGTTCGCGTGCCAGCACGATCACATCGGCGAACTGGGCATAGAATCGCAGCGCCTCGACATTGGAAATGCTCAACTGAGTGGAAATATGCACTTCCACTCCTATCTGACGGGCATAGAGGATGGCAGCCATATCGGAAGCGATCACGGCTGTGATGCCGGCCTCTTTTGCGGCATCCAGAGTACGCCTCATATCTTCCAGATCCTCTCCGAAAAGTGCGATGTTGAGAGTCAGATATGTCTTAACATTATGCTCTGAACAGATGCGCACGATTTCCGCGAGGTCTGTCATCTTGAAATTGTTGGCAGAGTGCGACCTCATATTCAGTTTCTCCACACCGAAATATACCGAGTCGGCGCCACCCTGGATTGCTGCGTGCAGGCATTCGAAATTTCCTGCCGGAGCCATTATTTCCAAAGTACGCCTATCGGCTGCTTCGATGTCTGAAGACATCTCGCTGATGCGAGTGGTACGGCGCTGATTCTCCTTGTTATCTATGATGTTCTCCATTATTTTGTTCTTCCTATAAGTTTCTTTGCATATTTTCCCAGCAGGGCGTATGCTTCCGGCTGAAGTCTCAGTCCGGCTGCGTGTTCAAGAGCCAGACTGTGAAGCCTTGTAATCTCATCTTTTGCCTCGTCTCCGACATTGAGGGCTTCATAGATTTTCTTTACGGCAGCAATCTTTGCTTCCTTCTCTGCATCAGTACCTACCGGCATCGCCATTGCTGCCAGAAGTTCCCCGCGACGGTCTCCGGCCTTCTCGAATGCCCTGGTCATAAGCCAACTCTTCTTGTTGTTCACAATGTCGCCTCCTATTGCTTTGCCGAATACCGCAGGATCACCGTAAGTGTCCAGCCAGTCATCGGCAATCTGGAATGCCAGACCGAGGTCGTATCCATATCTGTACAATGATTCGCAATCCGCTTCTGAGGCACCGGCGATGATGGCTCCCATCTTTGCCGAGCAGGCTATGAGGACGGCTGTCTTAAGACCGATCATCTTCATATAGTCCTTCATCGGAACGCATTCGAGATTTTCGAAATCCATATCGTACTGCTGACCTTCACAGACTTCTGCGGCTGTCTTTGAAAACAGGCTCAATGCTTGCGGAAGCACTTCGGCAGGTGCCTTTGCGATGAGTTTGTAACTCTCTATCGACATAACATCGCCTGAAAGTATAGCCGTGTTTTCATCCCATTTGCGATAGACTGTAGGAACGCCCCTGCGCACGTCCGCCTTGTCCATAATATCGTCGTGGATAAGGGTGAAACTATGAAAGACTTCAAGAGCGGATGCTGGTGCAAGAATCTCTTCCGAAAATGAATCTTTGAAAAGGGAATATGTGGTAAGACATAGTCTCGGACGTATGCGTTTACCCCCGATCTGCATCATATATCTGAGGGGATCATACAATCCTGCCGGCTCCTGAGTGAATGTCAGGTTGTCGAACAGCGCCTTAAGAGCGGTGTCTATATGGTTTTCCTGTGTCATATTATTGATCTCTATATCTTCGCAAATATAATGATAAAAACGGAATTTCTTTATCTTTGCATTTCAAACAATGAAGAGGATATGATAATAAAAGGACAGGCAACAGTTGTGAAACATACGGGAAGCCACTATCTGCTTTCGGAACTCCCTCAGTGGAATCTGTTTCCGGCTGTGCTCAGAGGAAAGATAAGACTAAAGGGAAGTACGGCTACAAATCCTGTGGCAGTGGGTGATATCGTGAATTATGAGGCTGATGTTCCGGAGAATGTTCCGGCAGGAGGGCTCAATGAATATGTGACCTTGGAAAATGCCGCAGTGATAACGTCAGTCGAACCGCGTAAGAATTACATAATCCGCAAGTCAACCAACCTTTCCCGTCAGTCACATATAATTGCAGCCAATCTCGACCGGGCGTTCATCATAGCGACCATAGACTATCCTGAGATAAAACTCCCGTTTCTCGATCGTCTTCTCGTAACCTGCGAGGTATATAATGTGCCTGTGACCATAGTCCTTAACAAAGTCGATCTTTATCGTGAATCACATAAGGAAATGCTGGAGGCATTCCACGAGATATATGAAGGAGCCGGGTATCCGGTAATGGAGGTGTCGGCTCTGACAGGAGAGGGAATAGATGCCCTCAGGGATGCCTGCAAGGGCAATGTGTCATTGTTTTCAGGTGTATCCGGTGTAGGAAAATCATCGCTCATCAAGGCTCTGGATCCGTCTCTCGACCCTCGTGTCGGCGAGATTTCCGATGTCCATCTCCAGGGAAAGCATACCACTACTTTTTATGAAATGTATGCTCTCTCTTCCGGAGGATTCATAGTTGATACCCCGGGTCTGCGTGGCTTCGGCCTTGTTGACCTGAAAAAGGAGGAGATCGCTCTATATTTTCCTGAAATGCTCAAGGCCTCGGAAGGCTGCCGTTTCACCCCTTGTACCCACACACACGAGCCGGGATGTGCCGTGAAAGAGGCTGTGGAGGCTGGCGAAATAAGTTATGACCGATATTCTTCATATCTGGGAATGCTGGATGAAGAAGGTAAGTACAGGTAGTAGTCTTCCTGAATGCAGTAAAGGATATTTCCAATGAAAGCAATCAATAAGGACATCCTTAAACTGGCCATACCAAGCATTCTGGCCAATATCACCGTCCCGATAGTGGGAATGGTGGATATCGCCGTGGCAGGACATCTTGATACTCAGGCTGCCACAATGATCGGAGGCATCGCCATAGGCACGATGCTTTTCGACCTGCTTTACTGGAATTTCGGATTCCTTCGTGTCGGAACTGGCGGTCTGACGGCTCAAGCATACGGAAGGGGAGACCGGAAAGAATGTGCTCAGATACTTTCCAGAGCGCTTGGGATTTCTCTGGCCTGTGCCTTTGTCCTGATAGCGATCCAATGGCTGTTTGTCAAGGCTGCCTTTCTGGTTGTTGACTGCACTCCCGAAGTGCAGGCTCTGGCCTCTCAATATTTCTTCATCCGTATTTGGGCTGCCCCGGCTACATTGAGTCTGATGGCTTTCAAAGGCTGGTTCATTGGTATGCAGGATAGCGTGAGTCCTATGCTTACTGACCTGACTGTCAATGGAATGAATGTGCTGATGAGTTTTGTGCTCGCTCTGGGAATAAAGTCGATAGGGTATGAGGGAATGGGATTTGCCGGTATCGCAGCAGGAACGGTTGCGGCTCAGTATTCCGGACTTCTGGTTGCTGTTATTCTCTTGCTGGTGAAATATGGAAAGAATACAGTTTCTACTCTCACAATTGCCGATCTCAGAACAATATTCAAAGGCAGCGAGACACGTCGTTTCTTTGTAATGAATGCAGATCTGTTCGTCCGTTCGCTCTGTTTCATTGCCATTTACATAGGCTTTACGGTCATATCGGCGCGCTATGGCGACCTTCTTCTGGCTGTTTCTTCGATAATGATGAAACTTCTGATGATATTCTCATATTTCACGGACGGATTTGCATACGCGGGAGAAGCGATGACAGGAAAATATATCGGGGCGAGAGATGCTGTGATGCTCCGTCAGACAGTTAAGTGGACCTTCGTCTGGAGTATGGGTATTGCTCTGATATTCATCGGAATATATTACTTCGCCGGCGTGCCGCTTCTGAGGATGATGACATCGGATGCCGCTGTGGTTGGTGCTTCGAAGGAATATCTTCCTTGGCTCCTGCTTATGCCAGTCATAGGTTGTGCCGCATTTACCTGGGATGGCATATATATAGGTGCCACAGCCTCCAAGGCTATCCGTAATTCGATGTTGTGGGCTGTGGTGGGATTTGCCGCCGTATGGTTTGCCGGCATATTATGCCTGAATGCTTTTGCGCCATCTGAAATCCTCTCAGACTCTGAAGGTTACACAAGATACGGGCGTATTGCAATGCACATACTTATGGCCGCCTATTTCGCCCATCTCCTCGCCCGTACCATCTATCTTTCCGCAAAATACCGTAAGGTTGTCCATATCTAGCCGATAGCGGTGACACGCAACGCCCTGAGCTATAACTAATTACATAAAATGCCTGCTGCATTTATGCAGCAGGCATTTTATGTAAGTGGCTGACATATAGGAGGTTGTGTGCTGCTGTTATCGGATGCCGTACTTCTTCAGGATTTTCAGGATAGGCTTGCGGATGGACTGTGCCCAGAGGGTGTAGCCGTAGTCGGATGGATGTATGCCGTCCACAGAGGTGGAGTGCATTTCGTCAGTGGCGTTGGTCTGTATGAAATAGACATCATCATATTTCTTTACGGCTTCCTTCATAAGTTTCTCAGCCATAGCCTGCTTTGCGCTTTCCTTAGTTTCGACGCTCTTGCTGAAGTTACGTCCCTCGCGATAGATGGTCTGCTGGAAAATCAGAGGCTTGCCAGGATGTGCCGCCTGAATCTTTTCAATGAAAGGGAAGAGTCTTTCCTCTATCATCTTCGCATCAGGATTCGAGAAGCAGTCGAATACGAATGCATCGACATCAGCATCGCATAGCACGTCAGCGAAATATGGCTGCATCTTGCAGTTGCCGCTGCATCCGAGGCTGAGGAACTGGAGACCGGTCATTCGCATCAGTTGCATCGGATAACTCATACCCGGGCGGCTTGTACTTATGCCTTGGGTATAACTTGATCCGAAAATTCCGATACGGTGACGGAAAGGTGATTCTATCGCTTCGATAACTGCTCCTTCATCCACACCGATCTTTACGGAATATTCCTCGCTGTAGATCGGGAGATATAGCATACATTCTTTCATCGAATCGTCCATATCCTTTATCAGTACCAGATTCTGTTCTTCTTTGCCGACAGGATTGGCTTTGGAGGCAGCGTAGAGCCACTCACCATCCTTCCTGATGTACAGATCATAACCACGGAGCGAGACACCCATAGTGTTGACTCCCTTGTTCATATAACCATAGTCGGTCAGTACGGAAATCACGCTGGAATTTGTCTTGAAAAGAACCGCAAGTCCGGCAGAACTTCGCACCTGACTGTTCTCTCCCTTTGTGAATCCTTTGTATTTCACAGTATCGACCCTATGATACGGATTAGGGGTATCTTCAATGATTTTTCCGATCAGGTTGAGATCGTATGCCTCTGTGAATGTGTATTTTACGTTCTTAGGGGTCTGTGCGCTGATGATGGTTGAAGCCACTGTCAGAGCAATGAGTGTCAAAAATCTTTTCATATCCTGAATATTGATGATTACCAAAAATATGAGCGAATTTAGTGAATTTTGTCATTCTTTGCTACCTTTGTCAAGATTTGCCGCCAGAAAATCGAGGCGGACAGGATTGAAAGAGGATAGATTATGGGCTTATACTCATTCTACAGGATAAGCAAGCCATCCAAGGAAAAAATTGCTCCCGAGGATATAGACAGTACATACAGATTGATGCGCAACAGGACATTCTGGGGCGCGACTGTCGCATACAGCCTCTACTACGTGTGCCGTATGAGCATAAACGTAGTGAAACAGCCTCTGATCGACGAAGGAGTGCTGACTGCCGGACAACTCGGTCTGATAGGATCCTCCCTTCTTTTCATATATGCGGTAGGAAAGTTTATGAACGGGTTCATCGCCGACTACTGCAATGTACGTCGTTTTATGGCGACAGGGCTCTTCACTTCCGCTCTGGTAAATCTTCTGATGGGCGTCTTCGGAATGATCGGCAATATGCTTCCGACAATGCTTGTATTCGTCTCTTTCGTAATTCTTTGGGGAATAAACGGTTGGATGCAGTCGATGGGCTCGGCTCCCGGAGTAATCAGTCTTTCCAGATGGTTCTCCCGGTCTCGGCGAGGGTCATATTACAGCCTTTTCAGCACAAGCCCATATATCGGTGAATTCATTTCCTATAATGTTCTTGCAGTCGTGGTGGGATGGCTGGGGTGGCAGGCTGGATTCATTACTGCCGCTCTTGCGGGTTTGGTAGGTACGTTATTGATACTTGTTTTCGTGTCTGACACTCCGGAAAGCAGGGGGCTGCCATCCATTCAGGAAATCTCCGGTGAGGCTCTTACCAAGGAAGATAAAATGCCCACCAAAGACCTTCAGAAGATGATTCTCAAGCATCCGGGCATCTGGATAATAGCCTTGTCGAGCGCATTCATTTATATAACAAAGTATGCCATAGCGGGTTGGGGAGTGCTGTTCCTTCAGAAGGTACGAGGCTTTGACCTTGGCGATGCTTCACAGGTCATTGCATTTGCAGCCATATCGGGAGTCCTTGGAACCGTGCTTGCGGGATGGCTTTCCGACCGTATATTCAAAGGCGATCGGGTGAAGCCGGCCGTTTTATCCGGAATTATCGGCACTTCGTCGCTGATTCTCTTTCTGTTCGTCGGCGGAGGCTTTTTTCTTAATATCTTTTATGTATCTTTGTTCAGTTTGTCAACAGGTGTTCTGTACTGCATAGTAGCAGGACTTATGGCTGTCGATATTGTGCCGAGAAAAGCGACGGGAGCGGCTCTGGGAGTTGTGGGGATATCGAGTTATGTGGCTGCTGGTCTTCAGGATATCACCAGCGGATATCTGATCCAGTCATTCACCAGACAGGTCGGAGGAACCGATGTATATGATTTCGGTCCGGTTTCCTGGTTCTGGGTGATAGCCTCTGTGGTGTCGTTCGTGCTTCCTGTGTTGAATTGGAAAAAAATGTCAGCCTCGAGGCTCCCGTGACCAGGTGGAATAACAGTAAAATTTAAACCAATACTATAATTATGACATTACACATCAGCATTGAATACAAGACGAATTGGGGCGAGGAACTCGTACTTTGTCTTGGAGGAAAGCGTTATCCGCTCGTATATATTGCTGACGGTCTCTGGCAGGGTGAGGTGACCCGTTTCAATCCGGAGAAGGCTTCCGAGTACGGCTATGAAGTCGTGCGTGACGGGGCGACTGTGCGCAAGGAGTGGAAAAAGCATATTCTGACGCTTCCGGAAGGCGTATCTCCTAAAGATCTTACTGTGATAGACAGATGGAACGACCGTCCATACGATTCTCCATTCTATTCTTCTGCTTTTACAAACGCCATATTCGGCCGTAAAGGTGAAAAGGCGAAGAAGGCTCCAAAGGGGGCGAATGTCCTTCTGCAGGTAGTCGCACCGGCGCTTCGTCCGAACGAGGTGCTTGCTCTTGCAGGCAGCGGAAAGGCACTGAAGAATTGGACTAAGATTCTACCTTTTGATGGTACTCAGTTCCCGGTGTGGACTATCGCTCTCAATGTGACAGAACCTTTCGAGTACAAGATACTTATTGCAGACAAGGAGACTCTTGCTCCGGTTGCTTGGGAAGACAGCGAGAACAGATGGTTTACAGAACTCCCTGAGAATGACGGGTCTGTTGTCAAGGCAGACCTTCAGGTGCGATTCTCTGGACGCAACTGGAAGGGTGCCGGTACGGCTATTCCTGTGTTTGCTCTTCGCAGCGAGGATGATTTCGGAGTAGGCGAATTCTATGATCTGAAGAAGATGGTGGATTGGGCGGCATCGACCGGTCAGAGTTTCCTCCAACTTCTGCCTATCAACGACACGACTATGCTCCACACCTGGGAGGATTCGTATCCATACAACCCTAACTCGACTTTCGCGCTTCATCCTCAGTTCCTGAATCTTCCGGCAGTGGGTGTGAAGGTGGATGAGGCTTACAAGGCTCTTCAGGCAGAACTTAATGCCCTTGATCAGATCGATTACGAGCGTGTGAACAACACCAAACTCGAACTTCTGCGCAATGCTTTCGATAAGACGTTCAAGAAACTTTCCGCTACCAAAGGGTATCAGGCTTTCGTTGACAAGAACGCACATTGGCTTCTGCCATACGCAGCCTTCTGCGTGCTTCGTGATATGAACGGAACTCCTGATTTCTCACAGTGGAAGGGATATGCAAAATACAACAAGAAGAAGATTGCAGCATTCTGTGAGGAGAACAAGACCGACATTGATTTCTGGTGCTTCGTTCAGTATCATCTTGATCTTCAACTTTCTGAAGTATGCGCATACGCACATTCAAAGGGAGTTGTCTTCAAGGGCGACCTTCCTATCGGAATCAGCCGTACAAGCGTGGATGCCTGGCTCTATCCAGAACTCTTCCATATGGACTCGCAGGCAGGAGCACCACCAGATGCATTCTCTGCAGATGGACAGAACTGGGGCTTCCCTACATACAACTGGGAGAAGATGGCAGAGGATGATTTCGCTTGGTGGAAGTCGCGTCTTGCCAAGATGTCGGAGTACTTCGATGCATTCCGTATCGACCATATCCTTGGATTCTTCCGCATCTGGGAGATCCCTCTCTGGACAAAGAGCGGTCTGAACGGCTACTTCAATCCTGCACTCCCTTTCCCTGCACACGAACTTCAGTCTCAGGGATTTGATGTCAATGATTTCGATCTCTTCCTTCAGGATCCTCGTCAGGAAGGATACTATCATCCGAAGATCGGTGCAAAGCAGACCCAGTCGTATTATATTCTTGATGCGTACCGTCGTGCTGCTTACGACCGTCTCTATGATGATTTCTTCTATCGTCGCAACAATGAGTTCTGGAAAGACAAGGCGATGCAGAAACTCCCTGCACTTCTCGACTCTACCGGAATGCTTGCCTGCGGAGAGGATCTCGGTATGATTCCGGCTACGGTGCCTCAGGTGATGGACGACCTTCGCATACTTTCTCTTGAGATCCAGCGTATGCCTAAGTCTGTAGAGGAGACCTTCGCTCATCCAGCAAACTATCCGTACCTTTCGGTATGTACAACTTCGACACACGATATGAATCCTATCCGCGCGTGGTGGGAGGAGGATCGTCAGGTTACAAATGATTTCTGGAAGATGATTCTCGGTAATCAGGGTGATGCTCCATATTTCTGCGAGCCTTGGATCTGTCGCCAGATTCTCGAACAGCACGTATGGTCACCTGCAATGCTTACGATCCTTCCGCTCCAGGACTGGCTTTCAATGGATGCGGGACTTCGTCGCGAGGATCCGAATGCAGAGCGAATCAATGTTCCGGCAAACTCACGTCACTACTGGCGTTACCGTATGCACCTGACTCTTGAGAGCCTTGCTGCTGCGGATGAGTTCAACCGCAATCTCAGCGATATGATTGCTGCGAGCGGCCGCCGCTGATTTTGGTAGCGCGTAATGTGTTGATATATAGATGATTATGCAAAATGCCTGCTGTGTCCACACAGCAGGCATTTTGCGTAAGTCGTTGATATTCAGCGAGGAGGGTGTCTCCTATTTTTCCAGCCATTTGAGGAAATCATCAACACGTGACCGGCTTACAGTCATCTCGAATGATGATGCGGGCTCTGCAACTATGCGAAGACGTCCTCCTGCCTGTTTGATGATGCTTTTGATCGCCTTCATCGCGACAATGCAGCCGCGGGAAATACGGAAGAAATCGTCCGGGTTGAATTCGTCGCTGATCACATCAAGAGATGAATCTATGATGTAGCGCTGATCGTCGAAGGTTACAAGGTAATTGTTCTTTTCTTCTGAATATACGTATGCTATATTCTCAGTCATAAGAGGTACGATGCGGTCATTGAATCTTACAATATATCTTTCCTTGTACTCCTTCTTAGGCACATTGCCTCCACCTATGGCTTTGAGAAGTGCTTCAGCATTTATCTGCCCTCCGCTCATACGGCATCTGGCCACTGCTCTTTTGAGTGAACTCGGATCTATAGGTTTGAGAAGATAATCGACGCTTCCTGCTTCAAAAGCCTTCAATGCATAACTATCGTATGCCGTAGTCATAATGACTCTTGCCTTTATCTCTATTTGACGGAATATCTCAAAGCATTCGCCATCAGAAAGTTCCACGTCCATAAAAATCACATCTACCCCTTCGGCATTCTCCTTCAGCCAGGATACAGTGTTTTTTACAGAGGTGGTGCATCCGACAATCTTAATGTCGGGAAAATTCTGTGTCAGTACACGCATCAGACTCTTTTGAGCCATAATCTCATCTTCAACAATCAAGACATTCATATCTTACTATATTAAAGGTAAGGTTACACTATAGTTCTGTTCCGTTTGGACGATATCGATCTGCTTTCCTGTCAGATCCAGGTACATCTGTCTTATATATTTCTGTCCCAGTCCTGTGGACGGGCTCTTTGTCACTTTCGGGACTCTGTTGTTTGTCACGCGTATGCTGTCCCTGCTTGCTGATATGCTTATTATCAGAGGATTATCCTCGCTGACAGCATTGTGCTTGGTGGCATTTTCGATCAGTAACTGTATGGAACAAGGCAGGATCGAACGTGATAGCAGTTGTTCAGGAACATCGATATTTACCTCGAAACCCACAGGAAATCTCTCTTTCAGCAAGTCGGTGTAGAGACCCACGAAAACAAGTTCGTCACGCAAAGCCACCACCATCTCATCCTCGCTTTTGAGCATATACCTGTAAATTCCAGCAAGTTTATGCGTATATGCGCTTGCGCGTTCTGTCTTCTCTTCGCATATCAGGCAGTCGAGGATATTGAGGGAATTGAACAGGAAATGCGGGTTGACCTGATGCTTTAGTTTCACATATCGGTATTGAGCCATATTGGCTTTTCCTCTCTCTTCCTGCATCTGACTTCTTGTCGAGAGGGCATAATTCACCATAAACACAATGCAGTAAACCGTGATCTGGGCAAGAAGGGATGTCGCATACAGGAGAGGGAAATCTTCCGAGAATATTTTGTTGGCGCTGAATGGAAGGCCTAATCCTGCCAGAATACTTTCCAGAAGTGTGGCTCCGAGAGTGAAAACGATGAATATAAGCACCTTTACAGGCTTGCTGCATTTATGTGCGTATCTTCTTGCATATCTGATGTATAGGACATTCAGGCAGATGAGGGTTATGAGCGAGAATGAATTGGAGAACACTTTTATTGATGTACCGAGAACATCTCCTTGGAGGAATCTCTCGCTTGAGAACACCAGCACTATTCCAAGACGCAGGACAAATATTCCGCACATCGCAAGTATGAGCCAGGAAAGGTATGGCGTGTCAATGATGTTGTATGCGCGTTTCTTTCTGGCTTGGAATATTTTGGTCAGAGCCACAATGCTCCATCCTAGAATCTCTGTGGTGCAGAAAGTGGACAAGGCGTGCACTGCGTATGGCTTGGTGATGAAAGCCTGCAGGACTTCCGCTCCGAAATTACCTATCAGATAACCGAATATGTTGACGACTATGATCGTGGCTGCCGTAACTTCTATGTTGAGCCCCCTCTGAAGACATACTATCATAGCCATCGTCATCGTCAGGATTGTCAGGAGAAGTTCATCCTCGATGCCTCCAAGCCTGCAACTTATTGCAACGATTGCGTGCAGCAGAGCGAAAAGGTGGATGATCCACGATGTCTTTATTCTTATTATTGAGCCCATATTCTGTCAAATGATTCCCGAAGATAGGAATTTTACTCCGAATATCCAATTTTTGATTTTATTCGTCGCTAAAAACGGACAGTTCGTCGGAATCTTCCGACCATTCGTCACGTGGATTTCGCGCGTATTATATATAATGATTATTTTCGCAAACTTTGTATTTACATTAGAATTAATAACCCAAAATCGCATTAAAATGCAAAAAACGAAACTGACTTTCTGGCAGATGTGGAATATAAGTTTCGGATTCTTCGGAGTTCAGATTGCTTATTCACTTCAGAATGCCAATATCAGCCGCATATTTGCGACTCTCGGAGCGGATCCGCACGACTTGAGTTTCTTTTGGATCCTTCCCCCTCTTATGGGTCTGATAGTTCAGCCGCTCGTAGGAAAATACAGCGATAAGACCTGGACACGCCTCGGCAGACGTATCCCTTATCTCTTCCTCGGCTCGATCATTGCCATCGCCGTTATGTGTATGCTCCCTAATGCCGGTAACTTCGGTCTTGCAGTGAGCGGCGCAATGGTTTTCGGCCTTATTTCGCTTATGCTTCTTGACACATCGATCAATGTCGCAATGCAGCCGTTCAAGATGCTTGTGGGCGATATGGTGAATGAGGAGCAGAAGGGTCAGGCATATTCGATCCAGAGTTTCCTCTGCAATGCAGGAAGCCTCGTGGGATACCTCTTCCCTTTCATCTTTGCGTGGTTCGGAATCGCCAATACGGCTCCTGAGGGACAGGTTCCCGACACTGTGAAATACGCATTCTACATCGGCGCAGCCATCCTTATCCTCTGCGTTCTCTTCACTACATTCAAGGTGAAGGAGATGCCGCCGAAGGAATATGCTGAATTCCACGGCATAGATCCTGACAAGAAGGAGGAAAAGGCTCCGGGTATGTTCACCCTCCTCAAGAATGCTCCTAAGACATTCTGGACAGTGGGTATCGTGCAGTTCTTCTGCTGGGCAGCCTTCCTTTATATGTGGACATATACCAACGGTGCCATCGCAGATACCTGCTGGGGTACTACAGACGTTGCTTCCGAGGGATATCAGGAAGCCGGCAACTGGGTAGGAGTCCTCTTCGCAGTGCAGGCTATAGGTTCGATGCTTTGGGCTCTTGTTATTCCTAAGTTCAAGGATATCAAGGTTGCATACGTTGTCAGCCTTCTCATCGGAGCGGTAGGATTCGCATCGGTATTCTTCCTCCACAACCAGTATGCCCTCATCGCTTCCTTCCTCCTTATCGGAGCTGCCTGGGCGGCTATGCTGGCAGTACCATTCACCCTCCTTACCAATTCTCTTTCAGGTGAGCACATCGGTACATATCTCGGCCTGTTCAACGGCACCATCTGTCTTCCGCAGATCGCTGCAGCAGCCTGCGGAGGTCTTGTACTCAAACTTGTAGGCGGTGCGCAGGTGAGTATGTTCATCGTGGCAGGCGTCCTCCTCGTGCTCGGAGCATTGTCAGTACGCTTTGTGAAAGACGGAAAGAAAGCATAATATATTGAATACATATTATTATTAATAAAAACAATCTACTAACCAAACAAAATTCTTTATGAATAGAATCAAGACACTATGCGCATCCTTCGTGCTTTCTTGCATAATGGGTGTGTCTGTATTCGCCCAGGGCGGATACGAGGTGAAAGGAGTAGTTGTTGACGCAATCGGTCCGATCATCGGTGCAACCGTGATCGAACAGGGCACCACAAACGGTGTTTCGACCGGTCTTGACGGCGACTATGTCCTTACAGTTTCTAGCGCTGACGCAGTTGTAGAGATCAGTTGCATCGGCTATGCTTCACAGCAGTTTGTGGCATCACAGGTGCCTGCTACTGTTACACTGACTGAAGATGCTCTCTTCCTTGATGACGTAGTCGTAATCGGTTACGGTACTGTCAAGAAGGAAGATATGACAGGATCGGTTGCAACCGTTAAGGCTGACGAAATCAACAAGGGTATGATTACATCTCCTGCTGACCTTCTCAAGGGTAAGTCTGCCGGTGTGGTTGTAACTCCAGGTGGTGGTGCCCCAGGCTCAGGATCAACTATCCGTATCCGTGGTGGTTCATCACTTAATGCAACTAATGACCCTCTTATCATTATTGATGGACTTCCAATCAGCAACGACAAGATCAGTGGTATGGCTGATCCGCTTTCATCAATCAACCCAAATGACATCGAGTCATTCTCAGTTCTCAAGGATGCATCTGCAACTGCAATCTACGGTTCACGTGCATCTAATGGTGTCATCGTGATTACAACAAAGAAAGGATCTAAAACAAAGAACCTCATCCCTCAGATCAATGCTGATTTCTCTGCATCTTTCAGTCACGTTGACAAGTATGTTGACGTGCTTTCTGCAGATGAACTCAGAAAACTCGTTTCAGACAGAGTTGCAGCAGGTCTTACCGATGCTTCTGCACTTGCAGCACTTGGTGATGCAAATACAAACTGGCAGAAGGAAATCTATCAACTTGCTCAGACATACGATGCAAACCTCTCTGTAGCAGGTCGCGTGGATATGGGCAAGGCAGGTGTGCTCCCTTATCGTGTTTCAGGTGGATTTATGTCTCAGGACGGTGTACTTATGACAGACCATATGAACAGGGGAACAGTTTCAGTGAATCTCTCTCCATCATTCCTTGACAACCACCTTACAGTGAACCTCAATGGAAAGGGCGTTTTCACAGAGAGCAACTTTGCAAACCAGGGCGCAATCGGTGCAGCAGCAAGGATGAACCCTACTCACCCTGTCTTCGACGACAGTGCAAACGGTATTGAAGGGTACTTTGTTCATCGTGGAGCAGACGGAGAACCTAATGCAATGGCAACTATGAACCCTGTTGCAATGCTCACTCAGAAGACTGACAAGGGTACAGCATCACGTTTCATCGGTAATGCCCAGGTTGACTATAAGATTCACGGCCTTGAGGACTTGAGACTCAACGTAAATGCCGGTATCGACTATGCGAAGTCAGGCGGATTCTGGGAAATCCCTCTCGGATCTGAAATGTCTTCTCACGACAATACTCAGGACAATGGTGACGGTGGACACGGTGACTATACATACGAGCGCCTCGACAAGACTCTCGAAATGTATGCAGCATACAACAAGGATTTCACCGGCGGACATCACTTTGATGCAATGCTCGGTTATTCTTGGCAGTCGTTCTACAATAGATCTACCACATACTCATATACTCTGGCTACTGGAAAGACAATCGAAGACAAGCAGCCTGCAGGTGAACTCTTCCTTGTTTCTTTCTTCGGTCGTTTGAACTATACATACGACAACCGTTATATGATTACTGCTACTCTCCGCCGCGACGGAACTTCCCGTTTCATCAATAACAAATGGGGTCTCTTCCCATCTGTCGCATTGGGTTGGAACATAGCAAACGAGGACTTCCTCAAGGATCATCCGGTTCTTACTACCCTCAAACTTCGTGCTTCCTGGGGTCAGACCGGTCAGCAGGGAGTAGGTGGATTATATGACACTCAGCCGACATATTATACAAATGATATCGGAAGTTACTATATGTTCGGAGGTCAGGTGTTCAATCCTATTTCATCACTTGGCTACAATGCTGACCTGAAGTGGGAGACTACTACAACTTACAATGTAGGTATCGACTTCGGTTTCCTTAAGGATCGTATTACTGCGGGTCTTGATGTTTACTATCGTGAGACAACTGATATGATCAACTGGATTCCTGTACCTGCTCTGTCTAACCTTACCAACTACCTCAACTCTAACATCGGTAATATGATCAATACCGGATTTGAGTTCGATATCAACGCAATGGCTATCGACACTGAGGACTGGACTTGGTCAATTGGAGCAAACGTAGCCTATAATTATAACGAGATTACAAAACTTACCGCATCAGCAAACGATAAGACCGGTATTAACACAGGTGGAATCTCTGGTGGTGTAGGTAACACTGTTCAGCAGCATCAGGTAGGCTACGCTCCATCTGCATTCTACGTTTATCAGCAGGTTTACGACCAGAATGGTCTTCCTCTCGAGGGTGTATATGTGGATCGCAATGGTGACAGCAAGATTGATGAAGGTGACAAGTATTTCTATCACAAGCCTGCTGCAGACTGGAACGTAGGTCTCAATACTACACTCACATATAAGAACTGGACTCTTGCTGCATCAGGACACGGAAGTTTCGGTAACTGGATATACAACAATACAGCATCAGACGGTGAAATGTTCGGTGACCTCTGGACAAACAACTTCACGAGCAACCGTCTTTCTTCTTCACTTGTTTCAGATTTCAATACCGCTCAGTATCATTCTGACTACTATATTACGAATGCATCATTCTTCAAGATTGATAATGTGACACTCGGCTATACCTTCCCAAGTCTCTTCAAGAACAAGGACGGTCGTGGACTCGGTCTCAATATCTATGCGACAGCACAGAATGTGGCAACAATCACAAAATATGCTGGTCTTGATCCTGAGGTATTCGGCGGTATCGACAACAACCTTTACCCTCGTCCAAGGACTTATATCCTCGGTATTAAATTTAATTTCTAATCAGTAAGGAGATATGAAAACATTGAAATATATAATTAGCGCCCTTGTTTCGGCTGCCGTGCTTTCATCGTGTGTGGGTGATCTTAATGTCACTCCGATCGATCCTGCGCTGAGTACTCCAGACAAGGTACTCAAGACAGAGGCAGATTACTTTAATCTTCTTGCCGGCTGCTACACAGGATTTGCTACCAGCGGATACAAAGGTCCTAACGGAGAACCAAGTATATCAGGTCTCGACGGTGGACAGAGCCAGTACTTCCGCGGTCTTTACCATCTTAACGGTGTGACTACAGACGAGGTTGTCTGTGGTTGGAATGATGCCGGAATGCCTGATCTTTCCAAGGCTTCCTGGAATGCAGACAACACATTCGTAATGTCTTTCTACTATCGTATCCTCCATCAGGTGGCTATCTTCAACGAGTTCATCCGCAAAGCGAACGAGGCTACTATTGACCTTCCAAAGAAGGGACAGTGGATTGCAGAGGCACGTACTCTCCGTGCAATGTGCTGGCTTCACGCTATCGACAACTTCGGTAACGTTCCTTTCGCTACTGAGGAGTCTTCAGTAGGTTCAACTGCTCCTAAGCAGATTGCTCGTGCCGATCTCTTCAAATATATTGAGGCAGAACTTACAGAAGTTCTTGCAGGTGACGACCTTTATGGTTATGCAGAGGGCGAATATGGCCGTGCAAACAAAGGTCTTGCAGCAATGATTCTTGCTAAACTCTATCTCAATGCAGAGGTTTATCTCGGCAAGGCTGAGGGTGCAGGCTACTATCAGAAATGTGCAGACGTGCTTGCTCCGCTTGTTGGAAAATACAATCTTCACACAAATTCAAAGGGTACTTACACAGCATACGAGGAACTCTTCCTTGCTGATAACCACAATTGTAAGGAAGAAATCATCTTTGCAATTCAGCAGGATGGTATGAATACTCAGAGTTGGGGTGTAACTCAGTATATGGTATTCGCTTCTACAGGTGGAACAATGAATGCAGCGTCTATCGGAATTTCTTCAGGATGGGGTGGTCTCCGTACAACTCCTCAGTTCTTCGACTATTTCTCAGAGTCTGATGACAGATTCCTTTTCTATGTAAAGGATATTCAGGATAAGGATCTTGAGAGACTTTACGAGGCTGAGAAGAAGAAGTATGACGAGGATATTGCAGCAGGTAAGAACCCTGATCCTATCAAGCCATACGAAGAGTGGATTGAAGGAAAGCACCATACTAAGGATATTGCTGATATGGGCAAATTCGAGAATGGATATCCTCTTATGAAGTGGAAGAATATGAACAGTGATGGAACTCCAGGACAGTCTAACGGTTTCGTTGATGTCGATTGGCCAGTTTACCGCTATGCAGATGCTCTTCTTATGCTTGCCGAGTGTGAACTCAGAGGTGCAACAGTAAGTGGCGGTATGACAGGTAAGGCTGCGATGGATGCAGTACGCGCTCGCGCTGGTATGACTCCGATAGCATTGACTGAAGTTAATCTTCTTGAGGAGCGTGCACGCGAACTCTTCCAAGAGGGTCACCGTCGTTCAGACCTCATCCGTTTCGGAAAGTACACTAAGGGCTACAACTGGTCTTGGAAAGGTGGCAATGTCAATGGACAGGATATCGCAGATCACTTCGTTCTGTTCCCTATTCCTAACAGTGACCTGAACTCTAACTCCAACCTTGTTCAGAACTCTGGCTACTAATGGAGACAAAAAAATTCAAGAATATGAAAATAACTAAATATTTGATGATGCTGGCTGCTGCTGCAGGACTTGCAGTTGCTTGCCAGAAGGAAGAGAAGGTGGTATTCGATCCAGCCGTGGTCGTTGCACCTGTTCTTAATCCGGTTGCTGATATGGTCGTTACAGACGACAATATGAACGATAAGGTTAAGTTCACTTGGTCTGCTGCAGATTTCGGACTTAATGTTGTTGTAAACTATACTCTCGTGACTTCTTATGCTGATGCAGCAGAGGTGGCCATTGTGAAAGATATTACATCTACAGAGGCTGAGGTGGCATTGGCAACTCTTAACGGTGTTTTCTTCAATGATATGAAGATGCCGGCAGGTGAGGCTAATAAGGTGAAGTTCAGAGTGTTTGCTCATCTTACTGATTCAGAGAATTTTTATTCCGAGGCTGTAGAGGCTAACTTCACTGCCAAGGAGGCAGAGAAGACATTCCCACCTTCAATTTATGGTGTTGTAGGTACACTTAACGGCTGGGCTGCTCCAGACGTGAATATGGGTGATGCCGGTGACGGAATGTATGTTGCCAAGAATGTCGTGTTCGATCAGGGAGAGAACTGGTTCAAGATCAGAGCAAACGAAGAATGGGTTGATGCAGAGAACTATGGACTTGAGGCAAAGCAGGCAATTACTATTGATGCAGGTTTCCCTCTTACTGTCGGTGGCGGCTCTCAGGATATCGGTGTTGCTGACGGAACATACGATGTATGGTTCGATAAGACAAATATGATGGTATATGCAATGACTCCAGGCAAGCATCCTAAGGATGCAGGTCAGGGTGAAGTTGTCGTACCTGTTGATCCTGCTACTCTTGATTGGTATATCGTCGGTCAGTTCAATAACTGGACAACAGCAGACGCAAATTACAAACTTACTGCTGATGCAGATGGCAAGTGGTTTGTGCTTAAGGGCTTTGTTGCTGATGGCCAGGGATTCAAGTTCCACGCAGCAGGTGATGATAATTGGGCTGTGAACAGAGGTGCCGAAGGTGATGTAGAACCTGCAGAAGCACCTGTAGGTGAGGAGTTCGCTCTCGTTGCAAACGGAAAGAACATCTCTCTCACTGCCGGTACATACGATGTTTATGTAAGCAGCGCTTTTGATAAAGTTATGTTTATGGCAGAGGGCAAGGAACCTGCGAAGTATGTAGAATGGATCTATGTACCAGGTAATCATCAGGGATGGTCTCCAGCAACTGCACCTGCTCTCAGAAGTGCAAACAAGGATGGCGTGTACACCGGATTTGTAAACTTCAACGGTGATTTCAAGTTTACTCAGGTTCGTGACTGGGCTGGAGAGTATAACTCAGGCCATTTTGAAACATACGCGGATGGTTTTGCAGCAAGTACAGACGGTTCAAATATTACCGCTCCTGCAGGCTATTATTATGTGACTGCAAATGTTCCTGAGAAGAAACTTGACGCTGTCAAGGTTGTCTGGGGTGTCATCGGAGATGCAACAACAGGCGGCTGGGATACAGATCAGGATATGGCTTGGGATGATGCTAAGAAATGCTGGACTGCAGAAGTTGCACTCACTGCCGCTGGAGGCTGGAAGTTCCGTGCAAACGACGCCTGGGCCATTAACCTAGGAGGTGCATTTGAAGACCTCACTATGGATGGTGGCAATATGAGTGTCACAGAGGACGGCACTTATGCTATCGAACTTTATACTGAGCGTACTGACACAGATAAATTCTACTGTACAGTAACAAAGAAATAATTGCTTTTAAGCCTGTGGTTCCTGACCGGACCACGGGCTTCCATTTGTATGTTCAAGTATCTATCAATGAAGAAATTATTTTTTATCCTATTGACTTTCGCCTTTATCTTCGGATCTTGTACGGAAGAAGTGGGCAATGGAAAATTTTCCGTTGCACCGGAAAACCTCAGGTTCGCCAAGGCAGGTGAGGTGAGAACTCTTGCCATTAATACCCAATCTGAATGGACGATAGAAGTTCTGGGCGGCGAAGGCTGGCTGACTGTAAATCCTCTTTCGGGAAGAGGTACAGGACGTCCTTCTGTTACAGCCTCTATGAATCCGGCTCTGGAAAGGACGGCTACAATCAATGTATCGGTAGGTGGAGCGACTGTGTCGGTTGCTGTGACTCAAGATGGAGTTAATCTTGACGAGAATATCGTGCCTGATGCTGCGTCAGGAATCGTCGTTGATCCTGTTAAACCGGATGCAGATGGTTCTTGTACAATTAAGTTCAATGCTCCGAGCGGCTCTGAATTGTTCGGATATACTGGTGAACTCTATGCGCACCTTGGTCTCATTGTAGATGACGAGTGGGCATTTGTGCCGGCAGACTGGGGTGAAAATATTGATAAGTGCAAATTTTCCAATATCGGAGAGAACGCTTGGGAACTCAAGATAGAGCCTTCTATTCGTGAGTTTTTTGGTTCTGGAGAAACACCTGTGACCAGATTGGCTATTGTTGTCAGAAGTGCAGACGGCACTCTTCAGACCAGACCAGACCAGTTCAATTCGATAAAGGACAGCAAATACCAGTTAGTTCCTTTTATTCCAGATCCTGTTGTTGACGAGGCTATGCCTGCAGACCTGAAGCAAGGAATCAATATTCACAGTGACAACTCCGTCACATTTGTCCTCTATGCAATGGACAAGGATGGAGCGATGCACGACTATTGCTATCTCGTAGGAGACTGGAACAATTTCGAGAGGGTTCCGGAAGCATCAATGAAGCGTGACACAAAGGCAGGATGCTGGTGGCTTAAGGTTGATGGGTTTGATCCAAACAAGGAATACAGGTATAACTTCAGGTTAGGCAATCCGCCGGCATCTGACATCTGTGTCAGCAACCCATACACTGAAATCGTTTATGACCAATGGAATGACCAGTATATAGCCGGAGTCCCTGCATTCCCTGAGGGGGCTAAGGCTCTTGTTTCCGCATTCCAGATCAACAGGCCTGCATATAACTGGAAGCACTCTGACTTCAAGGTTGAGGATAAGAATGACCTCGTGATCTATGAGATGCTTTTCCGTGATTTCACCACTTCACAGAATATCGCAGGTGCAATGGCACAACTTGATTATATTGAGAATCTCGGTGTGAACGCAATTGAACTTATGCCTATCCAGGAGTTTGACGGTAATAACAGTTGGGGATACAATCCTAACCACTGGTTTGCTCTCGACAAATACTATGGTACACGTGAGGAGTATAAGGCGTTTGTTGATGAATGCCACGCTCGCGGCATTGCTGTGATTGTTGATGTCGTCTATAACCACGCTACAGGCTCTAATACTTGGGCAAAGATGTGGTGGGATGGAGATGCTACCGCAGACAACAACCCTTGGTTCAATCGCGTCGCAAAGCACGAGTTCAATGTATATCACGATATGAACCACGAGAACGAAATGGTAAAGGAACACGTAAAGCAGAGTCTGGAATATCTTCTTACCGAATATGATATAGACGGATTCCGTTTCGACCTTACCAAGGGATTTACTCAGAAGAATACTCTTGGCAATGTTGGTGCCTGGGGACGCTACGATCAGTCACGTGTGGATATCCTTAAGGGATATGCAGACCACATCTGGTCAGTGAATAGTGATGCTGTCGTGATTTTTGAGCATCTCGCTGACTCAGATGAGGAGAAGGTTCTTGCAGAGCACGGTATCCAGTTGTGGAGAAATGTGAACGGTGAGTACCGCAGTGCAGTAAGTGGTGGCTCCGGCAACTTCTCGAATATGTATTCGAATGCTCCGTTCGGCGGTTTCGTAGGATATATGGAGAGTCACGATGAAGAACGTCTCTGCTATGGCGCTGCTGCTGACAATTCTTCTGTAACTTGGGGTATCTGTGGTAGTTTGACTTCGTGGGGTGAATCTCCAGATATCACTATGAATGCTGACGGTTCATTCTTCGTGGCCAAGAATGTGTCTTTCGCTGCTTCTGATATGTTTAAGGTCAGAGGTAATAGTGAATGGAATGATGCTTTCAACTATGGTGCATCAACCAAAGGATATAAACTTCCTCTTGATAAGGAGTATCAACTTACTCTTGGATCTGGATCTCAGGATATGGCGGTACCGGCAGCAGGAACATACGATGTATATTTCTCACCTGATATGCAGACGATATGGCTTATGACAGTAGGAAAACGTCCTGTTGAGCCAGCCAACCCTGGAGATACGGAGGATGCCCTCACCGTCGCAATGCGTCGTGCAGGTGCTTCTGCAGCATTCTTCCTTACTGTCCCTGGTCCTAAGATGATCTGGCAGTTCGGTGAGATCGGATATGACTACTCTATCGATTATAATGACCGCACTGGTGAAAAGCCTGTGGTTACAGATGCATATATGGCCGTACCTCAGCGTAAGGCTCTTTATGATACTTACGCTTCTCTTCTGAAGTTCCGCCGCGAGAACCCTCGTTTCTTCGATTCTGACGCGAAGTTCGAGTGGACTCCTTCAGGATCGTTGAAGAAGATCACCTGCTCTGCAGACGGCAAGACATTCCACGTGGTGGGCAATTTCGCAAACGCCACTGCAACGTATGATGTGCCTGCAGGTGCTTGGACGGACTATATCAATGGTGGTACCGTTTCCGGCTCGATCACTCTCAAGGAAGGCGAGTTCCGCCTCTTGACCAAGTAGTCGCCGGATTGAAATAAAACCTTTATCCATTCCCTGTGACCTTCCGGGTTGCAGGGAATTTTCTTTTCCTTCTTCCGCTCAGACTGTTTTTGATGGCGGAGACTATGTTTGGTCTGAGGATTGTTCATTCGTTTGTAAATTAGAATAATTATAAACGGACTTATATGGACAGGATTAGGAACTTACTGATGTCTCTGGCGGCATTGTCCGTCGGCGGCATCTCGATGCAGGCACAAGGTGGCTATGGAATCAGCGGAGTGGTGACTGATGAATATGGACCTGTGATAGGTGCCGCGGTTGTGGAACTTAGTACCTCCAACGGCACATCGACGGGTATTGACGGCGAATTTTCTCTTACGGTGACCGGGCCATCCGCTATGGTCGAGATCAGTTGCATAGGATATGTATCGCAGACTTTCGAGGCTGCTTCCGTTCCTTCGACGGTGGTGCTGAAAGCCGATAACGAGTATTTGGATGAGGTGGTTGTGGTAGGTTATGGAACGGTGAAGAAAGATGATCTGACCGGCTCGATATCAGCAATCAAGGCGGAGGATATCAACAGGGGTGCGGTAGTCAATACCCAGGATATGCTTAAGGGTAAGATTGCAGGCCTTCTTGTGACTCCGGGTGATGGAGGACCCGGATCGGGGTCGAGAATAAGGATAAGGGGATCGGCATCGCTCAATGCTTCCAATGACCCTCTCATCGTGATAGACGGCGTTCCTGTGGCGCAAGGCGCAGGTGGAGCGATGTCCAATCCTCTTGATCTTCTCAACCCTAATGATATCGAGTCATTCTCGGTGCTGAAGGATGCTTCTTCTGCAGCGATATATGGCTCCAGGGCATCAAACGGTGTGATTCTCATTACAACGAAGAAAGGCCGTGGAGGGGCGCCTCAGGTGGCATATAGCGGTTCTGTGAGCGTGCAGCATATATCCGGGAAGGTGCCGGTGATGTCCGCTTCGGAATTGAGAGATTTTTATGCCGATACATATCCTGCCGGCACGCCAACGGGCGACAGGATAGCGGAACTTTCCGGATCTTCCGACACAGACTGGCAGGATATGGTGTTCAGAACGGCCTTTGCAACTGAGCATAATCTCAGTGTCTATGGCAATCTGAAGGGGCGGATGCCATATAGAGCATCAGCAGGTTATAGCGGCCAGCAGGGAACGTTGAGGGAGTCACGGTACGACAGGGGGACTATGGATATAGTCCTGTCGCCGGAATTCTTTGACAAGCATCTCACAGTAGATCTTAATGCCAAGGGGGTATATTCATACTCTGATTACTCTGACGGAGGAACTGTAGGCAATGCGGCATTCTTCAATCCTACCCGGGATCCATACTGGAGAAAGGCAGATGGAGCCATAGACTATACTACGACAAACGGCTATTGGAATTATGGAAACGGACGCGGAGAGGCATTCACGCCCAATGTGCTTGTCGGTCCAAGTCCTTTGTCACAACTTTACGACAACATTAGTGATGCCACCTCCGGCCGTTTCATCGGCCGTATAGCCTTGGATTACAAGGTTCACGGCTTTGAGGCTCTGCGCTTCAATGTGAGTGCCGGTGTGGATATAACGGCGACAGATTCATACAATGGAGTACGCCCCGGATCCTTCCAGGCATACGCGGATACGGATAATCTCCGCATAGGAAAGCATAGCAAGGGCAGGAACGTCAGCAGGAGCCAGGTGCTGGAGATGTACTCCAACTACAGCGGAAACTGGGGTATCCACAATCTGGATGTGATGGCGGGATATTCCTGGCAGAACAACTGGTGGTCGTCTCGTAGCATAAATTATTTCAATGAGACCAATGAGGTCGTGCTGAACCCGGGCGAGACAGTGGATTCACGTTATCTTACCTATCGCAATGAGAATTACCTGGTCTCGTTCTATGGCCGTATAAATTATTCCATTGACTCTCGTTATGTATTCACTTTTACGGCACGAGGTGACGGATCCAGCAAATTCGCGAAGTCTTACAGATGGGGATTCTTTCCGTCCGGAGCCTTTGCCTGGAACATCTCCAAGGAGCCATTCCTGAAGGATGTGAAGGCTGTGACTTCCCTTAGATTGAGATTGTCGGCAGGACTTACCGGCCAGCAGGACGGTATCGGTGACTATGTACATCTGGCACGTTACAACAGATCCAATGCTCCTTTCCTTACCTACAATATGGGAGGAGGAGACTATGTCTTCCAACTTACCCCTCAGGCATACGATCCTACCATAAGATGGGAGACGACCCTTACATACAATGTCGGAATAGACTACGGATTCTTCAACGACCGTCTTAGCGGAAGCATTGATGCATATATCCGTGATACCAAGGATCTTCTGAATTCCGTGCAAGTGCCTATGGGCTCGAATTTCGGCAACAAACTGATGACCAATATCGGATCCATACGCAACAAGGGACTGGAGTTCTCTATAAATGCGGTGCCTGTACAGAGAGGAGATTTGAGCGTACAGGTTGGCTTCAACGGTACATTCCAGGACACAGAGTTCACCAAACTCAATCATACTGAGGATAATAACTATTATATCGAAACAGGAAATATTTCCAAAGGAACAGGAGGCTATCTGTGCCGTCAGATGGTGGGTTATGCTCCATATACATATTATACATACGAGCAGAAATATGATCCTGACGGCAATCCGTTGCAGAATGAGTTCGTGGACAGAGACGGGAATGGTGTGATAACCGAGAATGACAGGTATATGACAGGCAAAAGTGCGGCACCGAAATTCTACTATGGCCTGAATATGAAGGTCACCTGGCGCAACTGGGACTTCGGTCTCAATGGTCACGGAGCGGCTGGAACCTGGGTGTTCAACGATTTCGCTTCGTCCAACTCCACTTCAAGCCTTGACCTGAACTCCGGTGCTCTTCCGAATCAGGCGAAACTTGTGAAGAAGACAGGTTTTACCGCTCCTAACAGCGTACAGCAGTGGTATTCGGATTATTTCCTCGAGAATGCGTCGTTCTTCAGACTGGATGATATCAATCTGGGATATACATTCCGTGGGATAGGAAGGTGGGACACCGATGTGCGCCTTGGCTGTGGAGTTCAGAATGTGTTCGTACTCACAGGATACAGCGGAATGGATCCGGAAGTCATATCCGAAACCGGAATAGACAATATCATCTGGCCGCGTCCGAGGACCTGGTCACTTCGCATTAATGTCAATTTTTAGTCATTGTCATTCCGAGCGACTGTCCCCATTGTCATTCCGAGCGACCGGAGGGAGACGAGGAATCTAAATATTAAAAAACTACAAATATGAAACGAACAATATACATATTACTCACAGCAACAGCACTTGTTGCTGCCTGCGTCAATGATCTGGATACACTTCCGTTGAACAAGACCGAGCCGGTGTCGGAATATGTCTATGGAACAAATGAAACGGCCTACAAGGAGGGTCTTGGGAGACTATATTTCCAGTTTGTCACCAATGACTTGACCGATCTGCAGCAGATGGATGGCGGGGCTTCCGAAGTTATCCGTGCTTTCTGGTCGGTGCAGGAGACTTCAACAGACGAGGCGAAATGCTCTTGGGAGAATGATGCCTGGGTGAGGACGCTGAACACTAACACCTGGTCGGAAGTGCAGAATGATGCCGTCTATGCTGTTTATGTCAGGACGCTTCAAGGCATTGCGCTAGTGAATGAATATCTGCGTCAGACAACTTCGGAGAAACTCCAGTCCAGGGGAGTGTCCGCTGAACTTGCCCGGAAGATCGACGGATTCAGGGATGAGGCTCGGTTCATCAGAACCTATCTCTACTGGATGGCGATCGATTGTTTCGGAAGCGTACCTTTCACAACGGAAAAGTCGCCTTTCGGTGGCGCTTACTTCCCTCAGCAGGCATCGCGCACGGATATTTTCGACTGGTGTGTCGGAGAACTTCAATATCTGATGTCAGATGACAGCGATCTGCTTCCGGCACGCTCGAGTTATCCTCGTGCCGACAAAGGATCCGCTGCAGGCCTTCTGGCACGTATGTATCTGAATTCCAAGGTATATACCGGTGTGGAAAGATGGGAGGAGGCCAGATCGGTATGCGAAAGCATATTTGCTATGGGTTATACTCTCTGTCCGGATTATGCGGCCTTGTTCAGAGGTGATAACGGGGAAAATATGCAGGCAAGAGGAGAAATGCTTTGGGCGGTTGACTATAGCGACAGCAAGACTCAGTCATACGGAGGAACCTCTTATATCCTGAGTGCCACATTGGCATCCACCGACATTACCGAGGCGTCCCGTCCGAACGGGCAGCGTAACGGTTGGGCCGGTCTGAGAGTGCCATACGAATTTGTTTCGACATATTTCAATGTCAGCGGACAGGATTATCAGACAGGTGCGTATGAGGTCGCCGACAAAAGGGGAGAGGTGTTCTATATCAAAGGAAGATCAGAGTCGATGGATGGGGCTCTCTATAACTTTATGAACGGATGGTCTTGCTTGAAATTCAATAATATACCGTTCGGGCAGACGAATGAATCCTTCCTGCCGCAATCTGCTCTGAAGACATTTTCTGATGTGGATTTCCCGATGATCCGTCTTGGGGAGATATATCTTATATATGCTGAAGCCTGTATGAATACGGGTGACGAGGCGTTGGCTCTGCCTAAACTCCAGGAACTCTCGTCAAGAGCCGGGGTCGAGCCTCCTCAGCAGATCACACAGGATTTTCTGGTGGCGGAAAGAGCCAGGGAACTTATGTGGGAGGCTCACAGAAGGACTGACCTGATCAGGTATGGGCTATATCACACTGATACATATCTCTGGCCTTACAAGGGAGGGGATTCATTCCAGGGTCAGGCTTTCCCTGAATATAAATGCCTGTTCTCGATTCCTCCTACGGAACTTGCCACCAATGACAGACTGGTTCAGAATCCGGGATATGCGCGTTAGCCTATAGTTTCTTGCGGATTACGTTGAGGCCGTCGCGAAGAGGAAGTATCACTGACTCTACGCGGCGGTCGTCACGTATCATATCATTGAAACGTGCGATTCCCTGCGTCTGTTTGTCCTGTGGCAGAGGATTCTGACAAACTTTTCCGTCCCAGATGACATTGTCAGCGAGGATAAGGCCTCCCGGACGCACCATATCGAAGACAAGGTCGTAATACTCGCAATATTCGCGTTTGTTGGCATCCATATACACAATGTCATAGAGCATATCATCCGCTGCTTTGCTGCTCATATCTTCACGCAATCTGCGGAGAGTTTCCTTGCAGTCTCCGATATGCAGGCTTATCTTGTCCGACAGACCGGCACGCTCGAAGCCTTCAAGGATGAGGTCTTCAAGTTCGTCATTCAGTTCGAGGGTGTCAAGATGCCCGTTGTCGGGAAGTGCAGAGGCGAGGCAGATCGCGGAATAGCCGGTAAAGGTTCCGAGTTCAAGAATCCTTTTTGCTCCTGTCATCTGCACAAGCATCCTCATAAACTGTCCTTGAACGCTCCCGGAGAGCATTCTGGCGTGGTTTGTTCTGATATGCGTCTGCTTCTCGACCCAGTCCAGAGCCTCGCTCTGCGGTGTCTGATGCTCTTCGATATATTTATAAATCTGCTCCATAGTTTCTTTGCTTTCGTACTGAATGCGGTGTGATGGAATTGACGTGCCACCCCCGGCTAGGGGGTGCCCGACAGTATGGAGGGCGGGGGTCAATGGAATCACACTGTATTCAGTACTATATGTAAATGAGTTTAGATAACCTTTTTCTGTCAAATATCTTTATCGCCATCTCCTGTATGTCCTCTGCAGTGATGCCTTCCACCAGGGCTCTGTTATCCTTTCCGTCCGGAATCTTGCAGTAGGCCAGAAGACTCTTTCCCATCGACAGACACTGGGTCTCGCCGTTGTCTCCGCTGATCGCAATCTGCCCCAGCAATTGCTTCTTGGCTGCTTTGAGGCGACTGTCGGACATAGGCTCGGCCTGCAGTTTTGCGATCTCCTTATCTATTGCCTTCAAGCATTTCTCCAGATTGGCCTTGTCACATCCCAATGTTATGGCAACCAGGCCTGTATCAGTGAATTGCGTATATCCGCACTCAACTCCATATACCCATCCGTTCTTTTCTCTGAGTACGGAATTGAGGATCGAATTTGTAGCCGGTCCTCCTAGAATATTGCACAGAAGCACTGTGGCAAGCCGTTCCCTTTCCTGATATAGTGATGGCGCCAGACCACCGATGACGCAATTCGCCTGGTGATTTCTTTTGTTTAAAGTCTTGTCGAAAGGCTTGGCTATGGGCGTGCTGCGGTTGCTGCATAAGAATGCTGCCGCCCCTCTTTCTCCGCATTCCTGAGCAGTATGGCAGGACGACGGTTCATTCCCGAAGAACTTTTCTGTCAGTTTCAGGATGCCTTTTTCCATCCTCTCTTCGTCAATATCTGCCACAACAGTAAAAGCCATCCGGCAAGGCTGGAATTTCTCTTTGACAAAGGCAAGGAGTTCATCCCTGGTGATTTTCCTGACCGATGCACTTGTTCCGAGAATGTTGCCGCTCAATGGATGTCCCTGGAATATCATCTCCTCAAACCTGTCATATATATCCTCTGATGGAGTGTCCTTGTAGGAATGGATCTCATCGATTACAACTCCTTTCTCTGTCTGGATCTCATTTTCTGGAAATGTCGGACTGGTGGCCAGTTCGAAGAGAAGTGATGCAGCCTTGCTGAGGTCTTCCTTCAGCACGGTGGCGTGAAATACAATCTCCTCCTTTGTCGTGAAAGCATTGAGTTCACCGCCTAGACGGTCGAGGTAACTGTTTATTACAGAGGCGCTTCTTTTAGTAGTGCCCTTGAATATTGTGTGCTCTGTGAAATGCGCGATGCCGCAATGGTATCCTGCTTCATCCCTTGTTCCGCATTTTATGCTCAAAGCGCAGTAACCCACTGCAGATCCACTTTTCTTTACAGCATATTGAAGTCCGCAACTTGCTTTTCCGCTTCTCATTTCTACCTCCTGTGTGCAGTGATGCGTTCTAAATCTTCCGGCAGGAATCCCGCACCTGCTTTCTTTGTGATTCTGTGCTTTTTGAAATAGTACAATGTGTGTGTCTCCGAATCAATGAGCATTTTGTAGCAGTACGAACCTACCACAGGTTCAGATGGAACTGCAACATAACTCACCAGAGTGCCTGGAGCATTGTCGAGAATGAAACTGTCAGCCTCGTCTTCATCTGTGATGGTAATTCCTTTGTCGGCAATACTCAGGCGTATGCTTTCCGTAATGAGGTCGCTGAGGTCTTCTTCGGCGAATACAATGTCCATATCACCGGATTTTGTGATATTTACGCTGTAGTTGCCCAGCCCTCCATATCCATTAAGGTCTCTTTCCATCGACTGCAGGGTGTGATCCTGGATTATGTCGAGAAATGCAGGCAGGAATACGAACTCTCTGCCTGAAGGATACTCTGCTGATGCAAAAGGAAGGGATACGACTTCGAGCATTCCGTCTATTCCTTTTTCTGCCCCCTTACCTCCTTTGACGAGAGTGAGAAACTGCAGGCCGGGAGCCGTCTCTTTCCTGAACTGACCGAATGTGCTCATTAGGAAATAATAATTGTCGTTCTTTTTTATCGTCTCGAATTCTTCGAGTGTGCAGAATTCGTAAGGAGATATCCTCCATCTGGCGGCAATCTCATCCTTGATGGCGGTGTCGTAGAATGCGTTCCCGTTCAGAACCACTTTCGTGATCTTCTGTGTGAAGTCGTTGATCTTCATTTTCTTCGTGTTGATCTGCGCCTGGGCTCCTGCTGTCAGCGGCAGTATCATAGAAATGATGAGTATTATGATTCTTTTCATATTCTTGGTCGGATTGGTTGAAATAATATGCAAAGATACATTTTTAAAAGCGATGAAAATATTTTCTTTCAAAAATAGTGCTATATTTGTAAGTTACACCAAAGAACGGATATGTCACAGTATATAGTATCAGCAAGAAAGTACAGGCCGGATTCCTTCGGGACGCTCATCGGTCAGGATAATATCGCGCAGACCCTCAAGAACTCGATCCTTAGGGGACAACTTGCGCACGCATACCTTTTCTGCGGACCGCGTGGAGTGGGCAAGACCACAACCGCGCGTATCTTCGCGAAGATGATAAACTGCTCCAATCCGTCGGAGGAGATGGAGCCGTGCGGCACCTGCGAGTCCTGCCTTTCATTTGCGGAAGGACGTTCGTACTGTATCCACGAACTTGATGCCGCTTCAAATAATGGAGTGGAAGACATCAAGACACTTATGGATCAGGTTCGCATACCTCCTCAGGTGGGACGTTACAGCGTATATATCATAGACGAGGTGCATATGCTTTCCCAGGCTGCCTTCAACGCATTCCTCAAGACGCTGGAGGAACCGCCTGCACACGCGATCTTCATCCTGGCTACTACGGAGAAGCATAAGATCCTGCCTACAATCCTTTCAAGGTGTCAGACATACGACTTCAACAGGATCACTGTCGATAATATAGTGAAGAACCTTCGTATGGTGGCCTCCAGCGAGGATATTTCCATAGATGACGAGTCGCTTCACGTGATTGCACACAAGGCCGACGGGGCGATGCGCGACGCTCTTACCATATTCGACCAGACCGTGGCATTCTGCGGCACTGATGTGAAGTATCAGGATGTGCTGCGCAATCTGAATGTGCTTGACTATGAGTATAGTTTCTCATTGGTAGATGCTTTTCTTAAAGGGGATTATCCTGTAGCACTGACTGCTTTTGATGAAATCCTGACTAAAGGATTCAATGCTCTTCATTTCGTTGCAGCACTGTCGAAGCATCTTCGTGATCTTGTCGTGAGCAAGAGTGGCGGACTGGATGCGCTTCTCGAACTTCCGGATTCGCTGAAGGTGCGCTATAAGGAGCAGGCCGACAGATGCCCTCTCAATTTCCTTTATGAGGCATTGACGGTCACAACTCAGTGTGAATCAGGCTACAGGGCTAGTGTCAATCCGCGTCTTCATATAGAGTTTGCGTTGATGCGTCTCAGTTTCCTCAGTGGCAAATTGAATCAGGTTGCTCCAGTACAGGCCGTTCAGCAACCGGCTCCTGTCAGTGCTCCGGCGGCTCCGGTCGCAGTGGCTGCGACTCCGTCGGCAGTTCCTTCAGCGCCTGTTCCAGTGGCTTCGGAGTCTGCTCGGGAGACTGCACCGTCCCAGCCTCGCGAACGACGTGCCCGTGCTTCCCGTACCGGGGCGGGATTGTCGATGAAGGCTATGATGGAAGATGCACCGTCAACTGATGCAAATGCTTCCAAGGCTGATGTACCGGTGCCGGATGATGCTATCCTAAGAGCCAAATGGCCGGAACTTGCCGAGGTGTATAATGATAAGCCGCGTCTTGCCAGTATGCTCAAGAGCACGAGTCTTGATATTGAGGAAGGAGATGATGCCAAGACCGTGACATTCAGGGTTGTGAATGATGCACAGAAGGATTGGGTGGAGTCGAAACTTCTGCACGAACTTGAAGGAAATTACAGGAAGATCGTCGGATGTATGAAAGTGTATCTTCGTGTTGCTGTGACTCCGGACGATGCTCCGGAACAGAAGAAGATATATATGCCGAGTGAGCAGGCAAAGGAACTTATGGCTCAGAATGAAGAGGTCAAGAGTCTGGTGAAGGATCTGGAACTTGATATAAAATAGCCCTTGATGGCGCAAAAGATACAATTATATGAAATTACGTTGCGAAAATCTGGTCAAGAAGTACGGACCGAGAACTGTAGTGAAAGGTGTCTCTATGGAGGTGAACCAAGGTGAGATCGTGGGATTCCTCGGGCCTAACGGAGCGGGTAAGACGACCAGTTTCTATATGATCACAGGCCTCATCGTGCCTAATGCCGGAAAGATATTCCTTGATGATGAGGAGATTACGAGCCTTCCTATGTACAAGCGTTCGCAGATGGGTGTAGGCTATCTGGCTCAGGAAGCCTCGGTGTTCAGACATATGAGTGTGGAGGACAATATAATGTCTGTTATGGAGATGTCCAAGCAGTTTACCAAGGCTGAGAGAAAACAACGTCTGGAGGATCTTCTGGATGAGTTCAACCTCCACAAGGTTCGCAAGAGCAAGGGTATCCAACTTTCAGGAGGAGAGCGCCGACGCTGCGAGATTGCACGTGCTCTTGCAATAGACCCTAAATTCATCCTTCTGGATGAGCCGTTTGCCGGAGTCGATCCGATTGCCGTGGAAGATATCCAGTACATCATCGCAAAACTCAAGTACAAGAATATCGGAGTCATCATCACTGACCACAATGTGGGTGAGACTCTTGCGATCATCGACCGTGCATATCTTCTCTATGAAGGTTCCATCCTTCAGCAGGGAACTCCTGAGGATCTGGCGGCAGATGATGAGGTTCGCACCAAATATCTCGGTTCAAATTTTGTCCTGAAGCGTTCCGATGCATTTCTTCGTGCGGAACAGGGTGGCCCTCAGCGCATAAATACAAAGGCAGAGCACGAGGCTGCTGGTCAACTTAAGAACGACGTAATATCAGAAGAGCATTCGACTGAAGAATAGAATATAGCACAAACAACAGGCTGCTGATTCCGGCGATCCTCCCCACTGACGTGGGTCCCCTCCCTTTTCGGGAGCCAATGTCGCTTTGAATCAGCAGCCTGTTGTTTGTGCTGTATCGGAATTACTTCACGCGCTCGCCGTATGAACGGTCTGTAGTGTTGACACGGATCTTCTCTCCGATGTTGATGAAGAGAGGTGCCATAATGATTGCTCCAGTCTCGAGGGTAACCTCCTTCTGTGCGTTGGTAGATGCTGTATCTCCCTTCACTGCAGGCTCGGTATAGGTCACTTCGAGTTCAACGTATGTAGGGAGTTCGCAAGTAAGGCAGCGCTCCTCGTCTGCGAGGAACATCATCTCAACGTGCTGTCCTTCCTTCATAAGGTCTGCATTGTCAACGAGTTCTGTATCGAGGTGGATCTGCTCGTATGTCTCTTCGTGCATAAAGTTGAATCCGTCCTCATCCTTGTAAAGGAACTGGTAAGGTCTTCTCTCGACGTTGATTGTCTCGATCTTTGCACCTGCTGTGAATGTGTTCTCGAGGATACGTCCATTCTCGAGGTTTCTGAGTTTACTCTTTACGAATGCTGGACCCTTTCCTGGCTTAACGTGCTGGAACCATACGATCTGGCAAGGTTTTCCATTGTAGTTAAGATAGAGTCCGTTCTTGAAATCCGCTGTTGTTGCCATAAAAATGTATTTGTTTTATTAGATTATTCAAAAATCGGCTGCAAAAATATAAAATTGTCCGCTACATACCAAATTTTTACTGATTATCAGTCTTTTCGCTCTCGGCGAATTTCTCTTCCCAGGCTGGTACGTACTTGTTGAGGTCGAGAATATGTTCCGCAACATCTTCAAGAAGCCATTTAGGAGTAGATGTGGCTCCGCATACGCCTACTCTGTCATCGGCTCTGAACCATTCTCTCTTGATATCTGCAGTCGAGTCTATATGGTATGTCCTGATGTTAAGTGACTTACAAAGGTCGCACAGAACCTTGCCGTTGGAACTTGCCTTGCCTGAAACAAAGATGATGATGTCGTGTTCCATAGCGAACTTTGAAAGCCTTTCGTGCCTTGTCGCTACTTGCTGACAGATGGTGTCATTGATTTTCAGTAGTTCACGACCCTTGAATCTCTCGATGGAGAGTTCGTAGTATCTGGCCATCTCTTCTTCCAGACGGGCACAGAGCCTTGAGTACTCTGCCGGGCTTTTGGTGGTCTGGCTGAATACCTCTGTGTGGATATCCAGTCTGATGGTTCCGTCTGCGATCAGGTCTTCCAGCATCATAGTGTTTTCAACGACTATTGCTGTGCCCTCGGTCTGTCCTATCAGTCCGAGGACTTCTGCGTGGCCTATCTTTCCGAATATGAGTATCTGTCCCTTTCCTTCTTCAGAATGCTTTTGGTATGCCTTCCGGATCCTTTCCTGAAGTTTAAGCACGACAGGGCAAGTGCAGTCGATGATGCTGAATCCAAGTCTTTCTGCAGTCTGATACGTCTGAGGAGGCTCTCCGTGTGCCCTTATGAGCAGTACTTCTCCTTGTGCATCAACCATTTCCTGCAGGTCTTCCTTGTCGATTGTGACAAGTCCCTTGTCAGCGAGCCTGCCAAGTTCTGCATCATTGTGCACAATGGCACCAAGAGAATAGAGCCTTTTCTCTCCTTTGGGGTCGTTGAGGTATTCTTCAGCCTTGCCTATAGCCCTGATGACTCCCGCACAGAACCCTGAATTGCTGTCTATGTCAACTGTAAGCATAATGTATCAGCAGCCGAAACGTCCGGCCATTATTTCCTTGAGCCATATCATCTGATCTTCCATCGTCATATCGGAATTATCCAGGACAATGGCATCGTCAGCCTTGGTCAAAGGTGATGTTTCACGGTGTGAATCGATATAATCTCTCTCCAGAAGATTCTTCATTACATCCTCAATCCTGACTTCATCTCCCTTGGCTCTCATTTCTGCTGCACGTCTCTGGGCTCTGATTTCAGGGGTGGCTGTCATAAATAATTTGAGTTCGGCATCAGGAAATACAGTAGTTCCTATGTCGCGACCGTCCATAACAATGCGCTTCTGCTTGCCGAATTCTCTCAGTTTCTTGTCAACGTATGCACGAACTTGAGGGACAGTAGCAATCGGGCTCACCTTGTCAGCGATGGCTAACGATCTGATTTCCTTTTCTATACATCTGTCTCCGATATATGTCCCGCCTTTTCCGAAATGCAGGTCGAGGCTTTCCAGTGCCTTCTCCAGTCCCAGTACATCTATGTCGCATCGATCATTGATGAAACCGTTCTCGATAGCAAAGAGAGTAACCCCTCTGTAGAGGGCTCCTGAATCAAGATATAGGAAAGAAAACTCGTTTGCTATGATTTTTGCAAACGAACTTTTGCCGGTGGAAGAGTAGCCGTCAATGGCTATGATTATGTCTGGTATATGCATATTTATCCGTAAAATCAAGCAAAAATATAAAATATTGTGTAAACTCCCAAAAATGACGATATTTGTATGCCTATACAAAATTCGAATGGGGTAAAATACTGAAGATATGAAGATTCTTATTATTGACGACGAGAGATCTATCCGCAATTCACTCAAAGAGATTCTTGTGGATGAGGGTTATGATGTTGACCTTGCAGAAAACGGTGCGCAAGGCTGTGCGATGGTTGACAAGGAGAAGTACAGTGTCATCTTCTGCGACATCAAGATGCCGGAGATGGATGGTATGGAAGTGCTTGACAGATTCAACCAGATGGGAATCGATGCCGCGGTAGTTATGATTTCCGGCCACGGTGACATTGCTGTTGCGGTAGAGTGTATCAAGAAAGGGGCGTTCGACTTCATCCCGAAGCCTCTGGATCTGAACCGCATCCTGATCACTATCAAGAATGCGACGGAAAAGGTATCTCTTGTCAAGGAGACCAGGATTCTCAAGAAGAAGGTCTATGGTCAGGAAATGGTTGGAGAATCGCCGGCATTGATTCACGTCAAAGAGATGATCGATAAGGTGGCACCGACAGATGCCAGAGTTCTTATCGTGGGCTCAAACGGCACGGGAAAGGAACTTGTGGCAAGGAATCTTCACCAGAAGAGCCCTCGTTCGTCCGCTCCGTATATCGAGGTCAACTGTGCGGCCATACCTTCTGAACTTATCGAGAGCGAACTTTTCGGTCACGAGAAAGGAGCATTCACGTCGGCTATCAAGCAGCATAAGGGAAAGTTCGAACAGGCTGACGGCGGAACACTTTTCCTTGACGAGATCGGCGATATGTCTCTGGCCGCCCAGGCGAAGGTGCTCAGAGTGCTTCAGGAGAAGAAACTTTCACGCGTGGGAAGCGACAAGGATATTATTGTTGATGTCAGGGTGCTTGCCGCTACGAACAAGAATCTTAAGGCCGAAATCGAAAAAGGTACATTCAGAGAAGACCTCTACCATCGTTTGAGTGTCATAGTCATAAATATGCCTACTCTGGATGAGCGTAAATCGGATATTCCGCTTCTTGTGGAGCATTTCATCGGACAGATATGCTCTGAGACCGGAATGATGCCGCGCGAAATCGATGCGGATGCTTTGCAGATGCTTGTTGACAAGACCTGGACAGGAAATATCCGCGAATTGCGCAATGTTGTGGAAAGGCTTCTGATCCTTTCCGGTGACAGAATCACTGTTTCTGATGTAAAGGCATACGTCCTTTAATCCTCATATTGAGGAATCGTTACAATAAAGGATGCACCTCCGAGGGCGAATGATTTCTGATAACGGATCTCGCCCTCGCATTTTTCTATGATGTTGCGGCAGATAGCAAGTCCCAGACCTGTTCCTGAACTCTTAGTCGTGAAGTTCGGCGTGAAAAGTCTGTCGAGATTCTCTTCGCTCACGCCAGGACCGTTGTCGTCGAATACAATGTCGTAAAATCCGTCTTTTGTGCTCATTCTCAAGCAGATGAGAACTCTGCCGGCTGTAGGCTCAAGACCATTTTCCCTCTGCTCTTTCTGATTGATTTCCACTGCCTGGAGGGCATTGGTTATAAGGTTGACGAATACACGTATCAACTGAGGCTTAGGTGCTTTTACAAGTGCATTTTCAAGCCCTATGTACTGGATGGTGATATTGTCCCTGTTGTCGAAGATCAGCAACTGATCCTTGAGGATCTTGTCAAGGTCTATCAGCACAGGATCCTCGCTGTATAGTTTTGCGAATGTGGAAAATTCATTGGCGGTTTCAGTGAGGATGTCAATGTGTTCGAGGACGACGGCGGATACCTCGTCAAAACGCTGCTCCCAGGCCGGATTGTTGTTGTTTTTCAGTCTTATAAGCCTCTGTATCTGAAGTTTGATAGGAGTGAGAGGATTCTTGATCTCGTGAGCAACCTGACGCGCCATCTGGCTCCAGGCTTTATCACGTTCGGCCAGAGCCAGTTGCCTGGTGGATTCGGAAAGATCCTTGACCATTCGGTTATATGCATCGACAAGAGAAGATATCTCATCCTCACGTTTGTATATGATATACTGAAGATTATGGATGTCTGCCGAATTCATCTTCTTTCCCATTTCAATCAGAGGAGAGAACAGGGCATTCACTTCTCTTGTGCTGAACAGCAACGCTCCTATCAGAAGGAGAAGGAACAGGTTGATGATAAGGGCGGCGTGGAAGAATGCTTCCCTTCTGAAATCGAAACTTCTGTCGGTATATGGTACTCCTATGATCGCGATGATCTGCCCGTTGTCATTGAATACAGGTGCGTACAGTGCCCAATAACTGAAGTCTGTGATTTTTTCTCTGTGGATGAAGAATCTCTGATGCAGGTCTCTTATGTTGTGGTATGCTTCTTCGTCGAGCCTGCTGCCCATAATCATTCTTTCGAAGACCTCCGGTGTGGTGGATCTGAATACCTTTCCACCAGGGGTGTAGAGGGTTATGTCGGATTTGGTCGTATTGCCGATGTTCTCCAGACTGGCCGTGAATTCCTGAGTGTTGAGATCCTGCCAGGTTCTCGCTGTTCTTGCCTGTCTTTCCACCAGAGCCTGTATGGTACTGATTCGTGATGACATCAGATTATGCATATTCTCTTCATTGCGCTTATACACGAAGACAATGCTGATTATGGTCATACTCAAGAGGATGAGGAATGATGATATGAAAAGTATCGTGTTTATCCTCTTTTTGAAATAGTTGCTCTTGAAAGGACGCTTCTTGTCGCGCGATCTGGCGAATATGCTGAGGATGCAACTAAGGGCAAGACACAGGTATGAGAATGATGTGAAATATACCAGTCCGCCTCTGCGGGCTCTGGAAATCACTATGAGTTCGTCCTCATTCACTAGATTGAGGAAATGTACGTAACCGTTGTTCCTTGCAACGTGTTTCTTCTTCCCGGCGGGATATCTGGTAATATTGAAGTGTGTAGGATACGGATAGTTCCCTTTATAGGACATCAGTCTGCTGTCCTTATATTTCGCATACGAGTAGTATGCCGGTATATTTATGTCACCAGGCTTGGAGAAGCGTCCGAGGATGCTTTCATAGCCTCTGTCCTCACGGTTGGAGTTGGACTCTATGCCAATGATCATTCTTGTGATTCCTCTGTCCGGACTGTAGAATCTGAAGAGGCCGGCATAACTGCTGCGTCCGTTGGCATCAGTTATGAATGAGAATCTTGATCCGCTTGCAATAGGAGTGCCGGTGCGGACTATGCTGTTGAAGTGGCTCAGTCCAGCAATGTCGTTGTCTTTGACTATCCTGACCTGGAGATTATATGCCTGTCTGATCCGGTTGAGGTAATATTCGCTGATCCTGTTCTGGATCATACCCCCAGTGTTGTCGAGATGTGACAGGGCTGAAATAAGTTGGTCGTATGCTATGTTTTCTTCTGCAGAGCGCAGTTGGATCTCAAGACCAAGATCCCTTTCCACAGAAAGCCGGTTGGCCCATACGGTGACTCTGTCGGTCTCTTTCTTGAATCCGAGTTGGCTTGAAATCAGGGTGAAATACGCCGAACATATTATCGCGAACAGGATAAGCGTCCGGGGAGAAAGCATATCATATTTATGTCCCGTGAATTCCTTCACCACCGGTCTGAGTCCTTGGATCAGCAACAGGATGCTGAACAGGAGTCCCGTATATGACAGATAGACCAGTAAAGTATAGAATATATGTGTGTTCCATCTGTACAATTCCATCGATATGTTGGAGTTGAGCAGAAGGCTCCTTAGCGTAAGGTGGGTATATACTCCAGTTGATATGGCAAGTATGGCTGTGACTATGCCGAATATCAGAATATGTCTTCTGTAATGTTTCTTGTGTTTTCTGATGATTGCCGTTATCCTGTTTCTCACCAGAAAGAGGCAGGTCGTAGCCAGTGTGATGTAGGTGTTGATCAGAAGCAGGGAGCCTAGTGAGAAGAATACCGGTCCGTCAGCATATATGGTCGGGGAGAACAGTTCGGATGTTCCGCTCATCTGAAGTCCCCAGATGTATGACATAAGGAACAGCAGAGTGAGTGTCGATGCGACTACGGTATAGACTTTAAGGGTTCTGTGTCCAGCAAGAAACATTACAATCGCTATGGCGAACATAATCACAGCGATCCAGCGCAGCATCGAGTTGTCGAAGAATGGAGTGGCCTGGCTGCTGTCATACAGAATTTTGAAAAGAGGCTTGCCGTCTATCTCAACGGCCGATCCGCCGCTGTTCGTCAGCGGAAGGACGGAATATTTTCCTGATAGTTTCAGACGAGGATTTACACCATTTTCATTACGTCTGGCATCATCTATCAGGGTGTTCTTGATCTCCAGACCGCAGATGATTTTCTGATTGTCGTTTCCGGTCACTGATCTGACGAGATACCATTTCGGACCGAGGTTGAGGTAGGATATCTCCTCCGTAACATCAGTAAGAGGCGATATTATCTGTTCGCTCCTGTCAGTAAGTCTCTGGAAGACAAGACGTGATGTAATATCGTCGTTGATGATGGAGAATTGGTTGCTCCACGATTGGAGGGAGTCGTTGAGGTAGCGGTATATGACCATATCTTCAGGAAGACCTTCCGGAAGAATGAGTTCTTTTCTGTCGGTCTCTAACGCTTCCTTGGTATATCTGTCAAGAATTTCCAGCCTGTCTTCGATTTTTTCCGCAGTGTTGCGCGCCACCTTCTCCGTGTTGCTGCCGGCATTGTTGCTGGCCATAGACAGGACAAAGAGCAGGAGAGAGAGTATCAATGCCGTGAGCGGCAGTCTCTTATGGAGCCATTCCTTGGTGTTCATCTTCGGTCGGATTATTCGTGGTGATACGGCTCGCCTCTCATTATCGTAAAGGCTCTGTATATCTGTTCCGCAAAAATGGCTCTCACCATCTGATGTGAGAAAGTCATCCTGGATAGGGACAGTTTCGAGTCGGCTCTTTGATATACGGCATCGGAGAACCCGTATGCTCCTCCGATCACATAAACAATGTCCTTGCCGACGTATGATATTTTGTCCTGAATTATCTTTGCGAGTTCGACAGATGAGAATTCCTTGCCTCTCTCATCGAGCAGGATAACATCGTCAGTGGGACGTATGTTCTTGAGTATCAGTTCCCCTTCTTTGGTTTTGATCTGCTCCTTCGACATAGCGGCAGCATTCTTCAGTTCGGGGATTTCCACTATGCTGAAAGGTATATAGTGCTTGAGACGGGACACATATATGTCCAGTCCTTGTCTGACCCAGTCCTTGTCTGTCTTGCCGACGGTAAGAAGCGTAATTTTCATAGGCTGTCAACTATATAGGGCAAATTTAAGAAACTGTTTCCAATTCTGCGCAAAAATCATCTGCAAAAATCCAGCCACACGATAAATGCTGAAAACTCTTGACAGGCATCGAATTTGTAGTATCTTTGCACCGTTATTCCAAGGTTTTACTGATGAATAGTTTAAGAGTCGTTGTACTTTCCGCATTATTTGCGTTCCTCTTTTTCCCGGGGCTTCGTGCACAGGAGAACGGGTACGATGTATTCAACCCTATTTCTAAATATCTTGCGCAGGGGGATGCTGAAAAACTGTCTGCTTGGTTTTCCGATAATCTTGAAGTGACGATATTCTCGGACTCGAACGACTCAAGCCGCAACCAGGCGCGTCAGATAATGAAGTCTTTCTTCCGGTCATATACTCCACGTTCCTTTGAGATAACTCATAAGGCCGGACGTTCCAATATGAAATATGCACTTGGCACCTTGAATGCTGGAGGAGAGATGTTCATAGTCACCATATTTGTAGGTTACGACGACACGACATACCGTATCCAGCATCTTAAAATAGAGCGTATAAACTAAAATCCAAGGCCGCGGCCTTGGATTTTAAGTTTATGGTTATTTCTGTCGGAGGAACACGTGCACCGGACATCCGAGGAAATCGAATTTCGTGCGGAGTTTGTTCTCAAGGAATCGTCTGTAAGGTTCGCGGATATATTGCGGAAGATTACAGAAGAACGCAAATGAAGGAGAACGTGTCGGAAGTTGGGTTATGTACTTAATCTTGATGTACTTTCCCTTCCACGCAGGTGGTGGATAATTCTCGATCTCCGGAAGCATTTCCTCGTTGAGTTTTGATGTCGGGATCTTGCGTGAGTAATTATCATAAACGTGCGCTGCAGCATCCAGCACATCCATAATCCTTTGTTTGTTGATCACTGATGTGAATATGATAGGCAGATCGTTGAACGGTGCAAGGCGTTCCTTGATCGCTATGGTATATTCCTTCATCGTGTTGCTGTCCTTTTCGATCGTGTCCCATTTGTTCACGACCACAACGCATCCCTTTTTGTTTCTCTGGATGAGATTGAATATGGCCATATCCTGCGATTCGATGCCAGTCTGTGCATCTACCATAAGGATGCAGACATCAGAATGTTCTATTGCTCTGATGGATCTCATTACTGAATAGAACTCGAGGTCTTCGTGCACCTTGGCCTTCTTTCTCATACCTGCGGTATCGACGAGCATAAACTCGTGGCCGAACTTGTTGTATAGGGTTGCAATAGAGTCGCGTGTGGTGCCTGCAATCGGGGTCACGATGTTTCTTTCCTTGCCTAGAAGGGCATTGGTAAGGGATGATTTTCCGACATTAGGCTTTCCTACAATTGTGAAGTGAGGAAGTTCTGGATGCTCGTCAGTGTCAGGATCCTCTGCAGGAAGTTCCTTTATGATTGCATCAAGAAGATCTCCTGTACCTCCTCCGTTCGCGGCTGAAATGCTATATACCTCTCCAAGACCAAGTGAATAGAACTGGAATGCATCGTACATTTTCTCCCCGGAGTCTATCTTATTGACAGCCAGAACCACTGGCTTGCCGCTTCGGCGCAGGATGCCGGCGATCTCTTCGTCATAATCGGTTATACCTGTGCCGGCCTCGACCATAAACAGCACAACGTGCGCTTCCTCTATGGCCAGAATGACCTGTTTGCGGATCTCTTCCTCAAAGATATCGTCTGAATTGGATGTATATCCTCCGGTATCGACAACAGAAAATTCCGTTCCGCACCATTCGCATCTGCCGTAGTGTCTGTCTCGTGTCACTCCGGCTGTTTCGTCAACTATCGCCTGTCTCATTCCGACAAGGCGGTTAAAAAGTGTGGACTTACCCACATTAGGGCGTCCTACAATTGCTAATAGACTCATAATAAATGTTTTGCTGGTTAAAATCCCGCCTCTCGGCGATAATTGCACATCCCTATCCGGGATCGTATTCATCAATGGCAAGTCTCACGGGATCCGCAACTTCCGCATCCACCCTCATCGCAGGATACGGGATTGCCGTCCTTGTCTTTCTTGCCCCATAATTTCATTTCTTCTTCCTTGGCGCACTTGATGCCCCTCTTGCGCATCTCGATGTTGTTTTCGATCTCCGTTTCAGGAAACTTTCCGTCTTTCCTGAAAATGATGTTGAAGCACAATCCGAACACGCAGAGTGCGACAAGAATCAATGCCGCGATCAATATCTCCATCAGTTGATGAAACTAGAACTGATTTCCTCGTAGTTATAGACCTTGTTGATGATGTTCGCGAACATTCCGGTCATCGAAAGAACAGTGATCTTGCTCTTGTCCTTTGACGGGTCTGGGCTGAGAGGAATGGTGTCAGTTACTATGACTTCCTCAAGTGCAGACTCTGCAATCCTGTCGTATGCTGGACCTGAAAATACAGGATGAGTAGCGCAGGCACGTACGCTCAGTGCGCCCATATCCTTGAGGACGTTCGCTGCCTTTGCAAGAGTTCCTGCTGTGTCGATCATATCGTCAACGATCACAATGTTCTTGCCTGCTACGTCGCCGATTGCTGTGATGGAAGCCACTACATTGGCCTTCTCACGTGACTTGTGGCAGATGACAACCGGACATTCCAGATATCTTGCGTATGCGTTCGCTCTTTTGGCACCACCCATATCAGGAGCAGCAATGGCGAGGTTCTCGATGTTGAGTGACTTAAGATAAGGAAGGAATACAGCGCTTGCATAGATATGATCTACAGGGAAGTCGAAGAATCCCTGGATCTGGTCTGCGTGAAGGTCGCAGGTCATAACACGGTCACATCCTGCAGCGTGGAGCATATTCGCTACGAGTTTCGCTCCGATGGATACTCTCGGTTTGTCCTTGCGGTCCTGTCTTGCCCATCCGAAGTATGGCATTACTGCAATCACCTTGTGAGCCGACGCTCTTTTGGCAGCGTCTGCCATAAGAAGAAGTTCAAAGAGATTGTCTGTAGGAGGGAAAGTTGACTGGATGATGAATACAGTCGCTCCTCTTACGCTTTCATTGAATGAAGGCTGGAATTCTCCGTCGCTGAATGTCAGTACATCAGATGCTCCGAGTTCGAGATTGAGTGCCTTTGCAACCTTCAGTGCGAAATCCTTTGACGCCCTGCAGGTGAATAGTTTCATTTTGTGTTCCTTGATCATCTTATATGAGGTTTTAATTTTGCTCTTCCTTAATTGTTTCAAGTACGGTTCCTATGTAATCCAGAATCTCTTCACGTCCCAGGCCCGTTTCCGAAGAGGATACGAATGTAGGAGGAAGTTCTTCCCAGAGTTCAAGAATCTGCTCCTTCATCTTCCCGATCTGTGCTTCGAGAGCCTTCGGGCCGTTCTTGTCGCCTTTTGTGAAAATGATGGCGAAAGGTATTCTGCTCTGTCCGAGTTCGATAAGGAAATCCATATCTATCTTGCCGATATCGTGGCGCGAATCGATCAGAACGAACAGCATCACCATCTCCTGAGAGAGATTGATATAGTTTCTGATTACCTGTTCGAGTTTCTGTTTTCCTGTCGCAGACATCTTTGCATATCCGTATCCGGGGAGATCGACCAGATACCATTCCTTGTTGATGAGGAAGTGGTTCACGAGCCGGGTCTTTCCAGGTTTGCTCGATGTCATTGCAAGTTTCTTGTTGTTGCAAAGCATATTGATCAGTGAGGACTTGCCCACGTTGGATCTGCCTATGAAAGCAAATTCTGGGAATTTCTGTTTCGGCTTCTCGGAAATTCTTGTGCTGCTGCCGGCGAATAATGCCTCATTGATTTTCATCTTTGTCTGTTTTTTAAATCAGTTGGCAAAGATATGAATTTTATTTTATTTCGTATGAAATAGTGGTGCAGGTATCGGAAATTTTGCTAAATTTGTTGCGATGCAATAAATGATGCGATGGAAAAGGAATTTATCGACCTATTTGAGTTTCAGACAAGACTTAAACAAGGGATAGAATGTCTTTTTCCGTCCCGAGTGTGGATAAGGGCCGAAGTTAGTGCTATCAAGGCACGTAACGGAGGCCATTGTTATATGGAGTTGTCCCAAAGTGATGCGAACGGACTCCTTGCAAAAGCGAATGCTATCATCTGGTCTTCGAAATACCGTTTCATCGCTCCTTACTTCGAATCGGTGACGGGTTCGCCGATTTCAGAAGGAATGACGGTTCTGGTGGAAGTCCAGGTAAACTATAGTCAGTTGTATGGTTTTTCGCTGATTGTCAATGATATAGATCCGGAATATTCGCTCGGCGTCCAGGAACTTGAAAGGCAGAAGACCATAGAGCGCTTGAACAAGGAAGGGCTGATGGGGCTGCAGAAGGAACTGGCGCTGCCTGCTCTGCCGTATTCTCTGGCCGTCATTTCTGCGGAAGATGCGGCCGGATACCGTGACTTTGTCCGTCATATCGAGGAAAATCCTTACGGGTTCAGGTTCAGTATTGAACTTTATCCTGCTCTTATGCAGGGGGCAGGTTGTCCGGAGTCGATTATCTCTGCGTTGGATGCGGCTATGGATAGCGGCAAAGACTATGACGCGGTGCTGATTCTCCGTGGCGGTGGTGCCAGACTCGATCTTGCCTGCTTTGATGATTACGGTCTTGCGTCGGTCATCGCCCAATATCCTTTGCCGGTACTTACTGCCATCGGTCACGACCAGGATTTCCACGTATGCGATATGGTTGCCTACGGATATGTAAAGACTCCTACGGCGCTTGCGGATTATTTCCTTTCCATCTATGAGGATGAGGATGCAAGGCTTTCTTCGTATCAGACGCGTGTGAAACTCGCATTCGGAGCGCGGATTTCTTCAATGGAAATGTCTTTGGATATGCTCCGTTCAAGGATAAGGGGAGGATTTGCGTTGAAGATTGCGGCGATGGAGGCCTCTCTGAGGCTTCTTGAGGCCAGGGTGTCTTCTGCTGATCCCAGAAGAATTATGGAAAGGGGTTATGCCTTGGCTGTCGATGGCGACGGCCGGGTGATGAAGGGAACACAGGGGAGGCGTCCTGGAGACAGGATGTCGCTGATGTTCGCTGACGGTACGTTGGACTGTTTGATTGAGAATATAAGATGAAGAAGGAATTTGATTACGCAAAGGCGGTGGAAGAACTGGAGGCGATCGCTGCCAAGGTTGAGGATCCTCAGACAGGAATCGGAGATATCGATAAATATATCAGGAGGTCTGAAGAATTAATATCGGCCTGCAGGGAATATCTGCGCGGGGCACGTGAAAAACTTGATGTAATGGATAACCAATAATCGTGACATAGATATGTGTGCAAAAAAAAAGAAGATGATTTACGACAACGACGAGTGGCTGATGCCGTATAAGGATGCCATAGACCAGAGGCACGAGATGATAGTTCAACTTAAGGACAGGCTTTCAGTCGATGGCTCTCTTTCCAAGGCGATGAACAACCATATATATTATGGAATGCATCGTGACGGTAAGGGTAACTGGATCTTCCGCGAGTGGGCTCCGAATGCCACGAAGATCTATATAGTCGGTGAATTCAACAATTGGAAGCGCACGGAGGCATACTCCCTCAAGCCTATAGGAGGCGGAAACTGGGAGATTGTGCTTCCATCGATGTTCCTTGAGCACGGAACCTTGTATAAACTTTATATTGAATGGAAAGGCGGAGGGGCTGAAAGACTTCCGGCATATCTCACCAGAGCCGTCCAGGATCCTGTTACGAAGACATTCTGTGCCCAGGTGTGGGATCCGGTTCAGCCATACGGGTGGAAGAATCCGGTTCCAGGAAAAAGAGAACATCCGTTCATATATGAATGTCATATCGGAATGGCAGCTGAAGAGGAAAAAGTCGGTACTTTCGAGGAGTTCCGCCTGAATGTCCTTCCGAAGATTGCCGATCTGGGATATGACACTATCCAGATTATGGCTCTTCAGGAGCATCCGTATTATGGCTCGTTCGGTTATCAGGTCGCGAATTTTTATGCGTTGAGTTCGCGTTTCGGTACCCCGGAGGAATTCAAGGCTTTGGTTGACGATGCCCACGGTCTGGGTATAGCGGTAGTTATGGATATTGTCCATTCGCATTCCGTTGATAATGAGGCTGAAGGACTTGGAATGTTTGATGGAAAGGAAGATCTGTATTTCTATACCGGATGGCAGGGAAGACATCCTGCCTGGGGTTCGAGATGCTTCGACTATGGAAAGGATGAGACAAAGTATTTCCTCCTGTCCAACTGCAAGTACTGGATGGAAGAATACCATATAGACGGCTTCCGTTTTGATGGTGTCACCAGTATGCTTTATTGGGATCACGGTCTGGAGAAGGCCTTTGTCGGATATGATAATTACTTCAACCAGGGCGTGGATGAAAATGCCGTAGCGTATCTTGCTCTGGCAAATATGCTGATCCGTGAAATCAATCCGGAAGCATTCACTATTGCCGAGGATGTGAGCGGTATGGCCGGTCTGGCTGCACCTTTCGAACAAGGCGGTGTCGGATTTGACTTCCGTATGAGTATGGGTGTCGCGGACAATTGGATCAAATGGATCAAAGAACTGACTGACGATCAGTGGAGTATGGGCGAGATGTGGTGGCAGTTGACCAATAAGCGTGAAGATGAGAAGACCATAAGTTACGCAGAGTGCCACGACCAGGCTATGGTGGGAGACAAAACCATAGCGTTCCGTCTTATGGACAAGGAAATGTACTTCTCGATGAATAAGGATTCACAGTCTCCGATGGTTGACAGAGGAATGGCTCTTCACAAGATGATCCGCCTTGTCACAATGGCGACTTGCGGCGACGGATATCTGACGTTTATGGGTAACGAGTTCGGTCATCCGGAGTGGATCGACTTCCCGCGTGAAGGAAACGGATGGTCGTATAAGCACGCCAGAAGGCAGTGGTCTCTTGCCGAACCTGACTATCTCAGGTACAGATATTTAAGAAATTTTGACAAGGCAATGGTCACTCTAGCGCGTCAGGAGGCTGTTTTGGATGAAAAACCTGAACTTTTTGTGCAGGATGAAGAAAAAAAGATTCTGATATTCAAGAGAAAAAATTGTATCTTTGCACTCAACTTCAACCCCACTGCTTCTTTTGCCGACTACGGCTTTGCCGTTCCGGCCGGAAAATATGAGGTGGTGCTCAACTCGGATGAAAACGAATTTGACGGCTTCTCCAGACTTAAGACTGGGGAGGTGCATTTCAGTGTATCCGAGCGAAGTGAAAACGGAAACGGTAAATATGACGAGACATTATATCTCTATTTGCCGAGCCGATGTGCAGTGGTGCTAAAAAAGATTGACTGAAAATAACTAAATACGTATTTATATGGCTTTTCTTAAATTCAACAAGTCCGAACTGGTGAACCTGGAGTATTCGCTCAAGCGTGAGATCATCGCAGCGAATGAGACAGGCGCGTACTGCAACACGTCCATCGTGACCTGCAATACGAGACGCTACCACGGACTGCTTGCCGTTCCTGTCAAGGAGTTGGGAGGAGGTAAATTTATGCTCCTGTCATCTTTGGATGAAAGCCTCGTGCTGGGAGGAAAGCAGTTCAACCTTGGCATCCACTGTTATGGTGATACTTACGAGCCAAGAGGTCATAAGTACATCATCGTCTTCGATGCCAATCCTGTTCCGGTAGTGACCTACAAGGTCGGTGGAATCATCTTCACCAAGACCATAATGATGGTGCCGGACAACGATCAGGTTCTGATCAAGTATGAACTTCAGGCTGCTCCTGGCAAGGTGTCGCTTCAACTCAAGCCTTTCCTTGCATTCAGAAGCATCCATAGTCTTACAAACCAGAATTCCGAGGCATACACCGCTTTCGACGAAGTGGACGGAGGAGTATCCTTCTGCCTTTACAACGGTTTCCCTGCACTTAATCTCCAGACATCTGCAAAGGCAACTTTCAAGTATCAGCCTTACTGGTATAACGGAGTGACTTATTCCGACGAATATCGCCGCGGTTTTGATTGCCGTGAGGATCTGTTCGTTCCCGGAACATTCTCTCTTGATCTCAAGCCAGGCGAGGCAGTGGTATTCTCTGCTTCTGTCAATGAGATCAACCCGAGAGGACTCAAGAGAAAGTTTACAGATACGCTCAAGAAGATGGATGTGATAGAGGACTATCGCGATCTTCTTGTTCACAATGCTGAGATGTTCAAATGCCACAATGGCGAAAGGGCGCAGATCAATGCCGGATTCTCCTGGCTTGAGACCGGTCTTCTCAGAGAAACCATCGAGTCTCTTCCAGGCCTTACCCTTTATGCCAACGGAGATTGTGCGGAATTTGAGAAAATCCTTGATACCCTCATCGCTGATGAGCAGGAGAGGCTTTTCCATCGTACAACTCAGTGCGAAGCCCCTCTTCGTCTTACAGAGACCATCCAGCAGTACATCCGTTTCAGCGGAAAGGAAAAATCAATCTGGAAGAAGTATGGTGAGACCTTGAAAGGAATCATCGAAAGTTATGCTCCAGGACGTAGAAAAGAGATCGCTATGCATCCGAACGGACTCCTCTGGGCTCAGATGGACGGTGTGGCTCTGTCCTGGATGAATGCATACGTTTACGGCCGTCCTGTGACTGAACGTGCAGGATATCAGGTGGAGACAAATGCATTCTGGTATAATGCTCTCTGCTTCGCCATCGATATGGAGAACAAATATGGAGCAAAGAAGAGCGAATTCGTTGAGCGCTGGTCACCTGTTCGCGATCTGGTGAAGGAAAACTTCCAGCCTACATTCTGGAGACCGGAATGGGGATATCTTGTGGACTATGTCGGAAACGGCCCTCAGGATCAGGCAGTAAGACCTAATATCCTTTTCCCTATCTATCTCGAATACAGTCCTGTTGATGATGAGGTTATCTCTGAGGTTGTGATGACCATCAACGATGAACTCGTAACCAAGAGGGGACTCAGGTCTCTTTCTCCTAGGAACGAGGCTTACAGAGGTGTTTATGAGGGATCGCAGATTGACCGCGACCTTGCATACCATCAGGGATGCGCATTCCCGGCACTTCTTGCACCATATATCGACCTGTGCTTCAGAATGATGGGAGATACATTCTACGGAAGGGCTAAATATCTTGTAGAAGGATTCTTCGATGATATCAGCAAGCACGGTGTGGGTGCATTCTCCGAACTTTATGATGGAGACCCTCCTCACGAACCGCACGGAGCGATCGCATCTGCGATGAGCACTGCGGCTCTTTTGAGGATATTATATATAATGGAACAATACAATTAATATAAGGAGGACAGATAATGAGAGTTCTAATGTTCGGATGGGAGTTTCCTCCTCATATTGCGGGAGGTCTCGGTACTGCTTGCTACGGTATGACCAAGGGTCTGGCCTATAATGACGTTGATGTGCTCTTCGTGATGCCTTCAGCCTCTGGAGACGAGGATGAGAGTGCTGTGAAGATCATCAATGCCAGTGACGTGGCCATTGACACGGTAAGTGCGACAGTCGATGAGTTCCTTGGAAAGGTTCAGTTTGTACACATCGGCACCAATATGGTTCCTTACGTGGATCCAAGCGATTTCAAGACTATCGTTGAGGAGGAACGTAAGAGACAGATCAAGGGCTTCCGTGTACAATATGGCCAGAAATATAAATTTTCAGGAAAATACGGTGCCAACCTTATGGAAGAGGTTGCACGCTATGCTATGGTCGGAGCGACAATCGCTATGCAGTACAAGGATCAATTTGACGTGATCCACGCTCACGACTGGCTTACATATCTTGCCGGTATCGCTGCAAAACAACTGACAGGCAAGCCGCTGGTGGTTCATATGCACGCCACATCATACGACCGTGCAAGTGATGATCAGGTGGATACAAGAGTGGTTGACCTTGAGACAAAGGGTATGATGGCAGCCGACAAGGTGATGGCAGTGAGTGAACTGACAAGAAACATCTGTATCAACCGCTATGGTATCGAGCCGGAGAAAGTTGTTGCAGTTCATAATGCAGTTGACTTCTCTGGCCGTGAGAAACTCGAGGTCGAGAGGAACGTGAAGGAGAAGGTGGTTACCTTCCTTGGCCGCGTTACTTATCAGAAGGGACCTGAGTATTTCATCGAGGCAGCGGCAAAAGTTCTCAAGAGATGCAAGGACGTGCGTTTCGTTATGGCAGGAAGCGGTGATATGCTTAACAGATGTATCCGCCACGTCGCACGACTGGGTATCTCCGACAGATTCCACTTCACAGGCTTCCTTCGCGGAAAGGAGGTTCATAAGATGTTCGCACTTTCGGATGTATATGTGATGCCGTCTATTTCGGAGCCATTCGGAATTTCTCCGCTTGAGGCGATGCAGACTAATGTGCCGTCTATCATCTCTAAACAGTCAGGCTGCGCCGAGATCCTCAAATACGCCCTCAAGGTCGATTTCTGGGATGTCGATGCTATGTCTGACGCAATCTACGGCCTTCTCCAGTATCCTGCAATCTCCCAGCTTGCGGCGCGTTGCGGTTACGATGAGGTCAACAGCATCAAGTGGAACGATGTTGCAGCAAAAATCAAGGGTATCTATCAGGAAGTTATTGACAATAAATAAACAACATAATTATGAAAAAGAGTATATGTCTGTATTTTCAGGTTCATCAGCCAAACAGATTGAGATTATACAGATTCTTTGACATCGGAAAGGATTCGCATTATTATGACGATTTCGCAAACAGAACCATCCTCCGCAGAGTAGCACAGAAGTGCTATCTCCCAATGAACGCCCTTCTTCTCGAACTTATCGAGGCAAATAAAGGTGCATTCAAGGTGGCATTCTCTATCTCAGGCTCAGTTCTCGAGCAGTTCGACAGATATGCTCCTGAAGTGATCGAGAGTTTCCGTAAACTTGCCCAGACCGGCAGTGTGGAATTCCTCTCAGAGACATACTACCATTCTCTTGCATCCCTTGCATCACCTATCGAGTTCAAGAATCAGGTTCTCAAGCACAAGGCTGCCATCGAGCACTATTTCGGCGTGACTCCTAAGGCGTTCCGCAACACCGAACTTATCTATTCTGATGCAATCGGTGAGATGGTTTATGATATGGGCTTCAAGACTATGCTTACAGAAGGTGCAAGACACGTCCTCGGATGGAAGAGCCCTAACTTCATCTATAGTTGCGCTCAGGCTCCAAGCCTCAAACTCCTTCTTAAGAACTCTTCGCTCAGTGATGACATCGCTTTCCGTTTCTCTGACAGAGGATGGTCAGACTGGCCTCTCACAGGCGAGAAGTATCTTTCCTGGATCAAGGCTGCTGCTCAGAACGAGGATATCGTCAACCTCTTTATGGACTACGAGACATTCGGTGAGCACCAGAAGGCTGCCAGCGGCATCTTCGACTTTATGAGAGCACTTCCGGAGATCGTTATCAAGGACGGAGAATTCGAGTTCGTGACCCCTACCCAGGCTGCCAAGAAGCATCGTCCTGTAGGTGAACTTGATGTAATGGATCCTATCTCTTGGGCAGATGAGGAGCGTGACGTTACTGCTTGGCTCGGCAAGGAACTTCAGAACGACGCGTTCAACAAACTGAACGACCAGGCAGAGAAACTTGCTCTTCTTAATGATGAGGCACTCTGGTCTGATTTCGGACATCTTCAGGAGAGCGACCACTTCTACTATATGTGTACGAAGTTCTTCTCTGATGGAGCCGTGCATAAATATTTCAACCCGTATGATACTCCGTATGAGGCGTTTATCAATTATATGAACGTTCTCAGCGATTTTATTTTGCGAGTTGATGATGCAATTTACGTTTCAGATGTTAACTTTGCAGCCGCAAAACAGACCAAGGCTCCGGCAAAGAAGGCCGTGAAGAAGGCTGAGCCAAAGGCAAAGGCACCTGCAAAGAAGGCTGCACCAAAGGCAAAGAAGCCAGCGGCAAAAAAGGCAGCCAAGAAATAGAGTCTGACGAAAATCAGCGGGATTTATCCCTGAAACTATATATCCCCGGACGAAGCCCAGAAGGACTTCGGCCGGGGTAAATAAATAATTTGTTTATATATAATGAAAACAGAACTTATCAAGCCTGATTATCTGTTTGAAGTTAGTTGGGAAGTGTGTAACAAGGTGGGAGGCATATATACTGTCATCGCCACCAAGTCCCTTTATCTGAAGAGCGAGTACAAGAGACATCACATTATGGTCGGACCGGATGTCTGGATGGATGAGGTCAGCAATCCTGACTTCATCGAGGATCCTATGCTGTACAGAGCCTGGAGAATGCAGGCGGCTTCAGAGGGATTGAGAGTCCGTATAGGACGTTGGAACGTACCGGGCAAACCGACTGCAATCCTTGTGGATTTCAAGCAGTTCCTTACCTGTCAGAATGAGATCCTGACCGAATTCTGGAAAAAATTCGGAGTGGATTCGCTCACCGGCAACTGGGACTATCGTGAATCTGCCCTTTTCGGTTATGCTGCCGGAAGGGTGATTGAAAGTTTCTACAATTTCAATCTTGAGGCATCTGACAAGGTTGTGGCTCAGTTCCACGAATGGATGACTGGAACCGGACTTCTTTATCTGAAGTCTGTAAAAGTCCCAGTAGCAACCGTGTTCACAACTCACGCCACCGTCATCGGAAGATGCATCGCAGGAAACAACCTGCCTCTTTATGACGGTATTCTCGGCTACAACGCAGATGAAAAGGCCAGACATTTCAATGTGGTCGCAAGACACTCTCTTGAAAAAAAGGCCGCCCAGAACAGTGATATCTTCACGACGGTTAGTGATATTACGGCTCAGGAATGCCGACAGTTCCTCGGAAGGCCGGTTGATGTAGTGACTCCTAATGGATTCGAACCTAGTTTTACTCCTGCGACTGATGAGGAATACATTGCTCTCAGGGAGAGAGCCAGGAAGAAACTTATGACAGTGGCCTCTGCAATGTGCGGAGAAGAAGTACCTGAAAATGCGGTACTCGTCGGCATCGGAGGACGCTATGAATGGAAGAACAAGGGTATAGATGTATTCATCGACGCTCTTGACAAACTTAATCATACGGATTTCAAGGGAAAGTGTGTACACGCGTTCATAATGATTCCGTCCGGACACAACGGCCCAGACAAGCAGTTGCTTGCCAAACTGGCTGGAAACGGTTCCGGATATGTGACCAGGACGTCTCACTACCTGATGAATCCGGAGTATGACAATGTGACCAGACGCCTGAATGACCTGCATCTGAACAATGCTTCAGGTGACAAGGTGAAGGTCTATTTCGTACCTTCATATCTCAATGGAAATGACGGAGTCTTCAATATGTCATATTACGACCTGTTGTCGGGTCTTGACCTGACGCTGTTCCCGTCATATTATGAGCCGTGGGGATATACCCCTCTTGAGAGTCTTGCATTCAGGGTGCCGACCTTGACTACAACTCTTGCCGGATTCGGACTGTGGGTACGTACTTACTACGGTAAGAAGCATCCGGGCATAACAGTGCTCGACAGAAGCGACTCCAATTATTTCGAAGTCGTTGACGGTGTGGCACAGCGTGTGATGGAAATTGCTTCACTTCGTAAGGACAGCAGGAAGAAATATATGCAGAATGCGAAGGAAGTGTCGGAGATCGCACTTTGGGAAAACAATATAGTATATTATAAGGAAGCCTATTCAAAGGCACTTGAAAAATTAATAGAAGCAGGCGGAATATATCCCGCTACGCGAAATGAAAAGAATATGGAATATAAGAAATTTGAAGTTAATCAGCCAACCTGGAACAGCGTGATCGTTTCACGTCATCTTCCGGATTCACTTAAAGACCTCGAAATACTTTCCAAGAACCTTTGGTGGTGCTGGAACGAGTCAGCAAAGAACCTTTTTGCATCAATTGACCCACAGGCGTGGGAGGCATCAGGTCAGAACCCTATCGCAATGCTCGATAAGGTAAGCCTTAAGAGATATCAGAAACTTGAGAAGGACAACAAGTTCCTTGCAGACCTCAAGACAGTGATGGAGGAGTTCAACGAGTATATGGCTCTCAAGGCAGAGCGTACAACTCCTTCAGTAGCTTACTTCTGTATGGAGTACGGTCTTGACACATCACTCAAGATTTATTCAGGCGGTCTCGGTATCCTTGCCGGTGACTACATCAAGGAGACATCCGATATGAACACAAACCTCGTGGCAGTCGGTCTCCTTTACCGTTTCGGATACTTCAACCAGAAACTCACCGCACACGGCGAGCAGGTAGCGGAGGACGTTGCACAGGACTTCAACAAGATCCCTGCAACCCCTGTACGTGACGAGAACGGCAACTGGGTGACTATCAGTGTCGCATTCCCTGGCCGTAACCTCAACGCACGTCTTTGGAGAGTCGATGTAGGCCGTACAGAACTCTATCTCCTCGATACTGACATTCCTGAGAACCTTCCTGAGGATAGGTCAATCACTTATAACCTCTACGGTGGTGATTGGGAGAACCGTCTCAAGCAGGAACTTCTTCTCGGTGTCGGCGGTATCCGCGCTCTTCGCAAACTCGGCTTCGCTCCGCAGGTTTACCACTGCAACGAGGGTCACGCTGCGTTCATCGGTCTTGAGCGTCTCCGTGAACTCATCGCTGAGCAGAACCTTGAATTCCAGGAGGCTCTCGAAGTTGTAAGAGCATCTTCTCTCTTCACTACCCACACTCCTGTACCTGCAGGTCACGACGCATTTGATGAAGGCCTTCTCCGTAAGTATATCGGCCACTATCCTCAGCGTCTGAAGATCGACTGGGAGACAATGATGGGTCTCGGAAAGAACGACGGATCCAATGTGAACGAGAAGTTCTCTATGTCAATCCTTGCCGCAAACATCTCTCAGGAGGTGAACGGCGTGTCTTGGCTCCACGGTGAAGTGAGCCGCGACATTCTCGGACATATGTGGCCTGGCTATCTCCCTGAGGAACTCCACGTAAGTTATGTGACCAACGGTGTACATTATCCAACCTGGACAGCACCGGAGTGGAAGGAAGTACACGCAAAGGTATTCGGCGAGGAATTCAAGACACACCATTATGACAAGTCTTGCTTCGACGGTATTTACAAGGTGGCAGACGAGGAAGTATGGAACATCCGTACATCCCTCCGCAAGAAACTCATCGAGGAGGTGAAGAGAAGACTCTCTGACCCTGCAGCAGCAAGCCACTACTCACCTAAGCAGGTGGTTACAATCAAGGAGACTCTCCGCGATGATGTGCTTACAATCGGTTTCGCACGTCGTTTCGCAACATACAAGAGAGCACACCTCCTTTTCCGTGACCTTGACAGACTCGCAGAGATCGTGAACGATCCTAAGCAGCCTGTACAGTTCCTCTTCGCAGGAAAGGCTCACCCTGCAGATAAGGCAGGACAGGATCTCATCAAGATGATCGTTGACATCTCCAAGCAGCCACGTTTCATCGGTAAGATCGTTTTCGTTCCTAACTACGATATCACAGTTGCCAAGTATCTCGTACAGGGTGTTGACGTTTGGATGAACAACCCTACACGTCCTCTCGAGGCTTCCGGTACTTCAGGAGAAAAGGCAGCGATGAATGGTGTAATGCATTTCTCAGTACTCGACGGATGGTGGGTTGAGGGCTATAAGAAGGGTGCCGGCTGGGCTCTTCCTATGGAACGTACATACGACGACCAGAACTATCAGGATGAACTTGATGCCGCTACAATCTACAACATCATCGAGAACGAGATCGCTCCTACATTCTACAACAAGAGCCTCTCTACCGGTCGTTCATCAGACTGGATCGAGTACATCAAGAACTGTGTGGCTCAGGTGGCTTGCAACTTCACAACCAACCGTATGCTCACTGACTACATCAACCAGTACTATGTACCTCAGGCAGCACGTGTTGACGGCATCGTAGCCGACGACTATGCAGAGGCTCGTGAGATTGCGGCTTGGAAGAAGAGACTCCGCCGCGAGTGGAAGAACGTAGAAGTGGTGTCAGTGACCGCTCCGGACAGCAACAGCGATTCTCTTGCTATCGGAAACGAATTCAATGCTGAGATCGTTCTCAATATCGGCGACCTCAATGCGGAGGAAATCGGAGTGGAACTTCTTTTCGCTACATTCGACAAGAAGGGCAGACTTCATATTCAGGAGAAGTATGACTTCTCTCCGGTAGAGTCTGCTGACGGTACAGCGAAGTATGTCGCTGCCATCAACCCTGACAGATCAGGTATCTACCAGGTGGCAGGACGTATCTATGCAAAGAACGCCAAACTTCCTCACAGACAGGATTTTGAACTTGTAAGATGGTTGTAGCAACCGGATTTTTCGACGGTGTCCACACCGGACACCGTCTTGTAATACAGCAGTTAGTTGAGGCTGCAGCAGTACGCGGGGATGAAAGTATGGTCGTCACATTCTGGCCACATCCCCGTAATGTGCTGCAAAAGGAAGCCCGTTCGCTCAGGCTTCTCACCACTCTTGCGGAAAAGAAAGCAATGCTTCACGCCCTGGGAGTGGACAAGGTTGAGGTGCTTCAGTTCACGAAGGACTTCAGCACATTGACTACGGAGGAATATCTCTGGATGTTGATGAATGATTATGGAGCGTCATCTGTCCTGGTCGGTTATGACAACAGGATGGGCTGTGATGCTTCAGATGCGGATGATGTGGCCAGAACGGCCGAAAGCCTCGGTCTGGAGGTGATTAGGACGGATATGGTTTCGTCGGAGCGCGGTTATGCCGTCAGTTCCACAAAGATCCGCGAAAGGCTTGAGGCGGGAGATGTAAGCGATGCATCGGCAATGCTTGGATATGCCTACAGACTTCACGGAGTCGTGATCGCAGGCAACAGGCTGGGAAGAACCATAGGCTTCCCGACAGCCAATATGCAACTCTATGAACCTTTGAAACTCGTACCGGGCAATGGAGTCTATTTCGTGAAAGTAAAGACGCTGGATCGGGATCTCTACGGTATGTGCAACATCGGATGCAGACCCACTGTAGGCCCCGGCAATGCCAGGACTATAGAAACCAATATTTTCGGATTTGACGAAGATATATACGGCTTGGACATTGAAGTCACATTCGTTTCCAAGATAAGGGATGAAGTGAAGTTCAGTTCATTTGAGGAACTCAGGCAGCAACTTGAAAAAGACAGGGAGGCCTGCTTGACAATCCTCGAAATGTCATCCCGAGCCTGACGAGGGAACTAAAAACAATAAGATATGGAAGAAATCATAGGTTTGCTGATTGCCCTTGCTGCAGTCATTCTCAAGGCCGTGGTCAACAGGCTGGAGAAATCTGGCAGGAAATCCTCTGCCCCGGTGACTTCTGAAGACGCGCCGGAATCTGGAGGCCTTGATGTCAAGGGATGGATTCTGGAGGCCTTGGAAGAGGCTGCTGGAGAGTCTGCCGAGTCGGAGGTGGTCTTTGATGACGACGGACAGATCGTGGAGGTCAAGCCTGTGGTTGTCCAGCCCGAACCGGTGAAGCCAGTTGTCGAGCCTGTCAACTATATTGAAACAGTCAACAGAACGACGAAACATAAGGCTGAACCGCTGAGACCGGCAGCAAAAAGAATGATTCTTCAGGAGGATGAAAACTCTGTGAAGAAGGGCGAGAAGATCGACCCGAAGAAACTCGTGATTTATTCCGAGATAATGAAACCGAAATTTTAGAAATTTAAAACATACAAATAATTATGGCACTTCAATATATGACCCAGGAGGGTCTTGACAAACTGAAGAAGGAACTTGCCGAGGCAATCGCGCAGCGTCCTGTAATCTCTGCAGCAATTGCAGAGGCAAGGGATAAGGGTGACTTGTCCGAAAATGCTGAGTATGAGGCAGCAAGAGAGGCACAGGGCCTTCTGGAACTCAATATCTCCAAACTCCAGAATCTCGTGGCAAATGCCAGAGTGATCGACGAATCCCAGATCGGTACTGAGAAAGTGCAGATGCTCAACAAAGTCAAGGTGAAGAACCTTACCGCCAACCAGATAATGACATTTACCCTTGTGAGCGAGAACGAGGCGGACTTTATGGCTGGAAAACTTGCAGCAAAGACTCCTATCGGACAGGCTCTTATGGGACATTCCGTTGGTGATGTAGTGGAGGCTAAGGTTCCTGCAGGCATCATCAAGTTCGAGATTCTGGATATCACCCTCTAGAACTTCATCCTGAGCAGACATTTATTATGGCAACAATATTTACCAGAATAGCCAAGGGAGAGATTCCGTCATACAAAGTGGCGGAAAACGAGGAATATTATGCATTCCTTGACATCGCCCCTATGGCGAAGGGACACACCCTTGTCATCCCTAAGAACATTGAGGACGACTATATCTTCAACCTTGATGAGAAGACCTATATCGGCCTTTGCGCATTTGCCAGGAAGGTTGCGCAGGCTATCAAGGAGGCTGTCCCTTGCAAGCGAGTGGGCGTAGCCGTACTCGGAATGGAAGTCCCTCATACACACATCCATCTCGTACCGCTCCAGACAGAGGGAGATATGGATTTCAGAAAAAAGAAACTTGAGTTATCGCAGGAGGAATTCGCTGCGATAGCCTCTGCAATCAACAGCGAATATGTCAAGATTCAGTAATGTAATCAAAGGTGCAGCAGCGGCTCTTCTTGCAGCAGCCTGCACACCGACAGCCAAGGTAGATGGAACCATCTCCTCGGCTCCATCTTCAGAAGTGGTTATGAAACTTCTGAATGTAAACCGATATGAAGTACTCGACACCGTAAATACAGACGCTTCAGGAAGATTTACATATAAGGTGAAAGTGGAAAAAGGACAGCCTGAGTTTGTCTATGTATATCATAATGACGCAAGAGTGGCTTCGCTTCTTCTTGAAGCAGGCGACAAAGTGAATTTTGTGGCAGATACATTGGGAAACTATAGCGTGGAAGGCTCGGATGAGTCGGCAAAACTTGCTCAGGTTGAAAAGGAATATTCAGCAGCACAGGCCAGGCTTCAGGCTATAGCGGATCAGGTCGCAGATGCTGAGGGTGAAGATGCAGCGTCCCTGAGACAGCAACTAGGAAAAGAGTATGTCGATTATTACAGGAAATGTGTCAGATATATTCTTGAGAACAGCAGATCCCTCACAGTCGTACCAGTCCTTTATCAGAATTTCGGCCCGGATCTTCCGGTATTCGCACAGAGTACAGACGCTATCCATTTTGTGAATGTGGCTGATTCTCTGGCACTTTCATATCCACAGTCCAAGTATGTCAAGGCTTTGAAGAAGGAGGCTGAAAGAAGATTCGGATATCTTGAACTTGAGGCAAAGATCAGGAATGCATCTGAAATAGGCTATCCGGACGTGGTGCTTCCTGACGTTAATGCTGAAAAGATAAGACTCAGTGAAGTGGATGCAGAGGTGATAATGCTTTACTTCTGGAGTGCAACCGATGCGAGCCAGAAAATGTTCAACCTCGATGTCCTCAAGTCGCTCTATGACGATTATCACTCAAAAGGCTTCGAAATCTATCAGGTGGCTCTTGATCCTGACAAGGCTGGCTGGGCTCAGGTGGTGAAACAACAGAATCTTCCTTGGATCAATGTATGCGACGGTCTGGGAGCCTCTTCACCGTATGTTGTTACATACAATATCCCGGCTCTCCCTGCGACATATATCATCGCTGATGGAGAACTTGTCGATGGTCAGGTTGTTGATGAGAAATCGCTCAGGAAACTTCTTGACAAACTTCTAAAATAGTTTTTTCTTGCTCACTGTAGCAACGAATTCCTTGAGATAGAACGGTTCGAAGTATGCAATATCTTCGAATCGTTTTTCTTTATATGCGTTCAATGCAGGAGAAAGCATTGAGGATGCCTTCGGATGACACTGGTGGAAATATGCGTTCGGATGCTTGATCACATCTGCGCATTTCCCGGCTCCGTCTCCGATGAAAAGGCAAGGACCCTGCTCCAGGTATCCGGCAAAACTCTCTTCATTGACAATGACCGGAGTAGTTTCAGTCAATTGCCCTCCTTCTGAAGAGAATACGGCTGAATAGACTTCCATACGTCGTGCATCTATCATAGGGATGATGAATCTCAGATCCTCTTTGCGGCAGGGAATGTCCTCGCAGACAGCCTGTGCGGCGAGTGTGTCAAGGGTACCTGCGGCAAGCAGGGGCTTTCCTGATCCGAAGCACAATCCCTTAGCAGTAGATACTCCTACACGAAGACCGGTGTATGATCCCGGACCCTTGCTGACGCATACTGCATCGCAATCATTGAGTGATAATCCTCTCTCGGAAAGCATCTCCTGGATGAAGACTGCTGTCAGGGAAGCGTGCGCCTTTGGTGCTGAACTTTCACGATATGATATGACTGCTCCGTTTTCAACAAGTGCTGTGGAGCATAACGCTGTCGAAGTTTCTATCAGAATGATCCTTTCCATTTGGATGCTTGTATTAGTTTCTTATTTGTTCCAGAATATGATTTCCTTCAGGTATGGGAAAACTGTATATGCCAGATTTTTCAGAGGCGGGAACAGAACTGATCCGTTCAGTGTTTCTTCGTTTACGAAGCCGAATGTGTTGTTGAGCGAGCAGAATGCCATTATGACGAGTCCTACGACAAGTCCGGCTTTCAGCAGCGAGAATGCAACACCCAGAAGCCTGTTGAGCCATCCCAGCATAACAAGTTTGAATGTGCCTTCTATGAGTTTGCCCAGAACAGTCAGTCCTGCAATCACTGCAATCAGTATCAAGGCAAAGGATATCAGTTTCAGAATCTGTTCCGATCCTTGGATGTATTGAGCCATCCATACGCTCACGGAAGAAGCGAATTTGAAGGATAGCCAGACTCCCAGGACAATGGATATGATGGCGATGACCTGTGAAATGAATCCCTTGCGGAATCCCTGGATCAGAGCCGGTATGAAACAGATCAAAAGAATAATATCCACTATATTCATAATTGCTTTAAAATAACTATATTTGCAGATTGAAAAATCGGGATTGAACCCGAGTGCAAAAATAGATAATAAATTTTATTTATGAAATTTCACGAATATAAAGGTCTTGACCTTGTCGCTGTCGGCAATGAGGTGCTGGGCAGATGGAGAAAGAACCACGCGTTCGAAAAATCCCTTGAATTGAGAGAAGGTGCACCGGAATTCATTTTCTTTGAAGGCCCGCCTTCAGCCAATGGTATGCCGGGTATCCACCACGTGATGGCTCGTTCAATCAAGGATGCCATCTGCCGCTACAAGACCCAGAGCGGTTACAAGGTAAACCGTCGTGCAGGATGGGGTACACACGGCCTTCCGGTGGAACTTGGTGTCGAGAAGATGCTCGGCATCACCAAGGAGGATATCGGTACGAAGATTTCGGTTGAAGAATATAATGATGCCTGCCGCAAGGAGGTGATGAAATACACTGCTGAATGGGTCAATATGACCGAAAGAGTAGGGTATTGGGTTGATATGAACGATCCGTATATCACATACGACAACCGTTATATCGAGACACTTTGGTATCTCCTCAAAAAGATCTATGACAAGGGACTCCTCTATAAAGGCAAGTCCATCCAACCATATTCTCCGGCAGCGGGAACAGGTCTCAGTACTCACGAACTCAACCAGCCAGGCTGCTATCGTGACGTGAAGGATACAACTGCGGTGGCTCAGTTTGCCGTGATTCGTGACGAGAAGTCTGAGTTCCTCTTCAGTGAGGGTGTCCCTGCATACATCCTTGCCTGGACCACCACACCTTGGACTCTTCCTTCCAATACCGCACTCTGCGTGGGTCCTAACATCGATTATGTACGTGTCCTTTCGTTCAACCCATATACAGGCCAGCCGGCACTCTATGTAGTGGCTCAGGCTTTGGTAAATGCTCATTTCAGTCCTAAGGCTGCGGAGATTGCACTGGAAGACTATAAGCCGGGCGACAAACTTGTTCCTTTCAAGGTGCTCGACGGCACTCTCAAGGGCACAGATCTCGTGGGTATAAGTTATGAGCAACTCATCCCTTGGTTCAATCCGGGCGAAGGCGCTTTCAGAGTAATCCCTGGTGATTACGTGACAACGGAAGACGGTACAGGTATCGTCCATATCGCTCCTACATTCGGTGCGGATGACGCTAAGGTGGCTCGTCTCGCGGGAGTTCCCGGTCTTCAGGTAATCGACCGCAACGGTGATCTTCAGGCGCAGGTCGATCTGCGCGGACGTTTCTTCCGTGTGGAAGACCTTGATCCTGAATATGCTGCTGCCAATATGTCTGCGGATTATGCAGAGTGGGCAGGACGCTATGTGAAGAACGCATACGATGCCGACCTCCCTGCTGATGCTCCTACGCTTGATGTTGACATCTGTGTGATGCTCAAGCAGCAGAACAAGGCTTTCCGCATCGAGAAACATACGCATAACTATCCTCACTGCTGGCGTACAGACAAGCCGGTGCTTTATTATCCTCTCAATTCGTGGTTCATCAAGACCACCGCTGTACGTGAGAGAATGATGGAACTTAATGAAGATATCCTTTGGAAGCCAGAATCAACAGGTACCGGACGTTTCGGAAAATGGCTCGAGAATATCCAGGACTGGAATCTTTCACGCAGCCGTTACTGGGGTACTCCACTCCCTATCTGGCAGACTGAAGATGGCAAGGAGGCCAAGTGCATAGGCTCTATCAAGGAACTTTATGCAGAGATCGACAAGGCTGTTGCTGCTGGATTTATGACAGAGAATCCTTTCGCGGCCAAGGGCTTCGATCCTGAGGATATGTCAAAGGAAAATTACGACAAGATAGATATTCACCGTCCATACGTGGACAATATCTTCCTTGTGTCTGACAGCGGTAAGAAGATGGTGCGTGAACTGGATCTTATTGACGTATGGTTCGACTCAGGTGCGATGCCTTACGCTCAGGAAGGTCTCCGCAACCTTGGCTCGGAGAAGTTCGGTATCACTGCCGATTTCATCGCAGAAGGCGTTGACCAGACTCGCGGATGGTTCTATACCCTACACGCTATCAATACTATGGTGAGCGACAAGTGTGCCTTTAAGAGAGTAATCTCCAATGGATTGGTACTTGATAAGGACGGTAACAAGATGAGTAAGCGTCTCGGAAATGCTGTGGATCCTTTCTGGGCACTCGATACATACGGCGCTGATGCTCTCAGATGGTATATGCTCACCAATGCACAGCCTTGGGACAATCTCCGTTTCGATGTGACAGGTGTCGATGAAGTTCGCCGCAAATTCTTCGGAACGCTTTACAATACATATTCATTCTTCGCGCTGTATGCAAATATCGACGGCTTCGATCCTGCTTCTGCTCCTGTTCCGATGAACGAGCGTCCTGAGATTGACAGATGGGTGATATCCCTTCTCAACTCTCTTGTAAAGGATGTTGTGGCTGCATACGAGGATTATGATATCACCACAGCAGGACGTCTGATCCAGGATTTCGTTTGTGACCACGTCAGCAACTGGTATGTCCGTCTCGGCAGAAAGAGATTCTGGGGAGGCACTATGGATACAGACAAATTGTCTGCTTATCAGACACTCTATCAGGTTCTTGTTGCAGTGGCGAAACTCGCTGCTCCTATCGCTCCTTTCTTTATGGACCGACTCTATCTTGACCTTGTGGAAGGAGAGGAGTCTGTACATTATGTAGCGATGCCGGAGTATGATGAGTCTGTAGTGGATAAGGATCTTGAGGAGCGTATGGCACTCTCTCAGAGGGCTACCTCAATGGTACTTGCACTTCGTCGTAAGGCTGAAATCAATGTCCGTAAGCCTCTCTCAAAGATTATCATACCTGTGCTTGATGCACGTGTGAAAGATCAGTTGGAACAGGTTAAGATGTTGATTCTCAATGAGGTGAATGTAAAGGAAGCAGAGTTTATATCAGACACTGCAGGACTTATCACCAAGAAGATCAAGCCGAATTTCAAGACTCTCGGAAAGATCTATGGCAAGCAGATGAAGGAGATTGCAGCCTCATTCGGTACACTTTCTCAGGATGTGATCAATGCAATCCAGGCATCAGAGGCTTCTGGCACAGGATATGTTTTGAATCTTCCGTCGGGAGATGTGACTCTCAACAAGGGTGATTATGAGATATCATCTGAGGATATGCCGGGCTGGCTCGTTGCCACGGAAGGCGCGATGACAATCGCCCTTGATATAACAGTTACTGAAGAATTGAAGCAGGAGGGTGTCGCACGTGAACTTATCAACCGAATCCAGAATCTCAGAAAGAGCAGCGGATTTGATGTGACCGATAAGGTTGATGTGACGATCTATGCAGACGGAGAGGATGGAGCAGAGATATCTGCTTCTCTTGCAAACTTCGGCGAATATATTGCAACACAGACACTTGCGCTTTCTGTTAAGGCAGCAGCCCTTGCAGAAGCAGGCGATGCACCGGAGGTGGAATGGAATGATGGCAACATCCGTATTTCCGTTGCAAGAAGATAGACTTTGAAATATTAACTATTAAAACAAATAACGCTATGGCAGAAGAAATCAAGAACACCCCTGAGGTGAAGGTTCGTTACAGTGACGAAGAACTCCAGGAGTTCAAGGCCATCATTCTCGAAATGCTTGAAAAAGCAAAGAAGGAATACAAGACGCTCCGTGACATCGTGACACACGATTCCAGCAATGATATTGAAGATACTTCTCCTACATTCAAGGTGATGGAAGAAGGCGCTATGACTTTATCAAAGGAAGAGGCAGGAGCATTGGCTCAGCGTCAGTACAAGTTCATTCAGAATCTTGAGGCTGCGCTCATCCGAATAGAGAACAAGACATACGGAGTATGCCGTATGACAGGCAAACTCATCCCTAAGGAGAGACTTCGCCTTGTTCCTCACGCAACCCTTACCGTCGAGGCTAAGGAAATGATGAACAAGAACAAATAGTTTATGAAGTTGTCTAAAGGCAAAAGACTGTTCATATTGGGAGCAATCCTCGTCGTCATTGACCAGATCATCAAGGTTCTGGTCAAGACGAACATGGATCTGGGGCAGAGCATAGATGTTATCGGGGACTGGTGCAAGCTGAACTTTGTTCTGAATGACGGTATGGCATTCGGAATGGCATTCGGCGGAGTGGCAGGAAAACTGATTCTCTCTTTGTTCAGAATAGGTCTGTTTGCTGCTCTGTGCTGGTGGATTTCCAAGCTGCTCAAGAAACCTGATACTCCTACAGGTGTGCTCGTCGGTCTGACTCTGATTACCGCCGGTGCTGTAGGAAATATCATCGACTGCTTCTTCTACGGTCTGATATGGCCTGAAACCATGATGCAGGGTGCTCCGTTTGCATTCATGTTCGGCCAGGTGGTGGATATGTTCTACTTCCCGCTGTTTGATTATGATTTCGGCGGCTTCAAGGGAACATTCTTCGGGGCAGTCTTTAATTTTGCGGATGCTTGTGTGACATGCGGAGCTCTTTATCTCCTCTTCTTTCAGTACAAGTATTTCTCGACAGAAGAGAAAAAAGACAAAAAAGTAAAGAAAGTCGAATAAAAATTTGCAGGTTTCAAAAATCTTTGTACCTTTGCAATCCCTTCTGAAAGGGATATACGAACAAAGCGAGTAAATCCCTTTTAGATACATATTGGAGAGTTGGCAGAGTGGTCGAATGCGGCGGTCTTGAAAACCGTT
>JAZRBS010000078.1:0-12867 GCA_045635205.1 Candidatus Cryptobacteroides sp. | reverse complement strand
TGAAGCCAATGCATCCATTTCTTCATTGGAGAATCCTTTTTCTGTCAATATCCTGACGGGGTCTTCGCATATTATGACCTCATCTATGTCCAGTGCAAGCTCTTCTAGCATTTCCTGCCGGATGATGTCATATCCACCGTCCGGCTGTGTGGCAGTCTTCTTCACCACTGCTTCCAGCAGCATCGTCATCTTTCCTATTTCTTTCAGTATATAGTCTTCCATATCAGTTTGATAGATTACCCCAAATATAGAGATATTTACAATATGACAAAAAATAAGTTCTGAATGATCAGAACTTATTTTTGTGATATGTAATCGTCATAGTCTTCCATCGCGCGGAGGATAACGTCTTTGGCTACTTCCGGGCCGTAGATGCTGATGAACTGCATTCGGCTTGTGTGCTCGCCTGGAATGTCCTTGTAAGTGCTGAAGTAGTGGATGAGACGGCGTATGATGTCTGCTGGTACCTGCTCTATATCTGTCATCATACCATATACGGCATCACTCTTGAGCACTGCGATGATCTTGTCGTCAGCCTGATTGTGGTCGAGAAGGCGGAGGCCTCCGATAGGACGGGCATTGACAATGATGTCTCCGTGTGTCACATCTTTTTCTGTAAGGATGCAGATATCCAGAGGATCACCGTCACCTTCAACATCAAAGCGGACAAGCGCCTTGTTGGTAAGTTCCGCCATCTTCGGACCGCAATACGTTCTCGGAAGAAAACCGTAAAGTGATGGTACGATGTTGGAGAATTTCTGAGGACGGTCGAGAGACAGATAACCTGACTCCTTGTCAACTTCATATTTTACTGTGTCGGTAGGCACAATCTCAATGAATGCCCTTACTTCTTCGGGCACGCTCTTTCCGAGGCTGATTCCGTGCCAAGGGTGAGCCTTATGTGCATTTTTATAATCCATCTGAAAAGTTTTAAGCTTACAAAATTATCTTTATTTGTCCATTTCTGCAATTTTTTCTCCCACAATTCTTGCAGAAATCCCCACAAGTTCCTCACACGGACGTTTTTTATAATAATCTGCAGTCCTGTCGGAAGGTTCCGGAGCCTCCTTTGCCACTGCTCCAGCGCTTCCTATATGAACAAGACCAAGGAGTTCCTTGCATACGATGGAACCATTGATTTCCCTGAATTTCCCTGCCATATCCTGCACGAGAGCATAGTTGCGAGTACGATCGACCTTTATTGAAGGATCAGCAGCGGGAGCAATCAGCCCAGCAAGCATCACCATACCGCTCACGCTTCCGCACACCTCCCTCATACGCCCCATTCCACCTCCGAATCCGGAAGACAATGCTGCTGCAGTAAGGTCGTCAATCCCAAATATATCGTTATACGCCAGCACAACAGCCTGACAGCAATTGTACCCCTCTTCCTTGAACAGCCTCTTGGCCTTAGCCACTCTCTCTTCTATATCTATATTCATAGCAGTTGAATTTACATTCTGGAGATTCTGATTACATTTCTTAAATTACGGATCTGCGATGTGACCTTGTCCAGTTCCAGATTGCTCGGAACCGCAATCTTCATTGTAATCTCGTATGTACCCTGACGCTCATTTTCAGTTACATTGAACATTCTGATCGAAGCCCTGAACGAATTCACAATATCCATAATCTCGTTGATGACCGATGGCTCCAGAGCGGTCGTCACGCGGAGACCAGTCTGGAAATTGCCTGTGCTAGGATTGTCGCTCCATTTCACTTTCTGAATCCTGTATGGGTACAGATCCAGAAGCCTGCCTGCATTCGGACAAGACATACGGTGTATCTTGATTCCTTCAGTTCTGGTCACGAATCCGAATACATCATCACCGAACACCGGATTGCAGCATTTCGCCATCCTGTAGTCGATTCCTTTCACGTTCTTTGCATCGATTACGAGGATGTCGTCATTGCTGCCTCCCTTTTCCTTCAGCACTGTACCCTGCTTCTTGTCAGACTCCGGTGCTGTGGCAGAAGAATCCGCATTCCTGACCTCATTGACCATATTCTTCACATCCACGACGTCGAGTTCCCCTTCTCCGATGGCTGCGTAAAAAGCATTCAATGTCTTGTACGGCAGCCTCTTCATTATTGTGGCCATAGTCTCGTCATCAATCTCCATCTTCCAGTTCTTCAGACGGCGGCTCAAAAGTTCCTTTCCATCAGCAGCCTTCTTGAACTCAGCCTCGCTCAGTTTCTGACGTATCTTGTTGCGTGCCTTGGTACTTACGACGATGTTGAGCCAGTCCTGCGAAGGTTTCTGGTTCTTTCCGGACATAATCTCAACGACATCTCCTGTCTTGAGTTTCTCGTTGATTCTCACTGCCTTGCCGTTCACCTTGCCACCTGTACACTTTACGCCGAGGTTGGTGTGGATGTCGAAAGCAAAATCAAGAACCGTCGCCCCTGCAGGCAGTTTGCGGAGTTCGCCGGATGGAGTGAAGACAAAGACCTCCTTAGTAGGCATAGCCATAAGTTCGTCTTCATAATATGCAGCCATCGGATCTCCTTCAGAGCCTATAGGATTTTCCAAAGCACGTCGCACGGCTGTCAGCCATTTGTCCAGAGTGGCCTCGTGCCGTATTCCCTTATATGACCAATGGGAGGCGAGACCGCTTTCAGCCATATCGTCCATCCTCTTCGTCCTTATCTGAACCTCAAGGAAACTTCCTTCCTTATTCTTGACAGTGATGTGCAGTGACTCGTAGCCATTCGGCTTAGGATTCGAAATCCAGTCGCGCAGTCGCTTTGTGTCGGACTCATACTCCTCAGTCACGTATGAGAATACCTTCCAGCATAGAGCGTGTTCTATTGCCCTATCTTCCTCACAATCAATGATGAAGCGTATGGCAAACACGTCAAATACTCCCTCGAAAGGCACCTTCTGCTTCTGCATCTTCTTGTAGATGGACAGAGCAGTCTTTGTGCGTACTTTCAGTTTGTATTGTATCCCTTCGTCGGAAAGTTTCTGCTTGAGAGGCTCTATGAACTGTGTCATAAGTTTCTGTCTGTCTCTTTCCGTGCTTTTGAGTTTGTTGGTTATGGCTCTGTACTGCTCCGGATCGGCGTGGCGGAAATATATATCCTCCATCTCGCTCTTGATATTGTACAGCCCCAACTGATGGGCGAGAGGAATGTACAGCATCATAGTCTCCAGCACTTTCCTTTCGCGGGAAAGTTTTGGGAACATATCGAGAGAACGCATCACTTCCAGACGATCGGCGATCTTAAGCACAGTAACGCGCGGATCTCTGGAATACGACACAATGAGTTTCTTATAATTCTCAGCCTCAAGGCGCGTATCCTTCGGATTGATTGTCGAAATCTTGTTCAGCCCATCGACAATCGTATAAACATCTTTGCCGAACCCTCCTGAAACGATATAGGTCTCAGGAAAGAATCTTGTCGTTTCGTGGAGATATATGGCGGCGATGCATTCAGCAGAAAGACCGATCTCCTCGTATGCTATCTTTGCAACGGCATCCGGATGCTCTATGAAAGGATGTCCGTTGCTCCTTTTATGGTCTTTAAGGGCTACTGATGCTATTCCGTACGCTGAACGTATCATTTCCAGCCCTTGCTCATCAAATCTTGGAAATAAAGCGTATATTCTGTCCATATCTAATCTCTCCATACTTTAAGATACTGTTGCAGCGCCCACATTTCGTCGCGGTATTTGGCCGCTGCCATAAAGTCCAGATCGGCTGCTGCCTTCTGCATATTCTTTTTTGCCTGATCAAGAGCCTTCTCCACTTGCGGACGGCTCATAGAACGGATGACAGGATCCTGAAGCACTGCTGCCAGATCGGCCTGAAGATATCCGTCAACGTATGCCGAATTGCTCCCTCTCTTGGAATCGTGGCCGAGTCCGACGCTGACTGTGCCTTTACCCAGATCCGTCGGGTCAGGAATATATGTCGGATCGTCATACGAATTCGCTGCACTGACCTTGCCCGTGACGGTGTTTGCCAGACGAGGATTCCTGGTCTTGCCCCCGAGGTCATTCTGTACTCCAGCCCAGGCCTGCCTTCCGTATGTGCTTCCTCCGATGTCTGTTCCGGCCTCATCGAGAAGAACATTCTTCTTAACCGCCACCTGTGTCGGTATTATGCCGTGCAACTTATTGTATTCCATCTGTTTGGCTCGGCGCCTGTCTGTCTCATAAATCGTCTGCTGCATCGAGTCGGTAATGGTGTCGGCATACATTATCACAAGACCATTTACATTTCTTGCCGCTCGTCCTGCCGTCTGTGTAAGCGCACGTCCGCTTCTGAGGAAGCCCTCTTTGTCTGCATCCAGGATCGCCACAAGCGAAACAGTAGGTATATCCAGACCCTCTCGCAGAAGGTTCACACCCACCAGCACATCGAACAGTCCGTTCTTGAAATCCTCGATGATCTCCACCCTCTCCATCGTATCGACATCGGAATGGATGTATCGGCATCGGACTCCCACTCGTGTGAAATATTTCTCCAGTTCCTCCGCCATCCTCTTGGTAAGTGTGGTGACAAGAACCCTCTCATCCAGTTCAGCCCTCACTCTGATCTCTTCCAGAAGATCATCCACCTGATTCTCTGTCGGACGTACCTCGATCGGAGGATCCAGAAGACCTGTCGGACGTACAACCTGCTCTACTACAAGGCCTTCCGACTTCTCCAGTTCGTAGTCTGCAGGTGTCGCACTGACAAATACCTTCTGTCCGGTGATAGACTCGAATTCATCGAATTTCAGAGGCCTGTTGTCGGCCGCAGCAGGGAGTCTGAATCCATATTCCACCAGTACCGACTTGCGTGAATGGTCGCCTCCGTACATAGCCCTGATCTGAGGCAAGGTCACGTGGCTCTCGTCTATGAAGGTAATGAAATCCTTAGGGAAATAGTCGATCAGACAGAAAGGTCTCATTCCCTCGCTTCTGCCGTCGAAATATCTTGAATAATTCTCAATTCCAGGACAATATCCCATCTCCTTGATGAACTCCAGATCATATTCCACCCTTTGCTTCAACCTCTTGGCTTCCAGATGCTTGCCTATCTCGTTGAAATATTCGCACTGTGCCATCATATCGTCCTGTATCTGGCTGATAGCCTTTATGCTGCGTTCCTTTGTCGTGACAAAATTTCCGGCCGGATATATGGAAATCTCATCAAGAGAATCGATATATGCCCCGGAAATAGGATCAATGATGGAGATCTGATCCACCTCGTCGCCGAAGAACTCGATACGTACGGCATTCTCGCCATAGCCAATGCAGATATCTACGGTGTCACCTCTTACCCTGAATGTACCCCTCTTGAACTCCACCTCCGTACGCGAATACAATGCATCCACCAACTGGTACAGAAGTCGGGTCATACTGCGCTGCTCGCCACGTTTGACAGTGACAGTCTGTGCGTGGAAATCAGCAGGGTTGCCGATACCGTACAGACAGGATACGCTTGAAATCACTATGACATCACGCCTGCCCGAAAGAAGAGCGGAAGCAGCACTCAGACGAAGTTTCTCAATTTCGTCGTTTATGCTCAGATCCTTTTCTATATATGTGTCAGTAACAGGCAGATAGGCCTCCGGCTGATAATAGTCGTAATAAGAGACGAAATATTCTACTGCATTATTCGGGAAGAATGACTTGAATTCGCCATACAATTGTGCGGCAAGTGTCTTGTTATGGCTCAGAATCAATGCCGGCCTCTGCAGTCTTTCTATGACATTCGCCATAGTGAAAGTCTTTCCGGATCCGGTCACGCCAAGCAAGGTCACAGCATCCACGCCATCATTCAGAGCAGCGCAAATGCCCTTGATGGCCGTTGGCTGATCTCCTGACGGCTGGTATTGTGAGTCTATCTTGAATCTTGCCATATATAGTCGTCTATCTCCTCTTATTCCATATTGTTGACAGTCTCTGTCTTGACCTGGAAAAAGTTGTTATATCCTTTAGTCATAAGCAGATAACCCTGAAGGTCACCCCAGGATGCAGCATCGTCATAGATGAACATATCCTCCCCGGTATCGTTGCTTACATAATCTTTTATCTTATTCTGCCAAGCCTGGATGCGCGCAATGCTGGCATCGACGTGGAAAAGTCCGTTTTCCTCAGCCACCAGTTCCTGCAGAGCCTTCTTGTATATCTGTCTGAACTCATCGAACTTCATAAGTCGTTCCATAAGAAGTCCTCTGTCGCCCCAATCGTACGGATCCTGTCGTCCAGGGTCATTCATCTTGCCTATGTTCCAACTGGTTCCGAGGGTGTTATCGTAGTCGTATGGAATCAGGAAAAATTTGTATTCGAATTTGTCGCTGGTGTTGAAATAGATATAGAAATTGTTGCCGTTGTTCCAGTAGTCGTCACACATACCGACAACAACATTGACCGCGTATGTCTTGAGCAGGAACTCTACATCGCAGACTTCTTTTATCCATTTATAGAAACTTTCTTCTCCCTTGCCCTGAAGTTTCAGAATGAAATCTTCGAGTTGAGCCTTGGCGCCGGCATAATCCTCCTCATCTCCCTTGTATTCGTATGTATAGTTGATGCCATTGTCAAGATCGATTGACCAACTACCGTCCAATCCGTTCAAATCAGCATCTCCGCCGCCGCATTTCCATAGATTGCCCTTATGGTTTTCAAACATATTAGGGAGTCTTCTTTCAATGAACTCATCATCGACAGGCTCAATCATCTCAAATACACCCAGATATGCCGCATCTTCATCTCCAACCTTCAGCCATACCCTGCAATATACATCGAATGCTGCGGTCCATATACCGTATCTGCGGAACAGATCATAGCAATAAAGTTCGCGTACATAGTTCGGGTCGTCCTTGAACCATTTCAGATTCACTTTCCTGATACCGTTTATTGTATGATCGCTGTCTTTGTGGAATTTGCGGAAATTGATGCCGAAATGGCAGTGATGCCAGTCTGGATTGCTGCTGTTGTGAGGCTCGCCATAATTGCCCTCTGGCCTTCTGCGTGAAGTGTTACCTCTGAGTCTCAGGCCTCCGTCGGAAATCTGAGTCACCTCCGACCCTTTCTTATATGTGAAATCAGCGTGGAAATAGTCAACGTTATGAGAGAATTCATCATATCTGAACAGAAGCTTGTTCCATTCCTCCTCAGTGATGGATATAGTGATCTCAGGAATCACACTTTCGTCCCACATATACGCAATCCCCGGATCGGAAATTGGCGGAACAACGTCTGGCGATGCACCGTTTTCGAAGGTGATCGCAGGCATTTTAAGCACCTCGGCCCTTCCTATTGGATTCTTTTCGTATGTATTGAATTCCAATGAGTTACCTTTGGTGTCGGTTATGGTTATTGTGAAACCGCTCTTGAAACCTACAGGAGGAACGACAATCAGGAAGTCTGTCGCTTCAGATGCGTTCAGTTCCACACCTTCGCCACAATCGAGGGTGACATATTGCGATGCCTCCTCTTTCATTTCCAATGATGGCATCGAACCGTCGGAATAAACAGTTACGGAAGCCTCTCCGGACAGACGCTCGTTAGAGTGCCCGTTGAGCCTGATTGTTTTTACGCTGGTGTTTCCCTTGATCTGCAGTTTCAGTACTCCGCATATATTGTTGAACATCAGATTGCGGATTCCTTTTTCTGCCACTGCTGCTAAAGGAAGGGCATTGTTCCCCACAGAGCCTGGCGAATAAGCCTGGGTCTCAGGCAAAGATACTTCCAGAAGATAAGTTCCGCTTCCAATTCCAGACAGGCAGGATACATTTTCCGAATATGGATAATACGCGATGGTATGACCCAATTCCATTCCGGAACCGAATCCTCCCGATCCGCTGGCGGTATATTCAAATCTGCAGGATTTTGTGCCGGCGGCATCATCTGCCAATGTATATTTGTCCGGAATAGTGCTTCCTTCAAATATGGACAGACAGTCTCTCTCTGACCAGGTTATCCTGTAATCACTGTCAGATGAAGTCTTTGTGCCGTCGATCCCTTCTACGTATGCATAGAAATCTTCTTTCGTCTGCTCTGGCAGATTGTTCTCCGGGTTTTCCTGTTTTGTGCAGGCTATGCATATAGTCATAGCCGCAGATATCATCAGAACTGTATTTTTCATATATGCTCGCTTTACCATTGTCCATCTTTCTCATCCAGGTCTTCGATACCGCTTGTGCAAAGAAGACCCTCCACAGCAATCTCTGTGATTGTAATTTCAGGTGTTTCGTAATTCTGTGTGTTCATTGCTGACTTCATAATTATTCGATATCTGAGGGCTTTTCTCCCGCGTTCATAATATAGTATCTGTCAAGGAATCTTGAAAGATATATGTCGTATGCACCTTTGTCCGGCAACACTATGTTAGGGCCGCCCTGCATAGTTCTGTACTCTTCTCCTGCTATATGATGACCCTTGAATGTCGCGCCGTAATTCCAGTTCCAGGAAGCATCTTTTCTGAATTTGAACTCCAGTGGATCGGTATCGTCTTCTGTGTAATCTTCATTTATGGTAAATCCTTCATACACAAGATAGTCTCCGGAAAGAACCATAGGCAGGTCGGCGTTCCATTCGTTGAAATAACCGGTAATTCCCCAGCCGGTAAGATCTGAGTCCGAAGGAGAAGGAAGGAACCTGTATTCCGCAGCGTGTGACATCACTCCTGAAGCATCCACAGCCATCACTATGCATCTGTATTCTTCGCCGATGGTCATATAGCCTTGATAATTGTATGTGAAAGTATCAGAAGCGGTGTCGTACATCATCTTGCTTCCGATATGACTGTTCGCAATCAGATACTGCTCATCAATGCTAAGGTCGTTATGGAATCTATAGTCCGATGCGGCAACCACAGCGCAGAAATATCCGTATGCCTGACTGTCGAAACTGAAGCAGAATGTTCCTCCGCCATCACAGTAAATATATCCCGAAGATGATACCGAAGTGACCTGGATGTCGTTGAATCTGTATTCCTCGGATGAGTATGTCTTTCTGAAAGGCGTACCAGCCTTGCCATCTGCGTCTATCGGGAGTGCAGCAAGAGAAACGGATTCGCCAGGGAACGACGTACCCCAGTATAATGTATGGTATTGGCCGATAGCCGATTGCGGGCAGTTGCTCATTATGAAACGGCTCAACTGCTCATTGTCAAGACCCTCAGTCTCTGCTTCATCTGTCCATTTGTAATATATCAAAGCAGCATCCTCCGAACTTAGAGTGACTGATACGTCGGAAGACGTCGTTTCGGACGATATTTCCGTTATGCTGCATTCTCCTCCCGGCTGATATCCTGCAAGTGTGATCTTTTCTGTCAGGATATTTCCATATTTTCCATTATGGTCAATGGCAGTTGCAATGAAATATATGCTTTCTCCTTCCGCCAGGCTTGTGGAGTATGACTGCCAGTATGAGTAGCGCTCTATGTACTGGTGGCTCAGTATGTCTTCCAGAATGCTGCTGCTTGCAAGATATTCTTCCTCTGACATCCATACATAGCAATAGCCGTAGTGGTTCCCATCCTTGACCTGCAGCCTGACCTCCAGAGGGTAAATGACAGGATCTTCGAGGAGAATCTCATAGCTGCCTCCCTTTTCCGGATACGGAACTTCAAATTCCAGCACGATAACGTCATCCTGCGTATAATATTCCTTGCCTTCGTAATATGGAATATGATACAGCAGATATACGTATCCAGGCACCATCTGTTGTTCATAATCATAATAGAACATATAAGGATTGCCAGTGAAGCCGTATGGATACCGGTTTGTCTGAAGATATTGGGTAGGTTCCTGATATTTCACGATCTCGTTCATCTGCTGAAGCACTCCCTGGATATCTGTAAAGTCTTTCATTTCTATTCCGCCATAGAAATATTGTGCGGCTCCGGCCTCCACTTCAATCTGCGTGCTTACAGCATTGAGGGACGATATCTTTATGTTTCCGTTCTGATTGCCGGAAAGTACCATTCCGTTTACGAGACACAGCGGCATATTCAGGATAGCCGATCGGCGGACGCTGTTGGCGTTGTCTGTACTCAGGGTAAATTCGGAGCCGTCGTTCAATACGATAGTGAGAGTGAAACCCTGGTCGAACGGCGTAGGACAAAGACTGAAAATGAAGTCAGTGGCATACCACTCGCTCAATTCCACTCCATTCTCTCCGCAATCCAGAATCACTTCCTTTGCTCCTTCCTTGTCAAGAATTGCCTCCGGAATGCTTCCGTCTTTATTTACAATAACTTCAGCATCTCCGGCGAGCACTTCATCAGCATTACCCCTCAACTTGAGACAACTGATTATTTCGGTTCCTTTGAAAGAGAATTTCAACGCTCCGGACAAGTTTTTGAATTTCAGCCTTTTATCATTTAGTGAGGAAGTCGTTGCAGTCATTATGAATGATTCTTCTGCAAAAGAACCCTTTTTGTATGTCTGTACTTCAGGGATGGTGATACCTATCTCGTATTGCTCGTCAGAGGCACTGAATCCTGTCACTGCTCCTGCCGGATAAACTGCGATGTTGCTGTCAAATTGTTCACCTGTCAGGATTTCGCCAACGGCCTCGAATGCTCCTGTACAGGATCCTGCAGCCTTTTCAGAAAGCCTATAGACATTACCGGATTCATTGCCCTGAAATATCATTATCTCATCATCCGCCGACCATATAATCCTGTTGCCGGCATCAAGAGAGGTCCTGGTGTCTTCAAAACATCCGGACTCCGCTACAAATACATTCTTCGGTGTTTCCGAGATCAGAGTATCTTTGTTCAAGCATCCCGTCAGAGTGAGGACTGCGGTAAGTACAATCAATGCATTATGTCTCATACTTTCTTTTTTATTTATGCAAAGATAGCCTTTATCTCCAAAAATAACTTAACTTTACACATCAAAAATTCACGCTTATGAAGATGTATTCAATCGCTGCCGGCATTATTGCTGCGGCTCTGTTGACTTCCTGCTCTGGTGCAGGTGAAAGAAACTGGGCTCCGGTCGGAGACCGCATAATGACAATCTGGGGAGAGGGAATTGATCCTTCGGATGTCCTTTCGGAATATCCCCGTCCTCAGATGGAAAGAGGGGAGTGGATGAACCTCAATGGCTTATGGGAATACGCCATAACTCCGGCAGAGGTTGAGCCTGATAAGATGGACGGAAATATCCTTGTTCCCTTTGCAGTCGAATCAGCATTGTCCGGTGTAGGACGTTCCGTCGGAGAAAATGAGGCTTTGTGGTATGAAAGAGAATTCGTCATTCCTGAGGGCTGGGCTGGTCAGAGGGTGATGCTCAATTTCGGAGCCGTTGACTGGAAGGCTGAAGTGTATGTTGATGGTACTTTTGTGGGAGATCATACTGGCGGATATGCTCCTTTCTCATTCGACGTGACGGATATGCTCGCGAAAAGCAAGAAGCATAGCCTGAAGGTAAAGGTGACAGACCGAACCGACAAATGGTTCCAGCCTCGCGGAAAGCAGGTCTCTCAGCCTGAAGGAATATGGTACACAGCCGTTACCGGTATCTGGCAGACAGTGTGGATGGAGCCTGTTTCTGCTGCTCATATCGATTCGTATTATGCTGTGGCTGACATAGATGCAGGCACATTGGCAGTGACGGTGGATGCTGCTGTCGAGGATGGTGATGTAGTAGAAGTCGTGCTTCTTGCAGATGGTGCTCCTGTGGCTAAGGCCGAGGGCAGGGAAGTGACGCTTGCTGTTCCTCAAATGAGATTGTGGTCGCCTTCCGACCCGTATCTTTATGGATTGGAAATCAAGGTATTGCGTGATGGAACAACAGTCGATGCAGTAAAGGGATATACAGCAATGAGGAAGATATCATACGCGGCTGACAAGGACGGACACAAGCGTATGCTGCTGAATAATGAGCCGCTTTTTCAGTACGGTCCTCTCGATCAGGGATGGTGGCCTGACGGACTTTACACTGCCCCTTCGGATGAGGCTCTTGCATTCGATATCGAGAAGACCAAGGAGATGGGTTTCAATATGATACGCAAGCACGTGAAGGTGGAGCCAGCAAGATGGTACTGGCATTGCGACCGCCTCGGAATGCTCGTATGGCAGGATATGCCGAGCATCGCCGACAACAGCACCAACGTCTGGGACAACAGAACATACGAGAATGGAACCGACACTCCTGTTCCTGATGATGCCAAGGCAAATTATTACAAAGAGTGGGGCGAGATTATGTCCGCATTCAAGGTGTTCCCTTGCATCGTGACCTGGGTGCCTTTCAATGAGGCTTGGGGACAGTTTGATACTGAGGAGGTTGTGAAGTTTACCCGTGCTCAGGATCCTACACGTCTTATCAATTATGCATCCGGAGGTAATTTCGTGAAATGCTCTGGAGATATCCTCGACCTTCACAATTATCCGCATCCTGAAATGTATCTTTACGACAAGGATTATGTAAATGTACTTGGCGAATACGGCGGCATCGGCTGGCCTGTGGAGGGACATCTGTGGCAGCCTGACCGCAACTGGGGATATGTTCAGTTCAAGAGTGCCGATGAGGTGCTTGATACGTATGAAAAGTATGCCGATATGCTCATAGATCTCATCGATGACGGCTTTGCAGGAGCGATCTATACGCAGACAACCGATGTCGAGATCGAAGTGAACGGTCTTATGACATACGACAGAAAAGTGGTGAAATTGGATATTGAAAGACTGAGCACCATTAATCGTAAAGTGATTGAAAGTATGTAGTACGTATCTGATTTTTTTGTTATCTTTGCGCGATTTTGAAAACAACGTTTTATAAAACAATAGTACTATTATGGTTTATTCACACGAAGTGCAGCAGATGTGCTGCGTAAAGAAGGGACCTAACCACGGTCCGGCTCCAATTCCTGAAGAAGGAAAGTGGGTAAAATCAAAGCAGATTACTGATATC
>JAZRBS010000077.1:0-56459 GCA_045635205.1 Candidatus Cryptobacteroides sp. | reverse complement strand
AGACGTCCTGATCGGCGAAAGCTGGGAGCTTGCAGACATGGGCACAGAGGATTCTGTTGTTGAGAACGGATGGCTGGCAGGAAACACAATCGGCGAGATCATGGAGACCTATCTCGAAAGAGTGGTAGGAGAGAATGTATATAATTATTATGGCCGTCAGTTCCCTCTGCTGATCAAGTTTCTTGATATCAACGACAAATTGTCGGTCCAGGTTCATCCGGACGATGAGGTTGCGGCTGAGAGATATGATTCTTTAGGAAAGGCCGAGATCTGGTACATCATGGATGCCAAGCCAGGCGCAAAGATGTATTGCGGATTTACTCGTGAGGTGACAGCGCAAGAGTTCTATGACAGATGCCATAATGGTACAGTCGAGGAAATCCTCAATGTAATTTATCCGAAGAAAGGCGATGTCATCTTTATAACACCAGGTACGGTTCACGCTGCTGATGGCGGACTTCTTATCGCGGAAATACAGGAGTCGTCCGATATGACTTTCCGTCTTTACGACTGGGGCAGGGAATTTGACCCGACGACAGCAAGAAAGACGCATCTTGAAGAGGCTATCGATGTGATTGACTATAGAGCCTTCGATCCTGGAATATATCGTAAGGGACCTCTTTGGGGAGAAGAGGCTTCAAATGAACCTTGCAGGCCGCGCACTTGTTCTTGTGACTGTGGGGACGATTGTGATTGCGAGTGTCACTGTCACGAACATCATCATCATCACGAAGGAGGAGTGGTGGAAACTCTGGTGGAGAGTCCTCAGTTCAATGTGAGCAAACTCAATCTTACAGACCCTCTTCATATCTATACCGAGAAGTTCGAAAGTTTCATTGTGTATATATGTCTTGAAGGAGCAGCATCTATTCAGGTGCCTTCAGCTAAGGATAACGGAGAGGCATATATGCATAATTATGAGTTTGCCAAGGGAGAGACGATTCTGGTTCCTGCAGATATGCCGGACTTTTTCCTCGTGCCTCGTGATCGCTCAACTGTCCTTCTTGAGGCAGTTACAAGACCGGTGGAGGAACAGGATCACTATATCGATCCGGATACCGAAGCGTTCCTGGAGAACGAAGACTATGAAGGACTTGAAGACGAGTGTTGTGAAGAACATCACTCAGGATCAAGCCCTCTAGGCTTTTTCGGATCAGGTCATAACCATATATCATAATCCGGAGAAATATAATCGATTGACCACTAGTGTGTTATACAATCTGCGTGCTCCCTCCTGTGCGGCACGTAGTTGTGGCAAGTGGTTGATAGCCAATGTTATAGCGAATGACGATGGAAGAGGTTAGAATCGACAAATATCTCTGGTCTATCAGAGTATATAAGACCAGAACCGATGCGACTGATGCCTGCAAAGGTGGAAAGGTCCGCGTCAATGGCGCGGATACCAAGCCCTCTAAGGCGGTAAAGGTAGGTGATACGATAGTGGCGCGTAAAGGAGCGGTTACCTATACATACAAGGTGCTCCAACTCATAGACAAGAGGCAAGGAGCGAAACTGGTTCCGCTTTATGCGGAGAATCTGACTCCGCCGGAGGAACTTGCGAAATTGAGGGCTCCAGTAGAGACTTTCTTCCTGAAACGAGACAGAGGAGCCGGGCGCCCGACCAAGAAAGACCGTCGTCAGATGGAAGACCTCTGGAGCAATTTAAGTTTTGATGTCCCTGACGATATAGCCGAGCGGCTTGCCTCTGATTTCATCTCCGACTTCGGTTCTGACTATGATGAAGACTTCGACGGGGATTATGACGATGATTTCGACGATGATCTCTAATATTATAAATCGGACAGACTGCGTGTATAAGTGACGTGCCACCCCGGCTAGGGGGTGCCCTCGAAGAGGGCGGGGGTCACTGGTACACGCAGTCTGTCCGATTTATAGTACTATCCTACTTGAAGTATCTGTTGAAAAGTCCCTGGAAGCCGGCACCGTGGCGAGCCTCATCCTTGCACATTTCGTGAACAGTATCGTGGATTGCATCAAGATTCTGCTGCTTTGCAAGAGTCGCGATTCTCTTCTTGTCTTCGCACGCACCCTGTTCAGCCAGCATTCTCTTCTCTACATTTGTCTTTGTATCCCATACACACTCTCCAAGAAGTTCAGCGAACTTGGCAGCGTGCTCAGCCTCTTCCCAAGCATATCTCTTGAAGGCCTCTGCAATCTCAGGATAGCCTTCTCTGTCTGCCTGGCGGCTCATAGCAAGGTACATACCTACTTCTCCACATTCGCCGTTGAAATGATCACGGAGTCCTTTCAGAATTTCAGGGTCAACGCCTTGAGCAACTCCAAGTCTGTGCTCGTCAGCCCAGGTGAGAGCTTCGCCGGTCTCTACGATTTCCTCAAACTTCTCTGCGCCGACGTGGCAGATAGGGCACTCACTTGGAGCCTCGTTTCCTTCGTGGATGTATCCACATACCAGACATCTGAATTTCTTAGTCATAATCGTTCCTTGTTATTTAGTTGTTGTTGATTCCTTTTATATTCGGCAATTATGCCTCTTCCTCCGTTACCTCTACAAAATCTTCAGGTCCTACAAAGCAGAGAGGGCACTCTTCCGGAGCAGTCTCACCTTCGTGAATGTATCCGCATACCAGGCATTTGAATTTCTTAGTCATAATGATGTAGTTTAATCGTTTATAGTTTTTAATTTTGAATCATTCAAATTTAATTCTATTGCAAATTTAAGGAAAAATACAATACTTGCAAAATTTTGACAATGAAAATAGAAAAATATTCCATAACATTGTACAGAAATATGGGATATTTTCGAAAATAGTTATTTCTGTGCCATAGTTTGGCAATATGGAGTGCTATTTTTGCTTGCAAAATTTGAATATGACACCTTTCCTTAAGCAGGTCGCAGACCATTATTATACAGAGGGGAACATTACAGACAAATGTTTTATCTTTCCTAACCGCAGGTCTATGATATTCTTCCGCAAGTATCTGTGTGAAGATGTTGCAGCCTGTGGTATGGCGCCCATAGTTGCACCTGACACCCTCACCATCAATGACTTTTTCTGCAAGGTTGCAAAAGTTCGTGTTGCGGACAGAGTAAGACTTCTGGTCGCTCTTTACGATTGTTATAAGGAGTTGAACCCTAAGGCTGAGAGCCTTGACGAATTCATTTTCTGGGGTGATGTGATTCTGGGCGATTTCAACGATGTTGACAAATATCTTGTCGATCCTGTGCAGTTGTTCCGTAATATCTCGGATTTCAAGGCTCTTCAGGACGACTATTCTTATCTTTCTCCTGCTCAGAAAGAGGCCATCAGTGCTTTCATCAGGCATTTCAAGGACGAGGCAGGACGTCTTACCGTAAATATTGACACAGACGATCCGGATGTAAAGGGACGATTCCTGCAGATATGGAACATAATGCTTCCGCTGTATGAGAGATTCCGTACGGCTTTGGAAGCCGAAGGAACCGCTTACGATGGAATGATGTACAGAAGCCTGGCGGAAATGCTGCTGTCACAGTCGGCTGAAACAGTTTTCAGGGAAGTTTTTCCGAAGATAAAAACCTTTGTCTTTGTGGGTCTTAATGCCTTGAACGAATGTGAAAAGACGGTGCTGAGGCGCCTTAGAGATGCTTCTATGGCAGAATTCTGCTGGGATTGGTCAGGTGAGATGATACAGGATCCTCAGAACCGTTCCTCTTTATTTATGGCGGAAAACATACGGCAATTTCCGCCTGCTTTCCGGCCGGATGCAGAAGGCTTGGCGCTCCCTCATTTCAGTGTTGTCAGCGTGGCATCTTCTGTGGGGCAGGCCAAACGTCTTCCGGATATTATCTGCCAGATAGCCGACCGACAGACAGGAGGTAATGTGTCCAAGGTGGGGACATTTGCAAATGACGGAGCAGATTGCGCGGTGGTGCTTCCGGATGAAAGTCTTCTTAAATCCGTCCTGAACTCCATTCCGCTGGAAATCAGTGATATAAATGTGACGATGGGTCTTCCTCTCAAATCCAGCGGACTTTACGTGATGATGAGCGGACTAGCAACAGTACAACTCAATGCTGTCAACAGAAAGGGGCAGTGGTTGTTCTATCATAAACCGGTTTGGGATGTTTTCTCCTCAGAGATATTCAGGAAGGCGGCAGATGTCGCGACATTGGAGGTGGTGTCTAAGATACGTAAGGAAGCACGGTATTACATCACCCGTGAAGATCTTTCCGAGACTCCTCTTCTTGATGTGCTGTTCAATCCGGTTCTTAACGACTTGAAATCGAGAGACAGAGAGCAGATATATGCATTTGCAGATTATCAGAAGGCTGTACTGCAGGCTGTTGCCCCTGCCTTAGCCAAGGATAAGGAGATGGCGGTGGAACTGGAATATGCCAAGGAATATTACAGAAGCGTCAATCAGGTCAGGCAGATCGGGCTTGAGGTACTTCCTGCCACATATATCCGACTTCTAGGGCAACTTCTGGGGTCAGTTTCTGTACCGTTCAAAGGGGAGCCTTTGCGTGGGTTGCAGATAATGGGACCTCTTGAGACCAGAGCACTGGATTTCCGCAATCTGATAATTATGTCGGCCAATGAAGGAGTATTCCCGCGTCGTAGTGTAAGTCCATCCTTTATACCTCCGGAATTGCGAAAAGGATTCGGTCTGCCTACATACGAATATCAGGATGCAGTATGGGCATATTATTTCTATAGGATGATTTCCCGTGCAGAGAATGTTTGGTTGCTGACTGATTCACGCACGGAAGGTTTGAAGTCAGGAGAGGAGAGCCGCTATATAAAACAGTTGGAATATCATTTCGCTGTTCCGATGGACAGGTATGTCGTGCGATTTGACAAGATGTCCGTTGCAGAGATTCCTGAGATTGTCAAGACTGATGAGGATGTCGCCAAGATAAAGGATACTGTGCTGTCAGCCACCACTTTGCAGAACTATCTGGCTTGTCCGGCGAAATTCTATTACGGTACAGTGAAGGAACTTTCGGCTGAGGAAGAGGTGGCCGAGTCGCTGGATTATGGAATGTTCGGTACGGTTTATCACGAGACTATGCGTGCCCTCTATACATCTCCGTCAGCAATGGCAGAGGATTTTGTCTTCGATCACGAGGGGTTGAACGAGAAGGCTTTGACTGACAGACTGGATCGGATCTCAAGAGATTATATAAAGCAGTGGCTGGAAAGGAAGGGGGAGATAAAGTCAAAGGTGAAAGCGCTGATTATCGCACAACTCAATGTGATGGAGGTGGAAGGAAGGAATCTCGTTGTGGCGGATGTCATAGTGAAATATGTTCTTAAGACATTGGAGAGAGATCTGGAACTCCTTGAGAATGAAGGTGTTGATGCATTTGAGGTTCTTGGAAGAGAGATAAAGGTGAAGGGCGTTTTCCGTGGACAGAAACTTAAGGGTTTCATAGACCGTCTGGACAGTTTCAGACCGGATCAGGCCAGGGTGGTGGATTACAAGACAGGAAAGGTCTTGGATGATGATGAGAAGATAAATGACGGTAATGCCGAGGCAATAGCAGACAAGATATTTGCCTCTGATATCAAGGACAGGCCTAAAATAGCATTGCAGTTCTATATTTACGATATGCTTGTGGCATCACGTCCTGAGGTGCAGGGCAGAGAGTTATATAATTGCGTCTATTCTACCTCTGCTCTGTTCAAAGAGGCTCCGAGAACAGTTCCTTGTAATGAAATTTTCTGCAAGGCTGTGTCAGAAAGATTGGAAAGGCTTCTGGAAGAAATGTATGATACCTCTGTCCCTTTCAGAAGGACCGGAGATGAAAAGAATTGTCAATATTGTGATTTCAAGACTATCTGCGGGAGATGATAGAGATAATGAAAGCGTCGGCAGGTTCGGGTAAGACCTACAACCTTGCCAGAAAATATATAAGTCTTCTGTTGAAAAACAGGGACAGGTATGCCTACAGGCATATTCTTGCAGTGACCTTTACCAACAAGGCCACAGATGAAATGAAAGGAAGAATATTGAAGGAACTGCACATAATGGCAACCGATCCTGCATCTTCAGGATATCGTGATTATTTTGTTCCTTCTGTTTTTACATCTTCCGAAGAAATGCAGAGGAAGGCTGAGGAAGTTCTGCACGATATACTTCACGATTATAGTGCATTTGCCGTCAGCACGATCGACCGTTTCTTCCAGCAGACTCTGAAAGCGTTTTCAAGGGAGATAGGTCAGTTTGCATCATATCAGGTGGAACTCGACAAGAAATCTCTTGTTTCGGAAAGTGTTGACCGGATATTGGATTCACTGACTGAAGAAGACGGAGGGCTTTTGTCCTGGCTTACGGATAATGTCCTGGAACAGATTGAGCAAGGAGGCCGGTACAGTATGGATGCCAATCTTCTCGGGATGGCAGAAAGACTCAAGTCGCCTCAACGTCAGGAGGCATTGGAAGCCGCGGGAATGGATAATGATGAAATGTTCCCGAAAGAAAAACTGATGGCGATCAGGAAGATATGCCGTGAAACGATTTCGCTTTTCCGCAGGCAGGTAAAAGAAGCCGCATCGGCGGCTCTGGATTTGATAGTCGGTGCCGGTGTGGATCCAGGTTCCAGTTCATATCATTTTATGTCTGAGTTATATGTCTATTCTGAATTGTCCGATGGAGATGGTATCCCTATGCTTTCCGACAGATTCATCAAATATGCCTCAGACAGCAGCAAATGGTTTCCTAAGGCTAAAGCAAAGGAACTTCTTCCAAAAGTATCTCCTTTCCTTGAAGCGCCTCTGGAGGATTTTGTCGCTTTGTTCGGAAAGGAATATGATGTTTACAACACTGCCTGCATTCTTGACGGCCAGATATATGGCCTGGGTGTAGCTGAAGAACTAGCCAGAACCTACAACGATCTTATGAAGGAGAAGAATGTGTTGAGTCTTGATGATTCCAACACTATTCTCAGGGATATCATTGATGGTTCTGATGCACCATTTGTCTATGAAAAGATAGGTGTGAGGTATGATCATTATCTTCTGGATGAGTTTCAGGATACTTCCCGTATCCAGTGGCAGAATTTCAGCCCTCTTCTCAAAGAGAGTGAGTCAAAAGGAGGTGAAAATCTGATCGTCGGGGATGTCAAGCAGAGCATATACCGCTGGAGAGGGTCGGACTGGAAACTGCTTCAGGAGAATATTCCTGCAGAATTTCCTGAATATGTAGGGAAGGTACTGGATACGAATTATCGAAGTCTCTCCAGCATTGTGGATTTCAATAATTCCTTTTTCAGGTCTGCAGCGGCAGTGCTTGATCAAATGTCCGGATATGAAAGCGCAGGGCCGATGTCTGAAATTTATTTCGATGTAGCGCAGAAGGTCAGCAAGTCCGATAATGATCCCGGAAGTGTCAGTCTTACATTCTGTCCGAAGGAACAGGAACTGCAGAAGGTACTGGAGAGCATACGTGAGGCTCAGGAAGCCGGAGCGCACCTTTCGGATATAGCGGTGCTGGTAAGGAATAATGACAGTGGTGAAAAGGTTGCAGCCTGTCTTATGGAAAACGGAATTGCAGTCATAACTGATGATTCCCTTAGGGTGAAGAGTTCGGTAGCGGTAAGGCGTATTGCATCTCTTATGTCGTTGGTTGACAATCCGGATGATACAGTGAACAGTTATCTTGCCAGAACTCTTGATATCGAGGTGCCGCGTTCCTGCAATTCGCTGATCGATATGGCTGAAAACCTCCTAAGAAGTATGATAGATAGTGACCTGGAAGGAAATTGGAAGGGCGAAGTGCTTCATTTACAATCCTTTATGGATTATCTGCAGGACTATGTCAATACCAATGGCAATTCACTCAGAGGCTTTCTCAAGGCTTGGAATGATGCCGATCCTTCAATCAGTTCGCCATCTTCAGGAGACTGTGTCAGGATTATGACGATACATAAGTCCAAAGGCTTGGCTTTCCCATACGTCATCATCCCGTTCGTTGAAAACGTTCTGTTATATAAGCCGGACAGCCATTGGTGCAGCCCGGATCTGGAAGGTACCGGACTCGCTGGAGTGGCAGACGGGGTGTATGACGTCTCATTGAACAGTAATGCTGCCAAAACGCTTTTTGCTGAAGATTACAGAAAGGAGAATTTCCTCCAGCAGGTGGATAATATCAATACGCTGTATGTAGCAATGACCAGGCCGGTTCTCGGTATGCATCTGATAGCCAAGACTCCTCCGGCAAAATGCATCAAAGCGGTGGAGTCGGGGCAGATGCCAGAGTTCAAGGATTTCTCTCATATCTTGTATTGGTATGTATCGACATCTTCTGAAGAAGGCATTGTCCGGACAGAAGCAGATGAGACCGTGCGTTTTGATGTCGGAAGGTTGGTTGAATTCAGTGGTTTCCGTAAGAATGACGCCCAGGGGATCTGCGATTTCCAATTCTCATCAGGTAAAGAATACCCGTCCATAGCATTGAATACACCGGATGATGAAGAAAATACTGATGTCCGTGAGAGAGGCCGTCTCAAATATTCAGCCGATTCGGTGGATTTTTTCTCTGATGAGGGAGATGCCGGAATCTCTGCTTCCAACAGGATCAGAGGTGTTGTGCTGCACGAAATACTGTCCCGTATGTCTGTCGCAGGCGACCTTGAGGATGCTGCTCGCGTTTCGCTGGAAGCCGGTGATGTAACTGAACAGGAATATATCTCGATACTTGATCTTTTGCGGCAAAGACTGGCGTCGGCTGTAGAGCGTGGCTGGTTTACAGATGACCCGTCAGGAGTTATGAATGAAGTCACATTGATCGATACCGATGGGGAAATGTATCGTCCCGACAGGGTGTTGCTTTCGTCAGGCAAAGTGATCATCATTGATTATAAATTTGGAGAACATTATCGAAAATACGAACACCAACTGAGAAAATATGCGGAAATCTGGCAACGGATGGGCTATCGGGAGGTTTCTGCCTTCCTTTGGTATGTCCACACCGATGAGGTTATGCAGATTGCCTGAAGAATATCTTTGGGGGATTTGGTGTGATAAATCAAAACTGTTTCTTATATTTGCAAGTTGAGTAATATTAGAAGATGACAGATATGGAGAATATGGAGATAGATACCTGCAAGTTACTGTATAACACTGAGAGAGTCAGGCTTTATATACCGGAATACGGCAGGAATGTGCAGAAGATGGTCAATTACCTTAAGACCATTGAGGACAGGGAGAAACGTAATGAACAGGCCAGAGCCATCATCAAGGTTATGGAAATACTCAATCCCGCTGTCCATCTTGAGGAGGATTTCGAACATAAACTCTGGGATCATCTTTACATCATATCCGGATTCGATCTTGAAATAGATGCCCCATATCCTATGCCGGCACCCGACAGTCTCAACACACGTCCTGAACCTGTTCCGCTTAATACGAAGCCTATCAAGGCATCTCATTATGGTAGGAACATTGAAAACATTATTGATCTGATCGCAGAGAAGGAAGACGGTGAGTCCAAGACTGAAATGATACGTCAACTTGCCATCTATATGAGACAGCAATATCTGATATGGAACAAGGATACTGTGGCTGATGAAACTATTTTCCAGGATATCGAGAAACTTTCCGATTACAGGATAAAGGTTCCGGAAGGGCTGCAACTCAACAGATTGGACTCAGGATCGACATTCAGCCGACCTGGTCATAATCCGGGAAAAGGCAAGATGCAGAATATGCGATACAAGAATAACAAGATGCGTAACAAACAGCATAAATAATATGGCTAAGAGCAAGAAAGCAAACAGGAAGGAGAAGCGTAAAGGCTTCTCATTCTTTTCTGATATCGATCCGGACAAGAAATCTCTGATCCTTAAAGGTTTAGGAATCCTTGTCGGTCTTTTCACCGTATTCACATTTGTGGCAACGGTGTCATACCTGTTCACCTGGCAGTCGGATCAGAGTCTGATGTCCCAGCCGGATATGATGGATAAAGGTGTGGATGTGGCCAATGCAGCGGGCAAGATAGGCTATCATTGGGGACATTTTCTGGTGTGCCGTTTTCTGGGATTGGGAAGTTTTGCATTCATCTTCCTTATGGGTGCAACGGCTTACAGACTTTTCTTCTGGAACAGAAGCATAGGCCTTCTCAAAACTACATTTGTGACAGTCAGCGGAGCATTTCTTGCATCTATGCTTCTGGCTTTCGTATCTGTACTTTTTACAGCGGATACATTTTTCGGTGGAGGACTAGGTGGTGATGCCGGTCACGGAGTGATCCTGTGGCTGGAGAATCTGGTAGGGGACATCGTTACAGGGTTTATCATAATAGTACTTGCCGTAGCCTGGCTTCTTTTTGTCAGCGGGCGTTTTGCTCATTGGTTTGCCGTGGCGGGAATGGCGGAAAAGGAAGATGCTCCTGAGGTGGAGCAGGATGGAATTCTTACTGAGGATGAGGCGTTTTCCGATATAGAGCAGACTGAGACGGATGAGTCTTGTGAGGAGGTGATTGAAACGGTGTTGCCGGGCGACCCTTTCTATGATCCTGAGCAGATTCTTGATCCGGTTGACATAATACCTGCGGAGGAGGAGAATCCTGCAGCAGATGAAATAATGAATGAAGAGGGTGAGAGTGCCGCTGGCGGGATAGAAATAATCCGGAATTACCATCCGGAGGAAATGGTGACTGAAGAACTTGAACGCATCGACAACAGGGCGGAACTTGAACGGTATGAATTCCCGTCCATAGATCTTCTGGATGATTATGCTGACGGACAGCATACTGTCTCAAAAGAAGAACTTGAGATAAACAACAACAGGATCAGGGCGACTCTGATGAATTATAAGATCGAGGTTATGCAGGTTTCTGCTGTTGTAGGTCCTACAGTGACTTTATATAAGGTTGTGCCTGCACCGGGAGTGAAGGTCTCAGCCATTGAGAATCTTCATAGGGAGATAGGAATGTCTTTAGGTGCGAAAGGCGTACGCGTGGTGGTTCTTCCTGACTGTGTCGGTATAGAAGTCGCCAACAGGGAGCCTTCGATAGTTCCTCTGAAAAAGACTCTGAATGATGATTCGTTCAGAAATACCAAGTATGAACTTCCGATAGCGATTGGATATACGATCACAAGAAAGGTCAAGACTTTCGATCTTGCATCCGCTCCACATCTTCTTGTGGCCGGTGCCACCCAGCAAGGTAAGTCTGTAGGTCTGAATGTGATAATATCTTCGCTTCTTTATGCCAAGCATCCATCGGAATTGAAGTTTGTCTTCATCGATCCTAAGATGGTGGAGTTTACGGCCTATAACGAACTTATAAAGCATTATCTCGCCGTTATGCCAATGGCGGCAAGTGAAGAGGATGAAAGAGAACACGCCATCGTTAAGGATGCCAGACAGGCAGAACTGGTGCTCAATTCTCTTTGCATCGAGATGGATGAACGCTACAAACTTCTTGCTCTGGCCGGAGTAAACAATCTGAAACTATATAATGAAAAGTACAAGGACAGATACCTGCTTCCTACTGAAGGCCATAAATATCTTCCATATCTTGTTGTAGTGATCGATGAGTATGCCGATCTTACAATGGCCGGTGGAGCAGGTCCTGAGGCAAGGAAGGCAGCGAAGAACATAGAGGCATCTATTGTACGTCTTGCTCAGAAAGGTAGGGCGGCCGGTATCCACGTGATCATTGCGACCCAGCGTCCGTCCGTTAACGTGATTACAGGCTTGATCAAGACCAACTTCCCTACGAGAATCGCCTTTAGAGTTGTTTCCAGAGTGGACTCGGCGACAATCCTCGATACTAACGGAGCGGAGAACCTCATCGGTAGGGGAGATATGCTATATTATGCCGGAGTTGAGATGGAGCGAGTGCAGTGTGCTCTGGTAAGTATGACTGAAATCAACAGAATCACTTCTTTCATCGGCGCCCAGACCGGATACAGGAAGTGCTATAATACCCCATATTATCTTCCGGTACCTGAGTCACAGGATGGTGAGACTAGCGGAGGCAGCATCGATATGCAGAATATCGATCCGATGTTTGCTGATGCGGCTCGTATGGTGGTCACTACTCAGAAAGGTTCGACTTCCGACCTTCAGCGTCGTTTAGGTATGGGTTATGCAAGGGCAGGACGTGTTATGGATCAACTTGAGGGGGCGGGCATAGTCGGACCGCAGGAAGGCTCAAAACCGCGTCAGGTACTTGTGGCTGACCTCGCAGAACTTGATGAAGTGCTCTCACATTTTATTTAATATGAAGAATATCCTGAAATATGCTTTCCCTTGCATTCTGATGCTTGTTTCGTCTATTGCAAGGGCTCAGAATACAGAATTGCTGGAGCGTATGTATGATGATTTCTCATCAAAATTCATTACTCTGGATATCAGTTATGTGCTCGAGATGTCTTCAACGGATTTGGAAGGTGAAGGCGTTGTGTCTTTTCAGGATAATGCTTACCGGCTCTCATCTGACGGGCTGGAAGTGTATTGCGATGGCAAGGATATATGGATGCTGGATCACAACTCAAAAGAAGTCATAATAGAACCCTTGACAGAAGATGGTAACGACTTTGTCCGGAATCCAGCCAGCCTTTTTCTAGGACTTAAAGATAATTTCAAGGTGACGGATATATCTGAGGATGGCCATATACGTGAGCCTGGCGTCAAGGATATAGTCTTTACGCTGGTACCAGAGGTGGAATGCGGTATAGATGAGTGCCAGATTCAAATAAAAAAGAACGGTGATTTGTATCACGGTTCTTTTCTGATGTCGGACGGGCAGATCGATATAGTCCGTGTTCTTGTACGTTCAGTAGCAAGAGCGCCCCAAAAGGATATGTCTTATTTCCGTCCGGGACAATCGTTTGACTCATCCTGGATCGTGACTGATCTCAGATAATGTTTCCTACCAACTTCCGCCGGCGCCTCCTCCTCCGAAGGAGCCACCGCCGAAGCCACCGAAACCTCCTCCGAAGCCTCCTCCACCGAATCCTCCGCGTGAAGAGCCTCCCCATCCTCCGAAGTCGTTTCCTATAGTGATGACCGGACCGTCGAAAATGTTTCTCCCGCCTCTGCTGCCCGGTCCTTTGCCATTGTCGTTTTTAATGGCTATTACAACGATGATCAGTAAGATGGCGCAGATGAAGACTATGAGAAAGATCAGAGCGATATCGTCCTGGTCCTCGCTTCTTTCAGCAGAAATCTCGCCTGAGGCCAGTTGCATCAATATATTGCAGGCAGCATCGACGCCTCCGAAGTAATCGTTTTCCTTGAAATAAGGTATCATCTCATTATTGATGATCCTTTTTGCGTATGCGTCCGGTATGGCACCTTCGAGTCCATATCCTATGGCGATGAACACCTGGCCTGAGGTGGAGTCTTTCGGCTTTACCAGGATTACGATTCCGTTGTTGAAATCTGCAGAACCGACACCCCAATCAATACCTATACGTGTAGCCATTTCGGCTGGAGTATAGCCTTCGAGGTCGGTCAGGGTAACGACAGCAATCTGATTGGATGTGGAATCGTCAAATGCTACCAGGATATCTTCAAGTCCGGCAGTCTGTTCCGGGGTAAACAGCCCGGCAAGATCGTTCACAAGCCGTGCAGGTTCGGGCCTTGACGGAAGTGCAAAAATGCTTGTGCAGGTTGCCGCTGTGATTATGGCTGCTGCAACATATCTGATTATGGAATTCTTCATCAGTAAATCTATTTGCTGAATGATATTTCATCCGGCTGTTCGTTGATGTCGTCGCTGCTGTATGGAAAATATGTCTTGAGTTTTTCTCCAACAGCTATTGCTGCTTCCGAGAGTCCTTCAGTGAACATTCCTTTGCGGAAACGCAGGCGCATCATCTCTATTACGTCCTCCCAGAAATGTTCAGGGACACGCTCGTTTATTCCTTTGTCGCCGATGATGGCGAATACTTTAGTGTTGCAAGCGAGATAAATCAGGACTCCGTTGCGTAGCGCCGTCTTGTGCATACCCAACTTGTCGAATATTTCCTCCGCTCTTCTAAGGGGTGAACCTTCGCACTCTCCGTCGATATGTATGCGTATCTCGCCGGAGGTTCCTTTTTCTGCAAGTCTGACCGCGTCCACAACAGTCTTCTGCTGGTCCGCGGTCAGGAAATCTTCTGGTCTCATCTTGTTTAAGACTTAGAATTCAACCTTTGGTGCAGTCTCTGCACCGGCTTGTGCCTCGAAATATCCCTTTTTCTCAAATCCGAATATGGAAGCGATAATGTTGTCAGGGAATTTTCTGATGAGTGTATTGTATGCTTTAGCGGCATCGTTGAACTTCATCCTTTCGGTGGCAATCCTGTTTTCTGTGCCTTCGAGTTGTGCCTGGAGTTCGCTGAATTGCTGGTTTGCCTTGAGGTCGGGATAATTCTCCTGAATGAGAAGGAGTCTTCCAAGGGCAGTGGAAAGTTCCCCCTGCGCCTCATTGAATCTTGCTATAGCCTCTTCTGAAAGATCAGATGGGTCAATAGTCATCTGCGTCGCTTTGGCACGCGCCTCCACTACACTTTCCAGGGTAGATGATTCGTGCTCTGCATATCCTTTTACTGTAGCAACGAGGTTTGGAATGAGGTCTGCACGGCGCTGGTAAACGTTCTCCACCTGTGCCCAGGCATTCTGTACATTCTCATCCTCCGTTACCATATTGTTGTATGCTCCCTTTACCCAAAGAAAGCCGCCAAGCAGGATGACCGCTATGACAATGATTGTGATAAGTCCCTTTTTCATAATGGGTTATGTTTGATTATTCTACTTCACGTACGCATCTTACATTTGCTCCGAAAGTCCTGATGTCTCCTTTGCCTACCGGAATATCAGGCTGGTCGCAGATGATATAACGGTAGTATGCCATATTGTCGGAGCCATCCACTTTGTCGGATGTCCAGTATGCTGCGTATTCATTTATTCCAAAGAATGTGGCTGCGGGATATTCGCCGTCTTCACTCTTCTCTCCAAGATTGGCATATCCGGCAGGAAGAGCCGCCAGACCGCTGCGATTGGTTATTTCACCCACTGTAGGCCAGTATTCCCACATCTTGGTGCCGTTGAATGAGATGTCGGCCATAAAGTCGGCAGCGACATTCATAAGTGCCTCACCTGCCTTTGAATTGCTTTCCGGATTGACAGAGTTGGCCAGAGCAACCCATTCAGCATCAGTAGGAAGTCTCCAACCCTCAGGGCAGGCTTTCATAGCCTCCTCATAGTTGTAGAACCTTCCGAATACATTGCTCATTGCTTCTGCATTGCTGTATGCTGTTCCGAACTCCGGATTTGCAAGGTTGTTCCTCATCCAGTCGAGTCCGTTGTGAGTCGTATAATAGTAAGCCACTCCCTCGGCAGTGATCTTAGCGTCTGATGAGAGAATGCCGGTGCCCTGGATCGAGCCGTCAAGTCCGCCTTTCACCACTGTTGTGTATGAAGATTTGTATGAACTTGTGTATCCTTCTGCGAATCCATAGCAACTTATCGTATAGGTGCCAAGGCTATCAGGGAACTGATATGTGAAAGAGCCGTCAGACTGCTTGCCGTCCGGTGAAAGGCCATTTTCCAGTCTGGTGGTATCGGACTTTTCCATACTTGGACTGACTTTCCAGTAATATCCTATACCTGCGCCATCCGGATGAGTGATTCCTTTGGGAACCATTGTCACAACCTGCTTGGGTGACACGTATTCAGGTACTGAAAATCTCAATGCTCCATTGAGGGAAGGCGAAACGTCATTGTCCTTGTCTTTGTCGCAACTTGCAGCCGCTATGACTATGGCTGTGGCTAGAATTATTGAATATAAGTTTCTAAGATGCATTTTCTAAGGTGAATTTTTATTACAATCCTGCAAATATGGCCAATTTAATTTGAAAAACCGCTACCTTTGTGCAAATACTTTGCCTTAGAGCCCGATATGAGAAGAATTATTATAACATTTTTTTCCGTTTTTATATTTGCAGCGATTTTCTCCTGCACTCCACGTGGCGGATATGTGACCGTGACCGGGTTTGCGCAGGGAGGCACATATACTGTCAAGTTCAATATGGAGGGTGTTGACCAGAAGCCGGAGACTATCCGTGATTCCATCGATGCTATATTGACCGAAATAGACCACTCTCTTTCTGGATATAACAAGAAATCGATTCTGTCCGGATTCAATAATGGCGAGACTGTCGTTCCTGATAAGTATTTCCTTGATATATATCAAGTTGCGCGTGATGTATATGAGCAGACCGCAGGAGCCGTTGATGTGGCGTCCGCACCTCTTTTCGATATCTGGGGATTCGGTTTTGCAAATGACTCCCTTCCTTCTGACGATGAGGTCAAGGCTAGGTTGGCGGCCAGTGGGATGTCGCGTCTCAAGACTGACATCCGTGCGTCTGTTTCTGAAGATGGCAGCCTCATCCCCTCTGATCTTCTGCTTGCAGACGGGGCACTTCCGAAACTGAATTATAATGCCATTGCACAGGGTTACAGTTGTGATGTAGTGGCTCGCTATCTATATTCTATAGGTGTAAAGGATATGCTGGTGGACATCGGAGAAATCTTCTGCGACGGATTCAATCCTTCCGGGCGTTCCTGGACCTTGGGAATAGACCGTCCGGTCGATGGAAACAATACTCCCGGAGCAGATATGCAGGGTATCTTCCGTGCTCCAGAAGGCCCTCACGGCATTGTGACTTCGGGCAATTATCGCAAATTCCACATACGAGACGGGAAGAAATATGCCCATACCATAGATCCACGTACCGGGTATCCTGTCCAGCACAGTCTTCTCAGTGCAACGGTGGTCGCCCCTGATGCAACTCAGGCTGATGCATACGCCACATATTGTATGGTGATAGGTCTGGATGCGTCGCAGGATTTCATCAATTCCCGTCCGGATCTTGAAGCCTGCCTTATCTATGATCAGGACGGCTCGTTCCGAACCTGGTGTTCCGAGGGCTTTGTCCTTGATACGGGAGATTCTTCTACATCGTCGAAATGATTTCCAACGATCCGATAAGGACGCTCAGTAAAGTTTCTGTTATAGATATTACGAATGACGGACATATTCCAAGACAATTCAGAGCCAGGGTCAGCAGAACCATAGGTATTATTATGCCTGTCAGCGGAAGGGCAATGAGATTGGTGAGGAGAAAATGTCTGGGGAATGTGCCGAAGTAGTAGAAAGCAAGCGGTGCGGTGGTAAGTTGACAGGAAATAGACATCGCTGCCGCATTCCATATTTTGCGGACACACTTGGTGAAAGGACGGTCTTTATATATGTTTCCTGACCAGAATGCCTGCAGGTGAGGCAGGATGAATGCTATACCGGCTATCGCTGCGTATGAAAGTTGGAATCCGACCGATTTTATGGACATCGGAGACAGAGTGAGTTGGATTATCAAGGCAGATAAAAGCTGTTGGGCGGTGCTGTGGTGACGATGTGTCAGACGCGCTGCTTCAGCGAGGAAAATGAACAGAAATGCCCTGACTATGGACGGGCCGGCTCCTGTGGCTAAAGTATATATGCCGCACACTATAATAGTCACGAAAGACCTTGGTACCCAGATTCTTCTGTAATTGCCGGAGATTGATAATAAATTTGTCAGAACCGCATAGATTATCCCGAGATGCAGACCGGATAGAGCGAGTATGTGAGATGCGCCGCTTCTTCGGAATGCTTCCGTGACATCGTCAGGTATGGAACTTCTTTCACCCGTTATCAGGGCTTTCGATATTGCATTGCACCGATAGTCCGAGAAAGGGATCCGGTCGATGGATTCCTGCATTCTTGTCCCTAATCCCTCTGCCCACAGAATCAGGCCGGACTTTATGGAACTCGCTGCGATATGTCCTGCTGTCATTGCACATAGGATTCCTGACATAAATGCTGCTCCAGTAATCAGGATCCATACAGTCCGGGTGTTGAAAGATTTTCTTCCCGGATACATAAGTGCTGAAATGCAGACCAGCAGAATGACCGACGCGAGGAAAGAACCGGTGAAATGATGGCTGTAAATGCTGTATCCTGAATATGCTGCCAGAAGAACTCCGGCCGTGAAAGGTAACGCAAACCCTGCTGTTTCTCTCTCCACTTTCATTTCGTTCCTGTTTTTTGCGAAAGTAGCGATTATTTTTATAACTTTGCAAAGATGTGCTGTAATTTTTAAAGAAATTTCAGGACTTAGTTGAAAATCAATTAAAATCACAATAGAAATGATCATTTTAGTACTCAATTGCGGAAGTTCATCGCTTAAGTATCAACTTCTTGATATGAAGAACGATGAGGTTTATGATCTGCTCGCTAAAGGTCTTGTCGAGAGGATCGGAATGGAGACCGGCTGTCTCAAGCATCAGGCTGCCGGCAAAGAGAAACTTGTCAAGGAAATGCCTATTGAGGATCATACCGTCGGCATCAGAGCGGTTATGAACGCTCTCCTTGATAAGGAATATGGCGTTCTCACCACTCTCGAGGATATCGAGGCTGTCGGACATCGCGTTGTGCACGGTGCAGAAGAATTCGTGTGCAGCCAACTCATTACAGACAAGGTGGTGGCTCAGTTGGAGAAATGCTCAGTGTTCGCCCCTCTTCATAATCCTGCCAACATCCTGGGAATCAAGGCTGTGTCTGCAGTCCTTCCTACAGTTCCGCAGGTTGGCGTGTTCGATACCGCATTCCACCAGTCGATGCCTTCATACGCCTATATGTATGCTCTTCCATACGAGTATTACGAGAAATACGGTATCCGTCGTTACGGATTCCACGGCACAAGCCACAGGTATGTCTCTGCAAAAGGAGCGAAGTTCGCCGGTCTTGATCTGGAAAATTCGAAGATCATCACCTGCCACCTTGGAAACGGAAGTTCGATCGCAGCGGTTCTTAACGGAAAGTCCATCGACACAACTATGGGCTTTACTCCGCTTGAGGGACTTATAATGGGAACAAGGTGCGGAAGCATTGACCCTGAGATTGTTACCTACATTCAGGAAAAAGAGGGTCTTTCGGCAGCGGAAATAAGCCAGGTACTCAACAAGAAGAGTGGCTTCCTTGGTCTTTCCTGTGTGTCTTCAGATGCACGCGACCTTGATGAGGCAGCCAATGAGGGTAATGCAAAGGCAAAACTCACGCTCAAGAAACTCACATACGAGATCACTAAGTATATCGGTGCTTATACCGCAGCAATGAATGGTGTCGATCTTATAGTTTTCACTGGTGGTATCGGCGAGAACAACAGTCGTCTGCGTCGCAGAGTCTGCGAGAATCTCACTTATCTTGGAGTCAAGTTTGACTATGATGCAAATGTCGTAAGAGGCGAGGATACAATCATCACTCTTCCGGATTCAAAGGTGAAGGTTGCTCTCATTACTACTAATGAGGAACTGATGATCGCACGTGATACAATGAACATTGTACAGAACGAAGAGTAATATGCTTACATCCTTCAACCAGATTTTTGAAGAACTTCGCAACAGAGGTTCCCGCAAGAGGATGATCGCTGCCTGGGGAGTAGACGGCCATACGATAGCGGCTGCTTCCAGGGCAATCGATCTTGGACTCGCTGATGTCACTCTCGTTGGTGATGAGAATATGATTGCAGAGGCCTGCAAGGCTGAGAATGTCGATATGGGTAAATTCTCTATCGTACATAATCCGATTGAACTTCAGGCAGTTGCACAGGCGGTACAGATGATCCGTGAGGGTCAGGGTGACTTCTTGATGAAGGGTCTGTGTTCTACAGACAAATTCCTCAGAGCCATCCTCAATAAGGAGACAGGGCTTCTTCCCCCTAAGGGTGTCCTGACTCATTGTACCACTCTCGAGATTCCTTCATACCATAAACTTCTGTTTGTGGGTGATGTGGCTGTGATACCGGCACCGGATCTTAAGCAGAAGCAGGTGATTATGGAATGTCTTGTGAGGACAGCCAAGGCTATAGGTGTGGAGAAACCTAAAGTGGCTCTCATTGCTGCTACCGAGCAGGTTCTGGGAAGCCAGCCCGCAACTATTGATGCAGCCCTTCTTGCCAAGATGGCCGACCGCGGACAGATCAAGGGATGCATCGCTGACGGTCCGTTGGCTCTTGATGTGGCTATCGATCAGGAATCGGTTGATATAAAGGGACTTGTGAGCCCGGTGGCAGGAGATGCCGATTGTCTGTTGTTCCCGAATATCGAATCTGGAAATGTCTTTTATAAGGCTAATTCTAAATTGGTTCCGGGAGTGAAGCAGTCAGGAATCCTTGTCGGCGCTAAAGTACCTTGTGTGTTGTCAAGCCGTGCAGACAGCATTGACACCAAACTCAACTCTATCGCTGTTGCAGCAATGTTTTAGGAACAGTTTTAATCTAAATGTTTTCTCGTAGAAAAATGATTCCCTCGGATATGAAAGGAAAGGTACTGATTATAAACCCTGGCTCCACTTCCACGAAAATAGGCTTCTATGAAGATGGAAAGCCGATGTTTGAGATAAATCTCACTCATTCTGCAGAAGAGATAGCAAAGTATGATTCAGTGATGGCTCAGGGGCCTATGCGTCGCGAAGCCATTGAAGGTTTTCTTTCTGAGAATGGCGTCGCTCTTGAGTCCATAGACCTGATTATGGCTCGTGGCGGTCTGATCACTCCGATTCAGGCCGGAGTCTATGAAGTGACGCAGGAGATGCGGGATGCATTGATTTCCGGCAAAGATGGTGTGCACGCCTGCAATCTGAGTGCTTTGATAGCGGATGATATGGCTAAGGATATCAACAGGTTGCGTCAGGCTAATGGTGATTCTGCTGTATGCAAGGCTTATATAGCCGACGCTCCAACATCTGATGAGATGCTTCCGGAACTTAAACTTACCGGTCATCCTGCATTTGAAAGGCGTGCCGCATTCCATACATTGAATTCGCGTGCTATGGTACGCCGTTACGCCCGCAGTGTCGGTAAGACCAATAAGGATGTGACAGTCATTGTAGCTCATCTCGGAGGTGGTTCTTCTGTATCTGTTCATAGACAGGGACTTGTGATAGATGTCAATGATGCTCTTGGCGGTGATGGACCGTTCAGTCCTGAACGTGCAGGTTCTGTGCCTGCATTCCCTCTTGTCGATATGTGTTTCAGCGGAATGTATTCAAAGGCGGAGATCAAAAAGATGCTGGTCGGCAAGGGTGGAGCAGTCGCTCATCTGGGGACAAATGATTTCAGGGAAGTAAGTGCACGCGCTGAAGCGGGAGATGAAGCAGCGGCTCTGTTCCTGAAGGCATTTTGCATATCTGTCGCTAAATATATCGGCTCAATGGCTGCTGTGGTAAGCGGCAAGGTGGATGCTATAGTTCTTACAGGAGGAATAGCACACAACAAGTATATTGTGGAACAAATCACCGGTCGGGTAGGTTTCATAGCACCTGTCGAGGTATATCCGGGAGAAAACGAGATAGAATCTCTCGCAGAGAACGGATATGGCATTCTTGCAGGAGAATTTGATATAAAGTATTATCATCCTGACCATTTCTGATAAAAAATCAGCATTAAGCGATAAAAAATGCATAATAAAAAGCCTGTTATTGGTTATTTTTGCAATAATCACTAACAGGCTTTTTTATGAACATCAGACTATTCCGTACGGCAGCCTTGTCAATTATGTGCGCCGGTCTTCTTTCCTGTGGCTCTGATTATGAGTTCGCATATCTCTACGAGGATCTTCCTTTTGAAATGGGCAAGGTGCAGCGCCCTGAAATTCCTGCCAGAGAAATAAGTATCGCCGATTATGGCGGAGTGGGTGACGGTGTTACCTTGAACACCGAAGCATTTGCCAGAGCCATAGATGTGCTTGTCGAGAATGGCGGAGGTCGTCTTGTGGTTCCTACCGGAGTATGGCTTACAGGCCCTATCACTTTGAAGGATAATATCGATCTTCATATAAGGCCGGATGCAGTCCTGCTCTTTTCGACAGACAGGGATCTCTATCCGATTGTCGAGACTGTCTTCGAAGGTCTTGATACAAGGCGTTGTCTTGCGCCGATCAATGCCGACGGTGCTAAAAACATTGCTATCACCGGTGGCGGTACTATCGATGGCAACGGTGATTCCTGGAGGCAGGTGAAGAAGTCGAAGATTGCTCCGTCACAGTGGAAGGCTCTGCTCAAGAGCGGTGGCTTTACAAACGAGAAGGGCGATCTGTGGTATCCTGATTCGAGTTCATTCAGGGGTGCTGTGGTGAGCGATGCCTTCAATGTGCCGCAAGGCTTGACTACCGATCAGCAGTGGGATAGCGTCAAGACTTATCTTCGTCCTGTGCTTATCGGATTGAAGAATTGTGAGAATGTCCTTCTCGAGGACTGCCTTTTCCAGAATTCTCCTTGCTGGAATATTCATCCTCTTATGTGTAAGAACGTGATAATCAATAATATCACTGTGCGTAACCCTTGGTATTCACAGAACGGCGATGGTCTGGATGTGGATTCTTGCGAGGATGTGCTTGTAATCAATTCAAGTTTTGATGTGGGTGATGATGCAATCTGCATCAAGTCTGGAAAGAATGAGGACGGACGCCGCAGAGGACGACCTTGCCGCAATCTTATCGTTGACAACTGTATAGTATTCCACGGCCACGGAGGTTTTGTGGTGGGAAGTGAAATGTCTGGTGGAGTTCAGAACATAAAGGTATCCGACTGCCGTTTCCTTGGGACTGATGTGGGACTTAGATTCAAGAGTTGCCGCGGCCGCGGAGGAGTGGTGGAAAATATATATATCGAGGATATTGTTATGATGAATATTCCGACCGAACCTCTTCTATTCGATCTTCATTATGGTGGAAAATCAGCGGTGGAAGCCGCTGCGGAGGGCGTTTCAGAGTTTGATGTGGAATATGTGCCGGCTGACGAGACAACCCCTCAGTTCCGCGATATCTATATCAAGGATGTTGTGTGCAGCGGTGCTGCCAGAGCAATGTATTTCAATGGAATACCGGAAAAGAATATTGTGAATATTGTTGTCGAGGATTGTGAAATAGTGTCCGACAAGGGTGCGGATCTCAGATATTCTACAGGAGTTGTACTCAGGAATGTCAGCATCACTCAGGCTGAGGGACTTGGATACAGCCTTGCCAACTGCAAGAATGTGGTTATGCAGAATTGCAAGGATGCATCGGAAGAGGCAGTCAAGGAAGTGTTCCAGTATAAATCTGAAAATGTAGTCATCGAATAATATGAGAAAGTTTACAATATCACTGGCCATAATCCTGTCTTTGATTTCTGCCGCAGCACAGGATAAGATTGTTCTCAGGCTTATGGGTGATTCGACTATGGCAGACAAGGATCTTTCATACGAGAATCCGGAGCGAGGATGGGGACAGAGGCTCAAATCGCACGTTGACACTAATGTCATTGTTGCAAATTATGCCCAGAACGGCAGGAGTACCAAGAGCGTACAGACACTCGGAATCTGGGACAATGTCAAAAAGGACCTCAAGGCAGGAGAGTATCTTTTCATACAGTTCGGACATAATGATTCGAAAGAATCGGATACGACGCGTTATGCTGCTCCTTTCGGAGCCTATCAGGATAATATCAGACTTTTCGTCGATTATGCCTTGAGTGTAGGAGCAAAGCCTGTGCTTTTCACTCCGGTGTCCAGAAGATGGTTTGATGATAAGGGCAATCTGAAAGTCAATTGTCACGGAGATTATCCTGCCGCTGTTATGCAGGTGGCCGAGGAATACGGGCTTCCGCTCATAGATGCCAACAAGGTTACTCAGCAATGGCTTATGTCTCTGGGTGATGAACCATCCCGTAAATATTATATGTGGGTGGATAAGGGAACGAATCCAAGACATCCTGACGGAAAGATCGACAATACTCACACCAATGTGGCAGGGGCTCGTCAGATAGTCAATCTTCTGCTGCCTGAAATCGTGAAGGTGATACCGGAACTTGCATCTCACGTTGTCGATTATGATTTTGTGGTGGCAAAGGACGGAAGCGGCGACTTCTTTACAGTTCAAGAAGCAATCAATGCCGCTCCGGATTATTGCAAGCAGGATGAGACAACCATATATATCAAAGACGGAATATATGAGGAGAAGGTGACCATCCCGACTAACAAGCAAAGGCTTCATCTTATAGGTCAGTCTGCTGAAAATACTGTCATTACCTGGAGTGATTATGCAAAGAAGATAGGCCCTACCGGTTACGAACTCGGTACTTCGGCCACATCTACAGTCTTCCTGTATGCGTCTGACTTCCTTGCTGAGAATCTTACCATCGAGAACGCATCGGGAGAAGGTAAGGATATTGCCCAGGCTTGTGCGATAACCATTGACGGTGACAGGGTTGCATTCATCAACTGTCGTTTCCTTGCCAATCAGGATACAGTCTATACGTACGGTAAAGGACAGCGTCAGTATTTCCGCAACTGCTGGATCGAGGGAACTACGGATTTCATTTTCGGAGCATCGACCTGCTGGTTTGAGGATTGTACGATCCTTAGCAAGAAGAATAGTTACGTTACCGCGGCTTCCACGCCTGAGAATGAAAAGTTCGGCTATATTTTCAAAAATTGCCGCTTGATTCATAATGAGGAGGCGACCAAGGTATATCTCGGACGTCCTTGGAGATCGTTCGCAAAGACAGTGTTCATCGAATGTGAACTTGGTGATCATATTCTTCCGGAGGGTTGGCATAATTGGAATAAGCCATACGCGGAAAAGACTACTTTCTATGCAGAGTATGGAAGCAAGGGACCAGGCGCGGCATCGGAAAGGGATAGGGTGAAATGGTCGCACAGCCTTAAAGACAAGGATATGAAGAAATATACTCCTGAGAATGTGCTCAGGTGCGGCAGCGAACAGGACAAGCACGGAAATAATGTGCCTGTCGAATGGTATTTCAACGTCTTTTAGTAACTTTACGGATTGCAGAACCGTAAATTATGAGATTTATCCGTCACATATCAAAAGCATTTATATTATCGTTGGTTTCGGCTTTCAATGTATTGAAGGCCGAACCTCTTGAATTTATATTCGAGCATTATTCGTCAGATGACGGTCTGCCACATAATTCCATCTGCGATATCCATCAGGACAGAAGAGGCTATCTCTGGCTGTGTACCTGGTACGGATTGAGCCGTTATGACGGGAATGGCTTCGTCAATTACACAATGGTGCCGGGAGATTATTCCAATCTTTCACATAACAGGATTCTTTCAGTCGATGAAGATTCGGAGGGCTATCTCTGGATCAAGACATACGACTACCGCCTGTATCGTTTTGATGTGAATGCTGAAGATTTTCTTCCTGTGCCATCAGGACTCCAGGGACTTGAGGCTGTAAATGCAAAGGTCGGCACCATTGTGTGCAGAGAAACAGGCGGAGTGTTGGCCGCATTCCCTGGGATAGGCCTGATAGATGTGAATCCGGATCTGTCTTATACCCGTTATTCAGAGTCCTCCGGTCATCCGATAGGAAAGGATATTACAGACTTGTATTGCGATACGGAGGGTAACGCTTATGCTGTTTCAGAGGCAGGTATCACTGCAATTCGAGGTGGGGAGGCTTCGCTCCTGGCAAGAAATCCGGATGTACTTGGCTGTGCGGAACTGGACGGCCGTCTTTTCTTCATAACTCCGGAGCAGATCATATCTGTGGATATGGCGACAAGGGGACAGAATATTTCAGATCTCTCGCATTATGGAGCAGGTAGTGCTACGGCACTGACTGTGACAGGAGGATGTCTTTATGTGGGATTCAAGAATAATGCTGTTGCATCTGTCGATCCTGTTACGTTGGAATTGGATATCAGAAGGTCGGATATGGGACGCGTCAGATATCTCTTCCCTGATCCCGAAGGGCTTTTGTGGATTGCAACCGAAAAGACAGGAATATGGGCTTACAATGCGTCTGACGACCGTTTCCGCCACTTTGAGCACAGCAACAATGTTATGTCCTATTATGTGGATACGCTTGCCAGAGTTGAGACCAAGGGGGATAGGACTTGGATCAAGATGAACAATTGGGGCTTCGGTTATTATGACAGATGCTGCGATGAAATAGTCCCTCTGAGCAATGTGAAGGAGCAGCCGGACTGTATGTTTATGAACGGTGTGGCTTGTTATGATATAGACAGTTCCGGGGTGCTGTGGATGTCAACTGTAGGCAGGGGACTTGAAAAAGTTACGGTGATCAGTCCTAAGGTGGACGTAATAGTTCCTCCTTCCGTATCAGAGGATGTCAAGTCGTCGTCGGAGGTAAGGGCTATGCTTCGAGACAGCAAAGGACGTTTGTGGCTGGCTGCGAAGAGCCGTGAACTTTTCGTCTATTCCCCAGATATGAAGACCTGCCACAGGTATCCTGATGCTTCCAGTGGCGATATAGGAGTCATATATTCGATATTTGAAGATGCTCAAGGCAATGTCTGGCTCGGCACAAAAGGCGACGGACTGATCCGGATGAAGCCTCGGGGAGATGGCTGGGAATGGAAACGTTTCCGCAGTGACGAGTCGAAGAGAAATTCCTTGAGTTCCGATAATATATATTCGATAACCCAGGATAAGCAGGGGCATATATGGATAGGAACATACGGCGGGGCTCTTTCTATGCTGCCGTCGCCGGACGGTGATGAGTTTGTGACTGTCCGCAACAATTTTCCCGATTATCCTCAGCAGGTGGGAGACAGAGTACGCTATCTGCATTGTATGCCTGACGGCAGAATGCTCGTGGCTACAGTAAGCGGGCTGATATTGTTCGAGCCTTCCGACAGACCGGAGTTGACAGTTTTCAATCTTATCACAAAAGAACCGGGCGTCAGCACTTCACTTGGCAACAACGATGTCATCCATATATTTACCGACAGCAAGGGAAATACCTGGCTAAGTACGTTCGGGGGAGGATTGAACAGACTCTATTTTGAGAATGGTCAGCCTTGTTTCGATATCATCAGTACCGCAGATGGACTTTCCAGCAATATCGTTCATTCTGCCATAGAGGATTCGGAGGGTACGATATGGATCGCTACGGAGTCAGGCCTATCTTCTTTTGATCCTTCGACCCGTACTGTGCGCAATTACACAAAATATGACGGAGTCACTCCTACATCATTCAGTGAGGCAACTTGTGCGCGACTGGAAGATGGATCTGTGTTGTTCGGAACATATAATAATGTGTATTCCATTGATCCTGAAAGGTTTATCGGGGATGGGCGGAACGGTCGTCTGGTAATTTCAGGTTTCAGTATCGATGGAGAGAGGACACCGTTTGACGGAAAACTTATCGTTCCGCACGATTGCTCGTTTTTCAGGATAGATTTCGCCTCCCTGGATTTTAGTTCCAGCGGAAAGATGGCATTTTCTTATATGCTCGAAGGATACGATAAGAAATGGATATCCGGAGCAGGAGCGAATAGTGCCACTTATTCCAGGATTCCACCTGGCAACTATGTTTTCAAGGTAAGAGAGACTTATCCTTCTGATGAGTCGGATGTAGAGATTGTCAGTGTCGATGTACGTGTCCTGCCTTCTATATGGAATACGGCACTGGCGCGGATTATATATCTTCTTCTGGGTATAGGTCTCTTCGCGATTCTTCTCAGGATTCTTATGTCTGCTCTGAAACTCAAGAACGATGTGAGGCTGGAGCAGGGAATAAATGAGATCAAGGCGAGATTCTTTACCAATGTTTCTCACGAACTCCGGACTCCTCTGACGTTGATTCTGGGCGGAATAGAAGAGATTGCCCGGAAGACAGAATCCGGTGACAAGAACGAATACAGCGTGAATATCGTCAGGCGTAATGCTAAGAGGATGCTTACTCTTGTAAATCAATTGCTTGACACCCGTTCCATTGCGGACGGAAGGATGCGTCTGAAGGTAAGTCATTTCGATGTGGTCAAACTCGTTCAGGATGTGTATGACGACTTCCGTGATATGTCTGTGGAACGTCAGATGGAATTGCGTATGGTCAAATCCGTTGACACTCTTCTTATCTGGGGAGACGCATTGAGGCTTGAGGCATTGGTATATAATCTTCTTTCCAATGCGTTCAAATATACCTCTGACGGTGGAAAGATCGAGGTCGGAGTGCTATGGCGCGAGGGAGACAAGGAGTTCAGGATTATGGTGAAGGATAACGGTGTGGGTGTGTCCAAGGAGCATCAGACAAGGATATTCGAGCCATACGGAACCGGTGGAGTCTCTGCATTCAGAGGAATGGCCAGTAGCGGAATCGGACTTTCTTTCTGTAAGGAAATCACAGATATGCACGGAGGAGAAATCTGGGTGGAGAGCACTCTGGGTGTCGGCTCAAAATTCTTTGTAAGACTGCCGATGGATAGGGAGAGGTTTACAGAGGATATTGCCCAGTTCATCGGATCAGAAATGGAAACAGGCCCTTCAGATACGCACGGTCTGAGCAAATACAAGGTTGAACCGACATATCCTGAAGGAGCACTGAAGGTTCTTGTCGTAGAAGATAATGCCGAACTGAAGGTGTATATCTATAATATTCTATCTGACAGGTATGAAGTCCGCGACGCTTCAAATGGAAAGGAGGCATTGGATGTTATGTCTTCCGGATGGATTCCTGATATGGTGGTGACCGACCTGATGATGCCTCAGATGGATGGAATAGAATTGATAAACCATATACGTAATGACTTTGCTACCAGTCATATACCTATTATATTGATTACTGCCAAGCACGAGGATGATACACAGGTCAAGGCAATGAAGTACGGTGCAGACGGTTATATTGCCAAACCGTTCACAATGGAACTTCTGATTGCCCGTATCGATAATATGCTTGACAGAAGAAAGGCTCTTGTATCCAGGATTTCAGCGTATGAAGATGCTGCTGAAGAGAAGGGACGGAAATCGGGCAGGATTGACATATCTCCGGAAGAGATTGTCATTACCGACAAGGATGAGCAATTGATCAAGAAGGTGATGCAGTGGCTGGAAGAAAATGTTTCCGACGCAGAAGTGACAGTGGATCAACTGGCTTCCTTCGTAGGAATGGGACGTACTTCTATGTATAACAAGATAAAAGGTCTTACCGGCAAATCTCCTGTCGAACTTATCCAGGAATTCAGGATGGAAAAGGCTACATATTATCTGAAGAGCGGGCAGTATTCCGTTTCTGAGACATCGTATAGGGTGGGATTCTCCGATCCTGGATATTTCAGCCGAAGTTTCAAAAAGCATTTCGGTATCTCTCCAGCAGATTATATGAAGCAGAACAAGGCCTCTCATACCAATAACCAAATATGATGAATACTATGAAAAGATTGTTTTTGATGTTTCTGTCACTATCGCTTGCTGTCGCTTCTGTGGCGCAGCAACCGTATTCCGTAAGGATGATCCGTTCGGAAATGAAGAGAAATCCGGATGCGACTTATCTTGACGGTCGTAACGGAGAACGGAAGTGGAATTATACTACCGGTCTTGAACTCAAGTCATTCATAGATGCTGCCCAAAGGTATGATATGCCGGAGGTTGTGCGGTATGTAAGAGATTGGGCTGATACGATGGCTACGGAAAAAGGCGTGGTGTATAAATATAAGAAGTCAAATTACAATGTGGATCATATATGTCCGGCAAGAATATATTTCGATCTGCACGATATGTTCGGTGATCAGGACAAAAGGTATCGCTGTGTGACCAGAATGATACGAGAACAGATTGACAGTCAGCCACGTACGAAGTCGGGGGAGTTCTGGCACAAACAGGTGTATCCTCATCAGGTATGGCTGGACGGGTTCTATATGGCTCTTCCTTTCTATGCCGAATATACAAAGAGATATGCTCCGAAAGAGCAGAAAGATTCGCTGTTCGCTGATATCGTGCACCAATTTACGGCCGGCGCAGAGAATACCTTCGATCCTGCGACAGGGCTCTACCGTCACGCCTGGGACGAATCAAAGTCGATGTTCTGGTGTGATCCTGACACAGGATTGTCCCAGCACGCTTGGGGCAGAGCCACAGGATGGTTTGCCATTGCTCTGGTGGAGGTGCTGGACTATCTTCCGAAGGATCATCCTGGCCGTCAGGCTCTTATAGATCAGTTGAACTATTTTCTCGAAGTTCTTCCGAAATGGGCTGATCCTCAGACCGGTATGTGGTATCAGGTACTTGATTGCCCGGGACGCGAAGGCAATTATCAGGAGGCTACCTGTTCGATAATGTTTGTTTATGCATTCCTCAAGGGTTTGAGGATGGGCTATATCGATGATTCACACCGGGATTATATACTCGGACTTTATCCTAAATTCATAGACAGATTCATACGTGAGAATGAGGACGGTACCATCTCTATGACAGATTGCTGTGCTGTCGGAGGTCTTGGAGGCAAGCAGATGAGAATGGGCGATTTCGCATATTATCTGAGCGAACCAATAATCGAGAATGATTGCAAGGGAGTGGGGCCGTTCATCTGGGCTTCACTTGAATGGGAGGCTATGCATAACATAGATTATTTTCCTGAAGTCACAGGGCTGGAGGCATTTGATGGCGCTGAAGGATGCGGCAAATATGCCCTTGGAGGCCGTGGAGGCGAGGAATATGTGATAACTTCCTTGAAGGATGACGGTTCGGAAGGCACTCTGCGATATGCTGTCGAGGCTGAAGGTCCCCGCATCATCACCTTTGCAGTGAGTGGCGACATACATCTCAAGGCTCCGCTGAATATAAAGAATCCATATATATCCATACTGGGTCAGACTGCTCCTGGTGAAGGAATCACGATACGTGACCACAACGTTTTCATCACAGCAGATCATACTGTCATACGTTATCTCCGTTTCAGATTGGGATCTTTGTCCGGACAGGAGGCTGATGCCCTTGGCGCCAAGAGATGCAGCAACATTATCATCGATCATTGCTCTATGAGTTGGGCTACAGACGAGAATGCATCTTTCTATAATATAAACGACGCAACTGTGCAGTGGTGCATCATTTCCGAGGCACTGAACGCATCCGTACATCATAAGGGGCAGCACGGCTACGGAGGAATATGGGGCGGCCGCAATGTGTCTTTCCATCACAATCTCTTTGCTCATAACAAGAGCCGCAATCCACGTTTTGACCATCCGAGCATCTATAGTGGCCAGGAACTTCTTACAGGACGCGGTACAGTTGATTTCAAGAATAATGTGGTGTATAACTGGAATATAAAGGCCATTTACGGAGGCGAGGAAGGCTGGTTCAACGTGGAAGACAATTATTTCCGTCCGGGGCCGGCAACCAGGAATCTTGATGGGGAATGGCTGGATATCAGTACATCTCCGACCACATCTATGACTCCCGGCAACTTCCATATCGACGACAATATATACGATGTGTCGGCAGTACGGAAAGGCGGCCTGGATGGCAGAAGGCCTGACTGTGAGAAGATCGCTTCCTGGAAAGACGTATATAAGATGAAATCTGCCGAGGAACCGTTTGCGATTAAGGTTGGGCTTGATGCTGAAGATGCCGAGGATGCATACAGATCAGTACTGAAGACTGCAGGTGCATCGAAGAAGCGCGATGCGGTCGATAAGCGCATCATAAAGGAAGTCCGTAGAGGCAAGGCTGTGAATCACGGATCTGTCACTGGCCTCCCTGGCATTATTGATTCAGAAAACGACATAAGATAGCATCGGATATGAAATTGTACAAATCAATATCATTTTTTTTTCTTGCTGTTCTGGTTTCCTGCCATCCTGATGATCCTGTAGTTCCTCAGGAGATCCAGGCTCCCTCAGGTGTAAAGTGTGAGACCGCGACGCAGACGACTCTTGTATTCAGATGGAATGAGGTGGATGGAGCCGATTATTATGTAGCAAGGCTTGAGGATGCAGACGGAGTGCTGCTCCCGGGAGGACAGACGACCACTAAGGAGACATCCATCAGATACGATGACCTTACTCCGGCCACAGCCTACTCATTCAAGGTAAGAGTCAGATCCGGAGATCAGGATTCTCCATATTCTGCGGTATTGTCTGCAAACACATTGATGCCGGGAGAAGAACCTGAACCCGGTCCTGATCCTGATCCCGATCCTCAGCCTACGCCTAATGAATATTACGCTCAGTTCAAGATCCCGGCTTATGAAGATACTCACGGACAGATACTTGCGTTTCCGGGAGCGGAAGGTGGAGGAATGTTCGCAACAGGTGGTCGAGGGGGCAAAGTGATACACGTGACCAATCTGAATGATTCAGGGACAGGCTCTCTCCGTGCCGCTCTATCAGAGTCAGGGGCGAGAACCATAGTGTTCGATGTGGCTGGAATAATCGAATTGAATTCCACTCTGAAGATAAATAAGGGAGATGTTACCATTGCGGGACAGACTGCTCCGGGAGATGGCATCTGCCTTAAGAATTTCTCTACTCAACTGGGCTCTTCCAATGTGATCATCCGTTTCGTGCGTTTCCGTATGGGAGATGAAAAGAAAAATGAAGGTGATGCGATCTGGGGTCGTTATTTTGAGAACATTATCCTCGATCATTGTTCGATGTCCTGGTGTACTGATGAATGTGCTTCATTCTATGCAAATTGCAATTTTACTATGCAGTGGTGCGTAATAGCCGAGAGTCTGAGGAATTCCATCCACGGCAAGGGCAAACACGGTTATGGAGGCATCTGGGGCGGAAAGGATGCATCGTTCCACCATAATCTTCTTGCTCACCACGACAGCCGCAATCCTCGTATAGACCATCCGCAGATATATGGAAATTATGTCGAGACCCACAGGGGCAATGTCGATTACAGATGCAATGCCGTATATAACTGGGGCTCGAACCATACGTACGGTGGTGAAAACGGGTGGTTCAATATAGTGAACAATTATTATAAACCTGGCCCGGCATCTTCAGACAGGAAATATTTTGTCGATGCATACGGATCGTATGTCAAGGACGGAACTGTGTATGCAGACAATTATGCCGAGATGTATCTTTCCGGCAATGTCAATACCGCTCATCCGGATATGGACAATAGTGTTTCCTCCGTATATTGGCATAATGGCTCATCTTACGGCAACTATAACAGCCTCCTTCAGGCGGAACTGGATATTGCCGGCCCTTCCGGAGAAGCAGTTTACACTACTACACATTCTGCAGAACTTTCTTTTCAGCAGATATGCTCATACGCCGGCGCATCGCTCGTACGTGATGCAGTCGATACGAGGATATGTTCGGATGCAGTGAATGGAAATGCGACATTCACAGACGGAGGCAACGGATCAAAAGGTGGCATCATAGACACTCAGACGGCAGTCGGCGGATGGCCGGAATATTCAGCCTCATCATCAGACTCTGCTCTTGTGACCGATACCGATGGCGACGGAATGCCTGACTGGTTTGAAAAGGAATTCGGTCTTGACAAATCCGATGCATCGGACGGCAATGCTTTTTCGCTGGATTCATACAAGAGATATACGAATCTCGAAATGTATCTTCATTACCTTGTGCGCGACATCGTGGAAAAGCAGAATGCCGGAGGTGAATACAAAAAAATGTCGTGAACGGGCACGGAAAATATGCGACCTGTCAAAAAGTACAAATAATGCGATAAAATTTCCCCATTGCCTTGCGCTATAATAGGTATTTTCGCATTATGAAAATTGTTTCCGGACATTTCCGGGGCACAATGAACGCAATATTCATAATTAACAAACATAAATACTAACCAAACAATTTCTTTTATGAAAAATCTGACATACAAGATTTCTCTGCTGATCTTGGGGCTTTTCGCAACAGTGTTTGCGTCGAACGCTCAGGAGATCAGAGGTGTCGTGTCAGACGTGAACGGTGAACCGCTGATAGGCGTATCCGTTTTCGTGGACGGCACAACGTTAGGAGTTTCTACAGGAGTTGACGGTGACTATGTCATCAATGTTCCTGATGCCAAAGGCAAGACTCTGGTATTCTCTATGATCGGTATGGCTACCAAGGAAGTGGTGATCGGCAACAGCACGACCATCAATGTAACTCTGGAAGAGGATGCAAACTTCCTGGATGAGACAGTCGTGATCGGTTATGCTACTGTGAAACGTCGTGACCTGATGGGTTCCGTAACATCTGTAGGCAGTGATGCTCTTACACAGGTTCCTGTTGCGACTGTAGGCGAGGCTCTCACAGGTAAGATGGCCGGAGTACAGGTTACCACAACAGAAGGTGACCCTGATGCTGAGATCAAGATCCGTGTACGTGGAGGCGGTTCCATCACTCAGGATGCCTCACCTCTCTACATAGTTGACGGATTCCCTGTTGAAAGCATATCGGACATTCCTGCTTCAGATATCCAGTCCATTGACGTGCTCAAGGATGCATTCTCGACAGCCATTTATGGTTCTCGTGGTGCGAACGGTGTAGTTCTCGTTACTACAAAATCTGGTGCATCCGGCAAGATATCAGTAAGTTACAATGCTTATTGGGGTCAGAAGACTATGGCAAATGCAGGTGCTATCGAGACAGGCTCTCCATACGATTTCGTTCAGAACCAGTATGAACTTGCTGTGCTCAGAGACAGGGTTGATGATGATTTCATCAAAGTATTCGGTGTTTTCGAGGATATTGACCTTTACAAGAATGTCGAGAAGAACGACTGGGTAAAGAAGGTATTCGGAAATGTTGGTACAACCTTCAATCAGAACATTTCGGTTTCCGGTTCTACTGACAAGGTGAAATGGACTGCAAGTTATGCTCACGTTGGTGACAAAGCCATTATGATCGGCTCTGACTATAAGCGTGACAACCTCAACTTCAAGACTCAGTACAAGCCTATCAAGCAGATAACAGTCGATATCAATGCAAGATATTCACGCACTGAGGTTATGGGTGCAGGTGCAAACTCTATGAACGACGGCGGATCGACTTCAAGCAACGGACGACTCAAGCACGCAGTTCAATATACACCGTTCCCTATCACAGGTGTCGCTACAGATTCTGACCTTGCTGAGGACTATGGTGACAATGCACCTCCTCTTAAATCTGTTTCAGATAATGACAACAAGAGAATCCGTAAGAACTGGACTCTCAACGGTGCTGTGACCTGGCATATCATCAAGAATCTCAACCTTAAAGTGGAAGGAGGTATCGATGACTATTCTCAGGAAGACAACCGTTTCTACGGTTTGACTACTTATTACGTGGGTAACTCCGCTACCATCAAGGGACAGCCGGCAACCCAGTACAAGAATGCGTTCCGTACAAAGTACCGCACAACAAACACCCTCAATTACAATTTTGCAGAGGTGTTCAACAATGAAAATCACAAACTCGACCTTCTTGTAGGTCAGGAGTATATCCTTACCAAGTCCAACACTCTTTCTTCAACAATCGAAGGTTTCCCTGAATTCTTCGATTCTGCTATGGCTTGGAACTTTATGGCATCGGGTACTCCGGTAGCATCCAATAATTTCTACAATCCGGATGGCCAGTTGCTTTCATTCTTCGGAAGAGCAAACTATGAGTTCGGAGGCAGATATGCACTCTCTGCTACAGTACGTGCCGATGGTTCTTCAAAATTTGAGAAGGGCAATCAGTGGGGCATATTCCCTTCAGCAGCAGCATCTTGGACCATTTCCAACGAGCCTTGGATGCAGAATGCTTCTTCTTGGCTTGACAACCTCAAACTCCGTTACAGTTACGGTACAGCAGGTAACAACAACATCCCTTCAAACGTGTCTTCACTTCTTTTCCAGGCCAACAATACCCAGTGGATTTCAATGGGCAACACCTGGTGGGGAACGACTACCGTAGGAGGCAAGTCAATTATGCCGAATCCAGACCTCACCTGGGAAACTACCATATCTCATAATATAGGTCTCGATTACTCATTCCTCAGAAGCCGTATCAACGGATCGTTCGAGGTTTATCACAATACTACCAATGACCTTCTTATCCAGTTCCCTGTAGCAGGATCAGGATATGACTATCAGTACCGCAACCTTGGATCTGTTCAGAACCGCGGTTTCGAGGCATCAGTAAACTTCGTACTCTTTGAGAAGAAGAATTTCGGCCTCACAATCGGTGGCAATATCAGTATCAACGAGAACAAGGTTACAAACCTTGGAGGTCTTGAAAAGATCGAGGCTACTTCAGAGTGGGCATCGACTGAGATCGGTCCTGACTACGTTGTGACTGTAGGCCGTCCTCTCGGTGATATGTATGGATATGAGTCTGACGGACGTTACTCTGTTGACGAATTTACATACGATGGTTCTGCTTGGGTAGCAAACGAGGGTACGATCGATGCATCTGACATCCTCGGCAAGGAATTCTTCCGTCCGGGTGCTATGAAGATCAAGGATCAACTTACAGTCGATACTGACGGTGACGGAATTCCAGATGCAGGTGACGGCAAGATCACAGTGGATGATAAGGTGATCATCGGAAATGCCCAGCCTCTTGGCATCGGAGGTTTCAACCTTTCAGGTTATCTCTACGGATTCGACTTCTCTGCTAACTTCAACTACGTGTTCGGCAACAACATCTATAATGCCAACAAGATCGAGTTCAGCCACTCACGTAAGTACTCCAACCGTAACCTCTTGACTTCTGTCAATGTAGAGAACCGTTGGACCAACATTGATTGGGCTACAGGTGAGGAAATCACTGATCCTGACCGTCTTGCAGAGGTCAACGCCGGTACCACAATGTGGAATCCAGGTGTAAATAAGGCTATCTTCTCTGATTGGGCTGTTGAGGACGGTTCATTCCTCCGCCTTCAGTCTGCAACCATCGGATATACACTTCCTCAGAAGTGGACTATGAAGATCAAGATGCAGAAGTTACGCGTTTACGTTACAGGTACCAACCTCTTCTGCCTCACCAATTATTCAGGTTACGACCCTGAAGTTGACACAAGACGTAAGACTCCTCTTACTCCAGGTGTTGACTGCTCGGCTTATCCAAAGAGCAGGGGTTATGTAGTCGGTGTCAATATTACTTTCTAAAACAGCACAGATATGAAACTGATCAATAAAATATTAATTGGTGTAGGAATGCTTGCGGCTGCGTCTCTGACTTCTTGTACCGAGGATGGCCTCAAGACACCGACCCAGTCATCATTCGATGAGTCGGCTGTATTCTCCAACTACACTCTTGCAGAATACAATGTATTCGGAATCTACGAGGTGTTCGGTCATACGAACTGCCATCGTGGACGCTACCTTCCTTGGTATGGTTTCAATACCGATATCGAACTTTACAACAATACTACTGCTGACGAGAAGTCAAGCATCGCAAGATACTCCATCACTCCTACCAACGGTCAGCTGAACCTCGCAAACGGCCCATACAACGAACTGATGGGCGGTATCGAGAGAGCAAACCTCGCAATCAGAGGTATCCGTCAGTACGGTAATCCAGAGGCAAATGCCGATATGGCAGAACTTCTTGGTGAGGCTCTCACAGCACGTGCACTTCTTTATACCGAGCTTCTTAAGGCATACGGTGAGGTTCCAGCACGTTTCGCACCTATCGATGCAGAGACAATCTATCTCAACAAATCGGACAAGGACATCATCTACAAGCAACTTCTTGCCGATCTCGAAGAGGCTTTCAATTATATGAAATGGCCGCTTCAGAGCGCAGCAACTGCTACTACCGACCGCCCTAGCCTTGCATTTGCAAAGGGTCTCTATGCACGTCTTGCACTTTCTGCTTCAGGCTATTCGCTTCGTCCTGACGAAGGCGCAGTCGGAACAGGAAATACCGGTACTGTAAGACTTTCCAACGATCCTGAACTGCAGAAGGAAGTACTTTATCCAAAGGCTCTCGCTGCCCTCAAGGATGTAATTGCCAATGCAGGTCTTTCTCTTATGGACTATACACAGTTGTGGAAGGAATTCAACAATATGGATATCGCTGCAGGCAAGGAAGTCATTTATGTCATTCCATCTTCAGATACACGTGGACGTTGGAACTATACTTTCGCAATCAGGACAGAGGGAAATCCAGACTGGTCACAGGGTCCTACATCAAGCCGTGGAGGAACTGCAGGCCCTGTTCCTACCCTCTATTGGAAATACGAGGATGAAGATGTACGCCGTGACCTCAGTTGCGTGAACTGGAAGTGGGTTCTCGGCAAAGAAGGAAAGAATATTCCTGCTCTTGCCGGTCCGAATGATTGGTATTTCGGTAAATTCCGTCTTGAATGGCAGACCAAGTCTCCATATAACGGAGGTAATGACGATGGTATCAAGCCAATATATATGAGGTATTCAGACATTCTCCTTATGGCTGCAGAGATCGCTAACGATCCAGCCTGTGGCGGAAGAGACGAGTCGTTTGCAAAGCAGTGTCTCCTTCAGGTTCGCCAGAGAGCATATAAGGGCAATGAAGGACTTGCATCGTCATACGTTAGCGGACTCAGCGGTCAGGATGCAATCTTCAATGCTATTGTAAATGAGCGTGCTCTTGAATTCGTCGGTGAGATGCTCCGTAAGCAGGATCTTATCCGCTGGAATCTCCTCAAGACAAAGATAGATGAATCAAAGGCAGAACTCAAGGCTTGGATGGACAACATCGGTACACAGTTCGGCCCTGCAGTATGGTACAGATATGCTGCAGACGGCTCTATCGAGACATACGGCTACAATGAGCCTGCAACTACAGGCGCTGCACCGGAAGGAGAAGGCTGGGAGTGCTACACCGATTCAGATGGTGAAGAGGCAACTTACTTCAAGTTTACCAGCGAGGAAACCGGTACATACAGCGAGTCTGCTCAGAAGAAACTTGATTCTTTCTATGACATTGACCCTGATACCAGACAGTGGTGGCCTATTCCTGAGGCAACTCTTGTGAACAGCCAGGGAACACTCTTCAATGACTACGGATTTTAATATATGACCACTATGAAAAGAATATTTTCAATCATTATAGCGGGGTTGTCACTCATTGCAGCCGGCTCAGTCTTCACTGGCTGTGCGGAAGAAATGGTGGACATCAATGACGAGGTTGCTCTCGGAAGGTGCCTGACCCCTACCGAACTTTCTGCCAAGATTGTCAACGGAGAGTTCATCGAGTTCTCCTGGACCAAGTCCAAGGGTGCTACTGAGTTCGTTCTCGAACTGTATTCAGACGAGCAGATGACTGCTCTCGAGGAAAACATTGTCATTCCTGCAGAGGAAATTCCATATACTGCAGATCTTGAGGCTGATATGACTTATTATGCACGTGTCAAGGGTGTAAATGGAGACGGTGCAATTGCTGATTCGCACTGGGCTATGTATGACCGTCCTCTTCAGACATACGCAATCAAGTCATCACTCAATCCTGAACTTGTTGACAGATCATCATCATCCATCACTATCAAGTGGACAAGCGATCCTGAGGTTGATCACATCCGTGTGACTCCGGCATTGAATGCTGATGAGGAATATACCCGTTTCGATGTAAGTGCTGATGCTGTTTCTGCAGCGAAGGTGGAGGTGACAGGTCTCAAGCCGTCAATCAACTATACGCTAGCTGTACATTTCAAGAGTGCTCAGAGAGGTACAGTCTCAGCCTGGACCCGTCCTTCAATTGATGGTGCTACTGAAGTTGCTACATCAGAGGCTCTTGTTCAGGCTATCGCAGACAAGGCTGCTGTAATCAAGGTCGCTTATTCAGAGACTCCATATATATTGGGAAGCGTAGTCCTTGGTGGTTCAGTAGCAATCTATGGTGATGCAACAGCACAGGGTGCTCAGCCTGTCATCCAGGGCGGACTCAAGATCGGTGCTGATGTGAAGACTGTCCATCTTGAGGCTGTTACATTCGACGGAGCAGGTCTTGCAGATTATCCTCACAATCTTACATTTGATGCTGCTGCGGCAGTTGAGAGCATCACAGTAGTAAACTGTAAACTCAACAATTACCTCCGCGGAGTCCTTTATGAGAACTCCAAGGCTCCTACAGTCGGCTCGATCAAGTATGATGGTGTCGAGGTTAACAATGTAGGTGGCGACGGTGGTGACTGCTTCGACTTCAGAGGCAAGGCTACAGTGAACAGCATTGAATTCATCAACTCTACACTCAATACAGGTGCACGTACCTGGTTCCGTATCGATGCAAATACTACACTGGAGTCTATCAAACTGACACACTGTACATTCAACAACCTTTGCTTTGCAAACAACGGTAACAATAACGGTATCTTCAATATCAGGGCTCTTAACGCTGCTGGTGCCGCTCCTGCATTCGAATTGACACACAATGTGTTCCTTAATATGAATGATGAGAACAAAAGATGTTGCCTTATTGCTAAGAACTCTACTTCTGCGTTCCCATCACTCCTTTCAGACAATTTCTTCTATAAATGCTACGATAGATTCTTCATTCCTCAGAAGGACGGATCATCACTTTCCGGAGATGACCTGAAAAAGGCTGCTGAGGAAGGTCGTGCATTGATTCTTGTTAACGGTAGTGTTGAACTTGAGGCTGACCCTTGTGTTGACAGCGCTCGCGATAAACTCAATGTGACCAGCGCTGAGGTTATGGAGGCAAATGCCGGCGACCCAAGATGGTATGCTGTATATGTCGAGATTCCAGAGGATCTTACTCAGGCTGTGACAGCAACAGGTAAAGTATGGGATCTTGCTGACGGTCAGACATTCAAGAAGATGGCCGACAAGGATATGGTACGTGACGGTATCCGCTTCTATGTCAAGAACACTCCAATCAACTTCGTTAAGGAAGGATTCGAGTTCTCTGGCGAGGCTGCTCTCGGTGAAGACGGGGCTCCTGTTGACGGAGGTATCGGTATCAAGGTCAATCAGCCTGGCTCTATCGTGATTTCAACTGCCGAAGCGACAGGTCATTCACACCTTACTGTAAGTCTCAATGGAAAGGTTTCAGCATCTGTTATGGCAGGGGCTGAATATCAGAAGGTTACTTTCCCTTCAATCGCAGAGGAAAGTATGATTTACATCTATGGCTGTAATCCAGCAACAATGACATTCCTCCAGTGGACTTCCGACATCGAGGTTATCAATACCGTACTTGCAACTCCTGTTGTAAAGATCGACAAGACTACTGTGAATGAGCGTGCAGAAGAAACAATCACCCTCACTTGGGATCCTGTTGACTATGCTGCTTCATATAATGTTACAGTTGACGGCAAGACCAAGAATGTTGCAGAGACAACTTATTCATTCGATACTTCAACTTACGCCGTTGAGGATGAAGGCGGTGATTTCGCAATCCAGGTGACTTCTGTCCCTGCTGACGACGATTATATCCGTTCAGAGTCTGCTCCGGCAGAACTTTCATTCCACGTGAATAATGTTCCTGATGAGCCAGGTATCAAGATCGTGAGATATGATCTTAAGTTCCCTGAAGCGCCAAATGCAGAAGAGAAGTACGTATGCGAGAATAATGATGGCTTCTTCGTTCAGACTACCGGCGGTTGGGCAATTGATGCGAACAGCCAGAAGTTCGCAGTTGTCGGCACTGCAGAGTATGATCAGTATTCGACCCGCCTCAAGGGTGCGAAGACATCAGACTCCAAGACTATGACCATTACTGTTCCTAATGACGGTGTGCTTTACATCGCTGCTCGTTCGGCAAATTCTTCTGCAACCGACCGTACTATGGCGCTTATGCAGAATGGTGCCGAGATCCTCGCTCCTACAGTAATCAAGGATGAGGACAAGTTCACAGCAGGTGATGCATCTGTATTCCCTTATACAGAAGTCAATGTCAAGGCAGGTGAGATTCAGGTTGTTCTCAACAATGGTATCAACTTCTATGGTATCAGATACGATGCTACAGAGGGTTCTGCTGCTGAGAAAGTTGACAAGGTATGGGATTTCTCTGCAACTGAATGGGTAGAGGCAATGAATAATTGTGTTGCAGCAAACACTAACAGCGAGACAATTGATATTGAAGTCAATGGCTTGAAAGTGGTATCAGGAGGAAAGTCGTTCAAATGGAACAAGTCAGGAGATGTGTATTTCTGGCAGCCAGGAGGAAAGAGCGATGGAACACACCGCTATTTCGAATTTACTACTGATGTAGCAGGTAAGTTGGCTGTATTTGCTTCAAATACCGGTGATAACGAGGATCTTACACGTATGGTGACTGTCAAGGTCGGTGACGGAGAACCTGAATCCCTTCCAGGTGGATATGCTTCAGGAAATGGTGCTGTACAGGTTGATTTCAATGTAGGAGCCGGTACGGTCCGTATCTATCCTACAGGTAATGGACTCCGTTTCTACAAGATCGAGTTCCACTCTCTCTAAGAGAATACCAAAACCTACATTATAATCATTTCGGGGTGGTCGTCGTCGGACGGCCACCCCGTTTCATTAGTTGTATGCTATTCGAAAAGATTGCGCTTGGGAAGTTTGTCTCCGTAAAGTTCCCGGCATTGCTTGAACAGAGCGTCTGTATAACGTGCCTGACCAGGACCGCGCCAGGTGCTGGTGTTGGTGATCATTATCCAGCATTCTCCATCAGGAAAATATTTGACAAGGGCTGTAGTGCCTGAAAGGGTGCCGGTACGGCTCCATCCCTTTGCCGGATCTGTGTCATTCCATCCGAGCGAATAAGTCTCCTTATCGAAATATTCTGTCATTTGAGCCACTGCATCAGCGGATATGATATCCTCAACTTCAGGACGTCCGTCGATGGAAGCGACCAGACGGGCAATTTCGGCAGGGGAGCCACACCAGGCTCCTGCACCGGACAGAAGAGGAATGTTGTTTCCTCCGTAGCAACGTTCTACCATTATACCGCTGCCGTTGTATTCCTCGACGAATTTGCCGTCTCCCTCGTGTGTGTAATATCTGACTTCATTTTCACGACGGTCGCGGTAATATGAGCCTGCAATATGCATATCATAACAGCCTGCAGGCCTGAGTACCTCCTCACGGATGAATTCCTCGTATGGCCTTCCTGACACCTTTTCAATGATCTCAGACAGAAGGAGATAACCGAAATTGGAATATTTCTCCCATTCTCCCGGCATAAACCTTAGCCTGTGTCTGAGAACCAGCCTGTAGAAATCTTCTTTCACAGGAGGATGATCCAGCTGCAACTGATTCCTTACGTCGTTCGATGAGAAGAGTGGGTCACGGTAAAAACCTCCTTGATGCCTCAGAAGGTGTTCTACTGTGATTTTATGGTAGTTCCTGTCCTTTATGATGGAATTGAACAGCGAGTCATTCAGAATGCCGGATGAGCCGAATACTGTGTCCTTGATGCTGAGGGAATCCCTGTCCTGCAGTACCATAATGCCTACAGCCGTGATGAGTTTGGATACAGAAGCCATTCTGAGTATATGTGAGGGCTCCATTGCTTCCTGTTCATTTTCATCCGCCCATCCATAGCCTTTGGCATAAAGCAGGGAATCGTTGCGCATAATGGCCAGGGATGCGCCTTTTATCTGCCATTGCCTCATATATGATTTGACTTTCCTGTCTATGCCCTCTGTCTCGGGCAGATCCGACAAGGCATTGGTGAGGCTGTCGTTAAGATGTATCCTTGGCTTAAGCGACAGAGGATCAGGCCTTGGTATAGGTTTGTGGATAATCACAAAGGCTGTCGCTAACGCGGCAGCCATAAGTGCTGATGATATGATTGCAAGTGTCTTTTTCTTCATTTGTCCAGGTTTTATATCTTACCGGATTTACGGGCGAAATCTATTATGAAGTCTGCCGTCTCTTCAATACCGAGGATGCTGGAGTCAATGCATAGGTCGTATGTCGAAGCCACGCCCCAGTCCCCGAAAGTGTAGTAATTGTAATATTCGGCTCTAGCCTTGTCTCTCTTCTCGACCATTTCAGCGGCTTTCTCCAGACTTATGCCCATACGTTCTGCCACACGTGCGGCTCTGATTTCGGCCGGTGATGTAAGGAATACATCCAGAATACCATCGACGTCCCTGAGTATGTAGTCCGAGCATCTCCCGACAATGATTGCAGAACCTTGAGAGGCTATCTTCCGTATGGTCTCGCACTGCATCTTGAACAGACCCTTGTCGCTCATATAGTTTTCTGTGTCGCTATTCATATTCCCGGCAAAGATCGATGACAGAGAAAAGAATCTTCTCTTTTCGTCGCTTTGCACGAAAAGTTCCGCACTGAAGCCACTGTCCTGGGCGGCTTTCAATATGAGTTCGTGGTCATATACTGGAATCCCGAGTTTCTTTCCCAATGCCTCAGCGACACATTTGCCCCCGCTGCCGAACTGACGGCCTATCGTGATAATGATCTTCTTGTCCATAGATCTTTCATTTTATAACTGACTGCCGAGAATGGCCGGATCGTCACCGTCCTTCAACAGACTGAATTTCTTGAAAAGCCTTCCCAACATAAATATGGTCAGGAGTGTCGCGAGGCCGTCTGAAATCGGGAAACTTACCCATACTCCGTCTGCTCCAAGCCACGTCGGCAGCACGTAAAGCAGAGGCAGAAGGAAAAGAATCTGCCTTGAAAGTGAAAGGATTACCGACTTCTTCACCATACCGAGGCTCTGGAAAAAGTTGGTTGCAATCATCTGGAAACCTACGATCGGGAATATTATGGTCATAATTCTCAATGCTCTTGCTGACAGATCCATAAGTTCCTGATCGTGAGTGAAGATGCCCACTGCAGCCTTAGGGAAGAACATTCCGAAAACAAAGCAGAGAGTGGTCATAACCATTGCCAGTTTCGCGGTTTTCCAGAATACTTCCTTGACTCTTGAGTATTTTCTGGCTCCATAATTATATCCCGCTATAGGCTGCATTCCCTGGTTCAGACCCATACAGATCATTATAAACATAAATACGAACCGGTTGCATATTCCGTATGCTCCGATACCGAGGTCTCCGCTGTATTTGCGGAGTTGCTGATTGATGAATAATGTGACCAGGCAAGCCGCGGAATTCATAAGGAAAGGTCCCATACCTATGGCCATCGAATCCTTTGCCACCCTCAGGTCGAGCCTGAGGATACCTTTCTCAAAGTGGAAAGGACGGCTTCGGTCATTGAAATGGTGCAGGACTACGATCATCGCTATCGTCTGGGCTGTGACTGTGGCCCAGGCTGCTCCGGCGATGCCCATATCCAATCCAAAGATAAAGATAGGGTCGAGTATTGCATTGAACACGACTGTAAATATCGTCAGTCCCATAGCCTTCTTCGGATTGCCGGATGATCTCATTGCCGCATTCAATCCGAAATAAAGGTGGGTGACGACATTGCCGATAAGGATTATCGTCATATACTCCTTCGCGTATGGAAGAGTGTTCTCGCTTGCTCCGAAAAAGTAGAGTATCGGGTCGATGAAGATTAGGGCGATGGCCATAAAGATGACACCGATGATGATGTTAAGGCTGACGACATTGCCCAGAACCTTATTTGCTGCCTTGTAGTTTTTCTGTCCGAGCAGAACGGAAAGCATAGTCGCTGCTCCGGCTCCGACAAGGGTACCGAATGCGGTCGAAAGGTTCATAAGGGGGAATGTCACCGCCAGGCCGGAAATAGCAAGTGGACCCACACCTTGTCCGATGAAGATGCTGTCCACCATATTATATAGCGAAGATGCAGTCTGCGCTATGATTGCCGGCAGAGCGTACTGCTTGAGAAGCCTGCCAATCTTTTCCGTTCCGAGTTCTAAAGGTACTGCTGATCTTTCTGACATCCTAATCCTCCGGCTCTTCTACAATCTCGATTTCAAAAACAAGAGGTGAATACGCCGGAATGGTCGAGCCGCTTCCGTTGTATGAATATCCGAGTGGAGAGTAGAATACTCCTATGCCTTTCTCGAAAGCACGCATCTGCCAGAGTGTCAGAGCGAAACCGCTGATCACTGAAGACCCGCCGGTTCCCATTGTGATATCGCTGTATTTCTCACCCCATTTGATCTTTACAGGCTCGTATGCCTTGGAAGACGAGAAAATATCATAATCCTTGGCTGTCTTCTCGTCGGTTGTGTCAAATACCTGGCCGCTCAGAAGGCGTCCGGTGTAATTGATATAGATCGTGGTGTCTTTCGAGAATGAAGTCGTATCTGTTGGAGCCTTGATCTGCTTATAATAGCATCCGTAATGTCCCTTGAGGGAATCAACCGGAGCCATAGTCCCGAAAATGTCTTTGTTTTCTGCGAAATACTGTCCGATCTCTTCGATTTCGAACTTCGCGATATTGTCAGTGACATCTGTTACAGTTATGTCATATATGCAGTTGCTGCCGCTTGACGAGTTTTCAAGGTACTCCTCAGGAGTGTCGTAGGTGTTATATGTCATCAGCCAGCCGGGTATGATCACTTTCTTTCTTCCGCCGGCCTTCATTCCCATCAGCACATCTCTAAGACCAGCCTGAATGGTACTCTCGAATGTTGTGAGAACCTTAGGGCCATAATATGAAGATGGAGCGTATTCTCCGAGTTGCTTTGCAGTCTCTTCGTCTGTGTATGAAGTGATGTTTCCCTCGAGATCTGTGACTGTATATCTTGTATAAACGTAGTTATCCTTCTTTACTTCGCTACCGTTACCTTCCTCTTCCTCGAGTATGTATATGCCTGAACCAGAAGGTACTGCGCCAGGATAGTTCACTTCCATCCAGGCGTTGAAATATCTTTCGTTGGCTTCATTCGGGCCTGATTTGACAGCCTTGGCACAGCAAACTGCTGAAAGAGTCAAGGCGAGATAGGCCACGGTCTTTAAAATCTTCTTCATTATATCCAGTATGGTTTGAATCGGCAAAGATAATAAAAAATGTCATATCGTCTATTCGTTGGATACGCTAACTACCCATATCTTGAACGCCAGCGCCGAATTTGCAGGAATTATGCCAAACGTGTTGTTTCCGAAACCATATTTGCCGCTGAAAAGGATTTCGCACTCTTCGCCGGGCTTCACTCCCAGCAGACCGTTCCTGACTCCTTCCAGCAACCTTGCATCATTCATATTCATTTCAAGGATATTGTAGTCAGGATCGGTAAGATTCCAGTTTGCCGATTGAGCGGTCTCTTCGTGGTTGGTTGCAAACAGTCCTGAGGCGGAAATGCTTCCGCTGAAAGTGTAGCCTGCATAATAGAATGCTACGGAACCGTCCTCCTTCAATTCTTCTCCCTCTCCCTGCACGCGTGTCAGTCTTGAAGAACCATTGTTCTGAGTTACGGTCATTCCTTCCTTGAGGTTGCTGTTAATGTATTTGTCTATGCTGTCATCCTGCTTGTTGTATGCGAGGTTGAGTTTCTCCTTGACGCACGACCCCGATATCGCTATGCATAGCACAAATGCAAGTATTGTTCTTAATCTATTCATTTTCTCCGTTTAAATATATATGTGTATTCTTTTCAATGTATTCCGCCGCAGCCTCGATGCCAGGAATGTCTTCCGGTATATTCAGGCGCCCTCCTGCAGCGTTTTCGTGTCCGCCTCCGTTGAAGAACAGCCTGGCACATCCGTTAGCCGACGTTCCTTTCTTCGAGCGTATCGAGACCCTTATCTTTCCGTCATCTTCCTTGACCAATATGCTCATCCTTACTTCCGCTATGGAAAGAGGAATGTTGACAAAGCCTTCGGTATCTCCTTCTTCAACTGAGTATTCCCTCTGGGTTTTTCTGTCCAGCACTATGTATGCCACGCCATCTTCTGTAATCGTGAGAAGATCCTTCAAGATATGTCCCATAAGCCGTATCCTGTTTTCTCCATATTGGTTGTATGTGTGCAGAAGTATTCTGTCGCGGTCAACTCCGGCTCCGAGCAGTGAAGATGCCATCAGAAGGGTAGAAGGATATGTGGAATTCCCGAAATTGTTGGTGTCTGTGGTCATACCCGTCATAAGTGCCGTGGCAGATTCGGCCGGAAGCCTCTCTGCGTCCTGTGAAATTATGCTTGTGTGCATAAGTATCTGGTACAGAAGTTCGGACGCGGAAGATATATCTGTTTCTGAAAATGAGAGATCGAATGCCGATCTGTCAGGGTTGAGGTGATGGTCGATGAGAACTTTGGATGCTTTGGATGCTGAAAGAATCGGCTCCAGCCTGTCCGTACGATGGAAGGCATTGAAATCGACACAGAATATAAGATCGCTGTCGTTCAGGAGAACTTCTGCTTCCACGGATCTCTCTTTATGGACTATTATGCCGTTTTCCGGTATGCTGCAAGTGAGAAAATCCAGATATGAAGGATACCTGTCGTTCAGGATGATTCTGACACTGTCTTTGCCGCAGAAAGTGAGATAATGGTATAGCGCAACGCTGCTTCCGATGGCGTCTCCATCCGGCTTCTGATGTGTGACGATGGATATTTTCCTCGCCTCGGAAATCATTTTCTCCAGTGCCTGGACATTGCCTGAGTTTATATCCTTCATATTCTTTCTCTTTGTTTTTCCGTTGCAAAATTACAAATTATATTGCATTTCATAAATCATTTTTTTAACTTTGTCCGTTGTTTTGGAATGAAAAATAAAAACACTAAAAATAATGGGTTCAATTATTAGAAAGGTATTTACCTATTTACTTCTCCCAGCGGCTATCGTGGGACTGACTTATCTTCTCGTACAGAGCATTATGGAGCCTGTAAAGTTTAACAAGCACAAGGACTATCGTACTGAAATCGCAGTACAGCGTCTCAAGGACATCCGTGATCTTCAGGTGGCTTTCAAGAATGTAAATGCTCGTTATTCTTCAACAATCGATTCTCTTATCCAGTTCTACAACGAGGGAAAGATGAACATCACCCTTCAGGTGGGATCAAAGGACGACTCTCTTGCAATGGCTCACACAGATCAGATCAAGAAGAGATTCCGTGGTCTTAAGGCTGACAAACTCAACGAGAAACTTTATGAACTCTATCTTGCAGGCGAGCAGAACCTCGTGTTTGCAGTAAATAGTGAGATTGCGGTGAAGGATACTCTCTTCAATGACCGTCCTAACTTCGTAGTTGATTCACTTGCATTCATTCCATTCAGCGGTGACTCAATCATTATGGAGTCAACCATCAAGAAGGTATCAGGTGTGAACGTTCCTCTCTTCGAGGCTTCAATGCCTTACAAGAGCCTTCTCAAGGGTCTCGACAACCAGCTCCGTATCAATCTTGATGCAGAACAGGAAGACAAGGGACGCTACAAGGGACTTCAGGTCGGCAGCATCACTGCACCTAACAACAATGCCGGAAACTGGGAGTAATCACCTTATGCAAAATATGAAAGATAGGATATCCATTCAAGTCGGCTTGAGTGGATATTCTTTTAAGATACAGTCCGACAACGAATTGCGCTCCTCCGGATGGATGAGTGCGGACCGTATATTTACCTGTCCCGAACTTCAGAGACGTTATGAAGATGTGGAACTTTCGGTATTTACTCCGAAAGTCGCACTCATTCCTTCGCATTTCCACCATCCGCTTCATTCGAGGACAATGCTTGAAGATGTCGTTCATCTCTCTGAATCCGATCCGGTGGAATCAGTACCGGTTCCGGAATATGCTGCGGTCCTCATATATTCCAATGCTATAGGAGAGACCCTTTCCAAGGTGATTTCAGATACGGTTCTCCGGACTGACGGGAGCAAGGTGAAGCCACTTCCTGAACTGTATTTTATGCTGAAGCAGATTCCTGATCTGAGTGATTACAATAAGATACTGGCTTCTTATATGGATGGTGTTCTGTATCTTGCTGTGGCTCAGGGGAAAAGCCTCCTTCTGTGCAACTCGTTCCAGGCACCGGATTTTACGACTGCGCAATATTTCATCTTCCTGACCCTCAAGAAACTTCAACTCAATCCAGAGGTCAGTACGATATGTTTCCGCACTCCGTTGACTGAAGACCAGGAGATGTCGCTTTATCGTTATTTCAAAAGTGTAGAACAAATTTAGGAAAGAATGAGAATCATCGGAGGAAGATTGAAAGGCAAGACGATTCTGCCACCTAACGGCTATAAGGCACGCCCTACTACTGATTTTGCCAAGGAAGGATTGTTCAATGTCCTGAACAATGAGTATGAGATGGAAGGCCTTCAGGTGCTGGATCTCTTTGGTGGTACTGGGGCGATTTCTTATGAGTTTGCATCAAGAGGAGCATCAAAAGTATATTGTGTGGAAATGCTCCCTCTCCACGCCAACTTCATAAAATCGCAGGCAGCAAAGTTCGCGCTGGACAATCTCACGGTCGTGCGTCACAATGTCTTTGAATTTCTGGAAATCTGCAGGGAAAAATTCGATATAATATTTGCAGATCCACCATACGCCCTGGATGATCTTGCTTCCTTGCCTGACAAAGTGTTCTCAAAGGATATCCTTCATCCTGGTGCGTACTTCATTCTGGAGCATCCGGAAGAACATAATTTTGAGTCTCATCCCTATTTTGTGAAAGAAAAGAAGTACGGAAACGTACATTTCTCATTTTTTGAGATGCCATCCAAGCAATAATGCTTATTTTTGCATTCTTAACGGAACTGCAGAATATGAAAAAATTGTTATATATCATTTTACCGGCTGTACTGATGCTTGCGACAGATTTTGCGTGGGCACAGACAGCCAAAAGTCTTTTCTGGCGGAGCGATTCGCTTCAGGTGTCGGAAATAGTTTCAGAGACTGGTGACCAGTACAGAAAGGTGGGTCATCACGGACCCGCTGTGGAAAACAGTCACTTAGCCTTGCGCATATATTTCAATGACAGTGGTGCCATCGATGCATATTCCAAAAGCGGCAGAGGTATGGAACTGGAAAGATATCTCTGGTATCCTTCCGAGGAGATACGTGAGACGGCAGGAGCAGGATGGGATGCATATATTGTAGGCAAGACCGTAGGATTTGGAGGAATAGCATTGTGGGACGGCGAGCAGGAAGTCAGACTCGTAGCGACGAAAGGACGTACCGCAAGAGTGGGGGATACGAAAAAGGGATCTTATGCAGAGGTCATCGCATACGGAGTCACTTACAAAGATGATTTCGTAGATATCTCCATCAGGATCGATATGACCTCGAAAAGCCGTGAGGCTGTTGTTACGGCATCAGAACTCTCGGGAAAGAAGGTTCAGTTCATAACCGGGATCAACCATCACGAGGGGCAGAGAGTTCAGGCAGGAGAAGGCTATATATCGGTTTGGGGTACTCATCCGGCTAAGGAACTATCTATGCCTTTAGGAGCAGGTATGAGATTCTCGCAGAAGGATTTCCCGACAATGGAAAAGCAGGAGGATTTTGTGAGAATCATTTCCAAGCCGGCGTCTTCAGTCAGGACGACCCTTGTAGGTGCATCTGTAAAGGAGGCGGAGTTGAACAGCGCAAAGCGCTTTGAAGCATATATGATGAAGTAGTGTATTAAAATTTGACAGTATGAACGTTAACCTGAAAGATGTATTCCAGCCCAAGTTTTTCGGGCTGTTCAAGAAAGGGAAGTACAACAGCAGCAAATTCACATCGGATCTGATAGCCGGAATAATAGTCGGCATCATTGCACTTCCGCTAGCCATAGCATTCGGTATTGCCAGTGGGGTAACGCCGCAGCAGGGACTTATCACCGCTATTGTGGCCGGCTTCCTTATTTCATTCTTCGGAGGCTCTGATTTCCTTATAGGCGGTCCTACCGGAGCATTCATCGTTATAGTTGCCGGTATTGTCGGTCAATACGGAATGCAAGGCCTTATAATCGCTACCATAATGGCAGGAGTGTTCCTTGTCCTTATGGGAGTATTCAAGATGGGAGTCATTTTCAAATTCATCCCATATCCGATCGTAGTGGGATTCACCAGCGGTATAGCCCTGACCATTTTCTCAACGCAGATGAAGGATTTCTTCGGTCTTCCTCTCGACCTTGAGGTACCGGCAGGCTTCATCCCTCAGTGGATCTGCTATTTCCAGAATCTGGGCAGCATCAACTGGGTGGAACTGGCGATGAGCATCGTATGCCTTGTGATCTGTTTCAGTTGGGGCAAGGTCACCAAGAAAGTTCCGGGTTCGCTTATAGCCTTGATAGTGGGAACATTGGCTTCAGTGCTTTTGAGCAAGTTTGCCGGTATAGAGTTTGCGACCATCGGCTCGAAATTCCCGGAACTTGCCAACGGGCTTCCAATGCCTAAGCCGGTGGCACCCGAATTTGATTATGAGACAGTGAAAGGACTTGTATCTCCTGCTTTCACAATCGCTATTCTCTGCGCCATTGAGTCGCTTCTGGCTGCGATGGTGGCAGACGGAGCAACAGGAAAGCGTCACCACGCCAATACTGAACTTATCGGACAGGGAGTTGCCAACATAATTACTCCTCTTTTCGGAGGTATTCCGGCGACAGGAGCGCTTGCCAGGACTATGGCCAGCATCAACAACGGAGGAAAGAGCCCGGTGACAGGAATAATCCACGCAGTGATCCTTCTCCTGATATACCTCTTCCTGATGCCATACGCGGTATATATCCCTCTTTCCTGTCTTGCCGCTATTCTTGTCCAGGTCGCATATAATATGAGTGAGTGGAGAACATTCAAATATCTTCTCCGTGGTGATAAGTCGGATGTGGCTGTGCTTCTTATCACATTCTTCCTTACGGTCATCATTGACCTCACCGTCGCCATCGAAGTGGGTGTGGTGCTGGCAATCGTGCTTTTTGTGCGTCGCGTTATGCAGACATCCAACATATCAGTACTCGACGGACATCATCTTGCAGCAACTGAAGATGATGAAGTGGCTTCGATGGAGAATACCGATATGCTTGACATACCGGATGGAGTAGAGGTATATGAAATCGACGGTCCGTTCTTCTTTGGACTTGCCAGCCGTTTTGAGGAACTTGAGCAAATGAAGAAACCTGGCACAAAGGTTCGAATCATCAGGATGCGTAAGGTGCCGTTCATAGATTCGACAGGTATAAACAACCTCCGCAACCTCTGTGAGAGAACGCACAAGAGGGGAGTGACCGTGATTCTTTCGGGTGTGACTGAAAAGGTTCATCAGTCTCTGGTGAAGTTTGGAGTCGATCTGGAGATAGGATCCGACTGTATTTTCCCTCATATTGTGCCGGCACTTGAGAAAGCAAAGGAACTTGTAAAATAATGCGGATATGTTTACTAAGGAACAGGGACTCTATGTAGCCCACGGCCCGAATGGCCCTATTTCGATATTTGGTAAGATGGCAAACCGCCACGGACTCATAGCAGGTGCTACAGGTACAGGTAAGACTGTGACTCTTCAGGTACTTGCTGAGACTTTCAGCCAAGCAGGCGTACCTTGCTTTATGGCAGATATGAAGGGCGACTTGTCGGGTATCAGCCAGACGGGTGCGATGAGCGGCTTCATCGAGAAAAGGTGCGCTGAGTTCGGGATAGAATCTCCGGAATTCGGAGCCTGTCCCGTTCGTTTCTTTGATGTATATGGCGAGCAGGGACATCCGATGCGTACCACCGTGTCGAATATGGGACCGCAACTTCTTTCGCGTCTTCTCGGCCTGAACGATACCCAGGAGGGCATACTCAATATTGTATTCAGAATAGCAGATGACCGGGGACTTCTTCTGATCGATATGAAGGATCTTCGTTCAATGCTGAATTATGTAGCGGAGAATGCCAAACAATACACCGCTGCATACGGCAACATCACCGCTCAGAGTGTAGGAGCCATCCAGCGTGCCCTTCTCACGCTTGAGAATCAGGGCGCGGACAACTTCTTTGCCGAGCCGTCATTCGATATATATGACCTCCTTCAGTGCGAGCAGGGCAAGGGAGTGATGAATGTGCTGGCAGCAGACAGGCTGATGCTCAACCCTAAACTTTACTCGACCTTCCTTCTCTGGCTTCTGTCGGAACTTTATGCACAATTGCCGGAAGTGGGAGATATGGAATTGCCGAAACTGGTGTTTTTCTTCGATGAGGCACATATGCTCTTCAATGAAACGTCGAAAGCATTGGTTGACAAGATTGAACAGGTGGTGCGACTGATACGAAGCAAGGGAGTTGGTGTATATTTCGTAACGCAGAGCCCGACTGATATTCCGGAGGAGATACTCGGACAACTCGGCAACCGTGTACAGCACGCCCTTCGCGCATTCACGCCAAAAGATCAGAAGGCAGTGAAGACTGCAGCCGAGACATTCCGTGAGAATCCGTCGTTCAAGACTGCAGATGCGATAATGGAACTTGGCACCGGTGAGGCTCTTGTCTCATTCCTTGATGAGAAGGGCGTCCCTTCTATGGTGGAAAGAGCAAAGATCCTTTTCCCTTTGAGCCAGATCGGCGCCGTGACTGAAGGACAGAGAGGACAGATCATCAATCAGTCCCGGATTTATGGTAAATATGATAAGGTGGTTGACCGGGAAAGTGCATTTGAAGTGCTTATGGCTGAGGCAGATGCCGCTTTGAAGGCAGAGCAGGAGGCTGCTGAGGAAGCAGCAAGGGCGGAGGCTGAAGAGAAGGCTGCAAAGGCAGAATCCAAGAAGTCAGGACGAGGAAAAGGACTTCTCGGAAGTATATTCGGTGCAGTGGTCGGAGCCGCTGTCACCAGTGTCACCAGTTCTATCGGCACTGAAGTCTCGAAGAAAGTGACCGGGAAAAAATCGAAGACAACAACAAAGGATATAGCCGGCAAGGCAGTAGGTGCAGCAACGCGTCAGTTGACACGCAGCATCCTTGGAAATCTCCTGAAATAGGCGGATTATGCGGTCAGGATCATCCTGAACGCGTATATGATAATCAGATGAAGCGGGTAGAATGCATAGAATGAGTATTTTACCCACTTCTTTTTTGCAAATCCTCTTTCCCCGTTATATAACATAATAGGAATGAATGCCGTACCTCCGATCCATCTGCTTGGAAGAACGCAGGCTCCGACTATGCTCATTAATAATTTCCGGCTTCTGAGCAGATATAGCATAAGTATGAAGCCGTATCCGAAGCATCCGTAATCAGCCCTGAGGAGAATGGAAATGACAAGCAGGCATATAAGCAGAATCCCGGATCTCTTCTTATCGTCCTTGAAACGCTCGATGACGCATAATCCTAGATAGCCCAAAAGAAGTGTGAAAAACACATTCTGACGTGAGTAAAGCAATTCTCCGCTATGAACCAGGTTCCAAGGAATTTCGGATATCAGTGCGAAAATCATAAGATTGATACCATAACGTTTTCTATCCCTTGTATGAACGAATCCTTCAGTTATCAGAAAGGCGAACAGGGGGAAAGCGACCCTTCCTATGTAGTGAAGGAGCATTCTTAATGTGATCGCCTTGTCACCTATAGTGAAAAGGATTTCCTTCATATTCATAAAGTCGCCGGGCATAAAGGCTGCTATATGATCCAGCAGCATTGCCAGACAGGCGATCAGTTTCAGTACGGATCCGGTCATTGTGTGATTTTTACATAAGAAGTTCGGAGACATCCTGCCCCTGTGTGATGGCATTGCGGATGATTGTTGATGAAATGTCCACCATTTCGGCATTCAGCAGGTCTATCCTGTATGATTTGTCTTCAGCGAGAAGGTCTGCCTTGATCGATTCCAGATCGAATCCCCTTCGCGGGAATACGGCCACACCATAATCTGTCAGAATCCTCCTGTAATCGCGCCATCTGCGAATGTCGGCAAGATTGTCTGCCCCTATGGTAAGCGTGAATGTGTTTTCCGGCTCCCTCTCCTTCAACGCATCAAGCGTGCGTATGGTATAATGAGGTGACGGCATATTGAGTTCGATGTCATCCACTGTCACTTTCTGCCGTAAAGCAGAATGTCTTCCTACGGCTGCAACCGCAGCATCATATCTTTCCTTGCCGCTTGCTTCCGATATCCCTTCCTTCAGCGGATTCTTAGGAGAAACGACGAGATATACACAGTCACATCCCGCTTCATCAATCAGATGTCTGATGATTGCTAGGTGACCTATGTGAAGAGGGTTGAATGACCCGCTGTAAACTGCTATGTGTTTACCTGACATCAGTTCTTCATAAATTCATCAAGAATACGTTCGGCCTCAGCCTTGCTTGTCGCAAGGTCGTCATTTACAAGTACATAATCAAACTTGCCGGCAGCAAACTCCATTTCCGACGCAGCCTTGGCCACCCGTCTTTCAATGGCCTCTGCAGTGTCTGTTCCGCGACATATAAGCCTTTCGCGGAGCACTTCCACAGATGGAGCCTGAATGAACACAGAGAATGCCTTGTCACCGAATATCCTCTTGAGATTCACGCCTCCCTGCACATCGATGTCAAATACTATAGCGTGCCCTTTAGCCCAGATACGCTCCACCTCCGATTTAAGAGTACCATAAAATGAGCCTGCATAGACTTCCTCATATTCAACGAATTTATCATCGGCTATCATCTGTCGGAACTCTTCAGCCGAATAGAAATAATATTCCACGCCGTGCTGTTCTTGTCCTCGAGGTGCCCTGGAAGTGGCTGAAATAGAGAATTCAAGTTCAGGGTGAAGTCCCAGAAGATGGTTTACGATTGTACTCTTTCCTGCACCGGAAGGAGCCGAGAATATTATTACTTTGTTGCTCATTTCTGACGATTTTTCCAATGTTTTAGATAATTTTTCACTAGTGTCCAAAAGATTTTTTGACAAACCTTTGTAACTTATTAATATATAATTAAATACAACAGAAAACACCGCGTGTCGATTTGAATTGATTTCGCATATTTGCTGCCGACATTAGATCGGACAAGCATGAATGCAG
>JAZRBS010000076.1:0-39245 GCA_045635205.1 Candidatus Cryptobacteroides sp. | reverse complement strand
TCTTGAGTATCCTGAGATCCGCGAGTATCTCAACGAGACCATTATGCCAGGTTGGGTAGAAATGGTGGAAAGAGCAAAGAATATCGTACGCAAGGGTAAGGAAGCAAACGACCAGATCAACATCCTCGGTGATGACGGTGTGCCTATGAGCTATCACGAAGTGTTCTGGAAATCAGAGCTTCTTGACTTCGTCATCCTCCAGCAGGACGCATTTGACGACATCGATGCACTCTGTCCTATCGAGCGTCAGAAATATATGCTCGAACTCGTTATGGGTATCTGCGAGCGCGACTTCACATTCGAAGACTTCGAGGAGTGCCGCAACTTCTTCAAGGAGCTCATCAACGCCCTCAGACAGATGAACTACTCTGAGTTCAAGAGCGAAAGATTCTATGAATATCAGGAAAAACTTAATAATCTTCTAAGCAATGGCAAATAAGGCATTTCAGAAAGTATATACACAGCTGGAAGCCATCACAAAGGCTACAGTTTCGCTGAAAGCGACAGGTGTATCAAACGACGAACTCGCTCTCGTTGACGGCCGCCTTGCTCAGGTGGTTAAGACAAAGGGAGACCTCGTCACACTCCAGATTTTCTCCGGTACAGAGGGTATCCCTACTAATGCAGAGGTGGTATTCCTCGGCGGAGCACCTACACTCAATGTAAGCGACGAGCTTGCAGGACGTTTCTTCAACGCATACGGCGAGCCTATCGACGGTGGTCCGGCTGTGGAAGGAAAGACAGTGGAGATCGGTGGGCCTTCTGTGAACCCATATAAGAGAAAGCAGCCTTCACAGCTGATCCCTACAGGTATCGCAGGTATCGACCTCAACAACACCCTCGTGTCCGGACAGAAGATTCCTTTCTTCGCAGACCCTGACCAGCCATATAACAACGTTATGGCTCAGGTGGCACTCCGTGCTGATGTGGACAAGATCATCCTCGGAGGTATGGGTCTTTCAAACGACGACTACCTCTATTTCAAGCACGAATTCGAGGCTGCAGGTGCGTTGGACAAGATCATCTCATTCGTGAATACGACAGAGCAGCCGCCTGTAGAGCGACTCCTCATTCCGGATATGGCTCTTACAGCTGCCGAATATTTCGCTGTGGAGAAGAACGAGAAGGTGCTCGTGCTCCTTACCGATATGACCCTTTACGCCGACGCCCTCTCTATCGTGTCTAACCGTATGGACCAGATACCTTCAAAGGACTCAATGCCAGGTTCACTCTACTCAGACCTTGCAAAGATCTACGAGAAGGCCGTACAGCTTCCAGAAGGAGGTTCGATCACAATCATCGCTGTGACAACCCTCAACGACGGAGACATCACTCACGCGATTCCGGACAACACAGGTTACATCACAGAGGGACAGCTCTTCCTCCGTACCGATCCGGACTCTGGCAAGGTCATCATCGATCCGTTCCGTTCGCTCTCACGTCTGAAGCAGCTCGTACAGGGTAAGAAGACACGTAAGGACCACGGTCAGGTAATGAATGCGTCAGTTCGTCTTTATGCCGATGCTCAAAACGCTAAGACAAAGCTCGAGAACGGTTTTGACCTCAGCGATTATGACCTCAGGTGTCTTGACTATGCAAAGGCATACGCTACAAGACTTCTCGCTATCGACGTAAACCTTAAGATCGACGAAATGCTTGACACAGCCTGGGAACTCTTCGGCACATACTTCACTAAGGCCGAAACCGGTATCAAGCAGGAGCTTATTGATACATATTGGAAAAAGTAACACACTGTCGTTTCGACCGTAGTGGAGAAATCTAATAATTATGGCAATAAAATTTCAATATAATAAGACGTCTCTGAACAACTTGAACAAGCAGCTCAAGATGCGTAAGAACGCCCTCCCTACCTTGAAGAACAAGGAGTCGGCACTGCGCGTCGAGGTGAAGAAGGCCAAGGACTATTCAGAGAAGCTTATTGAAGATCTTGATGCCGCCCTTAAGAAATACGACTATCTCGCAGCTCTTTGGAACGAGTTCCAGCCAAGCCTGATCTCCATCGTGGATGTTGACCTTTATACAGTAAAGGTAGCCGGAGTAAAGACACCGGCCCTGGGAGAGATCAAGTACGAGATCCACGAGTTCAATGCCTTCAACTGCCCTGCGTGGTATGCTGACGGAGTTGCGATCCTCAAGGAACTCTCAAGGCTCGGAATCGAGTCGGAGGTATATCTCGAGAAAGCACGTATTCTGGATTTCCAGAGAAAGAAGACCACTCAGAAGGTAAACCTTTACGAGAAGGTTCAGATCCCTGGATATCAGGAGGCCATCAGAAAGATCAAACGATATATGGAAGACGAGGAGAACCTCTCCAAGGCGGCTTCCAAGATCGTTAAGAGCAGACACGCTGTTGAAGAAGAGGAGGAGCAGAACAATGATAACTAAAATGACAAAATATTCCTTCGTACTCCTTACAGGAGAGAAGGAGGGCTTCCTGGAGCAGCTTCAGGAGCTTGGAGTCGTGGACATCAGCCGTTCTGTAAAACCGATTGATTCCGACTCTTCCGTGATGTTCCACAAGGCCGAGAGAGCCCGCAAGACTCTTGAATTCCTTGAGAGCATCGACTACTCAAAAGACGCTGATGCTGAAGCAATTGCAAAGGCCACTGCCGATATTGAAGGAAATCCAGTGGATTTCGTTGAAGAGTGCAGAGCAAAGCTTACAGAGCTTAACATTGCGATTGCCAATGCAAATAAGCAGCTAAGCGCAAGACTCCCTTGGGGAGAATATGACAAGAAAGCTGTGGACGGGCTCTCTGACCTCGGATATGCTGTGCACTACTACAGTGTGGATGCAAAGAGGTACGATGAGGCCTGGGGCGAGCTCTACCCTCTTCAGGTCGTTTATGAAGACGGAAAGAAGGTCTGGTTCGTAACAGTAGCTCCAAAGGGTGAAGCATATAGCTTCCCTGTTCAGGAAATAGCCGCTCCGGAAGGAACTTATGCAGAAGCTGCAGCTGAGCTTGAGCGTCTCAAGGCCGAGGTGATCAATTGCAAGGCGGGACTTCTTAACGCAAAGGACTATATCCCTGCAATAAAGGAAGCAAGCAACGATGCCCTTGTGGAACTTGACCGTTATCTTGCTAATGAGGCCGGCCAGGGCGCAGCAGAGGATCTCATCACTGTATTCACCGGATTCGCTCCGTCAGAGAACGATGCTGATCTGATCGAGGCATTTGACAAGATGGGTGTTCTGTACATCAAGGAAGAAGCTGTACAGGAGGATAATCCTCCTATCAAGCTCAAGAACGGCTGGTTCGCCCGCCAGTTCGAGGTGTTCACAGAAATGTACGGTATGCCAGTCTATACAGAGTTCGACCCTACACCTATAGTCGCTCCGTTCTACCTGCTGTTCTTTGCAATGTGTATGGGAGACGCCGGTTATGGAATCATTCTTCTTCTGATGGGAATCATGCTGAACAAAGGCTGGATGAAGATCGGAATGTTCGATGGACTTGGCAGCATCATTGCAATCCTCGGAGCCGGAACAATGATCGTAGGTACAATCCTCGGAACATTCTTCGGAACAAGCCTCTTCGATGCAGCCTGGGTGCCTCAGTGGATGAAGAGCTGCATGATAGTCGGAGACATTGACATTCCAAGCATCGGAACTCTGAACATACAGATGATCCTCGCTATGGGAATCGGTATCTTCCACATATGTCTCGCAATGACAGTCAAGGCAATATGCTACACCAAGCGTTTTGGAATCAAGGAGAACATCGCCACCTGGGGATGGCTCCTGCTCATTGTCGGAGGAGTAATCCTTGCACTTCTGGGAGTCGGTAAGATCCTTTCGCCAGAAGCTATGAAATGGGCCGTGATAGCTGTCGGCGGAATCTCCGCACTTGCTATCTACATTTTCAATACTCCAGGAAGAAATCCTCTGATCAACATAGGAGCGGGCCTTTGGGACACATACAATATGGCTACAGGTATCCTTGGTGATGTCCTCAGTTATCTGCGTCTCTTCGCTCTCGGACTTGCCGGCGGAATGCTCGGACAGGCCTTCAATGACCTTGCTCTATCCGTACGTGGAGACAGCGTGATAACTTGGCTTCCATTTGTTCTTATCCTTATAATAGGTCACGTGATGAACATCATGCTTTCAGGACTTGGAGCTTTCGTACATCCGATGCGACTTACTTTCATGGAGTATTTCAAGAACGCTGGATATGAGGGAAAGGGTGCAGCCTACAACCCACTTAAAACAAACAAATAAGTAAATTATAAATAACTAAAATTTAATATTATGAACACAATTGAGTTACTCGGTTATCTTGGCCTCGCTCTGATGCTTGGTCTTTCATTTGTCGGCAGTGCGATCGGAACAACAATCGCCGGAAACGCAGCAGAAGGTGCTCTCAAGAAGAATCCGGATGGTGCGACAAACTACATGGTACTTTCAGCGATGCCTGCATCACAGGGTCTCTACGGTTTCGTAGCATTCTTCGTGTGGATCGGTAAAGATTTCGCAGCTGACGGTCTCTCTATCTTTGCGATCGGCCTCGCAGCTGGTGCAGCATTCTTTATCTCTGCACTTCGTCAGGGTCAGGTTTGTGCTAACGGTATCATCGGAATCTCACAGGGTCACGATGTATTCACCAAGACCCTTATCTACGGTGCGCTTCCTGAGCTCTACGCTATCCTTGCATTCGTAGCAGCATTCATGGCATAATTGCCGGAATCCATACAACAAAGCCTCCTGCTGTTTCAGATGCAGGAGGCTTGTTTTATATATCGGACTGATATTAATATTCGTCAGGAGCGTACTTGAAAGGATCGAGCGGAGACTGATATTCGCAGTAGTCAGACTCGACGAAGAATCTCTTGAGCTCGATCTCTGCATTCTCGAGAGAGTCTGATGTGTGTACGATGTTCTCCTGAGCACTGAGGCTGTAGTCGCCACGGATTGTACCTGGCACAGCCTTGCTTGCCTTTGTAGCACCGGCCATATCACGTACGACCTGTACTGCGCTGTATCCCTCCCAGCAGCAGAGGATTACCGGAGCAGCCATCATTCCGTCGCGGAGCCAAGGGAAGAATGGTCTGTCAAGAAGATGTGCATAATGTACCTTGAGAATCTCCTCATCTAATTGAACCATCTTCATCGCGACGAGTTTCAGCCCTCTTTTCTCAAATCTTGAGATAACTTCGCCGATAAGGCCCCTCTGGAGACATCCCGGCTTCAAAATTACAAGTGTTCTTTCCATAATAATATAATGTTACCAATTTACTTTCTGTCTTGAAAGAGGCATAGTCATACACCTCGCTCCCCCACCGCCACGCGGAAGTTCTGACCCGTCGATCGTTATGGCGCAAGGTTTATCTCCACAAACCGCATCCACACGAGTTCCGGCTATGAAATCTACAGCCTTGACAATCTCGAATCCGGCTCTGTCCAACTCCTCCAAAGTGTGGACATTCCTCGCGTATGTAAGTACCTTGCCGGGAGCAAACGCGAAGAAGTTGGCACCACTATGCCATTGTTCCCTCTCCTGATCCCATTCATCATCGCCTCCGCATACAATAGGCTCAAGATCCATACCCAGAGCCTTTAACGCAGGCAGCAGGCCTGCCACCGGACGGATGGATGCGACTCTCCCCTGCTCAATTATGATATGTACAGTCTGATACTGATTGGATTGCATAATCAGAGGTTTGAAAACCATACACTTATCCTTGTCAAGAAGAGTGAATACCATATCAAGATGTATGAAGGACTCCGGCTGTGAAGGAAGTTGCTGAACCAGAACATTGAGTTTTCCGGAAGTATTATTCCTGCATAAACCTTCAACAATGAAATCTATGCCTTGCGCTGTGGTCCTTACCCCATTACCTACAATAAGGATATCCTCACGCGCAACAATTATATCACCTCCTTCCATTATGACCTGTGAAGAAGCCAAGTCGTTTGCATTGGCATCTATGACCTCGCATTCGAAAGTCCCGCTATATCTGTATATGGCATCCATAATCAGCGACTCACGCATACGGACTTTGTTGGCCATACGGCATATAAGCGCCCGATTACCTACTGTTACCGCTGCATCACGTGTAAAATAGAAGTTGTATAGAGGGTATAAGGCATAATACTCATTCTTCAGATATGCAGTAAGGGTATCAATCTTTGCAGGCAGGCCTTCTACAAGCACCCTGGCAAGTTCTGACGAGTCCATCTCCATCAGCATATCAAGATACGATAGTGCATCCTCGGCCTGGCAGATACGATGTATCAGATCGGCGCGAGGTTTCCATTGATCTAGCACCTTTATAAGGAGATCACGTACTTCATACACTTTAGCCAACTTCGAAAGGACTCCTGAAAGTTGCTCATACTCACTTTGAGCAATAGAGAGATTGAGGATATCGCTGTACAAGGCACGCTGCACATTTTGGGGAGTCATATTCTCGACCTCATATCCAGGCCTATGCAGAAGAACCGCATCTAGTTTTCCGATTTCCGACTGTACGTCTATCTTCAAGTGTCCTGGCTCTATCATAACAGTTTGAAAGAATTATAATGCGTAAATTTAACAAACATTTCCTTAAAAGGCAAATCTATGCCATAATTCATAATTTTTACCTACATTTGAACAACGAACTTAAAAAACTGATAAATGAAGATCGCAGCACGGCACAAAGGAATCGACGGAGCCCAGGCCTGGGAGGTCGTCGTTCATTACATAATAGTGAACAAAAAGATCACTACTCTTACGGGAATATCATTCAACGCTACTTTTGTCGGCAACTGCCTGTTTCTGAAAGGAGGCACCCCTGGTACAAAACGTGCAGATCGTGGGGAGTACCTTACAGCCAAAGACTTCATAGCCGCATACGACATAATCAAAGATTGGGATGACATCCACACCGGCAATGTCAAACCTTATATAAAAAGACAGCAGACCCCGTTCATCGCTCTGCTGCATCGTGCCGGAATTTTGGAATAATTGCTAAATTTGCATAAAAGATAAAACGATATGAAAGGGAAAATCATCGGAATCACATCATTGATAGCCGCAATCGTCATAGCAGGATTCATATTCTTCAAATTCTATTTCGTGTTTGGAGAAGGAGTCAAGGCTGGCGAACTTAATTTTGTGGTTTACAAGGGGTATGTATTCAAGACATACGAAGGACGTGTAATACAAGCCGGATTCGGCAAAGGCAAAGGAGCCAATGCCGGAGCCATCCAGTCTTACGAATTCGACTTTTCCATCACAGACAAGGCCATAGCCGACTCGCTGATGAGATGTGGTGGTAAGACAGTGGAACTTCATTACAAGGAATATCTCGGTTCTCTGCCGTGGAGAGGCAAGCAGAAATATATCGTGGACGGCATAGTTTCCGTAAGAGAATAACAATCAAGCGACTATGAAGAAAATATCATTAATCCTGAGCACTCTTTGCTTGGGACTGGCTTTGTCGGCGCAGCCAGGCATAATCAGTACAAGGCCGGCCAATAGTCAGGATGGCAAGACCCTCACAATGGAAGAGACCATCCTTTCAAGGGAACTTTCCCCTGCCAACATCTGGGCTTCTTGGGAAAATTCTGAAAACATTCTGATGCACAAGGATGGGAAATGGCAGAGATATTCAATCAACACAGACAGTTATGGCGATTTTACCGGTCTCAGGAGACCGTCTGTCGAGGCATTGACTAAAGACAAGAGCCTTTATCTTGTATATGCCGACGGAACGGAAAAACTGATTGCCCAAAGTGAAAACAAGAACATAACGTACGGAGAGTTTGTCAGCCGCAATGAATTCGGAATAAGCGACGGCGTATTCTGGTCACCAGACAGTACCAAGGTTGCCTTCTACCGCAAGGACGAAAGTGCTGTAACTTCATTTCCTCTTCTGGATATAACAACCCGCACCGGTTCATTGAAGGAAATCAAGTATCCTATGGCCGGTATGGACTCCGAGAACGTACAACTCGGCATCTATGACATAGCCTCCGGTAAAACCATCTATGTACAGGCTGATGATTTCGGGCACGACAGATACCTCACAAACATAAGTTGGTCTCCTGATGAAAGAGTGATTTATATCCTGGTATTGGACAGGCGACAGAAACACCTGAGACTCAATGCATATTGTTCCGAAACCGGAGAATATATCAAGACAATATTGACAGAGGACAGCGATAAATATGTGGAACCTGTAGATCCGCTTCATTTCATCGCAGGCTACAATGATATGTTCATCTATCGAACTGCGAATCTGGACGGCTTCCGTAATCTATATCTCTGCGACAATGCCGGCAATATCCGCAGACTTACTTCCATAGACGCCGATGTCAAATATGTCGGGAATGACGGAAGATTCGTTTATTATACATCTGCCGAAGTCTCCCCTATTGAAAACCATTTGTTCAGGATAGAGATAAAGAATCTTAAGAAAGGTATCGTCAAGGCAAGGACAGGAGAGCCGGAGAGACTGACTTACGAAGAAGGATGGCACGATATAGACCTTAGTCCCGATGGCAAACATTTCATAGATTCATATACATCTCTTCGTACGCCAAGAGTGGTAAATCTCTGTAAATCAGACGGAAAAGTCATCAAAAACCTTCTTACCGCAGAGGATCCCACACTTGATTATGCATATACAGAGATCAGTCTCGGCACGGTAAAAAGCGCCGACGGATTGTACGAGAATTATTACAGAATCATCAAGCCTAAGGACTTTGACCCGACAAAGAAATATCCTGTGATAGTCTATGTCTATGGCGGTCCTCATTCACAGATGGTGCAGAATACCTTTATGGGACAATTGCGCAGGTGGGAAATGTATATGGCTCAGAGAGGATATCTGGTCTATGTACAGGACAATAGAGGCACAGAAAACCGTGGTCTAGCGTTTGAACAGGCCATTCACGGGCAATGTGGCCAGGCAGAGATGGCCGATCAGATGGAAGGAGTGAAGATGCTGATGGAACTCCCGTACGTAGATAAAGATAGAATCGGAGTCCACGGTTGGAGTTATGGCGGATTTATGACGATATCGCTTATAACCAATTATCCCGACATATTCAAGGTCGGTGTAGCCGGTGGCCCTGTGATAGACTGGAAATGGTATGAGGTAATGTATGGAGAAAGATATATGGATCATCCTGACGTGAATCCTGACGGATATGCCAGGACAAGCCTCATAAATAAAGCGAAGGATCTGAAAGGGAAACTTCTTATCTGCCAAGGTGCAATAGACCCCGTTGTAGTATGGGAACACAGCCTCAGTTTCATCAGAGAATGCATAAAGAACAACATACAGGTCGATTATTTCCCTTATCCTTGCGCAGAACATAACGTTATGGGCAAAGACAGAGTCCACCTCCACGACAAGATATCGATGTACTTCGAAGACTACTTATAGCGGAATTTCGAGTGATGCCGATCCTGGAACGGCACAGGAGCGACGGACATTCCGACGCCCACAATGAATTCCCCTGCAACAAATGATGCCTGCACGCCAAAGGAATATACCTCAGGTGTTGCAGGCATTGTTATTGCCGCCATATTTCTGTCCGGACGCGGGAATAGTACAGGAGAATATACTGCAACAGACTGGAAATACTGTGTCCAGAATGCAACAGACACATTTTCTGAGGGACGATACAGGAATCCCTCCCTTGTCCCCATCCCCCAGTTATTACCCATTATCCCAAGTTGGGCTCCATACATAATGCCTGACAGGAAATAGAATCTTTTCCCTATCTTCAAAGTATTTCCGATCATCTTCTGTTCGGACACGAAAAGTTGAGGTACATCTATATAATTGGACACCAGAAGGTTGGAAAAGAATTTATCCGGGTGATCCTGATTGAATTCACCGAAACCGATGCTTCCGTCAAATCCATATACAGGGATAATATCAAAGACTGGTCTGAGAAGAGGTGCATAATTCCAGGGAAGGAATCCGTTCAGATACTTTGCAGGTATGAATAGTTGAGGAGGGAGAATATTCGGAATCGGACGAGGAAAAGAATCGACTTTTTCCTTATCCTGTCCCAGCGCACCAATTCCCAAAGCGCCCACGAGTATGATCATCAGAATATATCGTTTCATTGCATTCTCTAATTTTCACCTCAAATGACAACTTATATGCCCCAAAAGATGTGAAACGGTCTTTTTTATGCATAGAAACGATCATCAATATAATATTTATTCTAACTTTGCCAGAATTGTTATGCCGTCGCCCGAAAACAGCAACGATGCAAGTAACGAAGAAAGAATCGAATAGTTCAGTAACGAAGAAAAAGGTATAAGGCAAGAAAATATGAAATCGATAAAAAACGTATATAAAATAGGAAAAGGTCCATCCAGCAGTCATACAATGGGACCATTCAAGGCAGTTAGACATTATCTTGACAGTCACGAAGACACCGACAGGCTGCACGTTACTTTATACGGTTCCCTCGCAGCCACAGGTAAAGGCCACCTTACCGACATAGCGATACAGGAAGCATTCGAAACCTGGTGCTACACAGATAAGGAAACTCTCGAATGCAAGAGAAGAAGAAGTGGAGATGTCACCATCGAATGGAAGCCGAAAGACTTCCTTCAGGTTCATCCTAACGGTATGAAGATAGCATCGATCAACTCCGAGGGCGATCTGTATGACAAATGGACTTACTACAGCATCGGCGGAGGTGATATCATCTGTATGGAACACCCGCTTGAAGGAGAAGCCAATGACGATATCTACGAAAAAACCACGCTTACAGAGATCCTGAAATGGTGCAATGACACGGGAAAGAATTTCTGGGAATATGTCGATGAGACCGAAGGCCGCAACAGCGGAGTCTGGGAACATATGGAACTTGTCTGGAAGGTGATGCAGGAGGCTGTGGAACGTGGAATAGAGGCAGAGGGTGCCCTCCCCGGACATCTGCACATCAGACGCAAGGCTCTTAGTTATCACACCAGAGCATTCGGCCAGGGAGATACATTCAAGACCCGTGGACTGGTCTTCTCGTTCGCTCTAGCAGTCAGCGAGGAAAACGCCTGCGGAGGAACAATTGTCACAGCCCCAACCTGCGGTTCGTGCGGAGTGATGCCGAGCGTGCTCTACCATATGAAGAAAAGATATAATTTCAGCGACAGCAGAATAGTCAGAGCGCTTGCAACTGCCGGACTTATCGGAAGCATAGTTAAACATAATGCATCAGTATCAGGCGCTGAAGTTGGATGTCAGGGAGAGGTGGGAGTAGCCTGCGCTATGGCAGCCGCTGCAGTAGCACAACTTATGGGAGGAAGCCCTGCACAGATAGAATATGCGGCAGAAATGGGGCTGGAGCACCATCTTGGACTCACCTGCGACCCGATCGGAGGATTGGTTCAGATTCCTTGCATCGAAAGAAACGCATACGCTGCAGCCAGGGCGATGGATGCAGGAATCTACGCACTTTACACAGACGGTCTGCACAGAGTAAGTTTCGATCAGGTGGTAAGAGTTATGAAAGAGACAGGAAAAGACCTTCCTCCTATCTATAGGGAAACCAGTGAAGGTGGACTAGCCAAGGCTCTTGAGTAAAGCGTACACATAAGTCAAAATGAAAGCGGGATCTCTGAAAAGAGTCCCGCCAAAAGAAAATTTGAATTGTGTGTGTTAAAGATTGTTCCTTCACAGGAACGATGCAAATATAGTAAGCATTACCCCCCCCCGACTATCATTTTACACACCATTTCTGTCACTTTTGTCGGATTTTATTGCTATCTTGCCAAAAATTAGCATTTATGGATATTTCCATCTACGACAATTATAGTGGAGCAGACAGAGACTTCATTTTTTTTCAGATTGACGGGGAATACAAGATGTGTGATTCTCTCCTTGCAATAATATGTGTAAGAGGAAATGCGAAGTTTCATATCAGATTCAGGGAATTCGAGATAGACAAGGGAACCTACCTGCTGATCAACTCCAACAGTCCTTTCTTCATAAAAGAGCATAGTGAAGACTTCCGCATCGATGTGGTTCGCATTGGGGATTCCGTCTTCAATCTATCCTATGATGAAGTATTGCAAAAGCGTCTGGAAAGGCTGATTTTAGAGCAACCCACCAACAGGATAAGCAACAAGAAATTGCTTATGTTCCATATGATCCACTCATATCTGAAGGTAATGATGAGGGAAAAAGGAGATTACTACAAGGATATGATAATATTCGAATATATCAAGATCTTCCTTTATGAGGCCTGCCACATTATGGATGACACAGTCAGCGCACCAAATCTCAAAAAGAAGGAAAGAAACATAACCAACAACTTCTTCCAACTTTTGGAAAAAGAATACAAGGTCAACAGGAAGGTGGAAGACTATGCCGGACAGATTGGAGTAACAGCCAAGCATCTGGCATCGGTAATTAAAAAGACCACAGGCAAATACCCGTCGGAATGGATGGAAAACTACGTTCTCCTGGAGTCGAAACGAATCCTCAGAAGTAGTGAGGACAGCATCCAGAACATCAGTTACGACCTGAATTTTGCCACTCCATCACATTTCGGAAAATTCTTCAAGAAGCACACAGGTATTACGCCTAAAGTCTTCAGAGACAGCATATTCACCAATCAGTAAGCAATATGGGAAACAGAAAATTCGACACCTGCTTTTTTGAAAGATACGCCCAGATATGCCTCGAGAGCATTCTAGGCAGCAGTTATTCTACGCTCATCAATCAAGACCGTCCTGACCTGCAGACTCCTGATCACACTCTGGGAATTGAAGTTACCCGTGCTATGGAACCGCGAAAGGATGTGGCTCAGGAACTGCTTACAGAGATGGCTGGATTTGAAGTAACTTCAGAAGACAAGGAAGAAATGGGCCAGATCATAAGCAGCGGATATGGATACGGACTTCAGGACGGACGGTATATCGGACAAAGAGAATATGAATACTGGAGACTGGCACTTCCGCTCAGACGCATTATAGAGAGCAAAGTAAGCAAGGTCGGAGCAGGATTCTACGGAGATTTCAAGGAGTACGGGCTCTACATATTCTGCAAAGACGATATCTCGGAAGAAGAAGTACTTCTTACAATGGAATATACAAGCGAACTCCAACGTAATCTTGACCTTAAATATTCCATTATGTACCTTTCATTGATCGACCGACTCTACGTCTGCAATCTTTCGGATGTCGATCCTCACCTGCATCCAACAAGATGCGCATCCCACGAGATAACCCGAGGAATGCGCTCATTGTTCTTTATGAAGGCTCTTACTGAAGATTAGCAGTACGTGCGGCAACTTTACCGGCTACGTACGCAAAATCTTCTGTGCTGTCAGCGAAGAGAATGCCTCGAGAAGAATTGATAAGAAGACCACCGTGGTCATTGGCACCGTGCGCTATGACCTCTTCTGCAGAACCTCCTTGAGCACCGACACCTGGTACAAGGAAGAAGTTGTCAGGACAGAAACTACGGAGTTCGTCAAGTTTATCAGCCTTGGTCGCTCCAACAACAAACATCATATTATCAGGAGTGGATATTTCCATCATCTCCTCCATAACCGCACGATATAGAGGCTTGCCATCCTTCTGGGCATTCTGGAACTGATATGCAGAGGCATTGGAAGTCAGAGCAAGTACTATCGCCCATTTATCCTTATACTCCAGGAAAGGCGTCACGCTGTCGGCACCCATATATGGAGCAATGGTAACTGCATCAAAATCCATTTCTTCAAAGAAAGCCTTTGCATACATTTTTGCAGTATTGCCTATGTCTCCCCTCTTTGCATCTGCAATCAGGAAAATGTCCGGATATTTTGTGCGGATATAATCTACAGTGGCATCCAGAGCCCTCAGTCCCTCGATTCCATAACATTCATAGAAAGCAAGGTTAGGCTTATATGCCACACAATGATCCGCAGTAGCATCAACTATAGCCTTGTTGAATTCTATGATGGAACGTGCCTTGCCTTTGTAAAGTTCTCCCTTGATTGCAAGTTCACCTTTGGTTGCCAATGCCTTTATATGCTCCGGCATCTTATCAAAATCCACGTCCAGCCCCACGCAAAGCATACTTTTCTTAGCCTGAATCTGCTTGTACAATTGTTCTCTGTTCATAATCTAAAAATATCTATAGAATAATGCTATTGCCTCCATACCTGCGAAAAGTTGCTTGAGAAGATAACTCTCATTAGGAGAATGTATCGTATCACGCTCAAGTCCGAAGCCCATAAGCAGAGGATCTATGCCGAGAATACGCTGAAGGTCGGCAAGAATCGGAATCGAACCACCACCACGTGAAGGTACCGGCTCGATTCCATACACTTCAGTCATTGCCTTCTCTGCTGCTTTGTACGCTGGTGAAGATATAGGAATGAGGAAGCCGTCTCCTCCGTGATGAGGTATGACCTCTACCTTCACATAATCAGGGGCAATTGAAAGGAAATGCTCCGTGAATAATCTTGTAATAGTAGCACTGTCCTGATTCGGAACAAGTCTCATAGATATCTTAGCGTGAGCAACAGACGGAAGAACAGTCTTTGCACCCTCTCCTGTATAACCTCCCCAGATTCCGTTTACATCAAGACACGGACGTATGCCGGTACGCTCGAGAGTCGAGTATCCTGCTTCACCCTTAACTTCCTTGATATCAAGAAATTCCTTATACTCCTGCATATCAAACGGAGCGCGTGACAACTTGGCTCTATCCTCATCTGAAAGTTCCACGACATCGTCATAGAATCCTTTTACGGTTATGTGTCCATCCTTGTCGATAAGAGATGATATCATATCGCATAGAACATTGATAGGATTTGCAACTGCTCCTCCATAATGACCGGAATGGAGATCCTTGTTCGGACCTGTCACCTTCACTTCGACGTATGAAAGACCCCTCATACCACAATTGATGGAAGGAACTGATTCTGAAATCATAGTAGTATCGGATACCAGAATGATGTCTGCTGCAAGAAGTTCCTTGTTTGCCGATGCCCAGGCTGCAAGAGACGGACTTCCGATCTCCTCTTCGCCCTCAAGGATGAATTTGACATTATGCTTGAGACCGCCCTGGCGAGTCATAAACTCGAATGCCTTTATGTGCATAAAGAGTTGTCCTTTGTCGTCATTGGCGCCACGCGCATAAATTGCTCCATCACGAATTTCAGGCTCAAACGGATCTGAATGCCAGAGTTCGATAGGATCGACAGGCTGGACATCATAGTGACCATACACCAATATTGTAGGAAGAGATGGATCCACGATCTTCTGACCGAAGACTACCGGATGGCCGGTTGTAGGATAAACAGCCGCTTCGTCAGCGCCAGCCTCACGCAGAAGTTCAACAAGTCTCTCCGCACAACGCTGCATATCAGGCTTGTGCTGTTCTAGGGAACTGACAGAAGGAATTCTCAAAAGTGAAAAGAGTTCATCAAAGAATCTCTCCTTATTGGTTTCAATATATTGTTTCATTGTAGTGTTATTTCTGGTATATCTTTATCATTTGGCGAGTTTGTCTTTGGCGTATGCGAGAGTGAGTTTGAAGATCTTCTTGTTTGAAGATGGTGCCTCATACATAGCGTCTGTCATAATCTGTTCGCATATAGAGCGAAGTCCTCGTGCCCCGAGTTTATTTTCGATGGACGTATCAACAATCAGATCAAGGACTTCCGGTTCAACGACCAATTTAATTCCATCCAGTTCAAACATCTTTTCATATTGCTTCATAAGAGCATTCTTAGGCTCTGTAAGAATTCTCTTGAGAGCATCCCTGTCGAGATGGTCTAGATATGTTATGACAGGAAGTCGTCCGATGATCTCAGGTATGAGTCCGTATGAGCGAAGATCCTGAGCCTCGACATATCTGAGCAGATTATCTTTATCGATCTGCTGTTTGTTTGCTGCACCGAAACCGATGACCTGGGTATTGAGTCTCTGAGCGATCCTGCGTTCTATACCTTCGAATGCGCCACCGCATATAAACAGAATGTTCTGAGTGTTTACGTGCAGGAATTCCTGCTCAGGATGCTTTCTGCCTCCTTGAGGCGGCACATTCACCACACTGCCCTCAAGAAGTTTCAGCATAGCCTGCTGGACACCTTCACCGGACACATCACGTGTTATCGACGGATTATCACTCTTACGCGCGATCTTGTCGATCTCATCTATGAAGACAATACCTCTCTCTGCTCTTGCTACATCATAGTCAGCCTCCTGAAGCAGGCGTGAAAGAATGCTCTCCACGTCCTCGCCTACATAGCCAGCCTCTGTGAGAACTGTTGCATCCACAATAGTGAAAGGGACATTGAGCAGTTTGGCTATTGTCTTAGCCATCAATGTCTTACCCGTTCCAGTAGGACCTACCATAAGAATATTGGACTTCTCAAGTTCAAATTCATTATCGGATGCAAGATTGTTATTGATTCTCTTGTAATGGTTGTAAACCGCTACTGAAAGGAGTTTCTTGGCTCTGTCTTGTCCTATTACATATTGATCCAGAAACTCGTGGATCTCCATAGGTTTGTGGAGGGAATCCACCTTTCCAAGCGGTTTGGACGCCTTGGCGGACCTGTCAAAGTCTTTCAGATAATCCCCGGCCATCTTCACGCAATCCGCACAGATGCAGGCATCAAGACCCTGAAGCAGAAGAGATACTTCATCCTCTCCTCTACCGCAGAACATACAATGCCTTATGTTTTTGCTTGATTTAGCCATATACTATTTTTTCTTTGTCAGAATCTCATCAATCATTCCATACTCAAGAGCCTCCTGAGAAGTCATCCAGAAGTCACGGTCTCCGTCTGCATATATTTTGTCAAGAGACTGACCAGTATGTTCCGATATGATAGTATAAAGTTCCTTCCTGGTCTTTTCGATTTCCTGAGCCGCAATCAGAATATCGGAAGCCTGACCTCTTGCACCACCGAGCGGCTGATGGATCATCACACGTGAGTGCTTGAGTGCGGATCTCTTGCCCTGCGCTCCTGCACAGAGAAGAACAGATCCCATCGATGCTGCCATTCCTGTACAAATAGTGGCTACATCCGGCTCGATGATCTGCATTGTATCATATATACCCAGTCCAGATGAAACCTGTCCACCTGGCGTATTCAGATATAAGGATATATCACTCGAACTGTCATTGGATGCAAGGAACAGCAACTGGGCTGTCACAATATTGGCTACATCATCATCGATCGGCACACCAAGAAAGATGATCCTGTCCATCATCAATCTGCTGAACACATCCATTGAGGCTACGTTAAGTTTTCTTTCCTCTATAATGGTAGGGTTAATGTAACTGTCAAGCACAGACTCATACCTGTGCATAGTCATAGAACTGATTCCGTGTTCCAGGACTGCATATTTCTTAAATTCCTTATCCATAATCGACATAATAAAAAAAAAGCCGGCTTTGCGAGCCGGCCTGTAAGTCAGATTAGTTCAACTCGCGGAACTTCTCAACTGAAATCTTCTTCTTCTTGAGAGTAACCACTTCACGTACAGCAGCGAATGTCTTCTCGTTCTCAACCTGATCGAGAATTCTTCTGCCCTGCTCCTCCTGTGAAAGGATATTCTTCGCAAATGCTTCCAACTGCTCCTCCGGAACATTGTTCATTCCGTACATAGCGAACTGATATGCTGCGAATCCCTTTGCGCTGGCAAGAAGGTCAGCCTCTTCAATCTTCACTTCATACTTGTTCATCAGATAGTTGCGTACCATCTGCCACTTGTAGTCAACGATGAAAAGTGCCCAATCCTTCTCAATGTCCTCCATAGTGAACTTACCATCATTCACAACATATACCCATCTCTTGAGGAAATTCTCTGCAATAGTTACGTTTGCCTTCTCGAGAAGATATGCCTTTGCATCCTTAGAGAAACGGAAATCAGCTTCCTGTGAATACTCGGCACGGATTCTCTCCTCTATCTTTGCATCGAACTCAGCTTCGGTCTTAACACCGAAGATCTTTTCGAATGTCTCCTCTGTAAGAGGGGCGTTGACAAATGTCTTTACATTCTTGACAGTCATCTTGAACATTGGATCAAGATTTGCAAGTTCATCCTTGCTGACCTTGAGCATTGAAGCGCGGTCTGTCTCATTCTCGAATGCCTCATTTACATTAACATCCAGAACATCACCAGCCTTTACACCTACGAATGACTTTCTGGCAGCCTCCGCTACATTGCGAAGAGCAACGTATGTACCTTCTACCTTGGTCTCGCCCTGCTCGAAATCAACGATAATGAAATCTTCCTCCTTTGCAGTTTCTCCCTCTTCAAGAGAGCCGTACTGACGAAGAAGGTTGTCCTTCATCTCATTCTTTGCAGCCTCGGTAACAGTGATGGTATAATATGTTACCTGATCGTCTTTTGAGAGTTCAAAAGAAATCTCTGGATTCTCTGCGATATCGAACTTGAATGTAAATTCATTACCTGCAACCCATTCAGTCTCCGGCTGGTTCTCGCTTGGAAGCGGCTCACCCAGAACTCTGAGGTTGTTGTCATTGATGAATTTGTTGAGTTCAGAAGATATTACATCATTCACTGAATCTACAAGTGCTGACTGTCCGTACATCTTCTCTACAAGAGACATAGGAACCATACCCTTGCGGAATCCTTTGAACTCTGCCTTTTTTCTGTAATCGTTGAGTTTCTTCTTTCTGTTGTCTGCATAATCCTCTGCTCCTACGGTAAGAGTAAGTTCGAGGTTGAGATCGTCAATTCTGTTCTGTTCAAGTTTCATATTATCAATATTTTAATCTATTCTGTTCCATAGCCGCCAGAGGCTGCGCATAAAAGCCTGCAAAATTAACAATTCTGAACGACATTTCAAAATGTCATTTCACAGCCTTTGTCTTGCGTTTAGGATAGGATATACGGGAGTGATACATCTGCTGCAGATAAGCCTTGATAACCTCCTTGAGCCTATTTATCTCGCGAAGAGAAATATCAGCATCATCCAATTGGTTTTCCTTAGCCTTACCATCGACTATTCTGTCAACCAAAGCAGAGATGCTTTCCTGCGAATAATCCTTCAGACTCCTCGACGCCGCCTCCACAGCGTCACATATCATCAATATCACCTGCTCTTTCGTTGCAGGTCTTATACCATCATAATAAAACTCGGACACTTCATCCGGATTGCCTCCATCATTCAAATACTGTGTAAGGAAATAGCCAGCGCAGGTAGTACCGTGATGTGAAGCAATGAACTCCTTGATTATACCCGGAAGTCCGTGCTTTTCCGCCAGAGACAATCCATCGGACACGTGCCTGATTATCTCTTGAGCACTCTCTTTCGAAGTCAGACCTGCGTGATATCTCACACCAGGATTTTCATTTTCGGTAAAGCACTGCGGATTGCTGATCTTTCCTATATCGTGATATAGCGCTCCTGCACGGACAAGAAGCACATTGGCATCTATCGAACGAGCGGCAGCATCAGCAAGATTCATAACCTGAAGGCAATGCTGGAAGGTTCCCGGAGCCTTGTCTGCAAGCATCCTAAGCAGTTTGTTGTTAGTGTCGCAAAGTTCGGTCAACTTGGTATTGGATACCAACTTGAATATCTTCTCAAAAAGATAGATCAGAGGATATCCGGCAACTGAAAGCAAAGATCCGAGACCCAGGTCTATAACGGTATGATATTCCTTCAGACCTTCTATTCCGTCCACAAGACGGAACGCGCTCCAGACTATGGTCATTACTGCGAAGACTATCAATGCAGTAACGAACTGAAGCCATCCTCTGTTGAAGAATCCGAAAACCAGGATGCATACCGACCCTGCCACCAGATACATAATGAACAATTCGACTCCGTTCGGAGCGAAGATCAGCATCGGCAGAAGGGATATGAAATATACGGAGAACACCATCCTCTTGGAGAAAAATGCAAGAAGATAGAGTGAAATCAAGGTAAACGGAACAAGATAGAACAATGACGGGTCAGTCTTTGCAACGATGGATGATGCCAGGGACGCAAGAGCGAATATCATCAGGAGGTAGAGATACTTATTGTATTCATCGAAAATCCTGATGTTGCAATAGCATATAGCAAGGAAGAGTACAAGGACAATGAAAAAGGCTATAAGGATATTTCCGATCCACATATAAGTCCTGGACGAACCGTATCCTACGCTCTTGTCATATTCAGCCTTGTAGGATTCCAAAAGTTGCTCTATTTCAGCAGTAACCATCTCACCCTCAGACACAATCACCTGGCCGGCCTTGACGACACCTTGGGTGGTGGAAACGTAATTTATCCTTTCCTCGTGAACCAGATCCGTGGTCTGCTGATCGAAAACAAGATCAGGAATGACAAGGGCACTGATCGAGGCTGCAGTATATAACGAGTCCAGATCATCTCCATCGTATGAATCAGAAAGTCCGTCGTATATGAAGGATACAGCCTCCTCAAGAGTATATACTTCGGAAGCCGGGACTTTCATAGCCCTTCTGTCCTTCTGGACATAAATGACGCTTCCAGGATTCAGTTTGAGTTCATCTGTATTCTGACTAGCAGAAGGGGCAAGTACACCTTTTGAGTATATGGTGCCCAGCAGCTCCTCAAGCGCTGGCTTCAATAAGGAATGTTCACCCAAGTCAATTGAAGCCAGGAGGTTACGGCTTGTCGCAGGCGCCTTGGTATCCTGCTTGTAATAAGGTATTATCTCAGAACCGGCCTTGTCTCGTTCTTCCTGAAGTTGAGCCTCTGTTTTAAGCACGGGAAAATCGAACTGAGCAAGCAAGGTCTCGTGCATCCAAGGTGAGCCTTTCCTGAAATCGTAATTGAACTTAGGACTTCTCGGCATAATGAACACAAGAAGCAAAAACAGACCTATCAAAGGAAGATAAGCCTTAAGATTGCGTGGTATATTGATTTTCTCCATAACTTGAATGATGGTTATATCATAAATGCATAGTCAGTGCCGTCACCTCAGGCGACGACACTGATCTTTCAGGAAATCAAAGTTTCATTACTATTTGATGGCCATATCGACGATATCTCCCTCGTCACCATCGTAATATCCGGCATCAAGTTTTGCACGAACCTCAGTGAAAGCCTTGAGCGTACGCTCTACATCTTCCATTGAATGAGCCGCAGTAGAAATGATACGGAAAATCACCATACCCTTCGGTATTACAGGATAGATGACTACAGAGCAGAAGATACCATAGTTTTCGCGGAGATCCACTGCCATTCTAGATGCCTGTCCGACGCCACCCTTTATCTGAACCGGTGTAACACAAGCCTCAGCAGGGCCGATTTCGAATCCAAGGTTACGGAATCCGTCCTGAAGAGCCTTCGTAATTGTGAACAATTTCTTACGAAGTTCATCACCCTCCTTGCTACGTATGATCTCAAGTCTCTTGAGGCCACCTTCAACCAAGGCCATAGGAAGCGACTTTGCATAGATCTGTGAGCGCATATTGAAACGGAGATAGTTTATGATCTTCTTAGGGCCTGCTACGAAGCCTCCGATAGAAGCCATAGACTTAGCGTATGCACCGATATAAAGATCGATTTCATCCATCACGCCGAAATGTTCTGAAGTTCCTCGTCCGGTAGGGCCCATATTTCCGAAGCCGTGTGCATCGTCGATGAGGATTCTGAACTTATATTTCTTCTTAAGTTCAACAATCTTGTCGAGGAATCCAAGAGCACCGGTCATTCCATAAACACCCTCTGTGATGAGAAGGATTCCTCCTCCCGTCTCCTCACAAAGTCTTGTTGCTCTCTGGAGAGTCTTTTCACAACTTTCATAATCGTTGTGACGATATGTCATTCTCTTGCCCATATGCATACGCGCGCCGTCGATAAGGCAGGCGTGAGCCTCTGAGTCATATACGATTACATCGTGGCGATCCATCAACGCATCGATTGTCGAGAGAATACCCTGATATCCGAAATTGAAAAGGAAAGCATCCTCTTTTCTCTCGAACTCGGCAAGTTCTCTCTCGAAACGCTCGTGAAGATCAGTATGTCCTGTCATCATACGGCTTCCCATAGGGTACGCAAGACCCCATTTTGCGGCTGCCTCAGCATCTGCTTTCCTGACTTCAGGATGATTAGCAAGACCAAGATAGTTGTTCAAACTCCATACAAGAACGTCCTTTCCCTGAAACTTCATATGAGGGTCTAATTCACCTTCAAGTTTAGGGAACATATAATATCCGAAAGCCTTGGCAGCATACTGACCGAGGGGACCTCCGGAGTGTTTTTCGATTCTCTCAAAAATATCCGTCATAACTATTTGGTTTAATTAGTTTTGTACTCTGTTGATAATACGTCTGGGTCGTGTCTGCAAGAGCCTCACAACATCAGGCGTCAATATTCGCGTAATGCGCATTCTGCTCGATGAACTCACGGCGAGGCGGCACATCGTCACCCATAAGCATCGAGAATGTTCTTTCAGCCTCAGCGGCATTCTCAATTGTAATCTGACGAAGAAGGCGCTTCTCAGGATCCATAGTTGTGGACTGAAGTTGCTCTGCGCTCATCTCTCCAAGACCTTTGTAACGCTGCACGAACACACCCTTTTCCGATCCTTTACCGAGTTGAAGGGTAGCCTCCTTACGCTGCGCCTCAGTCCAGCAGTAAATTTCCTCCTTACCCTTCTTTACAAGGTAAAGCGGTGGAGTTGCAAGATAAACGTATCCGTTCTTGATCAGATCGATCATATAGCGGAAGAAGAATGTCAGAATTAATGTCGCAATATGGCTGCCATCAACATCGGCATCGGTCATAATAATAACCTTATGATAACGCAATTTACTGAGATTCAGTGCCTTGCTATCCTCTTCAGTACCGACGGTCACACCAAGGGCAGTATAAATATTCCTGATTTCCTCGCTCTCGAACACTCTATGTTCCATCGCCTTTTCCACATTGAGGATCTTACCACGAAGCGGAAGGATAGCCTGCGTCATACGGTCACGTCCCTGCTTCGCAGTACCGCCCGCAGAATCTCCCTCGACGAGGAACAATTCGCAAATCTCCGGATCTCTCGAAGAGCAGTCCGCAAGTTTACCAGGCATTCCTGCACCAGACATAACTGTCTTTCTCTGAACCATTTCACGAGCCTTGCGGGCAGCGTGGCGGGCAGTAGCGGCAAGGATTACCTTGTCAACTATCATCTTGGCCTCCTTAGGATTCTCCTCGAGATACTGCTCAAGAGCAGCGGCTGTAGCCTGAGACACAGCAGAAACGACTTCACCGTTTCCGAGTTTTGTCTTGGTCTGTCCCTCGAACTGAGGTTCGGCAACCTTCACGGAAACCACGGCAGTAAGACCTTCACGGAAGTCGTCGGCAGCAAGATCGAACTTTAGTTTCGCAAGCATACCGGCCTTGTCTGCATAGTTCTTCAGAGTCCTTGTAAGACCCATCTTGAAACCCTGAAGGTGGGTACCGCCTTCTATTGTGTTGATATTGTTTACGTATGAATATATCTTCTCTGTATAACTTGTATTATATTGGAGGGCTATCTCGATAGGGATAATCTTATCAGTCTCAAGATAGATCGGAGTTTCGATAAGTTTCTCCGCTCCTCCGTCAAGATAATCAACGAATTCCTTCAGACCATCCTTGGAGTAGAATACATCGCTTCTATAATGCGTTGTATCGAGTTCGTTTCCATTCTCGTCAACATCATTCACGAGCGTTCTCTTGTCAGTCAGACTCAGACGGATACCTTTGTTAAGGTACGCCAGTTCGCGAAGACGGGCAGCAAGAGTGTCATACTTATATACAGTTGTAACCTGGAAAATTTCAGGATCCGGATGGAATGTGACAGTAGTTCCAGTATCTTCGGCATCCCCTACAATCTCAACTGGCTTATATGGCTTACCCTGTGAATATTCCTGAACGAATATCTTGCCTTCACGGTGGATTTCTGCCTTAAGATAATCAGAGAGAGCGTTCACACAAGACACACCCACACCGGGGAGACCACCGGACACCTTATAACTGTCCTTGCTGAATTTACCACCAGCGTGAAGAACAGTCAGAACCACCTCAAGAGCGGAACGGTTCTCTTTCTCGTGCATACCTGTAGGAATACCACGTCCGTTATCGCTCACTGTTATGGAGTTATCCTCATTGATAAACACATTTATATCAGTACAATATCCGGCAAGAGCCTCGTCGATACTGTTATCAACCACCTCATACACAAGATGATGAAGACCTCTCTCGCCGATGTCACCGATATACATCGAAGGTCTTTTTCTCACGGCCTCAAGGCCTTCCAGCACCTGAATACTATTCGCGGAATACTGTTCCGCTGCAGCATTGTTGATTTCGTTTTCGTTCATTATATCAATATGTTCTTATTCTTCCTTTACCCTTGAAAGCGACCTCGCCAACCGGGCAAAACAAACATACAAAAATAGCAATTAAAATTATAAATTCAAACAGAATCCAAGAGTAAAATACGGTCCTTTTTCTGCATAAAGCAGGCTCCTCTGTATTGTCATATTCAAAAGATTTCCACCCTTTGCCCAAACAGAGAATTTACGATTTATCAGATATTCGACCTCAACTCCGAGATCAGCATAGCCTGGTATTGAAGATGGAATATATACCGCCTTCTCCTCCTGGAGTGTCATCATCACATTTCCGTTTCGTGCGGAGGAGAAATCACAGACAGCACCAGCATACAACCTTTTCTTCCAGTTATATCTGAAAGATACATTACCCGTCAACGCCGCTGGCATAAATCCCTCGATATGATCGGCTTTGCTCTTATAGGATGCATACTCCAGGAAACCATCAAAATCCACACACCCTGCATCCAGCATCCATTTCAGTGATGCGAATGCCTTTCCGTATGCTCCATATCTGATTGCCGGAAGATTGGCGACAATTGCATCAAGCGGAGCATTTCCATAATCGGCATATCCACCATTCAGCACGTAAGAGAACGACTTGCCGAACTTTCCTTCCAGGCCAAAGACAGCAGAGAATCGTTCATCCGTCATATCGAGCAGTCCTTTGCCTCGTCCATATAAAAGTCCAGCACGACGGTCTGAAGCGAGAAGAGAAGAATATGTATTCATCCGGCTTCCGCCACCCAGTTCAACACACATCCTGAGCGAACGTCCTGCACGCAGACTCACATTGATATCCGGATATATCCCCTGGATCTTGTCGGTAAACATTCCTGACATCTCATTACCTCTGAATACACTTGACACAGTCAATCCCACATCAAAACGCCAAAGTCCGGCATTTTTGACGTAATGCGGTGACACGGAAAGCATACTTACGTTCGAAACAAAGTATCCGGAATAACCGGCCATATCATAGCCGACATCCAAACGGGCTCCCTGCTTTTTTCCTAAAGAAATATCCATAGAGGCATCAACATCCAAAACATTCTCTGCAAGAGAAAGATCGGCGTATCCGTCTGAACCGTAACGATATGCAATGGCAGCATCATATCCGAAAGAAGACTCAGCCTTCTTTTTTGAAGATATACCCATATTCACATCAACAGCATTGAACGATCTGTTGTCATCATTCCTGTCACTTTGATATATCCCATAATAGCCTGCATCAAAGTTAAGCGCACCACCGTCCCAGTCATACTTTCCATTCAGACCAGCCTTGGAAACGAGGTCTTCCCCAGTCCAGGATCTCTCCTCCACGTCTTTACCGACACGGTCAAAGACAATTTCCCCATCTCGATCCTCAGCACCGACTTCCCAATAACTGCCTATATATGACCTATGATCCGCATACACATTCATACGGAACGAATCACTCTTCAAGGCCGGGCTCCAGACCACATCAAGTTCGGGATGCAACTGATATCCGGCACCGGCATTCAGATAAAGACGACCGTTATGGCGGTAAGTCGGAGATGGCTTCATATCCAGAACGTATGGAGTAAAATCGTATGCTCCCTTATACGGACTGTCAGAGACCGAATAATCAAATTCGAGATCGAACCGCAGGACAGAATCAGGCACAGCCATATCAATCTTTGGTTTATGCACCTCTATGAGTTTGCCCTCATAATCCCTGTTCACTACCACTGTTGGATCCAGATTCTGCGCATCCGCCCCAAAGGGGAATGCAGCCAGAAACGACATAATGAATATAGTGTATATATTTATCTTCTTCATCTTCATTACTTTTAGAGTCACTCAGCCATAATTTCATCCAGTTTCTTCAACCTTAAATTGACACCATCCAGCACATCATCATCATTACCGGCAGGAGTATAGCCATCACGTACACTTTCAAAAGTAGCCTTAGCCTGCTCATACTCCCCTCTTTCAACAAACGAGTCACCAAGAATGACAAAACTCTTGGCAAGCCAATACACCTGAACGGATCCTGCATCTGAGAAGGCATACACCTTGGTCTCGACATTTTCGAATTCACCCTTGTCATAACTGTCTAGGATGAGAAGATAAGCCGATTCCGCTCCGTACGCATTGGTAACATCTGCGGCAAGTTCATTAAAGATGGCGTATGCATCATCTCTGTTGCTCGAAGCAAGATATGACTTCGCCTTGACATAAAGAGCCTCAGCCTTCACCGAAGCATCAGTACGCGCATCCGCTATGACTCTGTCGGCATTTCTTATAGACTCATTCAGGTTACGAGCCCGGAATGCCGAACGCATCATACCCAGAAGAGCAGCATATTTGTTATTATCAATGATAGCAGCCGAATACAATGAAGAATATCCTCCGAAGGCATCCTCCCAACGTTCCATTTTATAAGAAAGATTTGAAAAGTTCAGCATTGAAAGCTCCACGAACGAACCTTCACCCTTTTCTATCACCCTCCTGTAACTGTCACAAGCCTGTTCAAGTTTATCAAGCATACGGTATGACTCCGCCATATAGAAATCCGCCTTATAAGCATTGGAACTGCCCGGATATCTGTCTAGATATGACTGAAGAGAAACAAGAGCCTTCTGATAATTTTCAGAAAGGAATATCTGTTCCGCAGCGTTGAAAAGCATATTCTCCTTCTCATCTTCCGACTTGACCCCTCCCTTACCTATCTCATCGATATAAGCGAGATATTCTTCAGGCTGATTCCGGGTCTGATATATGGACTCCACAGCAGCAAGAGCATCCTCAGCATATCCTGAAAGAGGCATTTCCTCTATAACGGTCTTATAATATCCTATGGCTTCATTATACTGCGACTGATTCCTTGCCAGCGATCCCATCTCAATGTATGCCCTAGCAACGAATGTACTGTCCTTGACATTGGAGGCAAGCATATTGAAGCATTCGAATGCCTTTTCATCCTCCTCACGAGCCACGTACGAACGTCCCAGTTCAAACATCGCCTCAGGATAGAACCTGGCTTCAGGTGATGCTTTAGTGACATTGGAGAGCAATTCGATCTTCTTCAAAGGCTTCTTATCCAGGCCGTATGACACTGCAGCCTGATAATATGGATACACATCATTCACATTGAAGTAATCTTTGAGTACAAGATCATACGCTGCACAGGCCTCCTTATATTTCTTTTGAATGAAATAACAATCTGCCCTTCTTTCCAGAGCCTCTTTCCTGTACTGTCCTTTATGCTCGGAAATATATGTATCGAACCACTTTATTGCCGCCGGATAATTTTCCTTCTTGAAGTGGCAGTATGCGATATTATACGGAATGAGTCCGGATTCTGGACGGCCGAACAATGCCGAAGTATTGTACAGATCCGTAAACACGTTCACAGCCTCGCCATACTGATCGTTCCTGTAATATGACTCGGCAAGCCAGAACCGCGAAAGTTGGTTGAATCTGCTTCCTCTTTCGGAATAATACGCTGCTGCCTTCAGGCAAGGGATTGCAAGTCTGAAAGATCCGTTTTCAACCAATTGAACTGCACGCAGATAATTCGCTTTCATATAATTGAGCGTCATATCCTCATCCAATTCGTCGATCTTGTCGTATGCTCTCACCGCACCTTCATAATCACGGTCGTGAAGAGCCGCAACCGCTATATAACTGTTGATTCTGTCCTCCTGCTCCTTTGCCGGATACTTTTTGATATAATCATTGAACACAGAAGTATCTGTGTTTATATCGAACGCAAGTTTAGCCCAATTGAAATATGCATCCTCCGTAATCTCCGGGACATAATCAGCCATAGCAGCATCACGGAAAGCCTCAAGTGCAGCAACCTTGTTCCTTGTCTGAATATAACTGTATCCGAGATGATAATTAGCCACCTGACCTATGGAGTCCGTCCTTTCCTTCATATTGGAGAAACTTCTGATCGCCCCAGGATAATCCTCCACTGCATAAAGAACCGAACCGCTATAGAACCAATCGGTTCGCGAATCAGGCTCATTGCCATCCTCAACTCCAAGATCATAATATTTCCTTGCCTGCTCTGCATCACCCAACACAAGCCAGGATTCGGATATGATTCTTGCAAGATGAGGCTTTCGGTCTTCAGGTACGTTTCCATACATCTTATCGCCATTGGCAGTCACGTATCTGTAGTCCTTCTGCATAAATCTGCATTCCAGAATATAAAATTCGGCAATATCCTTGAAACGATCATCTACGGACGCCTTCTCGAAGCACTCTCTTGCTCCGTCAAAATCCCCGTTACGATAAAGGATATAACCTGCGGCATATCTGGATGGGGCCGTATAGTCGGACAGGGGCCGGTTCTCCGCCATATTGAATCCCTCCAGTGCTTCCTCAAAGTTTACAGCCTCAAGATCACAATATGCCTTTCTGAACAGATATTCATCCTTCTGGCCTTCATCCAGATCCTTCATATCCACAAGACCGAACACTTTCCTTGCCTGGACATAGTCACCTGCATCGAAAAGATTAAGAGCGGATACATAAAGAATCTGAGGCATATATCTTGAGCCCGGGCATTCTGCCATCAACTCGTTTATCCTGTTTTCATAACCTGGGACACGCATAATCACATCACCCAGCACGGACAATCCCTTGGCATCGGCATCGCCTGTCTCCTTTGCTATCTCCGTCAGGATATATGTGGATTGGGCATTCATTCCCTTCTCTCTGAGCCTTAGCGCCTCCCTCAATTCTGCAATATTGCCGGTATGCGCGCCCGCATCTTGCGCGAAAGCGTTGACCGTCAACGTACCAGCGGACAGAAGCAACGAAGCATAAGCCGCCAGCAAATGGTTCATTCTGATCATATAAACACTTTTTTCCGTCAATCCATACAATTGACATTCTGTCTTTCCACTGCAACTGACTCAAACTTGAACAGCCGCAAAGTCATTAAAATTTTACAAATTTAACCATTTTCCATTAGAAACTGTTTAATTTTTTATCATCAACAATGTTATGATACTGTTTTTTCTGTTTTATGAGTAGGATAGCGGTGTTATCTGAGGATGAAAGCAGAAGAAACAGACCAAAAAGACGCACAACAGATTGATGAGAAATCAACATTTCAACAATTGTTATTTTTTCGTAGAAAAATTTAAACAGTTTCTTATATTTGTGTGATTATATTTAGAAACTGATTCATTTTTACCGCACGGTTATGGAACCTGAAAAGATAACTCCTATAATTTCCTTCAAAGACGCAGACATAGTGAACGGAGAGGCCACAGTCATTTACAACCTCAATATGGATGTATATCCCGGAGACTTCGTCTATATAGTCGGCAAGGTCGGCACCGGCAAGACCTCGATCATAAGAACCATCATCGCAGAGAACCCTTTGGAAAAGGGGGAAGGCTCAGCCTGTGGATTTGCACTTGCAGGAATAAAGGAAAAGGAGATACCATATCTCAGAAGAGAAATGGGAGTCGTATTCCAGGATTTCCAACTTCTGATGGACAGAACTGTGGAAGACAATCTTGAATTTGTTCTTAAAGCCACGGGATGGAAAAAAGATGAAGATATAGCCAAAAGAATAAGATACGTCCTGGAGGCTGTAGGAATGGAAAGAAAGGCTCACAAGATGCCTCACCAACTTTCCGGCGGTGAGCAGCAGAGAATCGCGATTGCTCGTGCACTTCTGAATGATCCTCAGGTGATCATAGCAGACGAACCTACAGGAAACCTTGATAACGAGACAGCAGACGGCATTATGCAACTCCTCACACGGATCAACAGGGAGAAAGGTACTGCAATAGTAATGGTTACCCACAACAGACAAATATTTGAGAAATATCACGGACGTATTATGGTCTGCAAGGATGAGGCCTGTACAGAACAAAGTAAGAACGGATTCATAGACCTCGAACTGACAATCTGATATGGACAGAGCCGAAAAATTTGCAAAGGTAACGGAATGGTTCTCGGCCAATATGGACAGAGCCGAAACGGAACTCCACTACGACAGCCCTTTCCATCTTCTGATTGCTGTCATCCTGTCTGCGCAATGCACTGACAGAAGGGTGAATATGCATACTCCCCTGATATTCTCCAGGTTTCCCGAACCCTCAGACCTTGCATCCGCGTCCTTTGAGGAAGTCTATGAACTGATAAAATCCATATCCTTCCCTAACAACAAAGCAAAGCATCTGATCGGGATGGCTCAGAAACTCATATCCGACTTCGGTGGAACTGTCCCGTCAGAGACATACGAACTGGAGACACTTCCGGGAGTAGGAAGAAAAACAGCAAATGTCATAGCATCAGTAATTTATGACAAACCCGTCATAGCAGTTGACACCCACGTATTCAGAGTATCCAGACGCATAGGACTGTCTGAGGGCAACAACGTAGAGGCCGTAGAGAGAGATCTGACAGCGGGATTTGCCGAAAACCTGAGAGGAAAGGCTCACCATTGGCTCATCCTCCACGGAAGATATATATGTACGGCACGCAAGCCCAAATGTCAGGAATGCGGCCTTCAGGACGTATGCAACGAATACATATCCAACAATATCATACTTTGATGCACTCTCTGGATCCAGTCTATTCTTTTCCTGAACATTTCACCGATCCGTTCAGATACTCTCCGCACCCAGCCGTTGCCAGGGCAGCATCCGAAGTGATGGCGAGAATAGAGAGTTCGGAAGCATTGTCCGCAATCTTCGATGAGGGCAAGATGCTCGGAGTACTTGTCGTGAACAACAGCAAAGGAGAGACAGGTTATCTGTGTGCATTTTCAGGCATAGCAGGAGGACGGAACGAGATTGAAGGTTTCGTTCCTCCAATCTTCAACCTGCTCGATCCATCAGGCCATTTCAAGAAACGTGAAGCAGAGATTTCGGGAATCAACAGGCAGATAGAGACTTTGTCCGGAGACGGAAGACTGGATGCATTGCGGAAAGAACTGATCCGTGCAGAACAAGAAATGGATAACGATATCCGCCAGATGAAGTCACGTATGGCTGCATCTAAAACAAAGAGGGATGCTATAAGGAAAGAAGGAGCAGATCAGGCAATGCTCGTGAGCCTTATAAAGGAAAGCCAGTTTGAGAAAGCGGAATTGAAAAGAATCCGTTCAGGATGGGAAGAACGTATTAAAACCACAAAAAATACAGTCAATGACATCGAGAAGCAGATCTGGGATTTGAAAAGCCGACGCAGCGCGATGTCCGATGAACTTCAGAAGTGGATTTTCAGTCAATATAAGGTACATAACAGCCTGGGAGTGGAGACGAGCGTATGGGATATTTTTGCTGCAGAAGGGCTTACACCTCCCGGAGGTACCGGGGAATGCGCCGCACCCAAACTTCTCGAATACGCATATTTAAACGGGCTGAGACCACTGGCGATGGGAGAATTCTGGTATGGAAAATCACCCGACACCGCCGTCAGGACAAAAGGACGCTTCTATCCGTCCTGCACCAGTAAATGCGGTCCATTGCTGAGATTTATGCTCAAAGGGCTCGCCACAGGCAACGACATCCATCAGTTGCACGGGACTGCATCCGTCATTTATGAAGACGAACATATCATTATGGTATCCAAGCCTGCCGGTATGCCTTCTGTTCCGGGATTAGACGGACGGCAAGCACTTTCACAATGGCTCGAGGCTATATACGAAGCAGAAATTTTCCAGATCCACAGATTGGATATGGACACTTCCGGAATTATGGTATTTGCCAGAAACGCAGCCGCTGCAGTATGTCTGCAGAGACAATTCGAAGAACATAGCATAGAAAAGACATATCGTGCCAGGCTCTCAAAAGCACAAGAAGCAGGAGAACTTAAAGAAGGCAGCAAAGGTGTGATAGATATTCCCCTTGGTGCCGACTATGATGAAAGACCCAGGCAGAAGGCCGACAGGATACAAGGCAAAAAGGCTGTTACAGAATATGAGGTACTATGCATCAATCCTGACAGAAGCATAGAAGTCAGATTCAAGCCTGTGACAGGACGTACCCATCAACTGAGAGTCCATTCTGCGCATATCAGAGGTATCGGCCATCCCATCATAGGCGACCTCCTATATGGTGGTGACTGTGCACCACGTCTCCATCTCCACGCCGAGTCCATATCCTTCAATCATCCCCATACCGGCGACAGAATCTCATTCTCCACATCTATAAACGGATACATTGAATAAAAAACCGGTCTGCAGTATCCTGCGACCGGTCTGTACCTGTATGTCTTGGAAGAATTACTTCTTCTTTGCGTATCTCTGGTAGAATTTGTCAACGCGACCCGCTGTATCGACGAGTTTCATCTTACCTGTGTAGAATGGGTGAGATGTGTTGGAAATCTCGAGTTTCACTACAGGGTACTCAACGCCCTCGATCTCGATTGTCTCCTTGGTGTTTGCACAAGAACGTGTGATGAACACCTGATCGTTTGACATATCCTTGAAAGCTACAAGACGGTAGGTTTCGGGATGTATTCCTTTCTTCATAACGTTATAAATTGTTAGTTAACTAAATTTGCGGCGCAAATGTAAGGCATTTATTTCAAATAAACAACTTATTTTCAAATAATCTCTATTTGATTCTATACGGTTGGTCATCATAAAGAAGGAATTTCTTCGCTTTCCTTATCCATTTCTGTTCTTCCACCTTGATATGTTCCCTAGCCTCTTCCCAAGAAACAGTTCCATTTATATACCCAAGAAGCACTTCATCCGACAATTTTTCTTCGAATCCATCTTCCAGACGGAAATCCTCATACTCGGTACGGAAGAAACGCATCATCTGAAGTGTATGCATCAGAGAGTGATACTCTACACCAGGAACACGCATCAATTGATAGCCGTAGCATTTCTGTCCCTCATAACGGCCACAGGACGGTGTGAATGAGCAAGGTCGCAGCATCACCCCCTCTGAAATAGGAACTATATCACGGCCTCCGGTCTTCACAAAAGGAGCACCGAAATATTCATACGGACGGGCTGTACCGATGCCCGGAGTAATATTGGTGTTGTTCCAGAGTCCTCCCCCACTGTACATATCGCAAGTGAAAAGCCCCGGTATATCGGATGCTGGAGCGATCGTCCAAGGCATCAACAAGTGATTCACATCGGTAGCAAGGGCAGAAATCACGTGAAGCGCGAACTTCGCTCCGATTTCGTGATAATAGAGATTGGCAAGTTCACCCAAGGTAAGTCCGTGACGGTGAGCGACTTTAGGGGTATAAGCCTCGATTCCGGCGGACGGCATCGTGCCTTCCACTATTCTTCCTGCCGGATTGTTATGATCGACAACATACATAGAAGGAGCATCATCCTTCATAGCCTTCAAGGCATCCATCAGGCGGAACACATCTTTGGTGTAATTGAAATATCTCGATCCCACATCTTGAATTTCCACCACCACCGCATTCAATCCGTAAAGCGCATCAGGAGAAAACTCGATATGGTTCGTGAGTGGAGTCAATTCCGTATCACGAGGATTGAATATCGTTGCAAGATTACCCCTTTCGTGGAAAATCTCGTACATATATCTTCCACGTTCGGTATCCCAGCAGTTCTGGGTACAGAAACAGCCGACCTTGCCTTTGTGAAGCGCCTTATCCAACTGTTCTTCCAATGATGTAGTCCTAAATGAAAACACGAGTATATTATTTTTCTTATTCCGCAAATTTAAAGTTTTATGCAGGCAATTACAAATTTAATATTACTTTTGCACCCGTTAAGACAAACGTATATGAAAGCAATCTGGACTATCTTACTGCTCATAGCATCCAATGTATTTATGACATTCGCCTGGTACGGACACCTGAAACTTCAGGAAATGAAAATATCATCCGGCTGGCCTCTTATAGTCGTAATATTATTCTCGTGGGGAGTCGCCTTTCTGGAATATTGTGCCCAAGTCCCGGCAAACAGAATCGGATTCATCGAGAACGGAGGCCCGTTCAATCTTATGCAACTCAAGATAATCCAGGAGGTGATCTCACTGACAGTATTCACCGTACTTGTTACAGTGATGTTCAAAGGACAGACATTGCAATGGAATCATTTTGCTGCATTCTTTTGCCTGATTATGGCAGTTTTCTTCGTTTTTCTAAAATAAAACGCATATAGAGGCAAAAAATCCAAGAAAAAATTTGGAAGTAAACAAAAAATGACTACCTTTGCAATCACAAACGATAACACGGTCGGTTCGTATAACGGTTAGTACTCAAGATTCTCAATCTTGCAATAGGGGTTCGATTCCCCTACCGACTACCGGAGGTCAGCAGAAATGCTGACCTTTTTTTGTTATATTTGCCACATAATCGGCACATAAAATGAAAAAAGTCGTCATAGCATCCGATTCCTTCAAAGGCTCCCTCACTTCCCAAGAAGTTGCAGAGGCTGTCCGCCGCGGGATAACCTGCATCCTGCCTGACTGCGAAGTGGTCAGTATCTGTATGGGTGATGGTGGCGAAGGTACAGCTAAGGCCATTGCATCAGTCATACCTAGCCATTGGATGGAAACAACTGCAAGCGATCCTATAGGAAGGAAAATCACCACACAATATGCAGTATGTATCAACGAAGGTATAAAGACCGCTATTATCGAACTGGCCTCAGCAAGTGGCATAACCCTGCTGAAGAATAATGAACGCAATCCCCTTTACACATCCACCTTCGGGACAGGAGAAATGATTCTCGATGCAATCCGCAATGGATGCCGTAAATTCATCATAGGTATCGGAGGCAGCGCCACCAACGACGGCGGTACCGGAATGCTCGAAGCACTCGGCTTTCGCTTCAATGATTCAGAGGGCAACGAAATCAAAGGATGCAACGGGAGCCTATTGAACAAAATATATTCAGCGGATGCATCGGAAGTCCCTGAAGAAGTACTCTCATCAAGATTCGTTGTAGCCTGCGATGTCAGTACACCGTTCTGGGGATACGATGGCGCGACACGGATATTCGCCGCTCAGAAAGGAGCCGGGAAAGAAGAAATCGAGATACTGGAAGAAGGAATGTCATCATTCGCTGCAATGATAAAGAAGCAATACGGAATCGATCTGCAGGATATCCCAGGATCAGGAGCAGCAGGAGGCACAGGAGGGGCATTGTATGCATTTCTCGGGGCAAGACTGACCAGCGGAGCAGACCTTGTGCTGGATTATGCCGGATTTGAAGATGCAATTAAAGATGCTGATCTTATCATAACAGGCGAAGGCAAGATCGACAGCCAGACATTCAGAGGCAAACTTCCCGCAGCAATACATAAGAGAGCGGCTGCCGGTAATGTCCCTGTCGTTGCAATCGGAGGCATTGTTGATCTTGATGACAAGGATGTCGCACGCAGAGGTTTCCTTGATATTCTGCCGATCCAGCCGGCACCTGAAAGTCCGGAAGAACTGGCAAGGGCTATGGATCCTGCGACTGCGACAGTAAATATCAGCCGAACCATAAGAGAATCCCTCGTGAAACTCCTCACACGAAAAGAGACCTGATCGGATGATCAGGTCTCTTTTGGGTGGAGATAGTCGGAGTCGAACCGACGACTTCCTGCTTGCAAAGCAGGCGCTCTAGCCAACTGAGCTATACCCCCGAATGCGGATGCAAATATGCAACTTTTTTTTGAAACTGCAAAATAAAACTGACAATTTGCATCACTTTTCAGATTCAGAACATAAGACCATATACTGACTGACCTCTAAGTTCTTCTTCAATCTTCAAAAGCCTGTTATACTTTGCAATGCGCTCGGAACGGCTTAATGATCCAGTCTTTATCTGTCCGCTGTTTGTTGCGACCGCCAGATCGGCGATTGTCGTGTCTTCTGTTTCACCGGAACGATGTGATATAATTGCCTTATAGCCGTTACGTTGAGCCATCGCAATAGCCTCCAAAGTCTCCGTAAGCGTACCTATCTGATTGAGCTTCACCAATATAGCATTGGCGCATCCTGTTTTGATTCCTTTTGCCAGATACTCCACATTTGTTACAAACAAATCGTCACCGACTAGTTGGCAACTGTCTCCTATCTGCTGCGTAAGTTTCTTCCAACCCTCCCAATCATTTTCAGACATACCATCCTCAATAGAGTCAATAGGATAATTTTCAATAAGATGTTTCAGATATGATATCTGCTCATCACTGTCATATTTTCTCCCGTGGACTCCCTCAAATAATGTATAATCATATATACCGTCACGATAGAATTCGGAAGCAGCACAATCAAGTGCCAAAGTCACATCCTTCCCTGGAACATAGCCTGCCTTCTCCACTGCACTCAGAATCAATTCCAGAGCATCTTCTGTTCCGGCAAGAGAAGGTGCAAATCCGCCCTCATCTCCTACGGCAGTACTCAATCCCCTGGCCTTCAACACTTTCTTGAGGCTATGAAAGACTTCTGCCCCTATTCTCAACCCTTCTTTGAAGGATGTAGCGCCCACTGGACGGATCATAAATTCCTGGAAGGCTATCGGCGAATCACTATGCGAACCTCCATTTATGATATTCATCATCGGCACTGGAAGAACATTGGAGTTTGGAGCGCCAAGATAATGGTACAAAGGAACTTTCATAGATAGGGCAGCAGCCTTAGCAACTGCAAGCGACACTGCAAGAATGGCATTTGCTCCAAGACGGGACTTGTCAGTCGTACCGTCAATCTCGCATAAAAGCCTGTCGATCGCCATCTGTTCGAATACACGACGGCCGACCAAAGCAGGAGCAATAATGGTATTTACATTTTCAACTGCCTTTAAAACACCTTTGCCAAAATACCTTGACGGATCGCCATCTCGTAATTCCAAAGCCTCATTTTCTCCTGTAGATGCTCCTGAAGGGACAGAAGCCTCCGCTTTGATGCCGGAATCAAGAGTTACTTGCGCGGCAACTGTCGGAGTCCCACGTGAATCAAGTATTTCACGTGCACATATTCCACTAATCTTCATATTCTTAATTTTAAATTCGATGAAAGTCTGATTTCAAAAATGATTCCACTCTACCGGACAACAGGCAGAATAATTCTTGATGCGGCATCTTTCTGATGGAATACAGTAACTTCAGACTTGATATAATCCTCTATTTCCGCTTCATAAATATTGTCAAGGAACGACTGAGGATTCATATTGACCAAAGGATAGCAGGAACTTTGGATCTGAACCATAATGGTATGGCCAGGGAGGAACCAATGCGCAATATCATTCATCGTAAAACTAATATGAGTCATTTCACCTGGAACCACAGGCTTCGGAGAATCATACCCATCACGATATCGTACCGGGAAGACATCCCAACGCACGAGCATCTGATAACCATCAGGATGAACATCAATCAATTTCACCACGACGTCGGCATCCTCTGTAGAGAGCGAAAGATCCAGTTCGACATCTAACGGTCCTTGTACTTTGATGACCGAATCAAGAACTTGTCCCCTGAAAGTAAGGACATCATCACGATCAGATGCAAATGACTGATCAGCGACCATATATGTATTATTTCGCACTGAAGCATCTTCCATAAAAGGCACCGGATTGAAAGGATCCGATTTATAAGAGGATGACGAGATATCCAATGTCGGTGCATTGAATGAAAGGCTATTATCTGATGTCAGATATAATTCTCTATGCTGGACATCAGATGAGGGCCATATATCAAGAAGTTGCCAGTCTTCAGAGCCTGAGGCAAACAGATACACAGGGGAAGGCTTGCGACCTTTGCCTTCAAGATAATATCTGAAGAAAGGATACTCGATTTCTTTCATAAAGTAACTTGAGAGACCGTTGCCAAACTTTATAGCGTCAAGACCCTGATAATCAGCATTATGCCATCCTCCGTGCGGCCAAGGTCCATATACAAGATGAAGATCAGTACCAGGCGAATTTTCTCTGATCAGTCTATAAGTATTCAGAGCGCCATAACAATCATCTGTATCATATTCACCTCCTACTACGAGAATAGCGGGCTTTATATCTCTTAGATGCTGCTCAAGAGAACGTTCCTGCCAATATTGGTCATAATCAGGATGCTTGAGGAATTCATTCCAGAACTGAAGTGTATCCGGCAATGCGGATGTAAGATTCGGAACAGTCAACATATCCAGAAACCATTCGTAAGCATTTGTATCAATTGGAGATGGCAGACCGTGATCCTCTTCCACAGGATTATTATGTTCCTTAAACATATATGGAGCAAAAGAATAAATATCCAACAGCATCAATGCACCGTTGTGATGCACATCATCACCTTTGAACCAATCCAGAATAGGAGCCTGCGGAGAAACTGCTTTCAATGCAGGATGACCGGATAAAGCCGCCATAGTGGCATAAAAACCAGGATAAGACATTCCGGTCACGCCGACCGAACCATTATTATCTGTATTATGCAGAATCCATTCTATAGTGTCGTATGTATCAGATGCCTCGTCTGTTTCCACACCTGTCTTATTGGGAATATAAGGACGGACATTCTGATATTCACCTTCACTCATATAACGTCCGCGAACATCCTGAAAAACTATAATATATTCATTATCAAGGAATTCTATCATATATTCCAAAAGATCAGATTTCCATCCCTGACCGTATGGCACACAGGAATATGGAGTCCTGACCAAGAGTACAGGCCGTTCTGATGCATCCAAAGGGGAATATACTGAAGTATAAAGTGAGACTCCGTCACGCATCTGAACCATAGCCTCTTGCTTAGTATAATTAGCCTCTAGCCATAGCTGATCGATTGAGTCCGAACACGATATAAGAAAGATAATTGAAATAATAAAAAGTAACATTCTGTTCATAACAAATCTAATTTATCCGATGCGAACACAAATATACTAAATATAAACGAAAAGTCCCCGACATCCTCAGATGTCAGGGACTCGTATAAGAAAGTGGCGGCTACCTACTCTCCCACCTGGTGGGGCAGTACCATCGGCGATGGTGAGCTTAACTTCTCTGTTCGGAATGGGAAGAGGTGGATC
>JAZRBS010000075.1:0-23516 GCA_045635205.1 Candidatus Cryptobacteroides sp. | reverse complement strand
AATGTCTGCCAAGTCAATACGGCCGGAATTATATATGTGGCGCACAGTTTGTGCGCTATTCATCATCATCTAGGCCGAAGGAGGCGGCGAGGGAGGCGGCGATGTCATCGGGGACATCGAAGTCGAGACTGCTCCAGAGGTCTTCCATCTGGCGGCGGTCTTTTTTCGTAGGACGGCCTGCTCCCCTGTCGCGCTTGAGGAAGAATGTCTCCACCGGTGCGCGAAGTTTCGCGAGTTCTTCTGCAGGAGTCTGATTCTCCGCATAGTTTGGAACAAGCTTGGCTCCCTGTCTCTTATCTATGAGCTGCAAGACCTTATATGTATATACGACTGCCCCTTTGCGCGCAACGATCACATCACCTGCCTTGACGGTCTTCGATGGCTTGGTATCAGCTCCATTTACACGGACCTTACCGCCCTTGCAGGCATCCGTAGCCTCTGTCCTGGTCTTGTAAACCCTTATCGCCCAGAGATATTTGTCTATCCTGACCTCTTCCATGACTAGTTAAAGAAGTTAAGCGGAGAAGCTCCTGCAGGAGCAGAGAGTTCATCCTCGGAATCATCCTCAAGACCTTCATAATCCTCGCCTTCAAGGAATGCCTCTGTATCTGGGTCGATATAGGCATCAAGCACCTCTTCAGGACGGGTCACAGCCTCGAGGAGGATGGTGTCGCGATCACGCGGAACAAGGAAGAAATCAGGCATATCTGCCGGTATGAGAATCGTCTCTCCCTTCTTGAATTCATAGTTTTCCATGCAAGCCTCACCATTTTCCTTAGTCGAAGGCACCTGAATAGATGCTGCTCCCTCAAGACATATGTACACGATGAAGCTTTCAAACTTGTCAGTGTATATGTGAAGAGGATCTGCAAGCCTTATCTTTGACACATTGAACTGAGGGCACTCCACCAATTCCTGAATCACATGATCCTCCTCCTGGCTCTCCTCTCCCCAGAGAGGTCCCTTACGGTAGATTGAAGGATCGAAAGCCTTGTAGTTGATAACATCTATCGCCTCATCCAGATGCATCTTTCTTGCAGTTGCCGGATTGAACTCGCGACCCCAATCATAAAGTCTGAATGTCATGTCTGAAGATTCCTGGATCTCAGCGATGAGGATGCCGCCATCGGCAGCATGAACAGTGCCTGGCGTGATATAGATGACATCACCCTTCTTAGGGCAGATGACATTGAGGACTTCTTCGACTGTGCCGTTCTGACATCTGTCATAGAACTCCTGCGCAGTGATGTCACGGTTGAATCCGCAATACATCTTCGCACCTGGCTTGGCATCCATAACATACCATATCTCAGACTTTCCCAAAGAGTCATATCTTTCAGCAGCAACTTCATCATCAGGATGAACCTGAACAGAAAGTTTGTCATTGATATCCAGAAACTTGATAAGCAGAGGGAACTGACGGCCATAATAATTATAGACATCCTCACCCACCACTCTTTCAAGATAAGTCTCCATCAGTTCACTGATCGTATTACCTGCTAGCCAGCCATTTGCTATCACCGAATCTTCGATTCCCATATCAGCAAGTTCCCAACTTTCACCAACAAGTTCATCAACTGCAATCGGCACTTCATTGCCATCCTCATCACATTCAACGAACTGCTTGCCCAGTTTCTTGACCAGATCATTACCACCCCACGGCCTCCTTGAAGCCACCGGAATGAATTTAAAAGGGTATAATTTCTTTTCCATAACTACTTTTCATCTTTAGACGCCATACGCGCCACAAATCCTGTTATTCCTTTCCCCAAGGTAGAGGCAGAGCCTGCCACTATGCCAGGAAGAGCCTTGAACGCAGACTTGATAGCCTGCCGTTTTACTGTCCTTTTATTTCTAACGCCGGACAAAGCATTCTGTCCTTCCTGCAGATAAGCCTTGGTGACATAGCCTATACGAAGAGCCAGAAGAGCATTCACAGCACCTTGAAGAGCAGATTCAGCAACGACTCCCGGGATCTTGAAACGAGAGAGAAAACCTGTAAGAGAATCCTCTCCATCCAATTCAGGTGATGTTCCTGCAATATCTTCAGGATTTACATCGCTCAGATCCGCATTGCCTCCTCCGATATCGAAAGGAGCAACTCCGTCCATATCAGTAAATACCTGAGACGTGCAATATGATATCAAAGCCGTTGTCAGCACCCGGACATAGAGTCTGAACATCTGAGGTCTGGTCGGTCTGAATCCACTTGCAAGCACTAGATCCTCAATCAGTTTATAGTTCATCACCATAACTGCTGCTGAATCGAATATCCCGTTCTGGGAAATCGCTGTAACCAGGAACACGGTCTTTCCCCATTCCTTGATCCTCTTATCGATCCCCAGCACATCAAGTTCCTTATTACCCTTGAACCTGACATCCAACTCCTTATTCAGGAACTCCTTCAGTTTCTCACGATCTTCCATCGAGGTCTTCAATTCTGCTTTCAAAGCATCCTGATGCGCCTTCCTTTTTTCAGGATCTGAAATATATCCGCAATTGGCACACAATCTCTTGCCGAAACGTTGGAGATCCTTCACCCCCGCCTCATCATCCACAGCCATCACCGGGAACTCAGGAGCATTATGCACACGTATTATAGGTCTGATGATGAATACAACAGCAAGAATCAGTATAAGTCCGTAAAAAGCATATTCGACATATACCGTATGACATACCTCACCCAGTTTCTCGGCAACAGTAATCACGTTCCCAAGAAGCATCATCACCAGCATCGCAATCGTGATGCCCGCTATCAAAACAAGATTTCTTTTCATCGGCGGCAAAGTTACTCAATTTTCGTCATCCGCGAAAGCAGTCACATCTTTCTGCGGGAATTTCCTGTAGAAATTGAAACAGACAAACACCTCCCGGACAGAAGAACCTGCCCGGGAGGTGAACCATAACCCTATTATTAACAACTAAACTAACCGTGATTCAATATTTTGCAAAGTGTGTGCCAGAAATCATTTTTCTAAGTTTTCTTATGATTGGAAGAAGAATTCCTTTAAAGGAGCAGGCTGCCTTGAAGTCGTCCAGGCGATGGGAAATACGGCTTTCCAATATATGGATTTGTTCAGACACATCTTTGCGGGTCTGGCGGAGTTGGGAAAGAGTCGTGATTCTTGAAAAGTCATTCGTTTCCATAGAAGATGTCTATAAAAAGTTTCACAAAAATGTTCACAAATAATTTTCGCCAGACAAGGAGAATCACAACAAGGACAATCAGGAAAACGCCTCCAATGATGAATGCTGCGCCAGCCTGGCTGCCGATGACATTTCCCAACAAGAGGACCGTACCGAAGGCAAAGGCTGCAAGGACAATGGCTCCGAGCATAAGTATAACCATCACGGCAAGCACTCTGCTCACCCCTACAGACAGTCCATCGACGGTCCTCAACTTCAAATCTTCGAGCCTGAGGTCGAGATATTTGCGGACATCTGACTCTGATATCCCTTTTCGAGAATCCATATCATTCATCCTTCAGGGCAGCCTCAAGGACATCCAGCCCTTCCAATATTTTCTCTTTCGCCGCTCCTGTGGCATCGGCAGCCTTTGAACGGATCCTGTCTCGTGTCCTTTCACCAGAATCGGGAGCGAGGAGCAAGGCTGCTACCGCTCCTGCAGCGGCTCCTGCCAGAAATGCTAAAATCGTTTTACCTGTGTCCATAACATCAAAAAAAGGTCTAAGTGTCAAATTCACCTAGACCTTTTTCACAAATTATACCAACGGCACTTGGCCGCCGGGTGTATTTAAAGTCTTGCCTTCAGAGCCTCTGCCTGAGCCTCATATCCAGGCTTGCCAAGAAGTGCGAACATATTCTTCTTATATGCCTCAACGCCCGGCTGGTCGAACGGATTGACACCGAGCATATATCCGCTGATTCCGCAGGCCTTCTCGAAGAAATAGAAAAGCGCTCCGAGATTGTACTCGTTGATACGCTCGATCGAGAGAGAAATCTGAGGTACTCCACCGTCAATGTGAGCGAGTTTTGTTCCAAGTTCAGCCATTGCGTTGCACTCCTCCACGTGCTTGCCTGTAAGGAAGTTAAGGCCGTCGAGATTCTGAGGATCGTTCTCAATGAGCATAGAGCGGTTGCTGTTTTCCACTGTCACGACAGTCTCCATAAGCGTACGTTCTCCGTCCTGGATGTACTGACCCATAGAGTGGAGGTCGGTGGTGAAGTTTACTGATGCAGGGAAAATTCCAAGACCGTTCTTACCCTCAGATTCGCCATACAACTGCTTCCACCATTCGCCAAGGAATGTGAGTTTAGGATTGTAAGCCACGAGAATCTCTATCTTCTTGCCCTGATTATAAAGAGCATTACGCATTGCAGCATACTGTATTGCAGGATTGCATCCGCACTTTTCAGCACAAGCCTTCTCCATCTCGAGAGCACCCTCGAGCATAGCCTTCATATCGAAGCCGGCGAGCACGATAGGAAGGATTCCCACTGGAGTAAGCACAGAGAAACGTCCTCCCACATTGTCCTCGATCACGAATGTATTATAGCCTTCCTGGGTTGCAAGTCCCTTGAGAGCACCGCGTGCCTTGTCAGTAACAGCCACGATACGTTCTGCAGCCTCTGCCTTTCCATACTTCTCCTCAATATACTTCTTTATGAGGCGGAAAGCCACAGCAGGCTCGGTTGTAGTGCCTGACTTGGAAATCACCACGCAAGCGGCATTTCTTTCCTGAACGAGATCCATAAGTTCGCACATATACTCCTCAGAGAGGTTCTGACCTGCAAAAACGATCTCAGGTGCCTCGCCTTTGTTCTTGAGTTGTTTTCCGAACTGATGTGAAAGAGCCTCGAGAGCACACTTTGCTCCAAGGTACGATCCACCGATGCCTATTACAACAACGAGATCTACCCCTTTAGACTTCCAGAGATCTCTGATGGCCTCACAATCAGCGACCAGAGTGCTGTTCAGGGTCTCAGAAGGAAGATGTTTCCAACCAAGGAAATCATTTCCTGCACCGGTCTCATTCTCAAGCACTTCAAGAGCGGCCAGCGCCTTCTCTACGTATGCCTTGTAGTCTGCATCATTTACAAAGGAGTTGCAGCCTCCCAAATTTACCTTTACCATAATCTATATTTTATAATCATTAATCGATGCAATATTACACCAACACTACTTTCAACTTATCCGATACATTTCATATCAGCATAACCGGACAAAGTTAATACTTTTTGGATAAACCCATATAAATTTAAAACAGTTTCTTATCTTTGTAATGATTTTACGACAGACTATAACACTAAAGACAATGATAATGAACAGATTGAAGATGCTTACAACAGCCATTCTTGCAGGGATTCTTCTTTTCCCGATTGCAGCAGATGCACAAAAACAGACAGGAATCGTAGCGCACAGAGGATTCTGGAACTGCGAAGAAGCAGGTTATGCCAAAAACTCGGTAGCCGCTCTCAGATGTGCTCAGGAAGCAGGATTCTGGGGAAGTGAATTCGATGTGAATATGACATCTGATGGTATTCTTATAGTATATCACGACAGCGATGTTGAAGGTAAGAAGATAGAAAAGTACCCATACTCGGAGTTCAAGGATTTCAAGATCAAGAACGGCGAGACCATCCCTACCATCGACCAATACCTCGAGCAGGGTAAGAAATATCCTGAGACAATGCTCGTTTATGAAATGAAGCCTCACTCTTGCGATGAAGTGGAAGACAGATTCATAGAACTTACAATTGCAAAACTGAAAGAACACGACCTGCTTGACCCACAGAGAGTTATGTTCATTTCATTCAGCATCCACATCTGCGAGGTTCTTGCAAAGGAATTGCCTGGTTTCACTGTACAATTCCTCGGCAGCAGCCTGAGTCCAGATGAACTTGCAGAGAAAGGTATCAACGGAGTTGACTACAATCACAGAGTATATACCATCCATAAGAATAAGAAATGGTACGGACAGGCACGCAACCATAATATGAGCGTCAACGCCTGGACTGTCAACAATAAAAAAGAAATGAAGAGAATGTTCAGGATGGGAGTTGACCAACTCACCACAGACAACCCTCTTGATGCGAGAGCCCTTATGCAGGAAATGAAAATCACAGAACTTAAATAATCCCAAAGTCCTAAGGAGCATAGAATCTTGAAGGTGCGCCAGGCTGAAGCAATGAAGTCTAGCGCACCTTTATTATTTCGTCGATGGAAGTCGAATACAACGGTGATCGGAATTCGCTTCGGATGCCGTCCGCATAATGTCCGGGGCGCTGCGTGGCCAGACGCAGCAAGGAATTGCCTGAAGCACAGCCTGACGCCTCGGCAGCCGCATTGACATCATCAATGACTTTGGACAGTCTGTCCTGCTTTCTTCTCAAGTCCTCATCAAATCCGAATATCACTCCCTGAACCTCATCAGCAGGGACAATCCCGCTGACAGTAACTCCCGCCTTCTTGTATCGGTAACCCGGCCTGTAAATAGTCCTGAAAGCCTTCAGAGCCGCACCGACAATTTCCTGTGCGCTGCTGGCCGCAACTTCAAGCCGCACAGTCGCAGAAGGGAAATATTGAGCCAGATCATTCCTGAAACGGTTAGTAAGCAGAAATACCGTCACATCGTATGCCGCAGACCCTTCGCTCCTGAGTTTGTGCGCACACATAGCAGCGAAATCCGAAACCCGCAGAATGAGTTCCTTTTCATCCTCCATCATATCAGCAAATGAACGCGAGGTGCTGATGGACTTGCGTCTGTCTTCCATCTCTGATTCAAGACAGGCTTTCCCTCGAAGTTCCTCCCAAGTCCGGACACCGTTCACATTGAAATTTGCCGCCACCCACTCCTTAGGCCGCTGGACGAAATCCAGGGCTGTGCGCACATTTTTCGCAACCATCTTCGGAGCCAGCCGGCGTCCTATCCCCCATACATCATCTATAGGAGTGAGTTTCAATGCCTTAAGCCTCTTCTCATCCGTATCCATAAGACAGACTCCCCTATATCCTTTATACTTCTTGGCAAAATGACTTGCTATCTTTGCCAAAGTCTTGGTCGGAGCCACTCCTATACTCACGGGCACCCCCACCCATCTTCTTATCTTCTGAACCAGATCCCTGCAGAACCCGGGAATATTTTCAAGAGGAATACCATCCAGATGCAGGAAGGCCTCATCGATCGAATATATCTCGATCTCTGGCACCGCATCCGCTAGAAGAGACATAACCCTATTCGACAGATCGCCATATAGAGCATAATTGGAGGAGAAGGCCACCAGTTGCCCCACATCCACATAGTCTTTCACCTTATAGAACGGCACTCCCATAGCAATGCCCATAGACTTAGCCTCATTGCTCCTGGAGACAACACAGCCATCATTATTGGAAAGCACCACCACCGGTTTCCCATCCAGATCAGGACGGAAAACCCTTTCGCACGAAACGAAGAAATTGTTGCAATCCACCAATGCGTACATATTGTCATTTCGAGTTTGTCAAGAAAGCCCCTACCGCACCTTCTTTATTACATAAGTCACCACACCCCACATCTTGAAGTCCGTACCCTCATCCACTTCAATACTTGGATATTTATCATTGGCCGGCACAAGCGTTATCTTCCCGTCCTTCATCTTCAGATGCTTCAGCGTGAACTCTCCATCTACGAAGCACACTGCCATATCTCCATCCTGCGCCTCCAAAGCCTTGTCTATCACAAGGATATCTCCCTCATCAACTCCTGCATCCACCATCGAATCGCCCACGACACGTCCATAGAAAGTCGCAGCAGGATGCCGGACAAGTTCTCTGTTCAGGTCTATTGCCTGGGTCATATAATCCGTAGCCGGAGAAGGAAATCCTGCGTGAATTCCCTCCTGCGCCATCTTAGGTAGTTCCACAAACGGAACAGCCTTCTCTCCCGGAGATTCCGGAACTATCTCGTCATTATAATCTGTCATAGTTTCACCTTGTGGGACAAAATTAACAAATCTTCGTATCAGCATCCACCGCGTTGAGCGAAAAATCTTACTTTTATTACACTGTGTCCGCTCAACGGGTACAATTTCTGACCCATTGAGCGGCTGAAAGGAGCAGAAAGACAGTTTTGCCGCTCAACGGGAACCAATGATATCAGGATTTATGGTATATTTGCAATCTATGAGCAGATTGATTGACGATATAGGAGCATTTCTTGATGAGGGTGGTTTTGAATATTCCTTTCAGAGCCGCCACGGCTTCGATGTCATCTGCGTCAGGACGCTGGACAAGAGACATACCAGAGTAATATTACCTCTGGAGATTTCAGCCGGAAGCGTTGAAGAGGCCATACAGAACAGTCAGGAAGCGGAAGAAGCAGTCCGTATGATCAGTTCACTCGAAGGATATCCTATAATTATCCCTGAAGACCGCTGGCATATACAGAGGAAGATGATGCAGGAGCGGATTCTGGCTCATCTGGAACTGTTCAGCCAGGCATACGCCCGCAACTGCGAAACAAGAAGAATAGACAAGGCCGAAGCAAAGGCTTTTCTGGCAGAGAATCACTCATACGGCTATGCTGCCTGCAGATATTGCTACGGACTTTTTCTGAAAAGGCATACGGGACATATAGCAGAGGAGATAAGGTCTCTCGGCTATGCTCGGGATGACAGGAGGGATGCTCTGGATGACAAGGAGGAAACCCAAAGCAGCGATATAGGCAGACTGATTGCAGTAGCGACGTTCTCGAATGCAAGGAAATGGATAAAGGACGGTAAGGAGATCCGTTCATACGAATGGACACGTTATGCATCCCTGCCTGGTCTCAGGGTAAGCGGAGGTATGGGCAAACTGCTCAAGGCATTCATCGAGGAGGTGCAACCGGATGATATTATGAGTTACGCCGATTTGGAATGGTCGGAAGGCAATGTATATAAGACACTTGGATTCAAAACGGAAATGCCAAAGGATCCTGTGATATTTGAGATAGATTCTTCAGACTGGCAAAGGAAGGCACTGAAGCAACTCCCCATCGGAGCCACGCCACAGGACGATATATCCGGGAATACGACTGGCAGATTGTTCTTCATAAATTTCGGAAGCCGCAAATTCCGTCTTAAACTGACAGACTACAGATGACGACTAGAGAAAAGATACAACGGGACGGCATACTCAAATGGCTGCTCAAACTGGCTCTGATAAAGATTCCGTTGGCATTCATCACACTCACCATACTCTGGGTACTTATGTTCAAATGGGTGCCGGTGTGGGTGACACCTCTTATGATATCCCGGAGCATTGAATACAGGAATGATGAGGACTTCCATACGCTCAAGAAATGGCGCAGTTACGAAGATATCTCCCCGGAACTGGCTAAAGCCGTAATCGCCAGTGAGGACAATCTTTTCATAGAGCACAATGGATTCGACTGGAAGGAGATGAAGAAAGCCATCGACGACCACAGAGACAAAGGAAAGAAACTCCGCGGTGCAAGTACCATAAGCCAGCAGACTGCAAAGAATGTATTCCTGTTCCCCAGCAAAACTTTCGTCAGAAAGGCTTTCGAGGCATACTTTACTGTCCTGATAGAATGGATATGGGGCAAGGAACGTATTCTGGAAGTATATCTTAACGTAGCAGAAATGGGTAAAGGGATATACGGAGCCGAGGCTGCTGCACAGGAACTTTTCAATAAAAAGGCATCGGAACTGACAAGACGCGAATCTTCTCTTCTGGCTGCCTGTCTGCCCAATCCACTCCAGCGCCACGCAGAAAAGCCATCACAATACGTATCAAAACGTGCCGGTCAGATCCGTACCCTCATCCCAAAGATCGCTTATCCTGAATGGATAGAGCATAAATGACCGTTCACCAGAGACGCAAAAACACTCATATATCGCTGAAAATTGAAACAGTTTCTTTATATTTGTAGATTATTTTAACTGAAATAATCTTTAAAAACTATACAATGGAAGCAATCGTAAAGACAGATTTCAATTTTCCAGGCCAGACAGGCCACTATGTAGGAAAAGTTCGTGATGTATATAGCATCAACAACGAATATCTCGTTATGGTCGTATCTGACCGTATCTCAGCATTTGACGTAGTACTCCCGAAAGGAATCCCTTTCAAAGGACAGGTACTCAATCAGATCGCTGCCAAATTCCTCGATGCGACTACAGACATACTCCCGAACTGGAAGATAGCAGTTCCGGATCCTATGGTAACAGTGGGTCATAAATGTGAGCCGTTCAAGGTGGAGATGGTCATCCGCGGGTATCTTTCAGGACACGCCTGGAGAGAGTACAAGGCAGGAAAGAGAACAATCTGCGGAGTGGAGATGCCAGAGGGAATGGTTGAAAACCAGAAGTTCCCTGAGCCGATAATCACTCCTACTACAAAGGCGGCAGAAGGCCACGACGAAGACATTTCCAAGGAAGATATCATTGCGCAGGGAATAGTAAGCAAAGAGGATTATGAACAGTTGGAGGCTTATACAAGGGCTATTTTCCAAAGAGGAACGGAGATAGCGGCCAAGATGGGGCTGATTCTCGTTGACACAAAATATGAATTCGGAAAGAAGGACGGCAAAATCTTCCTTATGGACGAGATCCATACCCCTGATTCTTCACGATACTTCTACGCAGAAGGTTATGAGGAGCGCCTTGCAGCCGGCCAGAAGCAGAAGCAGTTGTCCAAGGAGTTTGTGCGCGAGTGGCTTATGGCCAACGGTTTCCAGGGACAGGAAGGCCAGCAGGTTCCAGAAATGACAGAAGAAATCGTTAACGGCATCACCGACCGTTATGTGGAACTATACGAAAACATCACCGGCGAGAAATTCCAGAAGGCAGAAGGTACCGACATTCCTGCACGTATTGAAAAGAACGTGACAGACTGCCTCGCATCCCTCAAATAACCTGACAACCACATAATTATGAAACGTATAACCGCAATATTTGCAGTAATGCTCGGCCTTTGCATCAGTGCTGAAGCAAAACTTGACCCATCCAATCTCATCAGCGACGGTATGATAATGCAGCAGAACGCAAATGCGAAGATATGGGGCACTGCATCACCGGGATCACAGATTACCGTGACAACTTCGTGGAACGGCTCGTCCTACCGCACCAGAACTGATGGTGAGGGTAACTGGACTGTATATGCAGCAACCCCGGAAGCAAGTTACAAACCATATACTATGACCATCAAAGGCGATGGAGAGACTATCCGCATCAAGGATATCCTTATCGGTGAGGTTTGGTTCGCTTCCGGTCAGAGCAATATGGAAATGCCTATGAGAGGCTTCTTTAACTGCCCTGTTGAAAACGCATTGGAATATATATCTGCACCTGAAGCAACAGAAAAGATAAGAATGTTCACCGTTCCTGTCAAACAATCATACGAACCTCTCACCGAAGTAGAGGGAGAATGGAAAGGTGCAGAATCCAACACTATTCCTGATATGAGCGCTACTGCATTTTTCTTTGCCCGTGAGTTGAACGAGGTGCTGGACATACCTGTAGGCATCATAAGTTGTGCGTATGGCGGAGCGAGGATCGAGAGTTGGACTCCGAAGGAAATCCTGGAGACATATCCGGACGAGGATCTCAGACGCGAGACTATAGAGGCTATGGTTCATTACCACAGGCCTTACCTTGCATACAACGCAATGTTCAACCCGGCAAAGGGTTACACCGTCAAGGGATTCATCTGGTACCAGGGGTGTTCGAACGTCGGCAGGCACGAACAATTCTGTGAGCGTATGACAAATATGGTAAACCACTGGAGAGAATGTTGGGGAGACACAGAGGCAAAGATGCCTTTCTATATGGTTGAACTTGCCCCATACCGCAACAAGCCTCAGACAGCAATTCCATACTATGCCCTGCTTCGTCAGGCTCAGCACGAGACTGCCAGGTCTATTCCTAACTGCGGTATAATCGTGACAAACGACCTTGTCGAGCCATACGAGCAGGACAACATCCACCCTGCAAAGAAAAAGGAAGTGGGTGAAAGACTGGCCTTTATGGCGCTCAACAGAGATTACGGATTCAGCAGGATCGCCTGCGACAGTCCAGAAGCAGTCAGATGCTACCGTATGGCCAACAGTTGCGAACTTGCCATAGAATTCACCAACGCATACAATGGTTTGAACAGATGGATGGAGATCGAAGGACTTGAAGTGGCTGGAAGCGAAGGTATCTTCTACCCTGTGACATACGCTTATTACGAGTGGGAACCAAGAGTGCTGAAGATAAGGTCTGAATTTGTCCACGATCCTTGCGTTGTGAGATATGGATGGGGAGACTTCAAGCCGGGCAATCTGAAGAATATGGAAGGCTTGCCTGTGGCTCCTTTCCAGATCAAAGCGGAATAACATCCGTCTCAACTGACACAAAATGTAATTAGCTGATTATGAAAGGAGTATATATTTTCTTAGCAGACGGTTTTGAGGTATCAGAGGCTCTTACCACCGTCAATATGCTTCGCAGAGGCGGAGTAAATGTAAAGACTGTGTCAATCTATGACGACAGGATAGTAACCAGTTCCAACCGCATTCCGGTAGTTGCCGATATGGCCTTCGGCGAATTCAGGGCATCGACTTCATTCGGGCCTTGTCTTCCGACTGATGTGATGATCTTCCCTGGAGGTATGCCTGGATCCGCAAATCTGGCAGCCTTCCCGAAACTTATGGACATTATGCAGGAACATTATGCGAATGGAGGTACGATTGCAGCAATCTGCGCGGCTCCAAGCGTAGTGTTGAGTCTGCTCCCGGATCTTGACGGCAAGAAGATGACCTGTTATGACGGCTTTGAGGAGGCTCTAATGGCAAAGGGAGCGGAATATGTAAAGGAAGGAGTGGTGACTGACGGGAACGTCATCACAGGACGCGGCCCGGGCTGGGCATTCGAATTCGGTCTTACAATCCTGGCACACATCAAGGGTCAGGAGATGGCTGACAAAGTCAAAGCAGGACTGATGCTTTAGAGCATTGCTGCAATATAAACGAATTGTACTAAAACTATTTAATATGGAATTTAAAGGAAAAACCGCGCTCATAACCGGAGGTGGTACAGGTATCGGCGAGGCAATGGCCTACCAATACGCAATGAAGGGGGCGAACGTGATCCTCACCGGACGAAGGATCGAGGCGCTGGAGAAGGTACAGAAAAAGTGCATTGAATTGGGCGTGAAGGCTTGGTGCCACACTGTAGATATGGAAAAGCCGGAAACTATAGATGAACTGGTGGCGTGGATCAAGGCAGAAGGACATCTGATCGACTTTATGCTTCTTAATGCAGGAATATCACAGAGAGCCCTCACCCTTGAGACTGACATCAGCGTTGATAGAAGGCTTATGGAAGTGAATTATTTCGGAGGTATATATCTGGTGAAGGCACTTAAGGATATGCTCATCGAGAGAGGAGTACACATTGCTGTAGTATCCTCTGTATCAGGAGTATTCGGTTTCCCTGTACGCTCTGCCTATTGTGCTTCCAAGCACGCGATACACGGATTCTACGAGACCATCGCTCTCGAGTATCCTCAGATAAAGACCACTATCATCATCCCTGGCCGCATCCACACCGATGTATCCAAGAATGCTCTTGACGGAAACGGAAAGGCAACTGGCGTAATGGATCCGGGACAGGCTAACGGATATGACGTGAACAAATGCGCAAAGGTGGCCATCAGAGCCATAGCGCGCGGAAAGCATCAGAAGGTAATCGGAGGTTTCGACACCATTATGGTACCGTTCTATAAATATATGCCTTGGCTTTTCCGCCTTATCGCACGAAATGTTTCAGCAAGATGACAATGGCAGCCCTGAGGCTCTATTGTCATCCTGAGTGAGCAAAGCGAGTCGAAGGATCTAAAAATAAATGATATGGCAAAAAGAAAAGTGATCTGCGGAGTTCAGCAAGTCGGAATAGGAGTAAGAAACGTAGAGGAATCCTGGGCTTGGTACAAGGATGTATTCGGATTTGACATCAAACTTTTCGGTGATGTAGGAGTAGCGGAGAGGATGCTTCCTTATACAGGAGGAAAGCCTCAGCCTAGATATGCTATTCTGGTGTTGAATCTGCGCGGAGGCGGCGGATTCGAGGTATGGGAGCCACGCGAACGTGAACTCAATTATATCCAGTTCACTCCGGAGTTCGGAGACTACGGCATCTTTGCCTGCAAGGTAAAGTCACGCGATGTCAGAGCGGCATACGAGGAAATGAAGAAAAAGGGTGTGAACATCCTGACTTCACCTAGTGCCAATCCTGCCGGCAAAGAACATTTCTTCGTTCTGGATCCTTGGAACAACCTCTTTGATGTTGAGTCGGATGACTACTGCTTCTATAATGAAGACAAGAACACCGGTGGAAACAATGGTGCCACACTTGGAGTTTCAGATATGGAGAAGTCCATCAAGTTCTATGGTTCAATTATGGATTACGATAAGGTGGAATATGATGTCACTGACGTATTTGAAGACCTCAAGGGTGTTCCTGGAGGCAATTACAGATTGCGTAGAGTGATGCTGACAAGATCGAAGCCGATTGAAGGACCGCTCAGCGAAGTTATGGGAACGTCCCATATAGAATTGGTACAGAGGATCGCTGAGGAGGATGTGCCTGCACCTCGCAAATTGTACGAAGGCCGTCTCTGGGGAGATCCCGGATTCATCCACCTTTGCTTCGACATCAGGAATATGGAAGAGATCCGCAAGGCTGCATCTGCGCTCGGACACGAGTTCGTGTGCGATGGAGGCCGTGATTTCAAGATGGGAGAAGCCAATGGCCATTTTACATACGTAGAGGATCCTGACGGCACTCTGATCGAGTTCGTGGAGACATTCAAGATTCCGATTCTGAAGAAATTCGGCATCTATCTCCATCTTGAGAATCGCGATGACACCAAGACGCTTCCTGGCTGGATACTTAAGTGTCTGAGATTTATGAAGAGCAAATAAACATCAAAATCCTGAAGATCGATCTTCAGGATTTTGATTATAAACTCAGATGTTCAGTAGTCGATCCGAGATGGTGTCGTCAGTGATGGTGATGACACGGATCGAAGGCTGGGCTTCGCCGATCTGGAATGCTACGGATGTGGTTGTCCGCACCGGGATTCCGGAATATTCGCCAGATGAATTGTTGTGAAGATGACCGGCATAAAGGGCATCGACATCCTTCTCCTTGCACAAGTCGAAATATCTCTGTCTCTTTGATTTCTGAATCTGGAAATATCCGTCCTCTTCATCAATTTCTCCCAGAAAGAACGGATGATGGGAAAAGACAATCGTCACTTCATCCTCGTTTTCCTTGTTCAGGACATCGTTCAGCCATCCGTACTGGGATTCTTCCTCAGGATCGTCATATTTGACAAGATTGGAATTGATTCCAACCAATCGTACTCCCCTTTCACAAAGGACAAAACGATCCTCTCCATATCTGTCTGTAAAAGGAGATGAGTCCACCGTTCCTTCACCAATGATGACGTCGTGATTACCGGGAATATGAAGAACTTTGATTGAAGGATCTATGGCTGATATCACCTCTGCAAACGTATTCCACTGCTCCTCATTATAGTAACGGTGAACCTGATCACCGGTAAAAATGACAGCATCAGGCTTCATTTCATTGACTTGCATTACCGCTTTTGTCAGGCAGTCTATCTCGTATGTAAGGTCATTCACATATTCAGTTCCTTCTTTCTTGCTTTTGTCAGCAGCAGTGAATCCCAGTTGTGCATCAGCAATCTGAACGATGACGTATGGCTTATCTGCGCATCCCATCAAAGCAAGCACAAGCGACAATAATAAAACTATCTTTCTCATATTAAGTGATTTAAATTCCCTTCCAAGTCGATGGAACCGGAGCCTCTATTGTCATCTCCTCCTTCTTCACAGGATGTACGAAAGTGATCCTGCGGGCGTGAAGTGAAATACCGCCATCCGGATTTGATCTTGGAGACCCATATTTAAGGTCACCCTTTATCGGACATCCGAGATGTGAAAGTTGGCAGCGGATCTGATGATGACGTCCTGTCAGAAGTTCGACCTCAACAAGCCAGTAACGGTCTGTCTTACCGATCTGCCTGTAGTTCAGTCTGGCAAGTTTGGCATCCTTTCTCATTGCTCCGGGACGGCACACGTATGATTTGTTCTGCTTCTCGTTACGCCACAACATATCTTCCAGACGACCTTCAGAAGGCTTTGGCTCGGCACACACCAATGCCCAATAGAATTTATGGACATCAGAATCTCTGAACATAGCATTCAGGCGCTCCAGAGCCTTGGAAGTCTTTGCCAGTACGGTAATTCCGCTCACAGGACGATCCAGACGATGAGGCAGCCCCACAAAGACCTGTCCCGGCTTTGAATCGCGCTGCGCTATGAACGCCTTGTATTTCTCACTCAAAGGTTCATCTCCGGTCTTGTCACCTTGTACTATCTCTCCGATCTTCTTGTTCACCACAAGAAGATGGTTATCCTCATAAAGTATTCTTGAAGCGAGGTCATTGAATTCCCCGGCAGACAGTTCTCTATAGATTTTCATAACGCAAAAATAGCAAATATGTCATTATGAAGGTCACCTTGTCACCAAAAAACTGACATTTTGACATATATTTCCTCTGTCTAGGGATTGGCACAAGTTTCGATAATATCTCTGACGTCACGTAAATGTCACTCCACATCAGATGAGGGATGTTTACAGAAATGGATAATAAATTAAAACATATAAATAATTATGGGAAAAATCATTGGAATTGACCTCGGAACCACCAACTCCTGCGTGGCAGTGATGGAAGGTAACGAACCTACAGTCATCATCAACAACGAAGGACAAAGAACAACACCTTCAGTAGTTGCATTCACCGACGGCGGTGAGAGAAAGATCGGTAACCCTGCAAAGCGCCAGGCTATCACCAATCCTCACAAGACCATCTTCTCGATCAAGAGATTTATGGGTGAGAAATACAGCCAGGTGACAGGCGACATCAACCGCGTACCTTACAAGGTTGTCAAGGGTGACAACGACACTCCACGTGTCGATATCGACGGACGTCTTTATTCACCACAGGAGATCTCGGCTATGATTCTCCAGAAGATGAAGAAGACTGCTGAGGAATATCTCGGACAGGAGGTTACAGAGGCTGTGATCACAGTACCTGCATACTTCTCAGACTCACAGCGTCAGGCTACCAAGGAGGCAGGCCAGATTGCAGGTCTTGAAGTAAAGCGTATCATCAACGAGCCTACAGCCGCAGCACTTGCATACGGTCTTGACAAGCAGAACAAGGATATGAAGATCGCCGTGTATGACCTCGGTGGCGGTACATTCGATATCTCTATTATGGATCTCGGAGACGGCGTATTCGAAGTTCTATCGACAAACGGTGATACTCACCTCGGAGGTGATGACTTCGACCAGGTTATCATCGACTGGCTCGCTGCCGAATTCGCATCAGAGAACAGCGGCATCGACCTCAAGAAGGATCCTATGGCTCTCCAGAGACTCAAGGAAGCAGCAGAGAAGGCAAAGATCGAACTCTCAAGCCAGACTTCCACTGAGATCAACCTTCCTTACATTATGCCTGTTGACGGTGTTCCTAAGCACCTCGTCAAGACTCTCACCAGGGCTAAGTTCGAGCAACTCGCAGACCACCTCATCCAGAGGACTATCGAGCCTTGCCGCAAGGCTCTCCAGGATGCCGGCATCAGCGCATCAGAGATCAGCGAGGTACTCCTCGTAGGAGGTTCTACACGTATCCCTGCAATCCAGGCAGTAGTTGAGAAGTTCTTCGGAAAGGCTCCTAACAAGAGCGTGAACCCTGATGAAGTGGTAGCTATGGGTGCTGCGATCCAGGGTGGTGTGCTTGCAGGTGACGTGAAGGACGTGCTTCTCCTCGACGTAACTCCGCTTTCACTCGGTATCGAGACTCTCGGAGGCGTTATGACAAAACTCATCGAGGCCAATACCACTATCCCTACAAGAAAGTCACAGGTATTCTCTACAGCCGCTGACAACCAGCCTGCAGTTGATGTACACGTACTTCAGGGAGAGCGTCCTATGGCTAAGGACAACAAACTCATCGGCAACTTCATCCTTGACGGTATCGCACCGGCTCCAAGAGGTGTACCACAGATCGAGGTAACATTCGACATCGACGCAAACGGTATCCTCAACGTATCAGCCAAGGACAAGGCTACAGGCAAGGAGCAGAACATCCGCATCGAGGCTTCATCAGGACTTTCTGACGCAGAGATCCAGAGGATGAGGGATGAGGCGAAGGCTAACGAGGCTGCTGACAAGGCTGAGAAGGAGCGTATCGACAAGATCAACAATGCTGACGGTATGTGCTTCCAGACAGAGAAGAACCTTAAGGAGTACGGTGACAAGATCCCGGCTGATAAGAAGAGCGCAATCGAGAATGCAATGAACTCACTCAAGGAGGCTGTCAAGGCTCAGAACATCGCAGACATCGACAAGTACAACGCAGAACTCGAGGCCGCTTGGCACGCAGCATCAGAGGATATGGCAAAGGCAGCACAGGCCGGTCCTCAGCCTGGTGCACAGCAGGGTCCTTTCAATGGTCAGGCAGGTCCTCAGGGCGGAGCAGACGACCAGGGAGTTGACGAGCAGTAATAACTGATTGACATTATATATGAAAGAGGGTGACTAATAAGTGTTAGTCATCCTCATTTGTATATAGTTATAGGTAGGAGAGGAGATAGAGTAAGTTTGGTCCGGTTCCGTCGGACCAAGTTCCGACTTCATCCTTCCCACCGCAATCGCGGCGGATCCCTCCCTCTAACGTGTCCGAGGGTGGACACGCCGGCCAAACTTACCCTATCTCCTCTCTACAACTGCATCATATCCGTTTGAGATCATATTTCTGATATTATGGGCTACAACTAGAGTGGAGAACTCCGCTTTCAATAGCCTTAGTCTTGCTGGCAGTTCTAGTGAATTTTGCCTACACAAACTTCACTAGAACAAGTCGGAAAGCCTCAAAAGCAACGACCTTCCAGACTTCTAGTGAATTGTACCATCACAATCTTCACTAGAACCTGCATATCTATCGGAGTGGGCGGTCAGGTTGACTTCATCTACGGAGCCTCCCTCAAGCCTCAGGGCAAGACTATCATCGCAATGCCTTCTACCACCAACAAAGGAGGCAGCAAGATCGCGCCGCCTTCAAACGCTTCGCCCCGTACTTCCATATCGTGAAGGTCTAATCCGGTTAAATCAGACCGGTGTGATATAAAACGCGCATTTTATGTATCACCGGTGCTGGTATCACCCCAGATTGATGTAAAACCAATACCGGTGCTACACGAATCGACTCATTTGTGTAGCGCCGGTATTTAATTTATAATCCATCTGAACAAGAATGAGTGTTGTATATAACACCATCAGTCCCTGCCGGGAGGAAAGCATTTCCATATACTTCTGCTTTCCTTTGGCAGGGACTGATGGTTTGTCTAGCAGGATTACCTGTTATTTCACGGCGGCAGCAGCGGCCTTGGCCTTGCGGCGGGCGGTGAGTTCGCGCTGGAAGGCACGGGCATTCTTGAGATGTTCTGTATAAGTGACTGCAAACCTGTGAGTTCCGTCAAAGGCAGGGCTGGCGCAGAAATAGATGTAATTATGCTTGTCGGGATTGAGGACTGCATCCAGGCAGGCCTTAGGAGGTACATTGATCGGAGCAGGCGGCAGACCGACGTGTTTGTAGGTATTGTATGGAGAGTCAACCGTAAGATGCTTCTTCAGGATGCGGTCGAGGGTATAGTCATAGCAGAAGGCGATGGTCGGATCGGCCTGCAGTTTCATTCCCTTCTTGTAGCGGTTGAGATAAACTCCTGCAATGACAGGATATTCGAACGGCTTCAAAGTCTCGCCACTTACTATGGAAGCAATCACCGAGACTTCCATCGGCGTGAGCCCTTGAGTCTCTGCCTTTGCGAGACGCTCCTGTGTCCAGAAAGCATCATATTCTTTCTTCAAACGATCGAATATTTCCTTTATCGATGCCGTCCAGTACATTTCGTATGTATCAGGAAGGATCATTGCAAAGACATTCTCCGGAGTGAAGCCATAATTGGCAAGAAACATTTCATCGTTGAGAGCAGCCACAACTGAAGCCGAATCAACCATCATCTGGGAACTGATCCTCTGGGCTATGCGGTCTTTCTTGCGCAAGGTTCCCGACAAAGTCATATTCTGAGGCGTCTGCCAGCCGAACACGAGCATTCGTGCCACGTATATGCTTGTAGAAGACGGATCTACGACATAACGTCCAGGCTTCATCTTTTGCGCCACTTCCATCTTGGAGAATGCACGCTGAAGGCTCTTCGGACGCAGGGTACCGGCTCCCGTCAGAAGGGAATCCATCACTTGGGATGCATTCATCTCGGGACGCACATAAAGCACATACTTCTGCGTGAAGTTGGGCTTCTTGTTATCGCTGTAATATCTTCCGAAAACGAATCCTGCCGCACCGGCAAGCAACACTGCAACTGCCAGTCCCACCAGGCTTATCTTCAGTCTCACTGTCATACCTTATTTCCTTAAAATTATAACATCACCATCCTTGAGCCTCCTATCCGGCAGGCAATCATTCATCTTGCACAGTTTATCCAGACTTACTGCAAATCTCTGGGATATGTTCCGTAGATTCTCATTGGTTCCTTCCACAACGTATTTATCCATTCCATACGCCGCTTCCTTCTTCTTTTTCTGGAGATACACAATCGTACCAGGATACAAAGTCTCTTCTTCCTTCAAATCGTTGAATCTCAGAATTTCACGAAGGAAAAGGTTGTATCGCGCTGCAATTGAGGAATATGTTTCTCCTGCGGTTGCATAGACAAAAGGCACACCGTTCATTGAATACATCTGACGCGAAAGCGCAAAGTGGAAAGTCTCCCTCTGCTTTTCATCCAAAGGCTTAGCCTGCTCTATTACAGAAGGAGCCTGCGGACGCTCCTGAGGTTTTTTTTCATTGGATCTCTTTCTTTTACGCACCTTACGTTCAGCATCATCCCTGGAAGACGGCTCTGTATCGAAACGATAAAGTTCGTATTCTTCTATCAGTTTTATGAGTTTATGAGGATAAGACGGATCTGTAGCGTAACCAGCCTTTTTAAGTCCGTGTGCCCATCCTTTATAATCGGTGGGGTCGAGATCGAACAGGAATTTGTACCGGTCACGATAACGCAGAAAATCGGAATGATCACGGAATGAATCCTCTGGAGAGAGATATTTACGGAAGCATTCCCCTTTACGGTCATCATCATAATACATCTTTCCTCCGCTCCAGTTATGGCATTTTATTCCGAAATGGTTATTTCCGTCAACAGCCAGTTCAGACAGTCCGTAACGTGACTCAAGGAGTCCCTGGGCAAGGGTGATACTCGCAGGAATGCCGCTTCGGTACATTTCCTCAACGGCAAGGGCAGAGTAACGTTCGATGTACCTTTCCTGTGGAGATTTGTCATTCACGGCATATAGCGTTGTAGCAGCCAGGACACAGGTGGTAAGAAATATAATAAAAGACGCTCTTTTCATACTGGTTCACATAAAATGCGAATATACTAAATTTCTACGACATCCATATCACGGGCAAGGTCTGTGGCCGGAAATATGGAGCGTAATTCATCCAGAAAGAAATCCACAGACGGGAATCGGGATGAATAATGTCCCACCAAAAGTCTGCCCACGCCGGCTTCAAGAGCCGTCTGCGCAGCCTGCAATGTAGTGGAATGAAAAGTCTTCGCTGCCATCTCAGACATCTCTGCAGGGAAAGTGGCCTCGTGATAAAGAAGAGTCACTCCTCTAACCCAGTCAGCCAGTTCAGGGAATGGGGCAGTATCGCTGCAATATGCATAACTTCTTGGAGCGTAAGGAATATATGCAGCCTCGGAATTAGGAATGACCACAGTCTCATCTCCTTCCTTACGTACCACATCCTCTCCTCTTTTGAGGGTCCCGATCTCTGCTATGGAAAGGTTGTACTTCGCAATCGCCTCCTTATACACATTGTGCTGAGGCATCTTTTCACGGATTATGAAGCCGAATGCCTCCACCCTGTGATTCAATGGGAAAGCAAGAAGTTCTGTCCTTCTGTTTTCATAAATCAGTTCCGGAGCGGTCATTTTCAGTTCGGCCATATTCACTTCGTAAAGGAATCCCTCGCCGAAATTTGTCAGGAAGAATTGCAGGACCGGCTTGAATGAGCCAGGAGCATAAATATTCAAGGGAGCCGTACGACCAAGCATAGCCATTGTGGACAGAAGACCGAATATACCGAATATATGATCTCCGTGAATATGGGAAATGCAGATATGTTCTATCTTCAGAAAAGATATCCCAGCCTTTCTCATCTGCATCTGAGCCCCCTCGCCACAATCAATCATAAACAAGCGCCCACGTACATCAAGTACTTGGGCGCTCGGATATCTTTCTGTAGTGGGCAGAGCCGAAGCCGTGCCCAATACATTAAGAGTGAAATTCATATTTTACTTGCCTTCGAGCTGGCTCTTAAGTGCTGCAAGAGCATCGAGGTCACCAAGAGTAGTCTTCTCTACGCTTGAGTTGATCTTCTTTACAGCCTTCTTAGTGTTGTCAGCCTCAGCAGCAGCACGCTCTGCACGAGCCTCTACGGCAGCAGCGTAAGTCTTAGCGTGTGAAAGAGTTACCTTCTTAGCGCTACGCTTGAGTTCTGTAACCTTGAATGAGAGAGTCTCACCTGTTACAGGCATCTTGCCGTCTTCCTTAACGAGTTCGCGGTTGAAGCAGAATGCGTCAACGTCACCCTCGAGTTCAACTACAGCACCCTTCTCGTTTACAGAAGCGATCTTAGCCTCAACTACAGTACCTACTGCATACTTAGCCTCGATCTCATCCCAAGGATTTGGAAGGAGTTGCTTGTGGCCGAGTGAGAGTTTGTGGTTCTCCTCATCGAAGTCAAGGATTACAACCTCGATAGTGTCACCTGCAGCGATGATTTCTGATGGATGCTTGATCTTGTTCCAAGAGAGGTCGCTGATGTGTACGAGACCCTCGATTCCCTCCTCGAGTTCAGCGAATACGCCGAAGTTAGTTATATTGCGGACAGTTGCTGTGTGCTTTGAACCTACTGCATACTTCTCACGGATGTTCTCCCAAGGGTTAGCAACGAGTTGCTTGAGACCGAGGGACATCTTCTTCTCCTCGCGGTCGAGAGTAAGGATCTGTGCCTCAACCTCGTCACCTGCCTTAAGGAAGTCAGAAGCGATGCGGAGTCTTGGTGACCAAGACATCTCAGATACGTGGATAAGACCCTCAACACCTGGCTCGATCTCTACGAATGCACCGTAGTCAGCGATAAGAACTACCTTACCCTTAACCTTGTCACCTACCTTGAGGTTTGCATCGAGTGCATCCCAAGGGTGCTGCTTGAGCTGCTTGAGACCGAGAGCGATTCTCTTCTTAGACTCATCGAAGTCGAGGATAACGACATTGATCTTCTGGTCGAGAGCAACAACTTCCTCTGGGTGGTTGATACGTCCCCAAGAGAGGTCTGTGATGTG
>JAZRBS010000074.1:0-11706 GCA_045635205.1 Candidatus Cryptobacteroides sp. | reverse complement strand
TGCCAGAACCTACAAGGCAGTAAATGACAAGGCTATAAACACGATTTCTACTGCAGTAAAGCAGCAGCCGAAGGCCATAATCCCTGATAGTGAGATGACAAGGTTAAAGAACAACATCTCTCAGACACCATGTGCCCTTCCGGAGACTGATGAGTTTACCAAAGAACTTGCAGATCAGGTGTACAAAATTATAGCACCGGTTATACGAAGTGAAATTAAAAGTGCTGTAGGAGCAACAGACATAACCATAAAACATGATCATACGCACAATCATTATTCGCTTGCGGGATTTTGGAAGATAGTTAATGATACTGCCAAGAAATGGATCATAGGATTAGCAATGTCAACACTGATCTTGGCGGCGACTCTTGTCATAGGACTGGTTCATCTCACAAACAGCGAGATGTATCTCGGCATGAAATACATGGAGATATATGATTCGGGACTCCTGACCAAAAGCGAAAAGGAAAAACTCCTTAAAGAGGCGTATATGGTTTCACTCTATCCTAAAGCATACGAGGGCTACCCCAAAGCTTTCAGAGAAAAACTCCGCAAAAACAATGGCATTCTCAACGATCGTGAACTGGAGAAAAGTTTCAAAGGGAAGATTTCTGGCAAGCCGAAGGTGGAGTTTTAAGCAGTCTTTCGATGATTTCCATGCACATTCGTCCGTTATGATATGGACATTTCCAGAATCCAGCCTTGTCATCCTTTCTGTTGATGGAACCATCGGAATAGATACTCCAGAACCATTCCCCGTTATCTTTGTCAATAAGATTTTCCTTGATGTATTTCCAGCAAGCAAGGGATTTCTCAAGTGCTTTCTTGTCTCCAAAATGCTCCCATAGGTTAAAATATCCTATAACGCTTTCGGCCTGCACCCACCAATGCCTGTCACTGTCGATATGTCCTGATGCATTGTTTTTCTCATAGATCATGCTTCCGTCACTCCTCAGACCTTCGTCTGCAGCTACTGCAATTTTCGGTACGATGGATTCTACGCGAAGAAGTATGTCATTGTCCTCTAATACGATTGCCGCTTCGTGCAGCAGCCATGATGCCTCGATGTCATGGCCATATGAGTGGATGTCATAAGAACATTCCCATTCTTCCGTAAAGAATAGCTTGAGGTGCCCTGCCTGGTCAAGGATCTTGGAGATAAATATCTCTATCAGTTCAGAGAGTCGGGTTTTAATGATCGGATCTTTCCATACGCGGTATAGGCATGTATATGCTTCCAGGATATGCAGATGAGTATTCATGGTTTTGCTCTCATTTGCATCCTTGGCACTTAGTCTCATGTCCTCAATGGGACTCCAATCCCTGTTGAATGCTTCGAAGTATCCTCCATGTACAGGGTCATTGCTGTGTCCTTCTATGCAGTGGAATAGCTTGATGGCATAGTCCAGCGATTGTTCATCTCCGGTCGCTCTGTAGAACTCGGCAAGTCCGTAGATTGCGAAGGCGATTGCATAAATCTGCTTTTTTGTGTCGCAAGGAATGCCGTCATGAGTCAAACTCCAATAGATGCCGCCATATTCGTTATCATAAAATCTGTCAATGATTTCATTTTTGGCAATTGTGGCTGTCTTTAGATCTTCTGAGTTTCTGAAGAGGCGGTACGCATTGGCGAATGTCCAAAGAATTCGTGCATTCATGATTGCTCCGCGAATCGCATCCGTATGCAGGGTTTCATCTCCAGATATTCTACCGTAGAAACCTCGTGTAAAAGTATCGGTAATGTTGTCTTTCCAATATGTGAGGATGTTGTGTTCTAGCTCTTTTTTAACCTCATCCTTAAGCTGGATGGCAAGTGTATTCATGATATAATAATTTGATTATTACAAATATATGGTTAATATATTAGATTTTTCATGGTTGCAGTCTAATTGAGTAGCATAGTATTTAACTTTGTCATAATAGTATCATAATACTTAATAATTATGCTTTATTTTTGCAGGCCTAAATAAAAACAAAATGAATTCAGTACTGACAGAAATTACTCCATTGTCTGATAAAGATTGTTTCTTTATAATAGAGAGGCATAAGACGATGTTTTCATATCCGTTGCATCAGCATAAGGAATTCGAACTGAACTTTATAGAAAATGGGGAAGGTCTTACAAGGATAGTGGGTGATAGCGTCGAGGAAACTGGAGATCTTGAACTCGTGCTTATCGGCTCTGAGAATCTCGAACATATGTGGGAGGGAGGGGCTGATGCAAATGATATAAGAGAAGTGACAATACAGTTCTCCTCAAGTCTTTTAGGTGAGGAGTTATTAAGTAAGAATCAGTTTGCTCCAATCAAGACCATGTTGGCTAATGCAAAACATGGACTGTCTTTCTCCCGCACGACAATATTGAAGGTATATGCTTTACTTGATGAACTGATTTCTGAAAATGAGAAGTTTTATCAGTTTTTGAAATTTCTTCAGATTCTATATGTGTTGTCAACATCTGATGATGCCAGGGTACTGTCAAGTTCTTCTTTTGCAAAAGTTGAGAAAGGTGGTGAGAGCAGGAGAGTCCTTAAAGTGAAAGAGTACATTTCTGCACACTATTCTGAAACAATCAAGCTATCTGATGTGGCTTCCTTGGTTGGCATGAGTCAATCTGCCTTCAGTCGCTTCTTCAAGCTACGTACTGGTCGTACGTTCTCGGAATACATAATTGAAATAAGATTGGGAGTTGCGGCAAGAATGCTCGTGGATTCCAATAAGAATGTCTCCGAGATATGTTATGAATGCGGTTTTAACAATCTTTCTAATTTCAACAGAATCTTTAAGTCAAGAAGAGGCTATTCTCCTCGTGAATTCCGTTCTCTCTTCAAGAAAACAAAGACATTGGTTTAATAGTATCGGTTTTTGATATCATAGTATTTGATGGAAAATACTATGCCGGATAACTTTGCGTTGTCTTCCTTTTTATACTGCCGAGGAAGGCTCTTTTGCTATAACCATGTCAGAATATATAACACTAAATACGCTATTATGAAGACTAAACTAATTATTGGTCTGGCGGCACTTATTCTGAGTGTTCCGTTGATGGCACAGACCAAGAGTGTCAGCGGTAAGGTCGTCTCGAAAACAGACGGACAACCACTTGCCGGAGTCGCTGTCACTATTGACGGCAATAATTCTGTATATGCCATAACAGATATGGACGGTACATACTCAATCAAAGCCGATAATGGGAATGTACTGGTATTTACAATGATGGGATATGCGGAGTTTCGCCAGACAGTCGGAAAGAGTGCTGTCTATGATATTACTCTTGCGGATGATTCCATGTATCTGGAAGAGACAATCGTCATTGGATATGGAACAGTCAAGAAGACTGATCTTACCGGTTCTGTGGCATCCGTGAACTCTGACAAATTGAAAGAAACTATCGCCACCAATGTTGACCAGATGTTGCAAGGCAAGGTGGCCGGTGTACAGATCACAGCCAACTCAGGTGCACCGGGAGCTGCCAGTTCGATACGAGTGCGAGGCGCAAGTTCCATCAACAACTCAAACGAGCCTCTATATATTATAGATGGTATTCCTTTTTCCGGTTCCGGTAATGAGATCGGTGGATTTGATTGGGCCGGAGGAACAAATGGTCAGACAAAGGTGAACCCGTTGTCGACAATATCACCTTCCGACATTCTGAGTATTGACATTCTCAAGGATGCTTCCGCTACCGCTATTTATGGTGCGAACGGAGCAAATGGTGTCATTATCATTACTACGAAGAGAGGTAATGCCGGACGTGTCAACATTACATATGACGGCTATGTGACAGCTCAGATGATTACCAATAAGCTTCCTATGATGAATCTGAGTGAGTACGCTGAATATCAGATCGGACTGTGCCAGGACCTTAATTCATCAGTGGCAGAGGAATTCAAGGATCCGTCTCTTCTTGGAAAGGGTACTGATTGGCAAGACGAAATCTTCCGTACGGCTTGGATGCATTCGCATTCATTGTCCGTTACCGGAGGTACCGAAAAAGTCAAGGTGGCAGCTTCTGCAGGATATACAAGTCAGGATGGCGTCATCATCGGATCTGCATTTGACCGATTTAATTCTCGAGTGAATGTAGATGCTGAGATCTTCAAGTGGTTGAAAGCAGGAGCGTCTGTGGCATTTACTCACACAGATGAGGTAATTACCAATAATGATGGAACCGATGGTGTTGTTCTTCAGGCTTTGACTATGCAGCCAAGTGTGCCTGTTTATGACTTTGACGGCAATTGGGCGGGCCCTACTTCTGTGAACGGAGCTTCTATGTGGAATCCTGTGTGGCTTGCTCAGATGAAGAGCAATGATTACAAGCGTAATCGTTCAATGGGTAATTTCTTCCTTAGTATCGATCCGGTCAAGGACTTGAATATCCGCACGGAATACGGATTTGATTACTCGGACAATAACAACCGATGCTTTATACCTACTTATTCTTTTGGTCTGATATCAAGCGATACCAACCAGATAATGCAGAGAGATGATCATTCTCTTTACTGGATATGGAAGACCTTTGCGAATTATAATCATACGTGGGCCGGAAAACATAATTTTGGTGCAATGGCGGGATTTGAGATGTCCAAGTCGACATGGAACGGAACTCAGATTGTAAAGAAGAATCTGTCAACCGATACTGTCCATATCGTCACCAACGATGGAGACTTCGTTTCAAATGAGGGATGGAAGGATTCCAACACAATGGCTTCTGCTTTTGCCAGATTGAATTATAATTATGCAGAAAGGTATTATGTGACAGCGACAGTCAGAGCAGATGCTTCATCGAAGTTCGGACCGAACAACAAGTGGGGCTATTTCCCTTCGACAGCTCTTGCGTGGCGCTTGGCTAACGAGCCATTCTTTGAGTCGGCAAAACATGTTGTCAATGAATTTAAACTCCGTGCCGGTTATGGTATGGTAGGTAATTCCAATATCGGATCGTTCCTTTATAGCGCAAAGATGACTCAAATTAATGTAGGTTCAGGAAAGGATTCCGGTACTGGCTACTTCATGGCGAACATAGCTAACCCGAATCTTAAATGGGAGGCATCAGAGCAGTACAATGTCGGTATCGACCTAGGATTCCTTGACAATAGGATTACCCTTACAGCAGACGCATATTACAAGAAGTCTAAAGACCTTCTGCTTCAGCTTTCTGTTCCTGCATATCTGGGAGGAACTACCAATTACATCGATGTTGCTACTCCTATGGTAAATATGGGAAGGACTACAAATAAGGGTGTAGAACTCAATCTCACCACACAGAATATAGTAAAGAAGAAATTCAACTGGTCTACTAATCTCGTATTCTCTCTTAACAGAAATAATGTAGATGCTCTTAATAGCAATTCTCAGACTTTGTCAGGACATATTGACTGGTGGTCAGCTTTCCAGACTGCGACTAAGATTATGGTGGGTCAGCCTATCGGCGTGTTCTACGGATATAAGGTAGACGGACTGTTCCAGAATGTTGATGAAATACTCAATAGTCCTGTTCAGGTAGAAGATCCTTCAAACAAAGGCACAAACCTCGTCAATAAGACAACAGGTGTCTATCCGGGAGATATCAAGTTCAAGGATATTTCGGGTCCTGAAGGAAAACCAGATGGTGTGATCAACGAGTTTGATCAGACTGTAATCGGCGATCCGAACCCTGATTTTACTTTTGGTTTCAATAACACCTTCATGATTGGTGATTTTGAAATTAATCTTGCGCTGACAGGATCAGTAGGTGGTGATATCCTAAATTTCGCTCGTTTCAGGACTGAAAGTATGAATTCACTCTGGGACAATCAGACCGTAGCAGCCTTGGACAGAGCGAGACTTGATGAGAACGGTGCATTGAAAACGGGGACTGGATATTCTAAACAATATGGGTATATAATGCCTCGTGCAGCTTCCAATGACCCGAACCAGAACAACAGGATGAGCGAGAGATGGATAGAAGACGGATCTTACCTCCGTATTCAGAACCTGTCGGTTGGCTATAATGTGCCTCAGAAGGCTCTTGACAAGGTGAAACTTTCGACATTGAAAGTATATGTCAATGCTCAGAATCTCTACACATTTACCAAGTATTCTGGTTATGATCCAGAGATCGGAGCCTTCAATCAGAGCTCTCTGCTTCAGAATATTGACAGGGGACGCTATCCGTCTCCAATGTCAGTAACATTTGGTGTCAATATAGGATTTTAATCAGGAGGATTAGCAATGAAAAGGATAATATATACAATTATGATGGTCGTCTCAGCATTGACTGTTTCCTCATGTGAACAGTTCCTCACTGTTGTGCCGGAAGACGCCCTTACAGCAGAAAATTATTATGTGAGCAAGGCTGCAGTGCGACAGAATACATCTGTTCTGTATGCATCAAGACCATGGTTTGATTATCATGCCGGCTTTATGTTCTATGGTGGAGATATGATGGCGGGTGATATGTACTATACATATGATCAGGAAGGTCATTATTATTACAATTCAGTTACTGCAACAAATTCACATCTGTATAAGGCTTGGTATACACTCTTCAGGATTGTTTCGTTTGCCAACTCTATCATAGTAGATATGCCGGATGCAGCAAGGGCGAACAATGTGGACGAAGCTGTGATCCAAGCAGCATTGGGTGAGGCATATACAATGCGAGCATATGTGTATTATCTCCTTGCAGAATACTGGGGCGAAGTTCCGATAATTGAGAATTCAACGGAATTGATCACATCATCAAATGCTAACGCTATTTATGTGAAAAAGAATACTCAGGAGTCCTTATATAAATTTATTGAAAAGGATTTGGAGAAGGCGATAAGACTTTTGCCAGAAAAGGATGATCCGGGTCGTGCGGTGAAGTGGACTGCAATGGGACTTCTGGCAAAGGTTCAGTTGACTCATGCTGCGTATAAAAATGATGCAAATTTGTATGAGGCTGCTAAAAAGAACTCAAAAGATGCAATTGAAGGTGGACTTGCAAACGGCTACGGCATGTGGCCTGATTATTCGACAATGTTCGATGTGACTGCAAACAATTGCTGTGAATCTCTTCTCGCAATCCAGTGTTGTGTCGGAGTCTATGGAGATGGTAACGCCCGAAATGCCAACTTTTCCCGCAGTTCTGTCATTGCTGACCAGTCTTGGGGCGGTGGTAAAGGTCCGACAATCTCTCTTCAGCAGTTGTACTCGGACAAGGATAAGAGACGTAAGGCTGTGTTCATGACATCCGGTGACTACTATGAAAACATACTGTCCGAGCAGGGTGGATACACCTACCTTCTGGTGAACAGGGGATGCGAGCCAGGTTCTGATGATGACCCTCTGGAAGACTCGGCTGAGTCTGCGAATGAGATGCTTGCCCATATCAAGAAATATGTAATCGGAAAACCTTCTGATTGCGGCGGATGTATCGGACTTAATCAGGATGGCGGCAACAATCTCTATCTTCTGCGTTTCACAGATGTAATGATGGTTTATATTGAGGCTTGTATGGGCACTGGAAACGAGACATCTGACCAGACAGCTCTTGACTATATGGGCCAGATCCTTTCACGAGCAGGTCTTGAGAACACCTATTCATCTATTACATTGATGGACCTGATGGCGGAAAGACGTAAAGAGTTTGCGTTTGAAGGACAGAACTGGTTTGATGTCAAGCGTCTGTGGTATCGTGACCATGCGGCAGGTATCCAATATCTTAAGGATATGGATAGAGACTTGAAATATATATTCAACTGGAGTGACAGCAAGTTCCAGTATGACGCTGCCGGCAAACCGACATTTTCAATCAAGGACCAGTATGTGTGGGAGAATGACAGATCGATGTATCTTACAATCTGGGAGTCAATGGACATAACATCCGAGGCAGAGGATGGTGGAACCAATCCGGATTATTATAAAGGAGCTGAGTGGCTGGAGGCAAATGGTCATAGGCAGCATAACATCATTTATAACGATGCCAAGATGTATCTTCCTGTTCCTGAAGCAGAGGCTACCAATGCGCCGATACTCAGAGAGGAAGCAGTGGAATATGTATTTGCAGAATAATTGTGATTATGAAAAAGTTTTATTTTATGATATTTACAGCGCTTCTGTCCATTGCGGTTGCATGTCAGAAGTCTGCTGATTCTGATGTCGTCCCGGTAGTCAGGTTGGTGAAGCCTTGTGATCCTTTAAAGGGTGATATGCTTCTGACTGAGGTGTCTATGGGAAGTACAGTTGCCGTAATTGGAGAAGGCCTGTCGGATGTCTGTAAGATCTGGTTTAATGACAGACCGGCATCTCTTAATCCGACAATGATAACAGCGACATCTATTATTGTCAGCGTTCCTAGCACAATGCCGGAAGTCTTTACCAATTCTATGATATTGGAGACCAGCACAGGCAAAAGATGTGAATACCCGATTTCTGTCATAATACCGGCTCCGAGCATTGACAGGGTGGAATGTCTCTATGCTCCAATCGGTTCAGAACTCAGGATACATGGAAAGTATTTCTTTGCGAAAGAAAATGGACTTGTAGATGTGACTTTCCCTGGAAATATACCTGCAGAGGTGAGGTCAGTGTCAGAAACTCTGATTACTTGCGTTGTTCCGGAAGGAGCCGACATTTCAGGAAATCTTGTGGTTGAGTCTCAGTTCGGAAAATCAAGGTCGAGGGATGTATGGAGGACTGTCGAGGGCTTGTTCTGTAATGCCGAGGAACCTACCGATGTATGGGATGATTGGGGACGTGGAGTGTTTGGGACAGAAAATGGCTGCTCTGGTCAGTATCTGATAATCAATGGTCCGGTGGGTAATTGGGTGTGGCCTAAGGATAATACACATATCTATTATCGTCGCCCTGATGACAGCCCGATAGTTTCTGAAGGTGAGGTCTCTGATTATGCTCTTCAGTTCGAATATCTCTGTGTAAATTGGGATTGCACACCTTTCTGCATGTGGTTCACTACAGAAGATGGCGAGAATATAGATAGTGCAGATGCACAGTATCACTGGTATGGAGCCGAAGATTCTGAACTTGTTGTCGGTTCATGGGCAACCAAGACTATTCCTCTGACAGATTTCAACACAGATAAAGATGAAAAGGAAACCAGAGGTATAAAGGATCTTACAACTCTTGTGAACTTTGTTGCAATGCCTTTTGGTGCATCTGAGCTTGCAGAGGGGCAGATGAATGTGTGGTTTGATAACTTCAGAATAGTACGAATCAATAAATAAATGAGGCGATGAAAAAATTACTTAAATCTGTGTTCGCCTCGATGGCGATATTTGCTGCGGTCGTCGGTTGTGAAAAAGGTCCGCAAGGTTATACTGTAGATGAGAAAGCTGTAGTTCTGGAGGCCTATGGCCCCAATCCCGTTCTTAGAGGTGCCGAGTTGAAATTTATAGGACAGAATCTGGATCAGATACAGTCAGTCATTCTGCCTGAGGATGTAGAGATACCAGCATCTGAGTTTCTTGAGGCTGGGACAGGTTCTTTCAAGGTCATTGTTCCTATGGAGTGTGAGCCAGGTAGTGTGAAACTTGTATATCCGGGAGGAACAATCACGGCCAAGACAGAATTGTCCTACACTGAACAGTATGAAATTTCTGCTATATATCCACAGGAGGAAGGTAAGGAACTTCTTGAAGCTGGGGATTCCTTGGTCGTTGATGGAGAATATCTCAACAATATTGTAAAGTTTGTTTTTACAGGTGGTGCCGTATCTGAGGGAGATCTTATCGGAACTCACACCAGACATAAAGTGGTGTTTGCTGTTCCGTCAGGCGCACTTAGCGGAAGAATATATGCTGAGGACGGCAATGGAAACCAGATTTACTCTGAGGGTGAGATTCTTATAAGCCAGCCGGTGATCGGTGCAATAGAGCCGCTGAATGTAAGACCTGGAGAGACAGTGACCATTTCCGGAAATTTGCTGGATCAGGTGCTATCTGTGAAATTCAATGGGTCGTCTCTCAAAATCGAGCCTGCTGATTATCTGAATGCATCCAAGACATCAATCGAGGTTCTCGTTCCGGTGGATGTTCATGACGGACCTGTCACCTTGGTTTCTGCTGCATCGCAGGAGATTGTCTCTGAGGATGAGATCGTAGTCAAGGTACCGGGAAATATTACCGTATCTGCTGAAAAATTCAAGGCAGGAGAGGCTCTTACAGTTTCTGGTGATGATCTTGATCTGGTTGTGGGACTGAAGTTCGCTGATAATGTGGATTCGGAATTTGAATATGTTGAGGGGAAAATCGTAGCGACGATTCCGGCATCTGCCAAGGATGGCAAGCTGGTGCTGACAACTGCGGCCGACAAGTCTGTAGAGACTCCGGCTGTCGAACTGGTTAAGCCTGTGGTGTCATCTGTGTCTGTATCAGAAATAGTGGCAGGAAACGCGTTTGAGATAGAAGGTTCAGATCTTGATCTTGTGACAAAGGTTACTCTGAATCAGCAGGAGTGTAGTTTTGAACTATCCGGCGAAAAGCTTGTCGTGACTACAGAGAAGAATGCGTCGACAGGAAAAGTGGAATTGACTATAGCAAATGGAACTGTAATTGAGGCTCTTGCTGAAATGACAGTAACTTATGATGCCCTTGTCTTTGTTTCGGAGATAACTTCAGATGTCAAGGTAGGCGACTTGATTACCATGAAGGGAGCGGGATTCAACCTTGTTGAGGCGATATGGTTTGGCGATGTGAAGGTTACATCATATTCTCTTCGTACTGATACTGAAATGGCGTTTGTTGTTCCGGCTGTAGATGGAGGAAGCTATAATCTGACATTTGTTCTTACTACCGGTGAAGAAGAGGAATGCGTTTATCCTGTGAATGTAATTGCTGGTTCTCTAGTAACTGAGGTGCTTTGGGAAGGAGAAAATGATCTAGGAGATTGGGCTAATTCACTCTCTTTGGAAAATGCATTCAGGAATCTGCAGTATGGTTCGGTATTGTATGTAGAATATACTGCTCAAGAAGGAGCACAGATGAAGTTTGCAGACCTTACAAACGGATGGGCTGATATGCCGGGCATCAATGGAGGTTCGATAACAGACCTGGATCCGAATACCAATGTCGTGTCATATGCTCTTCCGGATGCAACAGTGGATATCCTCAAATCAGCAGGAACTGTCATCCAAGGAAAACTTGCAGTCATAACAAAGGTTTATGTAACATATATGACAGAAGGAGATTCTGGAGAGTCGCTGCCTGAAGTGGTGATGATCAATGATTTCGAGCAGCATGGCGATCATAATGCGTCTTGGGACGGCAGCTGGGCAGGAAACGCCAGTGCCGAGACCGGTGCCGACGGAAACACATATCTTAAAGTAACTAGCGACGCTACAGGTTGGGTGATCAATTGTAATCATAAGGCATTTGTTGATGTCATCGAGGACATCAGCAGATATGACCTCGCGATTGACGTGCTGGTTCCTGAGGGATGGTCGGATACAGGTGCCATATATTACAAGCTTGTTATCGGAGGAGGTTGGTATGACTATGGTCATAACATGTTTAAGGATGCCGTAGGGAACGGTCAGTGGCAGACACTGACAATCGATATCTCCGCTCTGAATATAAACTCCCCGGTGGATCTGGCTGCCGACACCAATGGACTTTATATCGATAATGCCGGCTTCCCTGTGGGAATGTGCTTTGACAACATGAGATTGGTTCTTAAGAAATAAGCCCATTATGAAACGTATCTTAGGATTTATTCTTCTCTTTA
>JAZRBS010000073.1:0-18606 GCA_045635205.1 Candidatus Cryptobacteroides sp. | reverse complement strand
TGCATTCATGCTTGTCCGATCTAATGTCGGCAGCAAATATGCGAAATCAATTCAAATCGACACGCGGTGTTTTCTGTTGTATTTAATTATATATTAATAAGTTACAAAGGTTTGTCAAAAAATCTTTTGGACACTAGTGATAATACATATACGTTCCGGACTTGACGGGCAGAATGCCAAGATTCTGCTTGCCGGTTATATTCTCCTGATAATCTGGGCTGCAGGTCGTCTCTTCACTCTGATAAAGAATATTTTGCGTAAATAATGCCGGTTGTCTCCCCACATACCAGACTTGCGACTATAGAGGACCTGTTCCGCTTGAACTACAGGCCCTTGTGTATGTTTGCCCTGCACTATCTCCAGGATGCGGATCTTGTGGAGGATGTGGTGCAGGAGTGCTTTACCGTGCTGTGGGAGAAACTGGAGCAGGGAGCAGATGTTGCCAATAGAAGAGCCTATCTTTATATGGCGGTGCGCAACAGATGTCTCGACCATCTGCGTCGCAAGGGTTTGCCGACAGAGTCGCTGAAGCCTTACGACACGTATGGAATCATTGACGACGATGATGCGGAGGAGCGTTCGGTAATGGAGGCAAAACTTTGGACAGCAATAGATTCGCTTCCGGAGAAATGCCGTGAAGTCTTTCTGATGAGCAAGCGTGACGGGCTTAAATACGAAGAAATAGCCGAAGAACTCGGTTTGTCCGTCAATACGGTGAGGAATCAGATAAGCAAGGCTCTGAATGTACTGAAGAACGGAGCCGCGAAACTTTATTCATTTATTTTGGGATTTTTTTAAAACAGGATAGTACTATTTTTCCGGTGGGTCGTCTTAAAGATGAAAAACCTGAATCTTGATCGATTGTTATGTCACATTCAGAAGACAGACATCTTGACTTTGTGCTGAAACATTATCAGCCCGGCAAGTTCGATACGCAGAAGGCGATCGGACGCTTCAAGGATGCAAACGGTATCAGGCCTCTGCCTCGCAGACGATGGAATACCGTCATCTGGGGTATGTCTGCTGCGGCTGTGCTCCTGCTGGGAGTATTTCTGTTTATGCACAGCGATTACAGAAGATGGACAGAGGTCACTGCAGACACATCGGTGCAGACATATACATTGCCTGACAGTACTGTTGTGACTCTCGCCCCGGGAGCCGTCTTGAGTTATCGCAGCGACAGCCGCAAGGTTAAGATGAGCGGAAAGGTCTTTTTCGATGTCGCCAGAGATGAGAACAGACCGTTCGAAGTAGAGGCAGGAAATGCGTTTGTGAGGGTGCTCGGAACAGAATTTATGGTTGATGACATCGATGGGCCACAGGGAGAAAAGCCCGTAAAGGTCTATGTCGCAGAGGGCAAGGTGCTGTTTGCCAAAGACTCTGAATCGGAGGGACTGATCCTTACTCAGGGAATGGGGGCTACTCTTGACAAGGGGGCATTTGTGCCAGTCCTTGACGCGAAAGCCGACATCAATGACATTGCCTGGAAGCGCGGGACATTCATTTTTGAGGATGTTCCTCTAAAGGAAGTACTTACCTGTCTGTCAGAGTATTACAAGGTCTCATTCGTTGCTGATGATCTTTCAAAAAGACTCAGCGGCGAGTTCCATACCGACGACCTTGACCTTATCATCACCCTCATCGAGGTGGCTCTGGATGTGAACATAATCAAGCGATAGGATTCCCCAAAAACTTGACAATGCGACACGTACTATCAATATTGGCAACCATCATCCTGATGGCCGTTCAGACTGTAGCGGAGCCTGATTCCCTGCAGGCGCGTTCATCCCGTGACGGGACAATGACAGTCAGAAGCCAGATGGAAACCCTTCACGATATTTTCGGAGTGAACTTCGTTTATGAATCGTCCCTCGACCTCGACATCCCCTACAGAGGTGAGCCGATGAAGGTTCTGGCAGGCCGCTCCAACGACCGCGAATCCCTCGACGCCTGCCTGAAAGCCCTCTTCAAGGATACCGGCATCAACTATGAAATCAACCGTAAGTACATAGTCCTGACAAAGGCGGATTCAAAGAAGAAGCCGAAGGATTACACGATCTTCATAGAAGAACAGAAGGACACTCTGGACGAATCACGCATCACGGCTTATATAGACCATCGCCACACTATGACCCAGACCGGCTTGCAGAGGATTGACGGCAGCCGTTTCAAGAAAGGATTTGCGTTCCTCGGGTCGCCGGACCTGATCAAGGAGATCCAGACTCTTTCCGGAGTGTCAGGAGGAAATGAACTGCTTTCAGGAATGTATGTCCACGGCGGTGACGGTACCGACAACCTCTTCCTTCTTGATGGAGTTCCCCTTTATCAGGTTAGCCATCTTGCCGGACTGATATCTTCCTTCAATACGGAAGTGGTTGATAATCTGGACTTTTATAAGAGCGGATTCCCTGCACGTTACGGCGGTAAGACGTCTTCGGTCGTTGATATCACCACCAAGCCAGGTGATATGAACGAGTACCGTGGCTCATTCAACATAGGCCTTCTCAACGGAGGACTTCAGTTCGAAGGTCCCATCGTCAAGGGCAAGACGTCGTTCAACCTGGCTGTAAGGCGCAGTTGGTTCGATGTCCTGACAGTTCCATACAATATCATAGCAAATCTTATGCTTCCGTACGGTGAGTCCGGAAAGGTTCAATATGCTATGACCGACTTCAATGCATCTGTCACTCATCTTTTCGACAAGGACAGCCGACTGTCGCTAAATGTATATGCCGGCTCGGACTATCTGAGGTACAAATGGACCGATCTTCTTGTGAAATATTGGGAAGGAGTGCGTCATACGGGAGATACCGGATTCGATGTCAATGTCCGTTGGGGCAATATGCTGACAAGTCTCAATTGGAAGAAGAAGTTCTCGGATGACCTGCACCTGAATACGGTGCTTTATTATGTGCGTTCCAATACGGATGTAGGTATCTTCAATGATATGTGGGAGGTGAGCGGATATAATTCCCTGTATATTGAAGACGTGGATATTTCGGAAAGGAATTATTCGAGACTTCACGATCTGGGTGCAAAGGCTGAACTAGACTGGATTCCTTCCGGATATCATCATATCAATACCGGTGTATCATACGTGGGGCATCTTTTCCGTCCGGTGAGGGAAATAAGAATGGTTACGAAGCGGAATGATGAGGTTGTTTTTTGGGATGATGATTCATACTCAGTGAGTTACAATGCTTCCGAGGCCTCTGTGTATGCAGCAGACGAAATAAGCCTGTCAAACTGGTTCAAGGCAAATATCGGCTTGAGATATACCCTTTTCAGGCTGGGTGATTCCGTTAATCATTCGATTGAACCGCGTGCGGCGTTCCGCTTCCAACTAGGTCAGAGGACGGCTCTGAAAATGTCATATACGGAAATGAATCAGGAGGTTCATCTTCTCCGTGCACATTATCTTGACATCCCTATGACTTCCTGGATGCCTTCTACTGGCTCCGTGCCCCCTATGAGGTCGAGGCAGGCTGCCTTAGGATTATATGTCGATCTTCCCCACAATATAAACCTGAATGTAGAGGGCTATTACAAGACTACGCATAATATGTACGAATACAGCGGTACAGACGGAATATATCCGGATCTTGAGAATTGGGAGATTGAGGTGATGCGAGGAAAGGGGCGTTCGTATGGAGCAGAGGTGGAATTGAGATGGAGGACTGATAAGATGGATGTCGCGGCATATTATACATTGTCCTGGACGGAGCGTTTCTTCGAGGGAATATGGCACGACTGGTATCCGGCTCGTAATGACAATCGTCACAAGTTCACCATCAATGCTACACGCAGGTTCAGCGACAGGTTCGAGATGTATGCGTCCTGGAACTATCACACAGGCGACAGGATGACCGTGCCTACCCAGATCATCGGTGGACAAGAGTATTATACCAGCCCGTATAATTATAAAATGGCTGATTATCACCGTCTTGACATTGGATTCAATTTTCGCAAGACCACAAAGCGTGGCAACGAAAGTGTCTGGAATCTGAGCCTTTATAATGTTTACTGCAGGATGAATCCTATGTTCACTATGCTGGATCATTATAGGACGGATTATAAGGAACCGGCCAAGTACGAGACCGTTTTTAAGGAAATGTCGGTGATTCCTATCATTCCATCATTCAATTACACCCTCAGATTTTAGACTATGAAAAGATACATCTATATCGCAGCAGTCCTCCTTGCAGTTTCCTGCGAAAAGGAGGTTGACTTTCCGGCTGATGAAACCGGAAGAATATATGTGGAAGCCATATTGGGGAAGAATGCAGGAAACAGGATCAATCTGATCGTAAGCCAGCCGGCTTTTGGGTCAGAAGATACTTCTGCAGAGGATATTGCACTGAATCTCAAGGCAGATGGAGAGACTGTGGCTATTGTCAGGGATTTGGATTATGTTCCGGATGTCGAGGGAGGAATATCATATCTTGTGCAGGAAGGTTTTCAACCCGGACAGACACTCGAACTTGAAGCGCAATCAAGTTATTTGCCATCTGTGCGGGCTGTTACTACGGTTCCTGCTCCTATCCCGGAGGTGAAACTTACGCATAGGGAAGTCCTCACATACAAGGATAATGAACCCGGACAGACGATGAACAGCCTGGTGACACTTCTTGAGTTTCATCTTTTGATTGATGAAAAACCGGATAAGGATGAGTATTTCGGCATACAGATATGCAGAAGGACAGTCTATGATACCGTGGGCACTGTTCCTGGGCCGGTATGGAAATCATATAAGGACAGGTCGGGAATAGAAGAGTATGATGATCTTTATGCTGATGCTGGCCGCGGGGAAGGTAACGCAATATCATCGGAAAAGAAGGAGATGTTTGTCTTATATGACGGGGGAGAAATGATGGTGATTCCCGCAGAGGCGGAGGGTGAAGGTGCTGCAGTCAATGCATACGTATATCCGACGAAGAACAGACTGGTAAATGCCAGTTATGGAGGAAAGGATAATTACGAGATATATGAAGTGTATGAGTATAATGTACGTCTGTACAGATTGTCTCCTGAAATGTTCCGTTGTCTGAAGGCTAGATACATAATCAATAATTCGAGGGTACCGATCCATCTGGGTTTCAGCCCTGTTACATATACATATACAAACGTCAAAGGCGGGCTCGGAATATTCGGGGCAGTCTCAGAATATGAGTCCGGCTGGTTTAGAACAAGCAGTTATGTGGAAAAGTGGAATATATAGTGTCTTTATATGTCTTGTGGTTCTCTCATCCTGCGAAAAGGTGTGGGTGGAGGATCTTCAGGAGAAGGCCTTGGATACAATCAGGGGAATATATGAGATTGAGTCGGCCGTATGGGAAGGTGCTGATCCCATCGATATCGACGGAGATGGAAACGCTTCTTATGATTACAAGGAAGAATGTGACAGAATAACTGTGGGCTGGTGTCCGGAGCATATTGTCAGCAACAAGTCTGGCCGTCTGTATATTCCTTACATAGTAGATGAAGGTGATGACTGGGAAGGCTATCCTTTGCTAGGTATGCATACCCGTGAATACCGGTTCAAGTTAGAGGCTGTTGTAGAAAATGGTGAATCACGTCTTGAGTTTGTGCTTCCTGAGCAAGACAGCCGATTCGTTCATTCTGGCTATGGGGAGATTACTCTCAGGACAGAGGTTACATTCACGGCACTGATCAGCCCGGATCAGACAAAAGAATTCACCGGCCCCGTACTTTTCAAATTCATAAGGACTGAATACACATCTGGAGAATAAATTATGAAACGGACTTTACAATATGCTTTTATTCTGCTTCTTGCTTTTGTGCTCCCGTCTCTTGCGCATACGCAGGCGGCGGTGAGGACTGACGGGGATATGACCCTGAAATCGCAGATGGAAGTGCTCCATAAGCACTTCGGAATCAACTTTGTCTATGATTCATCGCTCGACCTCGACATCCCCTATCGGGGCGAGCCGATGAGTCAGGTACTTAAAAAGTCTTCACTTGAAGAATGCCTCGCAATACTGTTCCTGGGTACGGAGATCAGATTTGAAATCAATCGTAAATATATAGTACTGACCAAAGGGAAAAAGAAGCCCAGGGACTATACCATCTTCATCGAAGAACAGCGTGACACCATCAATGAGTCGGTCGTAACGGCTCTTAGAGATCCTCAGAGAAATGCTACGCAGACGGGACTCAAAAGGCTTGACAGCAGGAAACTTAATTCGGGTTTTGCTCTGTTCAGCACTCCAGATGTGATAAAGACCCTCCAGATGATGCCCGGAGTGGCTTCCGGTACGGAACTTCTTTCCGGGATGTACGTCCACGGTGGTGATGGTACGGACAATCTTTTTCTTCTTGATGGGGTGCCCATATATCAGGTCAGCCACCTTCTGGGACTGTTCTCGTCTTTCAATACCGATGTGATCAGAAACATCGATTTCTACAAGAGTGGTTTTCCTGCCCGTTTCGGCTCGAAACTTTCTTCTGTTGTGGATGTGACCACTAAAGACGGTGATTTCAATGATTTCCACGGTACGTTCGCCATCGGCCTCATTGACGGAAGAATGCAGTTGGAGGGGCCTTTGTGGAAGGGTAAGACCTCATTCAATGTGGGACTCAGGAGGACCTGGACAGAGACTTTGACCATACCGATCCTGGCCATATTGAACAAAGCCAACAGGCCGGATAAGACGAACCTCAGATATGCTTTTTCTGACCTGAACGCCAGAATTACGCATAAGTTCAGCGAGACAAACAGGCTTTCGGCCAATTTCTACACAGGAAGGGATGTGTTTCAATATCTTGGTGACAGCGTGAATGATTATACTGATCAGGAGGGCATTTATCATAAGGAGAGAAGCATAATCGATATGGGTATCGCCTGGGGCAATGTCCTTGGTTCGCTGAACTGGGATTATAAAATGAATGACCGCATCTGGATGAGGAACATAGCATATTACAGCGGATCTCTTTCCAACCTGCATTTCTTTGTCCAGGATGTAAAGCAGGATGAGGAAAGCATTAAAGTCGGAGAATACAATAATTCAAATGTCCACAACCTAGGCATAAAATCCGACTTTCTGCACAATCTGCATCCCGGACACAGACTCAGATACGGTGCAACCGTGCAATATCATCTTTATCTGCCCAATTCCACGGCCAAGACTGAGGCAGTGATCGACAATATTTCCTATTCGCGGATCGCATACGCTGATTCCTTGAGATATGGTACTGTCGAGGCTTCCGTATATGCCGAAGATGAGATGACTCTTACAGATGCCTTTTCCTTGAATGCCGGTCTCCGCTACACTCTGAATGCCACGGGAGGAAAGGTCTGGCATTCGCTGGAGCCTCGTCTGGCAATGAAATATTCCTTCAATGACAAGATGACGGCAAAGGCTTCTTATACAGAGATGAGCCAGCCTTCTCATCTGATATCGTCTCTGTATCTCGATCTTCCTACAAACGCCTGGCTGCCATCGACGGCAAATGTGCGTCCGTCGCGTTCCAGAGAGGTTGCAGCCGGAATTTATACCGATCTTGCTCACAACCTTCATCTCAATGTGGAAGGATGGTACAAGCATCTGTATCATCTCCTGGAATATGCAGGAGCGTACAATATATTTCCTCCTCTGACGGGATGGGAGAGTTGTTACAAGGCAGGTTCCGGACGTTCCTGGGGTGCTGAATTGGATTTCGGCTATGATGATGGAAGGACAGAGGCCAATATATATTATACCCTTTCCTGGAGCCAGAGGAAGTTCGACGACTTCTATCACGGATGGTACCGTGACAGAAACGACAATCGTCATAAACTCACCATAATGGCAAAGCATAAATTCGGAAAGCGTTTTGAAATCTATGGAGCCTGGAACTGGCATAGCGGCAACAGGGTGACGATGGCTACACATAATTTCGAAGATGATAGGTTTTCATACGTCTATACTGAGCCGAATAATGTGAAACTTCCTGATTATCATAGGCTTGATGTGGGAATGAATTTCGTGAAGAATACAAAGCGCGGCAATAAAAGCATCTGGAACCTCAGCATATATAATGCATATTGCAGAACCAATCCGATCACTGCCACGGATTACAGCCCTATGCTTGACGGAAAGGTCATAGCCCATTATGGCGAGGCTGTGGGAATCATCCCGATCGTGCCTACTTTCAGTTACACCCTTAAATTCTGAGAAATGATGAAAAAATATATATTGATGCTTTTCTCGTCGGTCTGCGTATCCTGTATGTCGGTCTTTGATCTGAAACTGGATGATGAGCCTGTTATCTGCCTCGAGTCTTTCCCTGGAGTCGAGGACGTGGTGGTGTTTTCGCTCAGGCCTGCCTATTCGATGTCCAATAGTCCGACAAAGCCGGAATTCAGGCCGGAAATCGTCTTTACCGTCAACGGGGAGACTGTGCCGGTGGTCCAGAATACTGATTTCTGTGTCCGTGGAGAATATCCTGAAGATTGTTATATCGCTGATTACAAGCCCGTTCCTGGTGACAGAATGAGCATCCGGGTCTCATCAGAAGGTTTCAGGCCGATAAGTGCCCGGACAAGTATTCCTGAGCCGTTCCCCGACAGGAAGATAGATTACAGGTTGGAAGTGGTGGGTGAAAGAGAGTATTGCATTCTTTATGTGACCTTTGAAGATGATGCCAGCACAGACTTCACTTACGGGATGCAGGTGCATAATGAACTGCTGACAAACTTTTCTGAAGGTAAGAAAGAAATCACTTACGTCCGGTATGCCGGCGAGCAGATTGCTGATGATTACAACATCGCTCCTATGTCTCTTGACGGTATCAGACTTTGTTTTGACGGGTGGAGAATGTCAGATTATGCAAATGTAGCCTGCTGGAGCGACGATAATTTCAATGGCAGGCAAAAGACCATCTCGATGACGGTAAGGGCATATCAGTATGACGAGATTTCTGCTTATGATTCATTTTTCGTCCGTGAATATGAAAGAGAATTGTATGATGAGGAGTACAATGTGGTCGGGAAATGCAATGTTCAGGAAAGAAACAAACTTATCCTTTATACGATGACCGATGAATTCTACAAATACTCGTTGGCCAAGGAAAGTGCCAGAGAAAATGCCGGTTTCTTCGCAGGTATTGCGCCATCAAATTTCTGCTATTCCAACGTCGAAGGTGGATACGGAGTCTTTGCCGGAGTATATTGTGAGCATACGGATTGGATCACCCCGGAATTCATTGAAAACAACAGATGAATATGAAAAGAATGCTTTTTGCCGTGTTTGCGGCACTTTACATATTGAGCGGATGTGAGTATCATCCATATTATGACGGCCAGAAATTTTGCCTTTACAGCAGCGAATACGGCCTTTTCGAGACTGATGGTGCGCATATATATGTGCCTCTGTACAGTGAAGAAGCCTACGTTTTCGAGTGCTATGGAGGAAAGGGGCAGCATCATACCGTAGAAATAGCGGATCCGGATATTCTCGGATATTCATATATTGAGAGTGCCGTGGATCAGCGCCCTTTCGAGAGTCCGGACATAGTCCCGGCCGGTATTTCGCTTCAACCTCAGAAATATGGTGACACGTCAATGACGATTGCCGATGAGGATACTGGAGAATCGATTATGATCAATGTACATATCTGCGAGGCAGCCAAAGCAATACAGGTCTATGAGGGGTGCAACACGTTCGAGACCAATACCGTCCTGTCATTCAGGTATGCTGCCCAGGATGATATAGTGCATTTCTGCCGCGGAAACGTCAGCAGAAGGGAACTTGAGTATATTGCTGAGGGGGAATATGAATTTGTGGATATAGATGGCCTTCTTCATCTGCAACTGACCTATCCGGCCGACGAGGAAGGTAAATTGTCTGCATCAGGGAAGGACACCGTGAAACTATATCAGATCCAATATAGAGATGGCTATTCCTATGCCCCGGAGTCTATGATGATTATGCTCAATATGCAGGCCTATCCTGTTCAGACGCGCTCAGCGTATAATATAGTCGAGCCTGGAAATTATCATACGAGATTCCGGTTCGTCGATGTCACGGATATCGATCCCTCTTCGATGGATCACATAGACGATGATAGGGAGATTTTCTATGCCTACAGCGCCGAAATGATACCCTGGATACTTGAACAATAAAAAATCCAAGGCTGTACAGTAAGGCGGCATTGGCTCCCGAAAAGGGAGGGCACCCACGATAGTGGGGAGGACCGCCGGCTGTACAGCCTTGGATCTTTTATGTATTTGATGGATATTATCTGTACTGAGCGAACTCGATATCCTTAGCAGCCCTTGCAGCAAGTTTCTCGCAAGCCTTCACAGCCTCGAGGTTAGTTGCTACAGCAGATGCATTGCCCTGACGTGCAGCGGCAACAGCGCGGAGATATGCAGCCTGAGGGCACTCGCACTTGAGAGCGGCAGCAGGAGCATTGTTTCCGTTAAGGAGAGCAACGAGAGCAGCGTTGTAACCATCCTTGCCTGCAAGTTTGGCAGCAGCAGCCTTGTAGTTGCCGTTAAGTACGTCAAGAACAGCCATATTCTCCTTTGCAGTCTCAGTGCCTGCAGCAGCGAAATATCTGTTAGCCTGAGCATACTCACCCTCGCGGAGAGCGATTACACCCATTGCGTTGTTCCAGTCAGCATCCTGCTCGCACTTGTCAAGAGCCCTCTTAGCCTTTCCGTTCTCGTTCATATTGAGATAAACGACTGCGAGGTTGTACTGTGCAGCGTTGCTGTTGAACTTGTCAGCAGCCTTCTTGTAGAGTTCAGCCTTCTGCTCGTTCTCCTTAACGAGTGTAGCGGCACGGAGAAGTGCAGTTTCGTCAAGAACGTCGATGTTCTCCTCGATGAGTTGGAGAAGTTCAGCGTTGGTGTAGTTCTGGTACTCTACGTTAGCGATGAATCTTGCACGACGGAGTTCAGGAAGAACCTCTTTTGCAAGAGTCTTGAAGATAGATGACATATTCTTGATCTCCTTCTCGCGAACAGCAGGGTCGCTGTACATAGAAAGAACGCGGATGATGAGTTCCTTGTCCTCGATGTCAGAAGCAGCAACGAGTTCCTGGAAGCCTTCCCAGTCCTCAGCGATGCTTGATACATTTACCGGACCCTCAACCTCGTGCTTCTTTGTCACCTTGCCGAAAGCCTTCTCTGCAGAAGCAGAACGCTTGTCAGAAAGTTTTGCATTCTCATCTTCCTTACCGTCTGGTGAAGCGTATGCAACGATGTCAGTACCTACGAGAGTCTTGCGCTCGTTAGCCTTGATCTCGTCGAGAGCAGCCTGGAAGTCCTTGATTGACTGTGACTTGAGTTGGTTGTTTCTTACGTTTGAACTGTTGATCTGATAAAGGATCTGACCCTCTGCAGTCTGCTTGATGATCTCCTGATAGCCGTCAGCCTTAAGATCCAACTTACCCTTCTGGCAAACGAGCATATAAGTGGTGTTTGCTCCGTCAGCAACCTTTCTTGTAGGGAGGTCGGCATACTTTGCCTTGTGGCTTACTGTACCGCGAAGTTCGAGGTAGCATTTCTCCATACCTGGAACATACTGGAACTTTACTTTCTTGGTAACGGTTGCGCCCTCAGAAGGAACAACTTCGAAGTTATCCTTTACCTTCTCGCCCTGGAACATAAATGACTCCATAGCAACTTCTCCACCTTCGTAAACGATGACAGGCACTACCTCGAGGATAGCCTTAGGGTGGAAATAATCTTCAGGATAAGTAACGGTAACGTCAGCATTGATTTCTCCGCCGACAACCTCAAGGACAGCAGGATTGCACTTTACAATGACATTCTCAGCCATCTTTGCCATCTTTTCTGGCGAGCCGCAGGAAACGGCAGCGATGCCGAGAACGGCAACAGACAGTAATTTAGCGATTTTCTTCATTTTTATTGTTTTTATTTGGTTTTGGTTTGCATAATGATTCTTTTGCTTACACAAAAGGGCATAATCCTCGCAAAGATAATCATATTTTTATATTTTTGTGAGAAGCAGTAACATATTTTCAACCCTTTTCGTAACTTTGTCCCGTTATGACGAATCAGGAACTTCAAAGTTTAAAGAATAAATATGATATAATAGGCAACGACCCGGCTCTCAACCGTGCGCTTGAAGTGGCTGTCGCTGTTGCTCCGACCGATATTACTGTGCTTGTTACAGGAGAAAGCGGTGTCGGTAAGGAAAACATTCCTCGCATAATTCATCAGAACAGTCCACGCAGAAGAGGAAAGTATTTCGCAATAAATTGCGGAGCCATTCCGGAAGGTACGATCGACTCGGAACTCTTCGGACACGAGAAGGGTTCGTTTACCGGTGCCCACGAGATGCGTCGCGGATATTTTGAAGAGGCTGACGGGGGTACCATATTCCTTGATGAGATCGGGGAACTCCCGATGGCATCGCAGGCCAAACTTCTCAGGGTGCTGCAGTCCGGAGAATTCATAAGGGTGGGTTCTTCCAAAGTGCTCAAGACTGATGTGAGGGTCATAGCGGCGACAAATGTGAACCTTTTCCACGCTGTGTCGAAGGGAAAGTTCCGCGAAGACCTCTATTACAGGCTCAATGCCGTCAGCATAATTATGCCGTCGCTGCGCGAACGTCCGGGTGACATCAATCTGCTTTTCCGTAAATTTGCTTCTGACTTTTCTGCCAGATACGGATTCTGCAAGGTGTCTCTTACTGAAGATGCTTCCATCCTTCTCAGGAAATACAGATGGCCGGGCAATATCAGGCAACTCAAGAATGTGGCCGAGACCATTTCCGCTCTTGAGTCCGGAAGGATGTCGCCAGGTTCCGACAAATGTGTGATTGATGTGGATGTGCTTGCGCGATATATCCCGAGGGAAGAACCGAACCTCCTGCCTGCCGCTCCGTCCCACCAGGAATCGACGGAGAATTCTGCGGAAAGGGAGGCTATAATACGTTCCATCTTCCAACTCAAGCAGGATGTGGAATATCTGAAGGATATTGTGACAAAGGCAGGACTGGCCAGAAGTTCGGCTCCCGCTATCGCACCTCCTGAATCTTCTCAGATTTCAGTGCATCAGGAGGCTCCGAAGGACGTATATGAATATGATGATCCCGAGGATCAGGAATACGATGTCCAGGAACCGGAGGATATGTCCATAAAGACATCCAATATGGAACTCATAGCCAAGGTTCTTGAAAAGCACGGGGGGAACCGCAAGGCGGCCGCAGCTGAACTTGGCATTTCGGAAAGGACTCTGTACAGAAAGATAAAGAATTTGAAATAATGACAACAAAAAGAACAATATGGGCAAGCATCTGTGCGGCGCTTGCATTGGTGGCTGCGATGCCTCTGCTTCAGTCCTGCGGTATATATTCGTTCACAGGAACATCTATTCAGCCAGATGTCAAGACGGTGACAGTCAATTACTTCGAGTATCTGGCTCCGAAGGTGAACCCTTCTCTCAGCAATATGCTTACCGAGGCTATGCAGGAGAAATTCATCAAACTGACGAAACTCGAACTTGTGGATATTGACGGAGACCTCGAAATCATAGGCGCGGTGACCGGATATGATGTCAAGGCTACAGCCATCACGGCCAACGAGCAGGCTGCGCAGAACCGTCTCACTGTGACAGTAAAGATTGAATTCATAAACCGAAAATATCCTGAGGAAAGCCAGCAGAACAAGTCTTTCTCTGCATATCAGGATTTTGATGCGTCACAGTCTCTTGATGCAGTCGAGGCTACCCTCTGCGAGGATATCGTGGAGCAGTTGTGCGAGGATATTTTCAACGGTACGGTTGCTAACTGGTAATATGAGCGGATATATTGACATAAAGAAACTTACTCTTGACGAACTCACAGGAGTGGTCAATCTGTACCCTTGGTTCGGAGGTGCGAGGAAGGAACTTTGCGAAAGAATGAGCCGGATGGGCAGTTGGGGGGAATCCCAGTATGCCGATGCTGCTCTGTATATTGGAGCAAGGGGCAAACTATCGGATATGATGCGTTCTTCGCGTAAGGAGGACTGGACGGATGCCGACGTTGAAGAATTGTTGAAGTCCTATATCGTGGAGCAGGAGACGACGACCTCTGCTGTTTCCGGAGAAAAACGCAAAGTGTATGCAGGAGTGGGCGATTATTTCTCTCAGGATGAGTATGAGAAGGTACGCAGGACGGATGATAATGTTTTCTCACGTTATGCGGCCAAGGCAAGGCAGGGAAAGACCTCAGCGGAGGAGGGTGCTGAAGTGGAATTTGACATATATACCGAAACTTTAGCCCGGATTTATCTCGAACAAGGCTATCCTGAGCAGGCAAAAAGCATTTATTCCAAACTAATTTTGGCATATCCAGAAAAAAATGCTTACTTTGCAGCCCTTATTCAAAAAATTGACGAATTAAATCAGTATTAACGATATGAACGTACTTTTTACAGTTTTGACAGTGCTTGTACTTATTGCAAGCGTTCTCATTACACTCATCGTGCTTCTCCAGAACGGAAAGGGAGGCGGACTCGCAAGCAACTTCACAGCAGGTAACCAGACTTTCGGTGTACGCCAGACAGCCGATATCCTCGAGAAGATCACTTGGGGACTCGTAATCTTTATCTTCGTGCTTTCAGTGGTTACAACATTCTCTCTCGGCAACAAGGGAGCAGAGGTTGACTATACTGAAAAACTCGAGACTGAGGCTGCTGCTCCGGTATTCCCAGAGGCAGTTCAGGAGGCTCCGGCAGTATCTGCAGAGGCTCCGGCAGAGACTCCTGCTGAGTAATTGAGCCGCTTGTCCGGCTGACATTTTGTCAGCAGTACAGGATTGGAATACATTTTGACCTATAGCCGTCTGTTCTTCGGATCAGACGGCTTATTGTGCATTCTGCAGTCCGGGAATATATGATTGAAAACTTTAAAACGGACAAATATGGCAGAAAACAAGTTTGAAAACCTCAGCAGGTTTGCTGTCAATCTTAACGAAAGGGCAGCGCAAGGAAAACTCGACCCTGTGATCGGCAGGGATGAGGAAATCAGAAGAGTCCTTCAGATCCTCAGCAGAAGGACAAAGAACAATCCTATATTGGTGGGTGAACCGGGAGTGGGCAAGACTGCAATATCGGAGGGTATAGCCCAGAAGATTGTTGATGGAGATGTGCCAGAGAACCTCAAAAGCAGGAAAATATATTCACTTGACCTTGGAGCCCTTATCGCAGGAGCGAAATATCAGGGTGAGTTTGAGGAAAGATTGAAAGGTGTCGTCAAGGAAGTGGTTGACAGCGAGGGAGAAGTGATCCTTTTCATAGACGAGATACATACTTTGGTTGGAGCGGGACGTACATCAGGAGCAATGGATGCTTCCAATATACTCAAGCCGGCTCTTGCCCGTGGAGAACTCCGAACCATAGGATCAACGACTCTTGACGAGTATCAGAAATATTTCGAAGCGGACAAGGCTCTGGAACGTCGTTTCCAGATGGTGATGGTGGATGAGCCGTCTCCGGCAGCATCGATTTCCATAATGCGAGGTCTGAAAGAGAGATATGAGAACCATCATAAGGTTCGCATAGAAGATGATGCTCTCATCGCTGCAGTGGAACTTTCTCACAGATATATCACAAATCGTTTTCTTCCGGACAAGGCTATCGATCTTGTCGATGAGGCTGCATCCAAACTGCGCCTCGAGATGAATTCCGTGCCGGAGCCTATTGCGGAACTTGACAGCCGCATCCGTCAGTTGGAAATAGAAAGAGAGGCAATCAAACGCGAGGGTGTGTCCCTGAAGATGGATAAGATCAAGGAGGAACTTAAGGTGCTCAATGCCGAGAGGGATGACCTGCGTCGCCGTTGGGATGAGGAAAAGGGCATTCTGTCCGAACTTCAGATTCAGCGTCAGAAGATGGAAGACTATAAGATAGAGGCACATAATGCGGAGCGTACGGGAGACTACGGCAAGGTGGCGGAGATCCGCTACGGAAAGATGGCTGAGGCGCAGAAGAAGATAGAAGAACTTACAGTGCGTCAGGCTTCCATAAAGAATCCAATCATCACCGAGGCTGTCACCCCGGAGGATATAGCGGAGGTTGTTGCGAAATGGACGGGTATTCCAGTGCGCAGAATGCTTGAGAGCGAGAGGGAAAAACTGCTTCGTATGGAGGCCGAACTTCACAAGAGGGTAGTGGGACAGAATATGGCCATTGAGGCTGTAGCAGATGCTGTCCGCCGTTCTCGTGCCGGACTTCAGAATGAGAAGAGGCCGATCGGTTCCTTCCTTTTTATGGGTACTACAGGAGTGGGAAAGACCGAGTTGGCCAAGGCTTTGGCCGAGTTCCTTTTCAATGACGAGAATATGATGACGCGTATCGATATGAGCGAATATCAGGAGCGTCATTCCGTGAGCCGTCTCGTAGGTGCGCCTCCGGGATATGTCGGCTATGATGAGGGAGGACAACTTACCGAGGCTGTGCGCCGCAAGCCATATTCGGTGGTTCTTCTGGACGAGATCGAGAAGGCTCACCCGGATGTGTTCAACACTCTTCTGCAGGTGCTGGACGACGGCCGTCTGACCGACAACAAAGGCCGTACTGTGGATTTCAAGAATACCATCCTCATTATGACGTCTAATGTGGGTGCCGATATCATCCAGAGTTATATGGAACGACTCCCGGTGGAATCTGTCATTCCGAGCGAGAGAAGCGAGTCGAGTGAATCTCTTCGCCAGAGTATGCTAGCCGAATGCCGTACCGAAGTTCTCGAAGTCCTCAAACGCACAGTCCGTCCGGAATTCCTCAACAGAATAGATGAGGTGATAATGTTCGAGCCTCTCTCTCCGACTGACATTCGTGATATCCTCAGGATGCAGATGCGCGATCTTCAGGAGAAACTGAACGAAAACGGAGTCTCCGTCGAATTCACATCCGGCTTCGAGGAATATATGAGTACCAAGGGATATGAGCCGGCATACGGAGCCCGTCCGATCAAAAGACTTATGCAGAAGGAACTCATCAATATCCTCGCAAAGTCCATTCTTGACGGCCGTGTCCACCGCGACTCCACCATCCTCATCGATGTCCTCGACGATCAGATTGTTGTAAGTGATAAGTAATCTCCTGTGCGTCAGCGTCTTACGTAAAATGCCTGCTGTAAATCTACAGCAGGCATTTTACGTAAGTCTATGAGTGATAGGCGTTTACTTGTTTTTCACGCAGCGTACTGATGCTCCGGAGAGGAAGTTACCGTAGGCAACTGAAACCTTCTCGTTGGATGCATTGTAAAGAGGCATAAAATAGTGATACTGGACATTCTTGAGACTTCCGTCTTCATTGCTTGTAGCCTGATGCAATGACGAGCCGATTACGTATGACATTACGCCATATATGCCATTGTAGTTGGTCACCATATACGAGCCCTTGGCTGTAGTGTTGGCCTTGTTTCTTGCACTAGCGAATTGCCAAGGCCAGCCAGCCTCAGTGAGGGCTGCGATGCTTGCACCCTTGATTGTTGCGTCGTAGTATGGTGCAGCAGTATTGATCAATGCGCTGTTCGAACTCTGTCCGACAAGGCCTGTCATCTCGGTGACTGTAGGGATATGCCAGCCGATAGGGCAGATACCCTGGCAGCCTTCGAATGTACCGGCGTTTTCTGCAGTGATCGACTCTACGCCGAATGCTGTTGCTGCATCATAAAGAAGTCCGAGAGTCTCAGCGAGTGCAGGATCCGCAACCTTGTCTGCATTTGCTGCAGGATACCAGATGCCGGCATCCTCTACAGGATCGCTTGACACTGTACGACCGCGTGGGATGAAACGCAGGTTCTCTGCCATCCAGGTATTTCCGTCTGCGAGTTTTACAGTCTTGTACTCAACTCCATCATACACGAAATATCCTTCATATTCTGTGAACTCTACAGGAAGTTCCTCAGTTGTGCCTTCACCGTCGAATCCTATCTCACCCTCGTCAGTCCAGTTCTCGATCTCTCCCGATGCGCTTACAATCATATTGTCCTGAATCAGACGCGCATTGATGCTGTACTGACCGCCTGACTTGAGGGTCATTTCTGCGAGAGGCTGGGTGATCTTCTTGCCGTTGGAGAGATTAACAATGATTTCGAGTTTTGCTTTGTCAGGAATGACGATGGCCTGCCATACCTTTCCTGCTGTGGCTTCGTATGCCTTGATCAGAGGCTCGGCTTCAATTACAATGTCAGTATATTTAGTCAATGCCATTTCTGAAATGTCAAGTCCGGTAACCAGACGGCATCCTCCGATTTCAACTCCTGTCACCTCTGCGCCAGACAGATTGTCAATATTTATCACAAGTTTGGTCATCAGATGCTTGAAGACCATTGTGATGGCATTTGGAGTAGGAAGTACACCCTTCTTTGATGCTGCCATGAAGTCAGCCTGGTCGATGCCTTCTGTCTGGTCGAGAACTGCTGCATATGCTGTAGGCGTACCTTGTGCGTCATATGGATAATATGCATATACATCAGCCTCCGAATAAGCATCAGCATACCACATGAGGTCGCCGGAGAAAACTGTTCCGTCGAAAGTGAGGGCTGCATTGTCGGCATATGCCTCTGTTCCGTTCACCTTGGTCATTGTGAATCCGATCTGGTCGCCGTTCTCGAAGTTCACTTCTGTGGCACGGGTGATGACC
>JAZRBS010000072.1:0-36235 GCA_045635205.1 Candidatus Cryptobacteroides sp. | reverse complement strand
GATCCACCTCTTCCCATTCCGAACAGAGAAGTTAAGCTCACCATCGCCGATGGTACTGCCCCACCAGGTGGGAGAGTAGGTAGCCGCCACTTTCTTATACGAGTCCCTGACATCTGAGGATGTCGGGGACTTTTCGTTTATGGCAGAATGTTTGAAATATCATAATCAGATATTTAAACGAACTGCTATGTTTTATAATTTTCTTTTTCCCCAAACATTCAGAGGGAAGGGAGTTTCCCTTCTGATACTTCTGATCCGAGTAGTTTTCGGTGTCTTGTTTATGATCCACGGTGTTGATAAAATGATGAATTTCAATACTTTGGTGGAGGGATACCCAAGTGTCTTTGGCTTTGGTAGTTATATGACCCTGATGGTGGCTATATTCTGCGAATTCTGCTGCTCTCTTTTCCTCATCGCAGGCCTCCTTGACAGGCTTATCACTCTTCCTATGATTGTGGCGATGGGTGTTGCTTTTTTCGATATCCACGATGCTATCTTGCCCGAAGGTGAACTTGCCCTGATTTATTTCATCGTCTTTATAATTCTGTTCTTAGTCGGTCCGGGAAGATATTCATTGGACTATATCATTGATATGAGGGTTCAGAAGGATCGCAAGGATTTACATTCTTCTTAACTCCCTTTTGTATTTTCCTCTAAAAATAATAACTTTGAAATCTGCAGTTTGTCGCTGCGGATTTAATTTTGATTTATGTCCCAACTCGTAGGTAATATTTCTCAAATCATCGGTCCTGTAGTCGATGTGCATTTCCATATCGATCGTAGCGATTATCAACTCCCAGCCATTCACGAGGCTTTGAAGATACGCCGTAAGGATGGTAGGGAACTCATTGTCGAAGTTCAGCAACATATCGGCGAGGATACTGTCAGAACTATTGCAATGGATTCTACCGACGGACTTAGTCGCGGAATGGAGGCTGTCTGCACCGGTTCCCCTATCACTATGCCGGTTGGAACGCAGATCAGAGGACGAGTTATGAATGTTGTGGGTGAGACTATAGACGGAATGAAGGAATTGGATCGTTCCGGAGCCTTTCCGATACATCGTGAGCCCCCGAAGTTTGAAGATCTGACCACTACCCAGGAAATACTTTTTACCGGCATAAAGGTAATCGATCTTCTTGAACCTTACCTAAAAGGTGGAAAAATAGGACTATTTGGCGGTGCAGGTGTTGGCAAGACAGTCCTTATCAAGGAACTGATCAATAATATTGCGAAGCAGCATAACGGTTTTTCTGTATTTGCTGGTGTTGGGGAACGTACAAGGGAAGGTAACGACCTGCTTAGGGAAATGATCGAGTCAGGAGTCATCAGATATGGAGATGAATTTCAGAAGAGTATGGAGGATGGTCATTGGGATTTGACCAAGGTTGATTATTCGGAAGTAGAGAAGTCTCAGGTGGCAATGGTGTTCGGACAGATGAATGAGCCGCCGGGAGCACGATCTTCTGTCGCATTGTCGGGACTTACACTTGCTGAATCTTTCCGTGACAGCACTTCGACCACCGGACCTAAGGATATCCTTTTCTTTATCGATAATATTTTCCGCTTCACGCAGGCGGGTTCTGAAGTTTCGGCTCTTCTTGGACGAATGCCTTCTGCCGTTGGTTATCAGCCGACATTGGCTACGGAAATGGGACAGATGCAGGAACGTATCACATCTACAAAGAACGGTTCCATCACTTCGGTTCAAGCTGTATATGTGCCTGCGGATGACCTTACCGATCCGGCTCCGGCCACTACTTTCAGTCACCTTGACGCTACTACTGTATTAAGCAGGAAAATCGCCGAATTGGGCATTTATCCGGCTGTAGATCCGTTGGAATCGACATCTCGTATTCTGGATCCGAATATAGTGGGCAAGGATCATTATGAAACCGCTCAGAGGGTGAAGCAGATACTTCAGAGAAACAAGGAACTTCAGGATATCATATCGATCCTTGGTATGGACGAACTCTCAGATGAAGACAGGTTGACAGTAAACAGGGCAAGAAAGGTACAGAGATTCCTTTCGCAGCCGTTTGCAGTGGCAGAGCAATTTACGGGAGTTCCCGGGATTATGGTGACTATAGAGGATACCATAAGAGGTTTCCGTCTCATCCTTGACGGCGAGGTGGATGATATTCCGGAGCAGGCTTTCCTGAATGTCGGTACCATTGAAGAGGCGATAAGAAAAGGAGAAGATATCCTTGCTGCTATAAAAGCATAGAAATATGTCAACCGACTGTCACATATCATTGACGATACTCACACCAGAGGCAACAATTCTTGAAAAGAATGTGAGCAAGGTATCTCTGCCAGGTACTAAGGGACGTTTTATGATCCTTAAGGATCACGCTCCGATAATTTCTTCACTGGATGAAGGATACATCGTCATTGAATCGGAGGATGGAGAGGAAAAGATATATGTCAGGTCCGGTTTCATAGAAGCCGCAAATAATAAGGTAATGATTTGTGCTGAAGTATGAAGTCTCTGAAAATCATAATGTTGCTGATGGGGCTTTTATGCTGGCTCCATCCTCTTTGTGCTGAGGAGACTGCAGGAAGTCAGTCTGATGATATTGATGTCGGGGAGATTCTTTTCGGTCACGTCGGTGATTCTTACGGATGGCATATAACCGAGTGGAATGGTCAGCATATATCAATACCTCTGCCTTGCATTGTCAGAAGCAGTACGGGTTGGCATTGCTTTATGTCGTCCAGACTTGAGCACGGACATTCTTACGAAGGTCTTTATATAGCCCGGGAAGGCAGGTACGAAGGGAAAATTGTGGAGCATAAGCAGGATGGGACGGAGGTGCGCCCTTTCGACATATCCATAACGAAAAATGTGGCTTCTTTGTTATTCACTGCCGTTCTTCTGATCGTAATTATACTTCTTACAGCCCGCTGGTACAGGAGGCACGATGCTTCGCAGGAGGGCGCTCCAGGCGGTTTTGCGGGGCTGATGGAACTTATGATAATGATGGTGAATGATGAGATCATAAAGCCTTCTGTGGGTGAGATGCATTATAGGAAGTATGCCCCTTATCTTCTTACGGCATTCTTCTTCATATTTCTGTGCAATCTTCTGGGGCTTGTTCCGTTCTTCCCAGGAGGCGCAAATGTGACGGGAAACATTGCGGTGACTATGATGATGGCTCTCTTTACATTCATTGCCATTAATCTTTTTGCAGACAAGCATTATTGGAAGGAGATATTATGGCCGGATGTGCCGCTTTTCCTGAAATTCCCTATTCCGATAATGCAGACAATAGAGTTGTTCGGGCTCATATCGAAGCCTTTCTCATTGATGGTCAGACTTTTTGCCAATATTATGGCAGGGCATATGATGGTACTGGGGCTTGTGTCTGTTATCTTTGTGACAGTGAAACTGGGACCTGTCATTAATGGATCGATGACAGTGATAGCGATGCTTTTCGGTCTGGTGATCAACTGTCTGGAGTTGCTTGTAGCCTTTATTCAAGCATACGTTTTTACGATGCTTTCGGCAGTGTTCATAGGGATGGCGCATCAGGGAGATGCTCATAAAGAAATATCATAATAAATACGTCAATCAACAAACTAAAAATTATAACTATGTTACTTTCAGCAGTTTTACTACAAGCCTCAACGATAGCCTGGGGAGCCATCGCGGGAGCAATCGGAGCCGCAATAGCAGCACTTGCAGCGGCCTGGGGAATCGGAAAGATCGGTCAGTCGGCTATGGAGTCCATCGCTCGTCAACCGGAAGCGGCAGGAAATATCCGTACTGCAATGCTTATTATCGGTGCTCTTGTAGAGGGTGCCTGCCTCTTTGCTATCCTTGTTTGTCTTCTTGCAGTTGTATAGCGGCTTATGAACCTGATGTTGCCTGACACCGGTCTCCTGTTTTGGATGACCATAATATTTGCTATCGTATTCTTCATACTTGCCAAGTTCGGATTTCCTATCATTACTGGTATGGTGGAGAAGCGTAACAAGCGTATTGAAGATGCACTCTCGGCAGCCCGTAGGGCCGAGGATGCACTTGCACACCTTCGTCAGGAGCAGGAAAGGATTATGGATGAGACGAGGGCAGAACAGGCACGTCTGCTCCACGAAGCCGCAGCAGAACGTGAATCTATGATGGCTAAGTCAAGAGAGGAGGCGCGTATTGAAGCAGCCTCCATCATTGCCGAAGCCAGACAAAGGATTCAGGAGGAAAAAGAATCTGCCTTGAGGGATGTACGCCGGGAAGTGGCTATGATGTCTGTTTCCATAGCAGAGAAGATAGTCAGGAAGGATCTTGCAACTGATAAAGGCCAGATGGAACTTATAGACAGGCTTGTCTCTGAAATTACTGAATCCAAGAATCAGGAAGTAGTGAATTGATATGAATTCCGGGATTATAGCATCTAGATACGCTAAGGCGCTTCTGAAATATGTGCAGGAGACCGGTAATGGGGATAAGGTATATTCCCAGGCTGGTGTCCTTGTGATGCGTATGGAGGAAGTGCCCCGGTTACGGGAATATATTGAAGCGTTCAAGGAAGTGCAGCCTGAGAGGAAATTCAGTCTTCTGGAGACCGCCTTGGGAGAACCGATGGCCGATGAACTGAAGAGATTCCTGACTCTGGTGATGGCACGCAGAAGGACAGAACATTTCCTGAGGATGCTGTATTCCTTCATTTCACAGTATCGTATTTCATTGAATATCAAGGTGGGTGGCCTGGTAACAGCCTTGCCTGCCGAAGGTTTGAAGGAGAAACTGGAAGAATTTGCCTCCAGCATAACCGGAGCCTCTGTACATCTTGATATGGATGTGGATCCTGACATAGTCGGTGGTTTCATCTTTACTCTGGATGATGTAAGGATGGATGCCAGTGTCCGGACTCAGGTCAGGAGGATAAGGAACCGTCTTGTAGAAAAGAACAATAGAATCGTATAGGGATTATGACAGATACAATCAGGCCGTCCGAAATTTCGGAAGTGCTTCTTAACCAGTTGAAGGAAATATCTTCCGACATCCGGATGGATGAAGTCGGGCAGGTTCTTCAGGTCAGTGACGGAGTGGTGAGACTGCACGGATTGTCAAATGCCGAGGCAGGTGAACTTCTTGAATTTGATGAGGGGGTTATGGCCGTCGTTATGAATCTTGAGGAAGACAATGTCGGAGCAGTGCTTCTTGGGCCGACTGATAGGATCAAGGAGGGAATGTATGCAAAGCGTACAGGCAGAATCGCATCTGTGAATGTAGGCGAATCTATGTTGGGGCGTGTCGTGAATCCTTTGGGCGAGCCTCTGGACGGGAAAGGAGATATCGGAGGAGAACTCTATGAGATGCCTCTGGAAAGAAAGGCTCCAGGTGTGATATTCCGTCAGCCTGTGACTGAACCTTTGCAGACAGGACTGAAGGCGATAGATGCAATGATTCCTATCGGACGCGGACAGCGCGAACTGATAATAGGCGACCGTCAGACGGGCAAGACTGCCATAGCAATTGACACTATCCTTAATCAGAAGGATGCATATCTGGCCGGAAACCCCGTCTATTGCATTTATGTTGCCATAGGACAGAAGGGCTCTACAGTGGCCTCTATTGTGAATACTCTTAAGGAAAAAGGTGCTCTAGATTATACCATAGTCGTTGCTGCTACCGCTGCCGATCCTGCCGCACTTCAATATTATGCTCCATTTGCGGGTGCGGCCATAGGTGAATACTTCCGTGACACAGGACGTCACGCCCTGGTGGTGTATGACGATCTGTCCAAACAGGCTGTCGCATATCGTGAAGTGTCTCTTATCCTTCGCCGTCCATCCGGCCGTGAGGCATATCCTGGAGATATATTCTATCTGCATTCGCGCCTGCTCGAAAGAGCAGCGAAAATAATCGGTCAGCAGGAGGTCGCTGAGAAAATGAATGACCTGCCGGTATCATTGCAAGGCAAGGTCAAGGCAGGAGGATCTCTGACAGCCCTTCCGATAATTGAAACTCAGGCAGGAGATGTCTCAGCCTATATTCCTACCAATGTCATATCCATCACAGACGGTCAGATCTTCCTTGAAACGGATCTGTTCAATCAGGGATTCCGTCCGGCAGTGAATGTGGGTATATCCGTATCCCGCGTGGGTGGAAGTGCCCAGATCAAGAGTATGAAGAAAGTGGCAGGAACGCTCAAGATAGATCAGGCTCAGTACCGTGAACTTGAGTCATTCTCCAAATTCAGCAGTGATATGGATCCCGTTACAGCAATGGCACTGGATAAAGGGCGTAAGAACAACAGACTGCTTATTCAGCCGCAGTATGCTCCGATGCCGGTGGGAGAGCAGATCGCAGTGCTGTACTGCGGCACGAAGGGACTGTTGAAAAGCCTGGATATCAGGCTGATAGATGATTTTCAGTCTGCGTTCCTGAGCAAAATGAGGGCATTTCATTCAGATGATGTGCTGAGACCACTCTCCGAGGGGCGCATTGATGACACCATATCTGCAATTATAGAAAAAGAGGCATCTTCCATTATTAATGGAATGATGATGTAAGCATAACTGACAATGGCATCTCTGAAGGAAATAAAGACCAGGATAGGCTCTGTGAAGAACACGCTGAAGATCACCTCTGCGATGAAGATGGTGGCTTCGGCCAAACTGCACAAGGCTCAGACTGCCATAGGCAACAAACTCCCATACGAACAGAAACTGCATAGTATTCTGGCTGGCCTGTTGCGCTCGGATGAACTCCGTGATTCTCTCTCCAGGGAACTCGGATTGGCAGAAAAGGGGAGCCGGTCACCTGTCGTGCTTCAGGATGTGCCGATAGATGCACTACCTTCAAAAGATGAAGCGGAGCGTGTTGCAATCGTGGTGTTTTCTTCCAATAGTTCCCTTTGCGGATCATTCAATGCAAATGTCATCAGGAAATATATTGAAACTGTATCCGAATTGGCTGGTCTGGGATATTCGGCAGAAGATATCGATATATATGCAGTGGGTCGCAAGGCTGCGGATGCAGTACGTAATTCCGGTTTCAATATTATCGGGGATTATTCGGATCTTGCCGACAAACCATCATACGAAAAGGCATCCGAACTGGCTGAAATGCTTATTGACAGTTTTACCGAAGGAGTGGTTTCTCAGGTCATATTGATCTATAACCATTTTTCTTCCCCATCATCCCAGCCGTCGGTACAGGAGAATTATCTGCCTCTGGCACTGCGCGATTATGGAGCCTCTGCATCCGATCAGATTGATTATATCCTTGAGCCGGATCCATTATCGCTCGTTAAGGAACTTCTTCCGAAGGTTCTGTTTCTGAAAATATTCACTGTGGTGCTTGATGCCAATGCTGCAGAACACGCAGCCCGTACCCTTGCAATGCAGATAGCCTCCGACAATGCAAGGGATCTTATTTCAGAACTGACTTTGGCCTACAACAAGGGTCGCCAACAGGAAATCACCGCCGAAATCCTCGATCTTCTGGGCGGCACTATGGCTTGAGTGCAATTACTTGTTTCTGGCACTACCGACCATTCTGTATTTTTCGCAGAGCAAATCTACAACAGGTGCTACAGCCTTCGGGAATACCTTGCGAAGATCTATCTCGTTGCTTGATGTGAGTACATTCTTGAGGGCACGCATAAAATTGTCCTTGATTTCGGTAGCAAGATTTACCTTTACGATACCGTTTGCAATGGCTTCCTGCACCATCTCGTGAGGAATTCCTGAACTTCCGTGGAGAACGAGTGCGATGTCGGTGGCTTTGTGTATCTGAGCAAGCCTTTCTATGTCAAGTTTTGGTGCCTGCTTATAAAAACCGTGTGCAGAACCTATTGAAACAGCAAGTGCATCGACGCCTGTTTTTTCAACAAACAGGGCTGCTTCTTCCGGAGTCGTGAAGCCGCCACCCTGCTCCTGACCAAGTTTTGCCACATAGCCAAGTTCTGCTTCCACATTCGCTCCGAATGGCTTGGCCATCTCGACAACCTGACAAGTTGTCTCGATATTCTCATCAAAAGGCCTTTCGCTTGCATCGATCATCACCGAATCGAATCCGGCTTCGAGGCATCTTTTCACCAGTTCGACAGAGCCACCGTGATCAAGGTGAATCCAACCTTGTACACCATAGTCGGCAATTGCCTGTCGTCCCATTCTGACGGCCTGCTCCAGTCCCATATAGTCGATTGAACTGCGTGTGAGTTGAAGAAGAACAGGGGCATCAACGGCAGCCGCAGCCTTCATTACACAGGTAAGAGTCTCGAAATTGTAGAAGTTTGTTGCAAGGACAGCGGTCTTGTCTGCCTGGCATTTTTTGAGAAGTTCCTTGACGTTCATAGTTTTATTTGTTATTGATACCCCTGCCGTATAATGCGACAGGGGTATCCTCGTTATGCTGCTGATCAGCAGTTAATATTTGTGCAGTTACGACAGTTTATGTATCGCAAGTCCGGATCTGAGTTTTGGCTCGAACCAGGTGGTCTTAGGCGGCATAATGTTGCCCGAATCGGCAATATCGACAAGTTGCTGCATAGACACCGGATAAAGCGCGAATGCTACTGCCATTTCTCCGCTATCGACTCTGCGGGAAAGTTCTCCCAGACCGCGGATTCCTCCGACGAAGTCGATTCTCTTGTCTGTGCGGAGATCCTTGATACCGAGGATCTTGTCCAGAACGAGGTTCGAAAGGATGGTCACGTCAAGCACACCGATCGGATCGTTGTCGTCATAACGGCCTTCTTTTGCAACCAGCGAGTACCACTTTCCACCGAGATACATTGAGAATTCGTGAAGTCTGCCAGGCTTATAGATTTCAGTTCCCTCTTCGCGAACCTCAAAATCCTCTGCCAAAGCGGCAACCAATTCTTCCTGGGTCAGTCCGTTAAGATCTTTTACCACGCGATTGTAGTCGATGATCTTAAGTTGGCTGTCCGGGAATGCCACTGTCATAAACCAGTTGTATTCCTCCTCTCCGTTATGATTCGGATTCTGGGCCTTCTTCTCTGCTCCCACAAGGGCTGCGGCTGCTGTACGGTGGTGACCGTCAGCAACATAGAATGCAGGAATCTCAGCGAATATCTCAGTGATACGGTCGATGTCTGCCTGCTCGTCGATCACCCAGAAATGATGACCGAATCCGTCTGCAGCAACGAAATCATACTCTGGTTCTCCGACAATGTATTTGTTCACGATAGCGTCGATCTCGTCATTATCAGGATAAGAGAAGAATACAGGTTCTATGTTGGCGTCCTGGATGCGTACGTGGATCATACGGTCCTCTTCCTTGTCCTTTCTGGTGAGTTCGTGCTTCTTGATCTTGCCTTCTGCATAGTCGTCTGTATGTGCGCATACTACAAGTCCGTACTGTGTGCGGCCTTCCATAGTCTGTGCATATACGTAATAGTATGGCTTCTCATCCTGAACGAGCCATCCTTTTTCCTGCCACGACTTGAAATTCTGAACAGCCCTGTCATACGCAGGCTGGCTGTGCTCGTCAATTATCGGATCAAAGTCGATTTCAGGCTTTGTGATGTGCAGAAGAGACTTTTCGCCTGCTTCGGCCTTGGCTTCCACTGAATTGAGGACGTCGTATGGTCTTGCAGCTACTTCCTCTACGTACTGCTTTGGCGGGCGTATTGCCGCGAATGGTTTTACTCGTACCATAAAATAATTCTAAAAAGGTGTTTCAATATGCAGAAACACCTTTTTTATTAAAATATTACTATTTGTTTACCTGGAACTTTGTGCAGCCTGTCGCAAAGTAATTCACGATCTGGTTTGCTGCTGCGAGTCCTGCATTGATATTGGCCTCTGCTGTCTCTGCTCCCTGCTTCTTAGGAGTAGCGAAAATCTGCTTTGCATACTTCTCCTTAAGTTCTGCGTATGCAACAGGGGCAATGTCAGTCGCATATTTGAGGTCGGCTCTCTCTGCAAGAGCCTTGTCAAGGCCTTCTTCGCAGATGATTTCCTTGCGTGCTGTGTTGATAAGGCAGCCACCCTTAGGCATCTTCGACAGGAGGTCGTATCCGATCATCCCCTTGGTCTCCGGTGTTGCAGGAATATTGACTGATACGAAGTCTGACTTGCTGTAAAGTTCCTCGATGGTAGGAACAGTGTTCCATCCCTGATGCTTTTCAGCCGGCTGAGGTGCAAGAACGATAACGTTCATTCCGAGGCCGACAGCCTTCTTTGCTACGAGTTGGCCAATATTTCCGAAGCCCTGGATACCGATGGTCTTGCCGCTGAGTTCGCATCCTGTGCCAGGAGTGAACTGATTACGTGACATATAGATCATAAGACCGACAGCGAGTTCTGCCACAGCATTGGAGTTCTGACCTGGAGTGTTCATAGCCACGATGCCGCGCTCAGTGCAGGACGGAAGGTCTAGATTGTCGTATCCTGCACCTGCACGAACTACGATCTTGAGTTGCTTCGCTGCTGCTACAACATCTGCTGTAACCTTGTCTGAACGTACGATGAGAGCGTCGGCGTCTGCTACAGCAGCAAGCAACTGCTCCTTTTCTGTATATTTCTCGAGTAGTGCGAGTTCGTGGCCTGCGCCTTCAACGATCTCACGGATGCCGTTCACAGCCGCTGCTGCAAATGGCTTCTCTGTTGCTACCAATACTTTCATAACTTATTTCTTCAATGCTTCAAACTCCTTCATACAGTCAACGAGTGCCTGAACGCTTTCCTTAGGACAAGCGTTGTAGATGGATGCACGGAATCCTCCTACAGATCTGTGACCCTTGATGCCGACCATACCGCGCTCCTTTGCGAATGCCATAAATTCGTCCTGAAGATCCTCGTAGCCAGGTGCCATAACGAAGCATACGTTCATAAGTGAACGGTCTTCCTTTGCTGCTGTACCTACGAAGAGAGGGTTGCGGTCGATTTCATCATAAAGAAGGGCAGCCTTCTCCTGGTTCATCTTGTAAACAGCCTCGACACCTCCCATTTCCTTGACCCACTTGAGAGTCTCGTTCATCACGAAGATAGAGAATACAGGAGGAGTGTTGAACATTGAACCGCCGTCGATATGTGTCTGGAGGTTAAGCATTGTAGGGATATAACGGCTCACCTTTCCGAGAAGATCCTTCTTCACGATGAAGAAAGTCACACCTGCAGGTCCTACGTTCTTCTGTGCACCACCGTAGATCATTGCATACTTGCTGACATCCACCGGACGGCTCATAATATCAGATGACATATCTGCGATGAGAGGAACAGGGCAGTCGATATCCTCGTGAAGTTCGGTACCATAGATGGTATTGTTGGTTGTCACGTGGAAATAGTCGAGATCGGCAGGGATCTCGTAACCCTTTGGTATATAATTGAATGTAGTTTCTGCAGAAGATGCTACAGCGTATGCGTTGCCAAGTCCCTTAGCCTCTTTCAGAGCCTTCTTGGCCCATACTCCGGTCTCGAGATAACCAGCCTTGTTCTCAAGGAAATTCATTGCTACATAGAGGAAGCCGAGACTTGCTCCGCCACCGAGGAATACAACCTCGTGAGTGTCCGGAATATTGAGAAGTTCCTTCCAGAGAGCGCGGCATTCATCCATAACGGCATCCCACTCTTTTGATCTGTGTGAAACGCAGATTACCGGCATACCTGTGCCAGCGAAATCCTTAAGAGCCTCGATTGCCTTGTCAACAGCCTGCTGTGGCAGTACGCAAGGACCTGCATTGAAATTGTGTACCTTTTTCATTGTTTATGTAGTTAGTTAAAAATTGTAATCAAAATCTGGCTAAAGATAATAATTTAATTTAAAAAATGTGTTTTGAGTCGGTGACTTTTTCGCAATAGTGGCATAAAAGTGAAATTTCGTTACCTTCTTCTATGGTCTTGAACCAGGTACTTATAGGCTGGTGGTTTGTGACGCATTTAGGATTTCTGCACTTTGCTATGCCGTGGATTTCTTCAGGCATCACAAGTTTCTTCTTTTCCACAACCTTGAAATCACGGATAATATTGACTGTCGCCTTTGGCGCGATGAGTGCGAGTTTGTTCAGTTCTTCGTCCTCAAAGAATTTGTCCTCGATCTTTATGATGCCCTTCTTTCCGAAGAACTTGCTGGTGAGGTTTATGCCGATGGTTATCTGATTCTCAATCCCTTTCAGGTCGAGGATATCCAATGCCTTATATACGTTTTCAGCGGGTATATGGTCCAGTACGGTACCATTCTCCAACGCGCTTACTACTAATTCTTTTCTTGTCATAATTCTTTGTCTGTCATCTCGAGCGAAGTCGAGAGATCTGTTTAACGATATCCGAGCAGGTAAGAAATGATGGCCATACGTACATAGAGTCCGTTCTCGGCCTGTTTGAAATAATACGCATACGGTGTGTCATCGACATCCTGGGCGATTTCGGTGACGCGAGGGAGCGGATGGAGTATCTTCATATTTTCCCTTACGTGCCCGAGCATATCAGCGTTAAGGGTGTAAACGTCTTTTACTCTTTCATATTCCATCGGATCTGTGAACCTTTCCTGCTGAACCCTTGTCATATAGAGAATGTCGCAGTCGTTCAGATGCTCGTTGAGTGAAGTGGTCTCGATGTATTCGATGCCTCTGCTGTCAAGAAAATCCTTGTACTCCTTAGGCATTTTGAGTTCATCAGGCGCTGTGAATATGAATCTTGGATTGAAGTGTGACATTGCCTGAAGCAGCGAGTGGGTCGTGCGTCCGTATTTAAGATCACCTACCATATTGATGGTCAGTCCTTCAAGGGTTCCCTGGGTCTGAAGGATGGAATAAAGATCGAGAAGGGTCTGGGACGGGTGCTGGTTCGCTCCGTCGCCTGCGTTCACTACCGGAACAGAAGCCACTTCAGATGCGTATCTCGAACTTCCTTCGAGAGGGTGTCTCATAACGATCATATCAACATAGTTTGACACCATCTTGATCGTATCCTTGAGTGTCTCACCCTTGCTCTGGCTTGTGTTGCTGGCATCAGAGAAGCCTATCACTTTCGCTCCAAGACGGTTTATCGCAGTCTCGAAACTGAGTCTTGTTCTTGTCGAAGGCTCGAAGAACAGACTTGCTATCACCTTGCCTTCCAGGAAGTTCTGTACCTTGTTCTGCTCAAACTCCCTTGCGGTTTCAAGCACGTGGAGTATCTCCTCCTTGCTGAAATCGCGGATTGAAATCAAACTTTTTCTGCTCATATAATAGAAACTGTTTTATGTCCATTGTCATTAAATCTCTTCGACCCTGCATCCTTCCACGTCCTCCATCCTCTCTAGGAATGTGTCAGTCAGGGAAAGACGCACGCTGGTGTCCAGGCTGCATTCCATATCGAACTTCTGATTTTTCTGCTCCAGTCCCATATCTTTCATCACCTTCATAACTCCGTTCATATTAAGATAACCGAAATGCACTCTATACATCCTTGAGGCGATCTTTTCTATGATCTGCGCATTTTCCAAGGCGTCTTCAGTGGAACTTTTGTATGCTCGGATAAGCCCGGGAATCCCTAATTTGATGCCTCCGAAATATCTCACCACCACAACCAGAATGTCACTCAGGCCGTACGAATCGATCTGTCCAAGTACCGGGCGTCCTGAAGATCCGGATGGCTCGCCGTCATCGTTTGCGCGGAACTTGTCTCCTTTGTAGCCGAGACGATAGGCATAGACGTGGTGCCTGGCGTCATAATATTCCTTTTTAAGGGCGGCGACTATCTCCTTTACCTCCTCTTCTGTCTCAACGGGATAAGCGTGGGCAATGAATCGACTTCCATTGTCCTTGAACAGCCCTTTGGACTCGGCTGCAATGCTTTTGTAAGAATCCTGGATCTGAGTAGTGTCCATACCAAAACCAAAAATAGTGATTTTTCGGATAAAAATGAAACAATCCGGAACATTTGTTCAACTTTCTTTCACGAGTGATGTTTATGTCATTTTTTTATGCTTGCAGAAAGAAAAAATTATTATCTTTGACTTCGCTTCCGCAGTTTGTGGAGGCGTTTTTATGCAATATTCAATTCTAACTGACTATGATTCTGAAATATAGAGTGTCGCTCCCGGGTATAAAGGGATTTGCAAGGATTTACGAGGTGAAAGGCAGTGCCTCGTTGTACAGTTTTCACAAACAGATGAGGGCGGATATGGACTTCCCTCAGGATCAGGTAGTGCTCTTCAAGTCTTTCGATAAGGATGGTGAAGTAGTAGCGCGTTATAGTGTATTCACCGATTTCGGATTCGGTACGATTGACAATGTGACGGCGGAACAATGCCATAAACGAGGAGAGGATAAGTTCATATATTTCTATGATACAACCAATGTGAAAAGCGTGATCGTCACCTTTGAAGGTGAGGCGGATGAGCGTCGCAATGTCATATATCCTTTGCTGGTGGAGCAGAAAGGTCCTAATCCGATTGAGTTTGAAAACGGATATGTAGCATTCGAGGACCTTCCGGATGAAAAGCGTAAGAATCCGGATGATGACGATTTCGAAGATGACGATATCGACATAAGTGATGAAGATGCGGATGATGAGACCGAGGAAATCTACGGTGATGATGACGACGAATAGTCGGCACCCTATCGATTGATTTTCAATTAGTTATACAATATGCCTGCTGCAGATTGACAGCAGGCGTTTTGCTTAAGTTGCTTATATATAGCGAGTTATGGGTAAACGTTTGGTTATTGTTCTGGGACCGACGGCTGTAGGCAAGACAGACTACAGCGTAGATCTTGCACTCCGATATGGTTCTCCTGTCATATCCTGCGATTCCCGGCAGATATATAAGGAAATGACCATAGGGACGGCAGTTCCTGACGCATCCCAACTTGCGGCGGTCAGGCATTATTTCATACATTCCCATACTGTCACGGATCTATATACGGCCGGGAAATATGAGGTGGAGGCTCTGGATCTTATCAACAGATTGTTCAATGAAGGGTATGATACCCTTGTAATGGCTGGAGGATCAGGCTTTTATGTTGATGCGCTGGTCAATGGGCTTGATGATTTTCCTTCAGCCGACCTTCAGTTGCGTTCCGAACTTACGGCTCGCCTCAAGGAGGAGGGTGTCGAGGCCTTGCGGCTGGAACTTAAGGCGTTGGATCCAGAGAGTTATGCGTCAATAGATATAGCGAACGGACAACGTGTGGTAAGGGCGCTGGAGGTGTGTCTGATGACAGGGAAGCCTTTCTCCTCTTTCAAGACTTCCTCTCGGAAAGAACGCAATTTCGAGATTGAGAAGATTGGATTGACAAGGCCACGTGAAGTTCTTTACGACCGGATCAACCGTCGTGTAGTACAGATGATCGATGACGGCCTGGTGGATGAGGTACGTTCATTGACCCGATATCGCGATCTGGCTGCCCTGAAAACGGTCGGGTATAAGGAAATCTTCGATTGGTTCGACTATGAGGCCGGACTTGTGACAGCCGAAGGGTGGGGACCTACCGTACCTGGAGACGGACCGGTTACTTCTTTGGAGCGCGCTATAGAACTTATCCAGCGCAATACCCGTCATTATGCCAAGCGTCAACTTTCCTATTGGGGACGTGACAAGGATATAAAGTGGATAGAACTATAAAACACCGAAAGACTGCTATATAAGTGACGTGCCACCCACGGCTAGGGGGTGCCCGAACCTGTGAGGGCGGGGGTTACTGGTATAGCAGTCTTCCGGTGTTTTATGATCAATTGGCTACTTCACAGAGGAACTTGATTCGAACGAGCCTCACTTCATACTCATCATAATCAGACCCTAGATCGGCCATCGCATCCTCAAGAGACTCAGACTCTGCTTCGTCGTGGAAATAATCATATATCTCATCAACGATGTCATCGTCCAGTGACTGACTTATATAATAATCCAGATTGAGTTTGGTTCCGGATAATACTATCGCCTCAATCTCGCTGAGAAGTTCTTCCATATCCAATCCCTTGGCATCAGCGATGTCTTCGAGAGGAAGCCTTCTGTCAATGCTCTGGATTATGAATACCTTGTTGACCGATTTGTTTACAATGGACTTCATCACGAAGTCGTCCGGGCGCTCTATCTCATTCTCTTCCACATACTTGGCTATGAGTTCTATGAACTCCTTGCCGAACTTGCGAGCCTTGCCTTCTCCTACTCCCTGACAATTCTTCAGTTCGTCGTAGGTCATAGGATACATTATCGACATATCTTCCAATGAAGGATCGCCGAAAATGACCCAAGGCTGGAGCCTCTTCTTTCTTGCAACATCTCTTCTCAGATCCTTGAGCATAGTGAGCAGTTGTTCGTCTCCTCCTCCGCCACCTCTTGCGCCTGGCCCGGATATCGCATCGTCATCATCATCTTCTCCCTCCGCAAACTCCCTGTCTTCTGTCAGCATAAGAGTGTATGGCTGTTCGTAGAATTCCATACCTTGCCTTGTTACGGAAATGAGACCGTATGACTCTATGTCCTTATGAAGAAGATGCAGTACCATACCTTGATGTATGACAGCGCACCAGAATCTTGCAGAATGATCCTTGCCTGCTCCGAAAAGTTCCAGTTTATCGTGCTTGTATGATTTGATGATCGAATTCATCTCTCCTGCGAGTATATTGGCAAGATGCTCGATCTTGAAATGTTCCGGGAGTGTTCTGATGAGTTCGATGACCATTGCCATCTCCTCGCGTCCGTCAAACAGCCTCTTCGGATGCAGACAGTTGTCGCAGGCTCCACAGTTTTCGATGTGGTAGTCTTCTCCGAAATAGTTGAGCAGCAATTTCCTACGGCAGGAATTGGACTCGGCGTATGCCACGGTCTCCATAAGCAGTTGCCTGCCTATTTCCTGTTCGGCGACAGGCTTGCCCTGCATAAACTTTTCCAGTTTCTGTATGTCCTTGTAACTGTAGAATGTGATGCACTGGCCTTCCTTACCGTCGCGTCCGGCACGTCCTGTCTCCTGATAGTATCCTTCGATGCTCTTAGGGATGTCGTAGTGTATGACGAAGCGGACATCCGGTTTGTCGATACCCATTCCGAATGCAATGGTGGCCACTATTACATCCACTTCCTCCATCAGGAACTTGTCCTGATTCTCTGCGCGCGTCTTCGCGTCAAGTCCTGCGTGATACGGCGCTGCCTTTATTCCGTTGATATTCAGCAGTTCTGCCAGTTCTTCCACCTTCTTGCGGCTCAGGCAATATATGATTCCCGATTTGCCAGGATTCTGTCTTATATATTTTATTATGTCCCTTTTAGGGTCGGACTTGTCCCTTATCTCATAATAGAGGTTCGGTCTGTTGAACGATGACTTGAACACAGTCGCATCAGTCATACCGAGATTCTTTATGATATCGCTCTGCACTTTAGGTGTCGCAGTTGCCGTAAGAGCGATGATAGGTGCAATGCCGATTTCTTCGATTATCGTACGTATGCGTCTGTACTCCGGTCTGAAGTCGTGTCCCCATTCCGAGATGCAATGAGCCTCATCGACGGCATAGAAGGAAATCTTGATTTCCTTGAGCATAGCAACGTTCTCGGCCTTGGTCAACGACTCCGGAGCCACATACAGGAGTTTCGTGGCGCCGGACATAAGGTCGTTTCTGACCTCATTGATCTGCGCTTTGTTCAGCGAGGAATTCAGAAAGTGAGCAATCCCATCGTTGCCGGCGACAAAGCCTCTTATGGCATCCACCTGATTCTTCATCAGGGCAATCAAAGGCGAAATCACAATGGCGGTACCTTCCATAACGAGGGCAGGCAACTGGTAGCACATAGACTTACCGCCGCCTGTAGGCATAAGTACGAAGGCATTGTTGCCATCTACAAGATGCCTGATGATGCGTTCCTGATCTGCTTTGAAGGAATCAAATCCGAAAAATTCCTTAAGTTTGGCGTGTAACATTGCGGAATCACTTGACATAAGCCGACAATTTTGGATTATAAAATTATAAACTTTTTCTTGATAATTCAAAACTTTTTTGCTGTGTATCGGCTATATGAACTTCCATTTGTCCGGTTTTATTATATATATGTGTCAATGATGTAACAAAAATGTGGCTTTGTCCAAAAAATCATTACCTTTGCAGGTTGTATTGACAATTATTTATAAACAAATAAAATTTTAAGACAATGAAGGCAATCAAATTTTTCGCAATTGCGGCTTGTGCAGCAGCACTCGCAGTATCTTGCAACTCCGCTACCAGCGAGGTTGCAGTTGAAGCAGAACTCCCAACAGCAGCGGAGACTGATTCAGTAAGTTACCTTATCGGTATCAATTTCGGTTCATTCCTCAAGGGCAACAACTTTGCAGAGGAACTCGGTGAACTCAATATGTCAGAGATCAAGAAGGGTATGCAGGATTTCCTCGCAGCAGAGGGCACACCATACGATCCAGAATTCGGTGAGCAGTTCAAGATCAACCCTAACGAGATGCAGCGTCTTCTCAACGGTTTCATCTCAAAGAAGCAGTCTTACAAGGCAGCAAAGAACCTCGCAGAGGGTAAGGCATTCCTTGCAAAGAACGCTCTCAAGGAGAATGTTGACACAACTGCAAGCGGTCTTCAATATACAATCGTAGCAGAGGGTGCAGCCGAGAAGGTGGCTCCACAGGACACTGTATGGGTAAACTACAAGGGTACTCTCCTTGATGGAACAGTTTTCGATGAGAACGATTCTACTCAGTTTGTGGCTAACCGCGTGATCAAAGGTTGGACAGAGGGTCTCGGTCTTCTTGGTGAGGGTGGAAAGGCAACTCTCTACATCCCTGCAAACCTTGCATACGGTGAAAGAGGCAACCGCTCTATCGAGCCTAACTCAACTCTCATCTTTGATGTTGAGGTTCTCAAGGTAGGCAAGTTCATTCCTAAGGAAGACAAATAATAATGGCTCTTGAACTTGAGGGCAGAATCGCCCGCAAACTCAATGTTCAGACCGGAACTTCGGCAAGAGGTGCTTGGGCAAAACAGGAGTTCGTCTTTGAATATCAGGAAGGTAACTTCCCATCTCAGGTGTGTATGAATGTCTGGGGTGATGATAAGGTAAAGGAACTCGACAAGTATCAGGTCGGTGACAAGGTGAAGGTATCCTTCAATCTCAGCAGCCGTGAGTATAACGGACGCTGGTACACAGATGTGAGAGCGTGGAGGATAGAGCCTGCAGGAGCAGGTCAGTCTGATTATGCAACCGGAGCCGTTGCTGGTGGAGCCGGCTATATGGGAAGTCAGACCCCGGCACCGTCTCAGGGTTACAACTATGCTCAGTCAGCAGGAGCCTATTCCGCTCCGACCGGCGCACCGATGCCGTCAGCAGATGATATGAGTTCTCCAGTAGAGGACGATCTTCCGTTCTAAGATGTTGTAGCGGATTTTCAGAAATCTGCACATTTATAAGCAAAACCGCTTGCAATACCTTGAAAATGGTGTTGCAAGCGGTTTTGCTTATAAATGTGCTGCAGAGAGTAACACCCTGATGCTCAATAATATATCGCTACTGCGTGCCGCACTATGGGGAGCACGCAGGGATGGTAAGTGCTTGGATGGTAGTGGGTTAGGCTATGCTTGATTATAGCGGCAACTGGACAAGCCGGCGCTGCTCATAGTGTGCGGTCCAGCGGAAGCCAAGTGATTTCAAGAGTTCTGCGTGAAGGGTGAAGCCGGCGCCGACCCTAGTCGGCTCGTGGGAATCGGAACCGAGGCTGATGATTTCGCCACCCATTTCACGGTATCTGAGGAGGACATTGTGGTCGAGTTCTACGATGCGGCCGCGGTGTCCTTCATAACTTTTGGTGTTGATTTCAAGGGCTTTGCCTTCGTTGATAAGATAGCGGAATATTTCGTCGAAGATGTCGCTGAAATCGCGGTAGCGGATGGATATGACCGGATAGGGAGCATATCGGACGATATAGTCGAAGTGTCCCATAATGTCGAAGTCGCCGAGCCAGGTCATTTCCCGGTAGATTGTTGCAAGATATCCTCCGTAGGCTTCTTTCCAGTCTTTGCCATCATAATAGCCGCCATAGTACGGATCAGTCTGTTCGATGTAGTGGACTGAAGCAAGAACCTGGTCGAATTTGTTGCTGCTGAGTACATTACGGATCTGCTTGTGGCAGTCTTCGTACATTCCGATCTCGATGCCCTTAAGAATCTTGAGACTGTCTCCGAGGATATCCTGGACACGGCTGATCTCAGCCTGCTGCTCGGGAACATTGAAATATTCCTTCTGCACATCTTCGAATTCAGCCTTCAACGGTGGTACATAATGGTCGCAGTGGTCACTGAAGCAGATACCTCCAAGGCCGGCCGACATTGCAGCACGGGCGCTGGCCTGCACGGTGGTCATTTTACCGTCGAAAGAAAATTGGCTGTGATTATGATTATCGAACAAAACCATCTTATAAACCTCAGAAACGGCCACAAAAATACTAAAAAATTCCTATTTTTGCATTTTATGTGCAATAGTATGCTTCAGATGGAGGGTGATGTTCTTCGGATAGTATGCCTTCTTCGAAGTAATATGTCCAATATTTAATTGTAAGACAAATGTTTACATTTGGTTATAAAAGCAAGGTGAATGGCCCTATGAGGGCTTTCATAGCCCTGGTGATAGGCATTATGATGGTGGTCTCACCTGCAAATGCTCTGACGACAGTTGTGAAAATCATTGCAGCCTTTATGCTCGCTTCCGGAGTGGTTTCTCTGGTGGTCGGTCTGAAGGACAAGGAGAAAGGCTCTCTACCGTTGATGTCTTTCAACGCGTTGGTTGACCTTGTACTGGGTCTGCTGATGTTCGTGTTCCCGGGAGTGATAGCCAAGTTTATGATATATCTTATCGGCTTTGTGCTTCTAGGCTTCGGTCTTGTCCAGATTATTGCTCTTTTCAGTGCCAGGCGTGTTGTCGGAATGGGCTTCGGTGCATTCATCCTCCCGATTGTCGTTACATTGGTAGGAGGTTTTATTCTCTTCAATCCGTTTGCCGAGTCTGTAATGACTATGATTGCAGGTTCTGCTATGATTGTGTATGGAGCATCCGAACTCTTTTCATCGTGGAAGATGAAGAAGGCTATCGATGAGTACGAAATCCATCAGGCACCAAAGCAGGAGCAGCCTTCGCAGCCGGAAAATCCGCTGTCCTCAGTTAAGGATGTCGAATATCAAAAGGTTGATGAGCAGTAAGTTATGATACCTCAGGAGACGGTATACAAGATTCTCGATGCGGCTCAGATCGTAGATGTGGTAGGGGACTTCGTGACATTGAAGAAACGAGGTGCCAACCATATCGCGTGCTGTCCGTTCCATAACGAGAAGACTCCGTCGTTCTCTGTTTCCGCGTCAAAGGGAATATATAAATGCTTTGGTTGCGGAAAGTCCGGAACGGCAGTGGGATTCGTTATGGAGCACGAGAATATGTCTTTTACCGAGGCTCTGAAGTATCTTGCAAAGAAATATCATATAGAGGTCGTCGAGAAGGAAGAGACTGCTGAGGAAATTGCGCAGAGGCAGAGACACGAGAGTCTTTTGCTTGTGTCGGAATTCGCGGGTAAGTTTTTCCAGGAAAGCCTCGACACTCCGGAAGGTCAGTCCATAGCCTGGCAGTATTTCAAAAGCCGTGGTCTTGAGGATGAGACGATCAGAAAGTTCGGCCTGGGATGGGCACCTCTTAGTCGGAAAGCATTGTCGGATGCGGCGCGTGCGGCTGGCTATAAGGAGGAGTTCCTGGTCGAATCCGGAGTAAGCATAAAATATGACGATGGCAGACTTGTTGACCGCTTCTATGACCGTGTGATGTTCCCGGTTCATTCTGTGAGCGGACGTGTCATTGCTTTCGGCGGCCGTACTCTGAAGACAGACAAGAGTGTTGCAAAATATGTGAATTCGCCTGAAAGTGAGATATATGTGAAGAGCAGGTCGCTCTATGGAATATATTTCGCGAAGAATGAGATTTCCCGTCAGGACAGGTGTATCCTTGTGGAGGGATATCTGGATGTTCTGTCGATGCATCAACTCGGAATCACAAATGTGGTGGCTTCCAGCGGTACATCGCTGACTGTGGAGCAGATCAGGCTCATCAGGAAATTCACCAATAACATAACCATCATCTATGATGGAGACGGTGCAGGCATAAAGGCCGCTCTCAGGGGTATCGGACTGGTGCTGAAGGAAGGAATGAATGTAAAGGTCGTACTCCTTCCGGATGGACAAGATCCTGATGATTTTTCCAGGAAGCATACTCTGGATGAGGTCAAGGATTATATATCCCGGAATGAACAGGATTTCATAAATTTCAAGACGGAACTTCTGCTTGGCGAGGCTGGAGGAGATCCTTTGAAAAAGGCGAACCTCATCAATGATATTGCGGATACGATAGCGCTGATTCCGGATGCAGTGATAAGGGCCGTTTATGTGCGTAGCAGCGCTGACCGTTTCGAGATAGACGAGAAGATATTGGCGGACAGGGTAAGCCGCACCCGGACCGATATGCTCCTGGCCGATGAAAAGCAGAAGGAGCGTGAAAGACAGCGCGCTACCGGAACGAACAGGGCTGTGCCTCAGCCGGATATGCCTTCCGGTGACGATGTACCTCCTCCTTCGCCTGACGATTTCTATCAGGACGGCTATGCTGAGGTTGTTACGGATAATCCTCCTGTAGCCACTCCTGATGTTTATGAAGGTCCGATAGTGATCAATGAGCCTTATCTTGCTCCTTGTGAGAGGGAACTTCTCGGGTTTATCCTGGAGGAAGGATGTTCGGATCTTAAGTTCGATGTAGATTCGAAATATTATATTGAGGGAGAGACTGTCAATGTTGCAGAGTTTATTGACGGGATTCTTGCCGATGATGAGACCGAATTTATAAATCGTTCATTCAGAAAGGTTTATGATGAATATTTCCGAATGTATGATGAGGGGCTTTCCCAGCAGCAGATCCAGTCACGTCTCCTTAACAGTATGGATGCGGAAATTTCTGCCGTGGCACGCGAACTCCTCATCGAGAAATATCAGATTACGGTCAAGAGTTACGAGCAGTCGATGACCTCCACCTCTACCAAACTTGTGCAGTTCATCCCTAAAGCCCTCCTTGCCTATCAATGCAAGAAGGTAGAACTTATTCTCCGTGACCTCACTGCGCGTCTGGCATCAGAGACAGATCCTGAACGTCAGATCGGGCTTCTCTCCGAAATCGGTGACTACAACAAAGCCCGCACGAGGCTCAATAATGAATTAGGAAGAGTATAAAATAATATAATGACAATGGAAAAGAAATTCAACAGAACGCTTGTGACCTGCGCGCTTCCGTACGCAAACGGTCCTGTCCACATCGGTCATCTTGCCGGTGTATATGTGCCTGCAGATATCTATGTGAGGTACCTCAGGATGAGAGGAGAGGATGTCCTCTATGTCTGCGGCTCCGATGAGCACGGAGTGCCTATCACCATCAAGGCACAGAAAGAGGGATGTACTCCTCAGGACATTGTGGACAGGTATCACAAGATCATAAAGGATTCATTCACAGGACTTGGCATCAATTTCGATATCTATTCCAGGACATCGTCAAAGACTCATCACAAGAATGCGGCTGACTATTTCCGCAAACTTTATGATGAGGGCAAGTTCATTGAGAAGGTGAGCGAGCAGTATTATGATGAAGAGACCAAGACATTCCTTGCGGACAGATATATTACAGGTACCTGCCCACGCTGTGGCGCAGAGGGAGCATACGGCGACCAGTGCGAGAAGTGCGGTGCAACCCTCAGCCCGGATGAACTGATCAATCCGAAGTCGGCTCTCAGCGGAGGAGAACTTGTGAAGAAGGAGACCAAGCATTGGTATCTGCCTCTGGATCAGTATGAAAAGTGGCTTTCGGAGTGGATTCTTGAAGGACACAAGGAGTGGAGAAGCAATGTGTATGGCCAGTGCAAGAGTTGGATTGACGGCGGTCTTCAGCCACGTGCGGTGAGCCGTGACCTGAACTGGGGCGTTCCTGTTCCTGTAGAGGGATCTGACGGAAAGGTGCTCTATGTATGGTTCGATGCCCCTATCGGTTATATCTCCAATACTCAGGAACTTCTTCCTCAGAGTTGGGAGAAATGGTGGAAGAGCGAGGATACAAAACTTGTTCATTTCATCGGAAAGGACAATATCGTTTTCCATTGCATCGTGTTCCCATCTATGCTCAAGGCTGACGGAAGTTATATCCTTCCGGACAATGTGCCTGCAAACGAGTTCCTCAATCTCGAGGGCGATAAGATTTCGACATCACGCGGATGGGCTGTGTGGCTTCACGAATATCTGGAACAGTTCCCTGGAAAGGAGGATGTGCTTCGTTATGTGCTCACTGCCAATGCTCCTGAAACAAAGGACAATGACTTCTCCTGGAAGGACTTCCAGGCTCGCAACAACAGCGAACTCGTTGCCATTCTCGGCAATTTCGTGAACCGTGCTGTGGTGCTCACGCATAAATATTTTGATGGAAAGGTACCGGCTGATCTCAAGCCGGAGGCTATTGATGCTGAGACACTTGCTCAGATCCAGCCTCTTAAGGAGGAGATGCAGAGATACCTTGACGGATACAAGTTCCGCGAGGCTCTCAAGGAGGCGATGAACATTGCCCGTCTCGGCAACAAGTATCTCACAGACACAGAGCCTTGGAAAGTGGCGAAGACCGATATGGACAGAACGGCTTCGATCCTGAATGTATCTCTTCAGATCTGTGCATCTCTTGCTATCGCGTTCGAGCCATTCCTTCCGTTCTCGGCAGAGAAACTGCGTGGTATCCTTAATGTGGGCATTGCAGCAGGAAATGATCATCGTGCCGGCGAGGAAGGATCAGTAAGCGAGAATATTTATACTGCTTCCGAGGGAGCCGCTCTTCATACAGGCGTTTCATACGAGGGTCTCACTCTTTCTTGGGACGATCTCGGCAAGGCTTCCCTTCTTCCGGCTGGACATCAACTGAATCCTGCAGAACTTCTTTTTGCGAAGATCGAGGATGAGACAGTGGATGCTCAGATCGCACGTCTGAATGCTATCCGTGCTGAGCGTGAGGCTGCTGCGAAGGCTGCAGAGGCTGCGGTGGTTACTCCTCAGAAGGAGGAATGCACTTTCGATGATTTCCAGAAAATGGACATCAGAACCGCTACAGTGCTTGAGGCAGAACGTGTTCCTAAGACTGATAAGTTGCTTAAACTTACTATCGATACAGGCATTGACAAGAGAGTCATTGTTTCGGGTATTGCAGAGCAGTATTCTCCTGAGGAGATGGTGGGCAAGCAGATCTGCATCCTTGCCAATCTGGCTCCGAGAAAGATCCGTGGCATCGAGTCTAAGGGTATGATTCTGATGGCACGTCAGAACGACGGCAAGATGCGTTTCGTTACGCCTGCGGAGACTCTTTGCAACGGCGCAGAGATAGGATAATATGATAAAGACGGAGTATTATAAGGATCTGACGAAGATGAACACCTTCGGAATGAAGGTGAAGGCGCGCTGTTTCATTGAATATGATTCGGTGGCGGATCTTGTGGATATCGAGTTCGAGGAGCTGGCGCGTCCGGTGCTTCATATCGGTGGCGGCAGCAATCTGCTCTTCACTGACGATTTCAAGGGTACGGTCCTGCATTCGAAGATAGATTTCATTGAAATCCTGGACGAATCTTCCTTAATGGGGCGCATCAGCGCCGTGCCGTTCGTGTCAGCGAGATGTTCGCAGAACATTGAAGCAACGACGGCACCCGTCAATGACGAAGGAATTGACGGCGTGCCCCCTCGGGGGCTGTCGCATAGCGACTGGGGGGAGAATGGTGAAATCGTCGAAGACGATGCACCGACTGAAACAAAAACCTTTGTTTCAGTCGGTGCAGGAGTAGTCTTTGACGATTTCTGTGAATGGGCGGCGAAGGAAGGCCTTTGGGGTGTGGAGAATCTGTCATATATTCCGGGAGAAGTGGGTGCGTCGGCGGTGCAGAATATCGGCGCGTACGGGGTTGAGGTGAAGGATGTCATCCGTCAGGTGTATTGCTATGATACTCAGGAGGAAGAGTTTGTGCATTTCGATGTGGGTGAATGCGGATACGGCTACCGCGATTCGATATTCAAGATGCCTGAGGTCAAGGGTAGGTATATCGTGACTCACGTGGTGTTTGCGTTGAGTCGGGAGCCGAAGCCGGTGCTGGATTATGGCCACTTGAAGGAAGCGGTTGCAGACTGTCATTTCGAGCGGAGCGGCAGCGGAGACGAGAAATCTCTGACACCAGCACTGATCCGCGAAGTGATTATCAAAATCCGTAAGGAGAAACTTCCGGAGCCGTCGGTGAAAGGCAGTGCAGGAAGTTTCTTCAAGAATCCGGTGGTGCCGATGGAACAGTTCCTGAAGATCGAGGCTGCAGCGAAAGCAGAATTCGGTTCCGATTACAAGGTTCCTCATTATGTCTTAGGTGGTTATGAAAATGTGACAGCTGCCTCACCTGCCATCTCGAATGACCCGTCTGTCATTTCGAGCGAGGATGCAGTCCGAGTCGAGAAATCTCCGTCAGTCAAAATCCCGGCAGCCTGGATGATAGAGCAGTGTGGCTGGAAAGGAAAGCGCAGCGGTGGAGCGGCGGTATGGGACAAACAGCCTCTGGTGATTGTGAATCATACCGGAGAGGCATATCCTGAAGAGATTGTCGGACTGGAAAAACGCATTATTGCTTCAGTCAAGGCCAAGTTCGGTGTCGAACTCCATCCTGAAGTAGAGCATATATAAAAGCGACTTCCGATATGGGGGAAATGGTAACGTTCAGCATAGTAAACACGACACGTGAGGTCGATTATGCTGTAAGTTACAATCCGGCATCCGGAGTAGTCAAGGATACCAAGAGGCTCGTTTTCACTCTGGATCGCGGACGGTCGAAGGGTTGTATGTCTTCCGGATCACATACACAAATATTGAATAAATACAGAAGAAACTATATATGAGTTCATTCGTAATAGAAGGCGGCCACAAACTTAGTGGCACGATAAGGCCGCAGGGTGCGAAGAATGAGGCCCTGCAGGTGATAAGTGCAGTACTCCTTACGAAGGAGGTTGTTACGATTTCCAATGTGCCTGAAATCCTGGATGTGCGCAATCTGATTCTCTTGCTGGAGAGTATGGGAGTGAAGGTGACAAGGCACGAGAAGGGAGTATATTCGTTTCAAGCCGATCAAGTCGATGAAGACTATATAATGAGTGCTGATTTTGTGGGCAAATGCGCCAAACTGCGTGGGTCGGTGATGGTTGTCGGGCCAATTCTGGCTCGTTTCGGAAGGGCATATTTTCCAAAACCGGGAGGTGACCAGATCGGACGCCGCAGGGTTGATACCCATATTCTGGGCTTTATGAATCTGGGCGCTTCGCAGGAATATGATATTGATAAGAAAGCGTTCTATCTTCACGTTCCTGAGGGTGGTGATCTTGAGGGAAGATATATGCTTTTGGATGAAGCATCGGTGACCGGAACTGCAAATATCGTTATGGCAGCCTGCCTGGCCAAAGGTGTCACGACCATATACAATGCTGCCTGCGAACCATACGTTCAGCAACTTTGCCGGATGCTCATACGTATGGGTGCGAAGATAGATGGCGTTGGTTCTAATCTGCTGACAATCACTGGAGTGGATGTTCTGGGAGGAACAGATCATACCATCTTGCCGGATATGATCGAGATCGGTTCCTTCATAGCACTTGCGGCTATGAACCAGAGTGCCATCACGATCAAGGATGTGGCATACGATGAACTCGGAATGATCCCAGAGGCTTTCAGGAAGCTAGGTGTCAATCTGGAGCGTCGTGGTGATGATATTTATGTGCCTGAGCAGGAAAGTTATGTGATAGATTCTTTTCTTGATGGTTCGATTCTGAATATTGCAGATGCACCTTGGCCGGGACTGTCTCCAGACCTTTTGAGTGTGATCCTTGTGATGGCGACTCAGTGCAAGGGTAGTGTGCTTATCCATCAGAAAATGTTCGAGAGCCGTCTCTTCTTTGTTGATAAACTCATTGATATGGGTGCTCAGATCATTCTCTGCGACCCTCATCGCGCGGTTGTCGTCGGACACGATCATCGTTACCGTTTACGTGCTGGAAAGATGTCCTCACCTGACATTCGCGCCGGTATCGCTATGTTGATTGCTGCAATGTCTGCCAAGGGTACGAGCGTGATAAGCAATATCGAGCAGATCGATCGAGGCTATGAGGAGATTGATGTCCGTCTCAACGCTCTCGGTGCCAGAATCACCCGCCAATAAAAGATGTCCCTCATCAGGATTCTCTGTCATTCTGAGGCTTCGCAGAAGCCGTGAATATACGTTCCGTGAAAAAACGACTGGTGACTTGCTTGCCGAACGATTTTTATTATCGTTGGGGAACTGGCAGGATTTGACAAGGAACTGGATGATTGTGTTGACATCTGCGTGATAAGATAATCATATACTCATTTAATTCCGCCAGCGACTCAGGCTGTTCTGGCGGAATGTTTCTTTTCGTCATAAAAAAACGACCGTTCGTCAAATACTTTGTACAGTTCGTCTTATATATTTCATATATAAGGTAATTCTTGCTATATTCGTAGGATGTGTAAGTGTGTGTAGTTGAATTGAAAATACGAAAATAGTTATGAAGATATCATTCAAGAGTTTACTGATGGGAACGGTTGCAGTTGCCGCAATGGCTTCCTGCGCATCTGAGAACAGTGCGCTGCCAGTGCCTGAGGCTCCGCTTGAGGAGTGTGTCTATTTGGGCGACAAGACAGAATTTGCAGTTTGGGCTCCCGATGCTGAGGCTGCCCAGTTGAGACTTTATCATTCGGCTTCCGATGAGGCTGCCTTCAAGATCGTGAATATGAAACTTGGCAAGGACGGGCTCTGGAAGGCTACTGTCAAGGAGGATGTAAAAGGCGCTTTCTATACATTCCAGGTGCAGAAGGGCGGCCAGTGGCTTGAGGAGACGGAAGGAATCGCCGCAAAGGCAGTTGGAGTGAACGGTATGCGTGGTGCCGTGATTGATTGGAATGAGACCGATCCGGAGGGCTGGGCAGAAGACAAGAGCCCGAAGATCGCCCCTTCTGACATCATCGTTTATGAACTTCAGCACAGGGATTTCTCGATACATCAGACTTCAGGCGTGGATAATAAGGGCAAGTATCTTGCTCTGACAGAGGAGGGAACAAGGAACCCTGACGGACTTGCTACCGGTATCGACCACTTGAAGGAGATCGGCGTCACATACGTCCAGTTGCTTCCTTCGACCGATTTCGCGACCATCGACGAGACCCGTCTTGAGGACAACCAGTACAACTGGGGATATGAGCCTCTCAACTACAACGCTGTAGAAGGCTCATTCTCGACAGATCCATACAATCCTGTGACCCGTATCAAGGAATTCAAACAGATGGTTCAGGCTCTCCACAAGGCCGGCTTCCGCGTGATTCTCGATGTGGTTTACAATCATACGACAAATGCTTCGAATACTGGCTTTGAGCGCACTATGCCGGGCTATTTCTATCGTATGCGTGAGGATGGATCATTCTTCGACGGCTCAGGATGCGGCAATGAGACTGCATCGGAGCAGGAGATGTTCCGCAAATATATGATCGAGTCTCTCGAATGGTGGATGAAGGAGTATCATATCGACGGATTCCGTTTCGACCTTATGGCCATCCACGACATCGAGACGATGAACCTCATAAGCGAGCGCCTTCACGCCATCGATCCGGACGTGGTGATCTATGGTGAGGGTTGGGCTGCTCAGGCTCCTGCATATCCTGCGGAAGAGATTGCTCTCAAGGCCAACACTTATATGATGGACAAGGTGGGAGCATTCAGCGACAATATCCGTGATGCAGTGCGTGGCCCTCTCGGATGCGAGAATGCCGGCTTTATGGACGGAGTGGCAGGCAATAAGGCAAATGTGATGTTCGGTATCGCCGGTGGTGTAGAGCATCCTCAGGTGAGCGTTGAGCCTTGGACCAACAATCCTCTCCAGCACATCAGTTACGTAAGTTGCCACGATGACCATTGTCTGCGTGACCGTCTTGAAGAGGCTACAAAGGCTACAGAGGCAGAACGTCTCAATATGGTTAAACTCGCTCAGACAGCGGTTTACACATCACAGGGCATACCTTTCATCTTCAACGGAGAGGAACTCTACCGTCACAAGCAGGGCGTGAAGAACAGTTACAATCAGCCTGATTCGATCAATGCTATCGACTGGACATACAAGACACAGTATAAGGACCTCGTTGATTATTATGCGGCTCTTGCTGCCATCCGTCACGCACATCCGGGCTTCTGTCTTGGTGATGCCGACCTTGTGCGCGAGAAACTACAGTTCATCGATACTGAGGATCCTTGCGTGGTCGCATTCCGCATCAGCGGCCTCGAGGGCATTGACAGCGCCAAGTCTCTCACAGTTCTTCTCAACGGATCGAAGAAAAGTGTCAAAGTGGAAATCCATCAGGGTAATTACACTGTCCTTGCAAAGGACGGACAGGCTGATGCAGATGGTATAGGAGCATTTTCCGGCAACACTATCTCAGCGGCTCCTACCTCCGCAACGATCCTTGCTGAAATGTAATACGACATAGCCTGAGGCTCGCAGAGCGAAGCATATCCCTATACTTCTGCGAAGCGAGGCTATCCTCAGGCTATGCAGAAAATGTAAAACAAAATAACACTAAAATATGAAGAAAATACTTTTTGCAATCTGCGCCTCAGTGCTGGCAATGTCCTGCGCGACCCAGGCCCCTGATCAGCAGCCACTTGAAAATTCGGTGGTTTACGAAATGAACGTACGTCAGTACACTCCGGAGGGAACATTTGCAGCCGCTCAGCAGGAACTGCCTCGTCTCAAGGAACTTGGCATCGATATCCTCTGGCTTATGCCTATCCATCCGATCGGAGTGAAGGAGCGCAAGGGAACCCTTGGATCGTATTATGCTATTGCCGACTACAAGGCGATCAACTCGGAATTCGGTACAATGGAGGATTTCGAGAACTTCCTTGCAGAGGCTCATAAACTTGGATTTCGCGTGGTTCTCGACTGTGTGGCAAACCACACCTCTCCTGATGCGAAGTGGATCAATGAGTGCCCTGCAGATTGGTATATGCGTGATTCTTTGGGCAATACAGTTGTAAACTACGACTGGTACGACATCGCTGAACTAAATTATGGCAAACGTGAGGTTTGGGATGCAATGGCCGACCAGATGCGCTTCTGGATGGAGAAGGGTGTTGACGGATTCCGTTGCGATATGGCTTGTGAGGTTCCGCTCGAGTTCTGGCAGGAGACAATCTCTGCCCTCCGTGCAGACTATCCTGGTATGTATATGCTCGCCGAAGGAGAGGAACCACAACTGCATTCTCTTTCCGGCTTCAATTCATCATACGCCTGGGAACTTCACCATCTGCTGAATGCAATCGCTCGCGGGGAGAAGAACATCCCTGAACTCCTTGAGTACATTCAGAAGGACGCTGAAAGACATCCTGCTGATGCCTTCCGTCTTATGTTCACATCAAATCACGATGAGAACTCCTGGGCAGGTACTGAGTTCGAGAGAATGGGTGATGCAGCAAAACTTATGGCTGTACTCACATTCACCCTTCCTAGCGGTCAGCCTCTCATCTACACAGGTCAGGAAATGGGCTGGAACAAAAGATTCGAGTTCTTCGAGAAGGATCCTATCCCGGCTTGGGAAAAGAACGAATATTTCGATTTCTACAAGTGGCTCATCGACATCCGCCACAACAACCCTGCACTTGCTGCAGGCGACAAGGGCGGCAAGTTCGAAGTTGTTTCGACAGAGGACAGCACTCTCGTTTTCACCCGCACTCTTCCTGAGAATAAAGTAACAGTCAAGGCTGAACTTAAGGCTCCTTGGTCATACGAAATTGTAACAGAGTAATATGAAAAGAATTATCATAGCAATTGCAGTCCTTGCCCTCGCAGCGTGCTCAGGCAAGCCTGCATTCGATCCTGCAACAGTGGCAGACGCTACTGCAGAGCAGGTTACACGTGTTGAACCCCTCTCCTGGTGGGTAGGTATGAAGACCGATCTTCAACTTCTTGTACAGGGCGATGGAATCTCAGAATATGATGTTGCTATCGAAGGTGGCAAGGGAGTGTCTGTTGAGAAAATCAACAAGGCAGAAAGTCCTAACTATCTTTTTGTGGATGTGAATGTCGCTCAGACCGCACAGCCAGGTACTTACTACATAGTATTCTCAAAAGACGGACAGTCATTCAAATATCCATACGAGATTGCAGCCCGTGCGGAAGGCTCTGCAGAACGTAAGAGTTTCACCACTGCGGATATGGTATATCTCATTATGCCTGACCGCTTCGCGAACGGTGATGCATCGAATGACTCTACTGAAGATACAGCAGAGAATGTGAATCGTGCAAACGGCCACGGCCGCCACGGTGGAGATATCCAGGGTGTGATCGACCACCTCGACTACATCAGCGAACTCGGTGCAACATATATCTGGACTACTCCATTCCTCGAGGATAATGCTCCTCGAGGCTCATATCACGGATATGCAGCGTCTGACTATTATCACATAGATTCGCGCTTTGGCTCGAATGAACTTTACAAGACTCTGGTAGAGAAAGCAAGGGAGAAAGGCATCGGCATCATTATGGATATAGTTCCTAACCACTGCGGAACAGAGCACTGGTGGATGAACAATCTTCCTTTCCAGGACTGGATCCATCAGTTCCCTGAATATACAGGAACAAATGTGGCATTCTCGACAAATATGGATCCTAATGCATCGCAGAAGGATCTCTATATCCAGGAAAGCGGCTGGTTCGTGCCATCAATGGTTGATATGAACCTCGATAATCCGTATGTACTCCAGTATTTCATCCAGTGGGGGGTATGGTGGATCGAGTATTCCGGTCTCAACGGTTTCCGCGTGGATACCTATCCATACAATGAGAAAGGCCCGGCTTCAGAGTGGTGCAAGGCCATTATGACCGAGTATCCGAACTTCAATATCGTCGGAGAGTGCTGGACTTCATCAATCCCTCAACTTGCATACTGGCAGGGTGGAAACGCCAACAAGGACGGCTTCGACTCACATCTTCCGTCGATTATGGATTTCCCTCTTCACGACGCTATGCGTGCTGCCCTCGCAGAGGATGAAGGCGGCTGGGGAATGGGTATGACCAAGGTGTATGATATCCTCTCGCACGACTTTGTATATCACGACCTTTCGAAGATGCTCATCTTCCCTGGAAATCACGACACTGCACGTATCGGTGATATGGTACGCAAGGATCCTCGCGCCCTCAAGATTGCAATGACTATGATGGCTACAATGCGAGGTATTCCACAGATTTTTGCAGGAGATGAACTTATGTTCGTTTCTTCCAAGCCGGACAACATCGGTGACCATCCGGGTCTTCGCGTGGACTTCCCAGGCGGATGGGAAGGCGATGAGATCGATCTCTTCACCGAGGAAGGACGTGAGGCACAGACACATAACACTGACGGTCTCAAGGTGGAGAAAGGCCAGGCTGCCGATCTGTTCAATTATGTAAGCCGCCTCTTCCAGTGGAGAAAGACTGCAGATGTCATCCACAACGGCAAGACAATGCACTTTATGACCCGTGACAATACATACGCATACTTCCGTTATAATGACGAAGCGGCAGTGTTTGTATATATCAACAACAATCTTGAACCGGTGAATATTCCGTGGTCATACTATTCAGAGATCACAGAAGGCCTTCAGGGTGGAGTTGATGTCCTGACCGGAGAGCCTGTCGAGATTTCGGATGCCACAGTAGTCGCTCCAAAAACAGCACTTGTTGTAGAATATAAGAGGTAATTCGATGGTTTATGCGAGCGAGCGGAGCATTTCCCTATGCTCCTGCGGAGCGAGCCGCATAAACCGTTGGCAGACATTGAATAATTATAAACAGAATATGAAAAGAATACTTTCAGCCCTTTCATCAATCGCCCTCCTGGCTGCCTGTACGGCAAATCAGCCGGCCGGCGAAGTAACTGACGTCCAGACTCTTAAGTCTCCGGATGGAAATATGGAAATGACCTTCCAACTTACTGCAGACGGTACTCCTCAATATGCCCTCAACTATGGAGATCAGAAGGTAATCCTTCCTTCAGACCTCGGATTCGAGTTCCGTGGTGTACTCAAGGCTCAGAAACTTGTCTATAATGCAGACGGCACCATTTCAAAGGAAGACCGTGAGCCAGTTCAGCAGTTCTATGAAGGCTTCACAGTAGAAAGTGTAGAAACAGGTACATTTGATGAAACCTGGGAGCCTGTATGGGGTGAGGAGGCTCAGATCCGCAACAATTACAATGAACTCCTCGTGAACCTCGTCCAGACTTCATCAGAGCGCAAGATGGCCATCCGCTTCCGTCTTTATGATGATGGCCTCGGCTTCCGTTATGAATTCCCTTATCAGAAGAACCTCAGTTACTTTGTGATAAAGGAAGAAATGACCCAGTTCGCTCTTGCAGGCGATCACACAGCGTGGTGGCTTCCTGGTGACTATGACACTCAGGAATATAATTTCACAGAGTGCCGTCTCTCGGAGATTGCCGGAAAGATGCAGGAGGCTATCTGCGGCAATGACTCGCAGACTCCATATTCCGTAAACGGCGTACAGACATCCCTCCAGATGCGTACAGACAGCGGCCTTTATATCAACATCCACGAGGCTGCACTTCTTGACTATCCTTGTATGCATCTCGAACTTGACCCTAAGACATTCACATTTGTATCACATCTGACTCCGGATGCACAGGGATGGAAAGGCCGTATGCAGACCCCTTGCAACACACCTTGGCGTACAGTTCAGGTTGCTCCAAGCGCTACAGCACAACTCGCTTCACGCCTCATCCTCAATCTTAACGAGCCTTGCGCTCTTGAGAGCACTGACTGGATCAAGCCAGTGAAATACATCGGAGTATGGTGGGAAATGATTTCCGGAAAAGGCTCCTGGTCATATACCAACGACTTCGCTTCTGTACAACTTGGCAAGACAGACTATGCTTCAGCAACTCCTAACGGTACTCACTCTGCAAACAACGAGAATGTACGCCGTTACATTGACTTTGCTGCAGAACACGGTTTCGACCAGGTACTCGTTGAGGGCTGGAATGAAGGATGGGAAGACTGGGCCAACTGCAACAAGGACTATGTCTTTGACTTTGTGACTCCATATCCTGACTTCGACATAGAGGCACTCAATAAATATGCACATTCAAAGGGTGTGCGCCTTATGATGCATCACGAGACCTCATCATCTGTACGCAACTATGAGCGTCATCTCGACCAGGCTCTCGACCTTATGGACAAATACGGCTACAACTCGATCAAGAGCGGTTATGTCGGTGATATCCTTCCTATCGGAGAACATCACTACAGCCAGTCTCTCATCAACCACTATATGCACGTAGTGAAGAAGGCAGCCGAGCATAAGGTTATGCTTAACGGCCACGAAATGGTACGCCCTACCGGTCTCTGCCGCACATATCCTAACCTCATCGGTGCAGAAGCAGCGCGCGGAACAGAGTATCAGGCATTCGGCGGCACAATGCCTCACCACGTGACAATCCTTCCTTTCACTCGCCTCAACGGCGGTCCTATGGACTATACTCCTGGTATTTTCTTTATGGATCTTGCAGAGGTGACAGGTGGAAAGAACAACTCTTGGGTGAACGCAACGATAGCCAACCAACTTGCCCTTTATGTGACCCTCTATTCACCTCTCCAGATGGCAGCAGACCTTCCTGAGCATTATGCTCAGTTTATGGATGCATTCCAGTTCATCAAGGATGTTGACATCGACTGGTTCCAGTCCAAGTACCTCCTCGCAGAGCCAGGTGAATATGTGGTTATCGCTCGTCAGGGCAAGAAGAACGGTCAGTGGTTCTGTGGCGGTGTGACCGACGACCAGAAACGTACCCTTGAGGTACCGATGAACTTCCTCGATCCAGGCAAGACATACGAGGCTACAATCTATGCAGATGCCGATGATGCGGACTATAAGGAGAACCCGCAGGCATACAAGATATGGAAGCAGGATGTAACATCAGAAGATGTTCTCTCAATGACAATGGCACCGGGCGGCGGATTCGCAATCAGCTTTGAAGAGAAATAAACTAATAAATTAATAAATTAAAATAACCATATCATTAGTGTCCGGTAAAAAATTACAAAAGTTCTTTGAAAATATTGAAAGTTAGGTAGTTACAGAGGTTTTTGGCGCGCGCCGATTTGAAATTATCTTTGCCAGACTAACGTAGAATGGCATATGCATAAAGGAAAATACG
>JAZRBS010000071.1:0-7900 GCA_045635205.1 Candidatus Cryptobacteroides sp. | reverse complement strand
CGGATGTAGTCATTAGGCGGTAGTCCGGTTACTCCGATTACCTTGCGACGCAGATTGCTTCTGCTGACAGCCATCTCGGCGGCTAGCGTGTCGACTGTAAACTGATCATTGGTCAGATTATTCTTGATGATATCTGTAAGTTGTTCCAGCCATTCGGCATCAGCAGTCTTCATGCCGCCTTTGCCGTAGTCAAGATTCGGCATAGATGTAAACCTTTCAAACAGCAGTTTTCGCGTCTTCAGCAGATTGTCAATGGTAGCTATCAGATGATTGATTGAAAATGGCTTCTCCATATAAGCGTCAGCTCCATAGTCAAGCCCGGCTATTTTCGAGTTCACGTTGCCTTGTGCCGATAGGAGCACGACGGGAATATGGCAAAGCATTTTATCTTGGCGGATGGTATATAGAAGTTCGAAACCGTCCATCTGAGGCATCATGACATCGCTAAGAATAATGTCAATAGTGGAGTTCTTCAATATATCCAATGCCTCTTTTCCGTTTGATGCTCCATATGTTTTGAATTTTCCTTCGAGATTCTTTAACAGGAAATCGAGCATCTCAGAAGAATCTTCAACAATCAGTAGATTTGCTTCCTGTTGTAGGACTTGAACAGCCACAGGCTTTTCAACATTCTTTTCCTTAGCGACAGAAGGCGCGGTATTGCCTTGTGGTAGCATCACGGTAACAGACAAACCTCCTAAGGCTTCGCTTCTTCCTATATTGATTGTGCCACCGAGTTTGTCAACAAGCAGCTTGACAAGGCTGAGACCTATGCCGAAACCGTTCTCGGTAGTGGCATTGGAAGAACGATAAAATGGCTCGAAAATCTTTTCCATTTCTTCCTCGGATATTCCTGGCCCATCATCGGAAACCGACAATACTACATTCATATTTCCCTCCCATTCGAGTTTTTCCACTTGCACGACAATCGCACTTCTGGCGTATTTCAATCCATTGGACAGTAAGTTGCTGAGTATTTTAGTGACTGCCTCCGCATCCATTGTTACATAAAAAGGCCCTCCAGGCAGCCTCATGTCAATCGAAACATTCTTATCCGTTGACTTGAATCGCTTGACAATACTGCTTATGAAATCATTCGCTTCAACGTTGCTATAACTGATCGTGTACCCTTCCTTGTCGATTTTACGGAAATTCAGAAGCTGTTTGATAAGCTCCAGCAACCTATCAGTATTCTGTTTCATTATCAACAGGTTCTCACGAATGTGCTGGTCGCATTCCTTTCCTTCCAGAATGACATCCAAAGGCGCCTTTATCAGTGTCAGGGGCGTTTTGATTTCATGCGCAACATGAGTAAAGAATTGGAATTTGGACCTATATGACTCCTGTTCCATTTCCATCTCCATCTTGAACTTTTCCTGTTGTTGTCTTTGAGCATTCTCTTTCAGATACCATCTGATGAGAAGATAAATAATCAGGCATATGATTAGTACATATATGAATATTGCAGTTTTTGTTTTCCAAAGCGGACTCTGTACATCAAAGTCCACATGGACAGGTTCTTCACTCCATATACCGTCATTATTGGCAGACTTAACATATAGTCTATATTGTCCCGCAGGAAGATCCACAAAAGATACTGACGGTTTGTTTGTAAAGATCCAGTCTTCATGAAGTTTTTCCACCTTGTAGGCATATCTGTTTTTTGATGGCGAGATAAAGCTCAAACATTCAAACGATATGTCAAAAGATGCAACATCTGTCGTTATCGTTACTTTGTCATCTGGTTTTACAAGCTCAATATCGGAGTCCTTCTTATATAATGTAATCTCTGGTATGACAGTATTAGGCTGAACATCATTGGTCTGGAACTGGTCAGGATAAAAGCAGTTGAATCCATTGATTCCACCAAAGTATAATTTCCCGTCAGACGCCTTCATTGAAGACCGGTAATTGAACTGATTGCTCTGCATTCCGTCTTCCTGGGTATATATTCTGGATTCATAGGTCAGAGGATTGTATTTTACTATACCGTAAGTTGTCGACAACCATAGATTACCATTGGAATCATCAAGAATACCAAATACTTTATGATGATATAAGTTCTTTGTATGATTGTAGTTGATGAATGTTTCGCTTGCATAGTCATAACAGCAGATTCCATTACCTTCAGTGGCAAACCATAGGTTTTCATTCGCATCAATGTACGCGCGGATGATATGGTTGCTTCCGATTGATTCGGCGTCAGATGGATGATGACAGAACTGTTTCAGTCCGTCTTTGTTCATTCTCCAAACTCCGTCGTTCTTGGTCGCTATCCAAAGGTTTCCCCGGACGTCCTCTATCAGATCATATACAAAGGTGTTATGAAATTTATCAAGTCTGATGAAAGAGTCGTTCTTTTCATCGTATTTGCACAACCCCTTCATCGCGCCGATATATATATCACCAGCCCGTGTCTTGTATATTGAATAGATATGGTCATTAGGTATAGAAGAGGGATCCAATGGATTAAATCTATATCTTTTAACAATCCTTCCACTATTGATGTCAAGTATCTCTATGCCCTTCGAAAAAGTTCCGATCCAAAGTTTGCTCCCGTCAAGCATCAATGCATGCAGGTTGCTATGACATCTCTTTCCTGGGGCACTTTCTGGCTTGTAATGTGTGAATTTACCTGTTTTTGGATTGAAATGGTTGAGTCCCTCATCTTCGGTAGCTATCCAGATATTACCGTTCTGGTCTTCACAGAACTGGCTCACGGCCTTTCCTGACAAAGAGTTTTCGCCCGGAATTTCGCAATGCCATGTAATATTGTTGTTTTGTGGTGGGATGTAAAATATTCCGTCAAAATACGTTCCTATCCACATTCCGCCCTCGTAGTCCTCAAGGAAAGAGTAGATGACAGCCTTGCTGAAGTCAGAAATCTGTTTTATCTTTTCATTTCTTGGGTTGAAGATGAAGAGTCCGTCTTCGGAGCCAATATAAATCGTTCCGTCAGAACTCTCATGAAGTGCCCTTATCCAGGTGTTGCCATTGTTGGAGGTCTGAACATTGTGTGATGTGAATTTTCCGGAAATGCGGTCAAAGCTTAAAACTCCATCATAATGGGTTCCAATCCATATAGTGCCGTCCTTACTTTCTATAATCTGGTTGATTTCATGTGTAAAGCAGATGCTTCCGTTTCGCTCCCAGCTGTAGGATATGAACTTGTCCAATCCTTTGTTATAGACTGATAGCCCATCTCTGGTTCCGATCCAGATGTCCCCAGAGGAGTCCAGCAACAGCGAAAGTACAACATTGTTTGTCAGGGAACCCTTGCTCCCATCATTCTTATATTCCCTTATAGTTCCTTTCGATTCGTTATGTCGGTATAGTCCGTTGGACGAAGCAATCCATAAATCACCTTCATTATCATAGCATATATCGTTTATAGTCGAATTTATCAGGCCGCCTGGATTAGTCTTGCAGAATGACTCCGAAAACGGATCGAAAATGTATAGACCTTCAACTGTGCCAACCCAAATCCTGCGGCCGTCTTCATGAAGAACCAGCTTCATGACATCAAGTAGATTGGTGTCGGATGTCTTCGGATATCCTCCATAATTCTGGAATGTCTGTCCGTTAAACCTGCATATTCCGTCTTTTGTTCCGATCCATATATATCCCGAGCGGTCTTGAATGATTGACCGGACCGAGTTTTCAGATATACCGTCAGTGATGTCGTACTTGCGCAGATTTGAAAATGTCTGTGCAGCTATGCTTCCTGTTGATAGAAGAAGCACCACAAGGGAAAAGATAAGTCTTGAGCCTGTTTTCATACTAGTAAAGTTACATATATTTTAGACTAAGGCTGCGTTTTTTATAGAATTTGAACAGTTTGTGATAAAAACCGAACACTTTGAGTCAGGCCTAAAGCGCAGGCCGCCAATATCTTTCAATATTTGCATTTTATGAACAAATAGAGACAGTTTATAAAACGCCTCCTAGGTATCTTTGCATATATTAAACAGGCATAGAAGTGAAAAGTCACATCCTTACTTTTATTTTGCTCTTGTTTTATCACTTGAGCGTAGCAGAAACTTATCGAAGTCCATTGGAATATCACCCAATGGCTGATGAAGGTGCGATTGTGGTCTGCGGGAATGCTCGTTTTACAATCCTTACATCGCGACTGATCCGAATGGAGTGGTCAGAGAATGGCAAGTTTGAAGACAGGGCTACTCTTGGAGTGGTGAACAGGAATTTGGATGTTCCGGAATTTTCTGTCAGGAGGTCAAAGTCAAAGCTAGTCATTAAGACAAATGACTTGACTTTGACATACTTCGGCCAAGATATGTTCGGAGAGGAAAATCTGACAATATCTTTCGAAATGACTGACATGTCATCGAAGAAAGGCATAAAGACAGTAAACTGGCATCCAGGCATGGATGATTCGGGCAATCTTCTTGGTACGGTACGCACACTGGATAAATTTGCAGGAGAAGAAACCCGCGAGCCATATGACAAGGGTGTTCTTTCCCGTGACGGATGGGCTGTCATTGATGAAAGCCACAGGCATGTGTTTACGGTGGTAGACAGCGATTGGCATTATTGGCCTGAATGCAGGGAGAAGGGTAATCGTCAGGATCTGTATTTCTTTGGATATGGACATGACTATACTGAAGCCCTGGCAGATTATGCAAAGATTTCAGGAAACATTCCGCTCCCGCCGAAATATGCCCTTGGCTACTGGTGGAGCCGCTACTGGGAATATTCCGATACTGAACTCGTTGATCTTGCTGATGACTTCAGATCCTATGGCGTTCCTATCGATGTCATGATAATTGACATGGACTGGCACGAGACCTGGAACGAAATGTCACGTAGTGCCACAAGAAGACACTCAAGCAATAGGTATGGTCTTGACGAATTCGGCGAACGTATCGGTTGGACAGGATATACTTGGAAAAAGGAACTGTTTCCAAACCCAACAAATCTGATGGAGGCAATTCATCGCAGAAACATAAAGACATCTCTAAATCTGCATCTGATGAATGGAATTCAGCCTTTCGAAGAACCATACGATAGATTTGTGAAGGATTATCTTTCAAGAACATCTGAGTACGATGGTCCGGAAGGCTATATCTATACAGATCAACCATATATTTTCAAAGGCAATAAAGAATCGTTTGCCAAACCGGGACATAAGGCTCCAGTTCCATTCCGAATCTGTCAGATCGAATGGGCAGATGCGTATTTCAACAGTGTCATCAGGCCATTTGAAGAGCTCGGAGTTGACTTCTGGTGGCTTGACTGGCAGCAGTGGCGCAACAGCAAATATGTTCCAGGACTCAACAATACTTTCTGGCTTAACCACACCTTCTTCAATGACAAAGTGCGTCAGACGGCATCACAAGGCATATATGCTCCAAGGCCGCTGATATATCACCGTTGGGGAGGTATTGGAAGCCATCGTTATCAGGTCGGTTTTTCCGGTGACACTTACGCATCGTGGAAGGTACTGGGGTATCTGGCATACTTCACCGCTACTGCATCTAATGTCTGCTACGGCTATTGGGGCCATGATATTGGCGGACACATGCAGCCGAAAGGAGTGAACAAGACAGATCCGGAACTTTACACAAGGTGGATACAGTCTGGTGTCTTCAATCCTATATTCAAGACACACTCATCGAAGAACATGACAATGGAGAAAAGATTCTGGGTGTTCCCGGATCATTTCAAGGCAATGAAGGCTGCCATCCGTCTTCGTTATGACCTTTCGCCGTACATATATAATGCGGCACGTCAGGCATACGATACAGGTGTTTCAATGTGCCGTCCGCTTTACTACTATTGGGCCGAGGATGACAAGGCTTATGATTACAAGGAAGAGTTTATGTTCGGAGACGATATCCTGGCTACCGTAGTCTGCAATCCGGTCGACAAAGTTACCGGTCTGGCTGAACGCGCGATGTGGTTCCCTTCCGGAACAGACTGGTATGATGTCTCAACGGGAATCATGTATAAAGGAGGTTCCGAACACACGCTGCTCTATACGATAGAGGAAAATCCATTCTATGTCAAAGCTGGAGCCGTGATTCCGATGGCAGATCCTGAAATAGAACACCTGCAGCAGCAATATAAGGAAATCCGTCTGTTTGTGGCTCCTGGTGAAGGAGAAAGCAAGACTGTCATATACGAGGATGACGGTGATACTCAGGCATATGAGAGTGAGTATGCAACAACAGAAGTTGTAAACATTGCTCAAGGAAAGACAGTTACCCTGATGGTTGCCCCTCGAAAAGGTAGCTTCAAAGGTATGCTTGAAAATAGAAAGGTGTCAGTGGTAATGGAGTGCCTTCTTCCACCGACAAGTGTGAAAGTCAACGGCATTGAGGTGCCATATGCAAGATTCGCATCTTTTGACCAAAAGGAAGGAAAACAGGTATGGGGCTATGATGGAAGCAGACTTCAGACCCAGATATGGCTTTCCGAAGAGGCAGCAGACCAATCATTGGAAATTGTCTGCACCTTTGAAAAGGAACTGTCAGAACAGATACAGATTCTGTCAGGTAAGAAGGGATTATTTACCAGAATGACATTGATTACACCTGAGGCGAAATTAAGATTCTCTCAGATGCATATTGCAGACATTCAGTTGCCCTCGGAGCTTATGAGCATTGCTCAGGGAGGAAGCTTCATCACAGAAGATCCGGCAAATGCGGAGAAATATCTGGACTCATTGGATATTGATGCCATGAATGCCAACCTTCAAAGTTGGGAGAAGCTTTCTGCAGATTTCAAGACTAAGGTTGCAGCGCAGACCTATTTTGAAAAATAACACAGGAACCATGAATAAACTACTAAGACTATTAACCATCGTGCTCTTAGGCTGTATATCAGCATCGTGCACTCCGGATTTGACGGATTCGTCCTCATTTAGTCTGCATTATTATGATGCAGAGGTCGTGATAGGAAGCAATGTCGTGCTTAATCCAACATATCATGGAGCCAAGCCTTCAGACTTCAAGATCTACGGAATTACCAGAAACGGTGTCATATTCTATGACCCTCGCCTTGATGGAGAGATCCTTGAGTCTGACCCATTCTTCATCAAGTCAGCAGACGGAACCTTAATCGTATCCAATACTTCGGATTTGAAATCCGGGATTTATAAGATCAGCCTGTCCTGCCGTGCCGGTGGCGACAGCTACGAATATCCGGAATTGGTAACTATTAAAATGATGGAAGAATGATGAAGAGGATCTTGGCTGCATTCTGCACTTTCTTGGTATGCATAAGTGCAGGCGCTCAAAACATTAATGTCAAAGGTGTCTTGACCGGCGCGGATGGAGAGCCGCTTATCGGCGTCACAGTTTTTGTCGAAGGAACTTCTAATGGAACAATGACTGATGTCGAAGGCAGATATTCGTTATCGGTTCCACGTAATGCCGTATTGGTCTTTGATTACATGGGATTCCGTCAGGTCAAGGAAAATGTATCAGGAAGGACTGTCATAGATGTCACTTTGGAAGAGGACAAGACCATCCTTGAGGAAGCTGTTGTTGTTGGTTATGGTACTATGAGAAGGAGCGATCTTACGGGATCGGTGTCTTCCGTATCCGCCAAGAATCTGGAGAATTTCAAGACCGGCAATGTTCTGGAAGCGCTTGGTGGACAGGTTGCCGGAGTGAATATTACAACTACAGACGGTACTCCCGGATCGGGCCTGAACATAATAGTAAGAGGTGTCGGAACTGTTAACGGAGATTCGTCTCCTCTTTATATCGTTGACGGTTTTGAAGTAGAAGGTATCGACCACATAGCTAATCAGGATATCGCATCCATAGAGATCCTGAAAGATGCTTCTGCCTCCGCTATTTACGGAGCCCGTGCGGCTAACGGAGTTGTTCTTGTAACCACTAAGTCTGGTAGAGAATCAAAGGCATCTGTTTCT
>JAZRBS010000070.1:0-31247 GCA_045635205.1 Candidatus Cryptobacteroides sp. | reverse complement strand
AAATATTCAGCACTTGCATCCGGTCTCTTTATGACAATGGTTGTGGGTGGTGGAGTGCTTCCTCTCCTTCAGGGTGCTATCGCTGACGCAGTCGGCTATGTACAGAGTTACTGGGTGATCGTAGTTGCCCTTGTATATATGTTGTGGTTTGCCGTTTCCGGCTCTAAAATCAAGAATGCATAATGGCAAAGACAGTATTGGTGTCCGGTGGTGCCGGATATATAGGCAGTCACGTGACTGTTGAACTTATCGGAAAAGGTTATGAGGTGGTTGTGGCAGACAATATGTCCAACTGCGATCTTACCTGTTTCGAAGGTGTGAAGAAAATTACAGGCAGGGATGATATCCCGTTTCATCAGATCGATTGCTGCGACAGCGAGGCTGTAAACAGGCTTTTCGATGAATATAAAATTGATGCGGTCATACATTTTGCAGCCTTCAAGGCTGTGGGAGAGTCTGTAGCAGAGCCTCTTATGTACTATCGCAACAACCTCGTGTCTTTCATCAATATTCTTGAGGCCGCAAAGAATAAGGGAGGCTGCAATGTCCTCTTCTCTTCTTCCGCAACAGTTTATGGTGAGGCTGAGGTTCTTCCTGTGACTGAAAATACTCCACGTCTTCCATCAACTTCTCCGTATGGCAACACCAAGCAAATGTGCGAAGACATCCTCCGTGATGTCGTTTTCGCTACAGCAGGAAACGATGGTGCTGACGGTCAGGGAGTTGTGAGGGGTATCGCTCTGCGTTACTTCAACCCTATCGGAGCACATCCTTCAGCGCTGATCGGCGAACTTCCACGTGGCGTTCCTAACAACCTTGTTCCTTTCATCACTCAGACAGCCATCGGTAAACGTGAGTGCCTGAGCATCTTCGGTAACGATTATCCAACTGAGGACGGTACCTGTCTCCGTGACTACATCGATGTGGTCGATCTGGCTAAGGCACACGTTGCGGCAGTTTCAAGAATGGTCGAGGGCAGGATGAAGGAAGGTTATGAGATTTTCAATGTGGGCACAGGCCGTCCGGTGTCAGTGTATGAACTGGTAACTGCTTTTGAAAATGTCAATGGACTGAAACTGAACTACAAGTTCGTGGATCGTCGTCCTGGTGACGTTATGGCAATCTGGGCAGACACTACACTCGCTAACGAGGAACTCGGCTGGAAGGCTGAACGTACTGTCGAAGAAACATTGGCTTCTGCTTGGGCTTGGGAAAAGCATCTTGCAGAGCAGAAATAATCAGAAAATATTTTACAGTTATGAAGAAACTTATGTTTTTTGCAGCAATGACTGCTGCAGTTATGATGTGCTTTTCTGCTTGTCAGGAGAAGCCTGAGGATGGCAAGACTCCAACAGGAAACGAATGTCCGGATTGCGGTGAGGATCCGTGTGTCTGCGAGCCTGGATCGACTACTGCGATTCAGATTGATGGTGATTATGCTGATTGGGATGCCCTTCAAGGTGCTCAGGTCGCTACCTGTCCTGCTGATGATGTAATGTATGAACAACTCAAGACTTTCAAGGCGTACGCTGATGAGGAGTTCATCTATATTTTCTGCGAGTTCCAGCCAGAGAATACACTCGTGTTTGTTCCTTATTTCGATCTTGACAATGACCCTTCTACAGGAAACGACTCCAAGTGGAGCGGCGCCGGTTATGAAGGAAAGGCTGAAGGTGGCGTATTTGCAGAAGAGACAACTGATGATGGTCCAGTCCAAGGCGCTCCTCAGGCTTGGGATCCTTCATTCTACCAATACACGGATGCCGGCACTGAGAAGGTGCTTGATTCAGGTATGGCAGTGCTTTCAAGTGTACCGGCTGCATATAAGAATGGCAACTGGGCGTTCGAGGCTTCTATCCTTCGCTCGGTAGTTCTTGATGCATACGGTATTTCTGATGCGACACAGTTCACTATGGGAATGTATCAGTACGACCTTGATTGGTCTTGCATCGGACAACTTCCTTGCAAGACTTTTGCTCAGAAAGACGCCGGTGAACTTGAGCCTATGCTCACTATCACTCTTCCGTAATATTTGATGTCAAATAGTTTCGAAATCTAAAAATCAATAAGATATGAAATTGCGTTATTTTTTATTTGCGCTTTTGATTCCTGTTATGATCTGCTGTAATCCTGTGGATCCTAACACTGATGTCAAGGATCCAGATAAGGAACAGGTGAATCCGACTCCAGATCCAGAACCGGATCCAGATCCGACCCCGACTCCAACTCCTACACCGGAGCCGGAACTTGCTCCTGAAATCAAGAGCGGTGACTGCGTGCTTGCGCCTAATGCAAATGCAGAGAAGTTCGTTTCAGAAGTCACATATCCTGACCACGACTATTCATACTCTGTGGTTATGGACTATCACGGCGGATATAACGGCAAACTTGGTGAGGGCGAATCTGTCAAGTCTGACAAGCCAAGCGAATATACCCTCAGATGGACTGCGGATGAGGCTGCAGGTAAACTCAAACTTGAACTTGCTGAGACCGAGACTGGCTGGAAGATGGAACAGGAGATTTCTGCTGGTGAAAGCAATGTTGTCGTGACAAACCTCACACCTAATGTACATTATACATATAAGGTGTCTTCAATCGAAAACGGTACTGTTATGACCGAGGGTAACTTCAGCACATACGGAAGTATCCGTCAGGTGTTCTTCAAGACACGTGTGCGCAACGGACGTGACCTTGGCGGCTGGCAGACATACGACGGCAAGATGGTGAAGTACCATAAGATTTACCGTACAGGAAGATGGGAGTCCGGCACTATGAGCAACAGCGGTAAGAAGGCTATCATTGCTGAGGGCGTGAAGGCACAACTTGACCTCCGCAATACCAGCGACGTTTGCGAAAAGGCGACCATTGATGGAATGGATTTCTGCGCTCCTATCATCGAGACTGGTGGAGATTCAATGCTTAAGGCAGAAGGCGGCGACAAGACACGTCAGTGTATGCAGTTCATAATCGACTGTATCAAGAATGACAAGCCGGTTATCTTCCACTGCTCACTCGGCCGTGACCGTACAGGAACTCTTGCCCTTATCATTCTTGGTGTACTCGACGTCATCGAGGGTGATATCTCAAAAGAGTATGAGGTTACCTACTTCTCTCCAAGAGGATGGAGTATCGCAGAATCCGAGACTTATAAGACATTCCAGAACAAGCGTACTACTTGGGCTTATAAGCCTGCAGCAGATTATATCTGGGATAACTTCGTGGATGAAGGTGAGAAATTCTCTAAGGGAGTCGAGGACTATCTGGTTTCTATCGGCATCACACTTGAGGATATCAATACGTTCCGTGAACTTATGCTCACAGATCCGTATGCCGATCTTTCACCTGCTGAATAATCAACTTTTATAAGACTATGAAATACTTTGGTATTCTTGCAGTTGGCGCGATGATCGTCGCGTCAACTGCTTGTCATAATGTTCAGAATGAAGTGAAGTCCGATGCTGACTTTGCTGCAGAACTTAAACTGGCTGATTACAGGCCTGTTTCAGTATTCAAGATTCCTGTATCGGACATCCGTCAGGCTTCTTTCCCAGTGATAGATATGCATTCGCATTGCTATGTGGACAGTGTTGAGGAACTTGAGCAGTGGGTCAAGAATATGGATGAGAACAATATCGAAAAGGTTGTCGTCCACACAGGAACGTACGGTGAAGAATTTGATGCCCTGTATGATTTGTATAAAGGAGTATCAGACAGATTTGAACTTTGGTGCGGAATCGATATGTCCTCTTGGGGTACTCCTGATTTCCCGGCCAAGGCAGTCGCGGAACTCGAGCGTTGCTGGAAGAAAGGCGCAAAGGGAGTGGGCGAATTGAGTGACAAGGGACTCGGTGAGAAACTTTCCAGAAAGGTTAAGGAACCAGGCCTTCATTTGAATGACGACCTGTTGGTTCCGATATTCTCCAAATGTGCAGAACTTGGAATGCCGGTAAACTGTCACATCGGTGATCCGGTGTGGATGTATGAAGATATCGATGAACACAATGACGGATATATGAATGCGTCAACGTGGAAGATCGATATGTCGCAGCCAGGCATTCTCGACCTGTATGAACTTGTTGCAACTATGGAAGAGGCTTGCGTGAAGAATCCTCAGACAACCTTCATCGCTTGCCATTTTATGAACATAGGACACGACTATGAGTATCTGGGACAGGTTCTTGACAGGCATCCGAATCTTTACATAGACAACTCTGCGCGTCATCTGGAGTCAAGTGCGACACCTCGTGCGACAAAGAAGTTCTATGAGAAGTATGCCGACAGGATAGTTTTCGGTACAGACAACAATCCGAGTCCTACTATGTACAGGCTTCAGTGGAGGATTCTTGAATCGGAGGATGAACATTTCTATTCACCTTCACAGACCTACCATTGGCCTCTTCACGGAATAGGACTCGAAAAGGATGTACTCGAGAAAATCTATCGTATCAATGCGCAGAAGATTATGCGCTAGGTAAGAATCCCTTCTCGATCAGTTTCTCTGCAATCTGTACAGCGTTGGTTGCCGCTCCCTTGCGGAGATTGTCAGCAACGCACCAGAAATTGAGTCCGTATTTAACTGATGGATCTCGACGGATGCGTCCTACGAACACGTCATTCTTGCCCCAGGCATATAGTGGCATAGGATAGACGTTGTTTGTGGGATCATCCTGGAGTGTCACTCCCGGCATCTCTTCCATCATTCTGCGGACGTCCTCAAGTGTGAAATCTTTTTCGAATTCGAGGTTGATAGACTCGGAATGGCCTCCCTGAACCGGTACGCGGACAGTTGTAGGTGATACTCCGATGCTGTCGTCTCCGAATATCTTATGTGTCTCGTTGACCATCTTCATTTCCTCCTTGGTATAGCCGGTCTCAAGGAAAGAGTCGATGTGAGGAAGAATATTCTGGTCGATAGGATGCGGATATACTGCAGGGTATTCGCCCCATTTTCCACCGGCGCGCTCTGCTGTCATCTGATCCATCGCCTTGTATCCTGTGCCTGTAACCGACTGGTATGTCGATACGACTACACGTTTGATGGTGTATGCCTTGTGAAGAGGCCAGAGCGGAAGGAGCATCTGGATGGTCGAACAGTTAGGATTTGCGATGATCATATCATCCTTTCCGATCACATCTCCGTTGATTTCCGGTACGACAAGTTTCTTTGTCGGATCCATTCTCCATTGTGATGAATTGTCAACTACGCGTGTGCCGACTTCAGCAAACTTTGGTGCAAGTTCTGCGGATGTGCTTCCTCCTGCAGAGAAAAGAGCAAGATCGGGACGTGCTGCGATTGCATCTTCAGCACTGACGACAGTCCATTCCTTGCCCTGGAATGTTATTTTACGTCCTACTGACTTTGTCGAAGCAACCGGAAGGAGTTCCGTTACAGGGAAATTTCTTTCTGCCAGAACTTCCAGCATTCTTGTGCCAACCAGTCCTGTGGCACCTACTACTGCTACTTTCATATTTTCTTACCTTATTTCTTTATTTAACATCTCTTGACTTATGTCTTTTTTCGAGGGTGTTCCTCTTGTCATTTCGACCGAGCGTAGCGAGTGGAGAAATCTATATGGTGATATCCTTACCTAAATCCTTTAAATCTGGATTCAATGTTTTGATAAGCCATTCTTTTTTCTCCCTCCTCCATTTCTTCAGTTTCTTTTCTCGTTCAATAGCCTGATTGATATCTGAATATTCTTCGTAATATACTAGTTTGCAACAATTGTACTTCTGTGAAAATCCGGGAATCGATCCACTTTTGTGTTCTATAACCCTTCGTTCTATGTCATTTGTCACACCAATATATAATGTTGAGTTGTTTGGACTTGACATTATATATGTGTAGTATGTCTTGTACATATTTCTTTTATAGATTTCTCGACTTCGCTCGAAATGACAATGTGTTCGCTCGAAATGACAATCAATATCAGTTGCTACAATGCTGCAGAAAGGTCTGCGATCAGGTCATCAACATTTTCTATGCCGACGCTGAGTCGGAGCATATTCGGATATACACCTGCTGCCACCTGCTCCTCAGGACTGAGTTGCGAGTGGGTCGTTGAGGCCGGGTGTACGATGAGCGATTTGGCATCTCCGACACTTCCCACGTGCAGAATCAGTTCAAGACGGGTGACCAATGCGGCCGCAGCGTCGAATCCTCCCTTTACGCGGAATGTGAGCACTCCGCCGAATCCGTGCTTGAGATATTTGCATCCGAGTTCGTGATACTGATTGCTCTTCAGACCAGGATAATTCACGCTCTCTACGGCAGGATGCTTCTCGAGGAATTCGGCTACTGCAAGTGCATTGTCGCAGCAACGCTCCGCCCTCAGTGAAAGAGTCTCAAGACCCTGGAGCATCAGGAAAGAGTTGAACGGTGAAGCGGCCGGTCCGATATTGCGGAGACCGTCCACGCGTACACGTCCGGCAAATGCTGCATCACCGAATACTTCCTTATATACAAGTCCGTGATAACTTTCGGATGGAGCGGCCAGCAACGGATATTTCTCGGCAGTCCAGTCGAAGTTACCTCCATCTACAACCACTCCTCCGAGGGCTGTGCCGTGTCCGCAGATCCACTTTGTCGCAGAATGTATGGAAACATTTGCACCCCACTCGAACGGACGGAAAAGATATCCTCCCATTCCGAAGGTATTATCGACCATCACGCAGATGCCCTTCCTGCGTGCCATTTCCACGATAGGCTCATAGTCAGGAATATTGAATGCCGGATTGCCGATGTTCTCGAGGAAGATGGCCTTGGTACGGCTGTCGACAAGGGCTTCAAGGTCTGCAGTGCTGTCGCTCTTTGCGAAACGTACCTCGATACCCATATCCCTCAGGGTGATGGCAAACATTGTGAATGTGCCTCCGTAAAGGAATGGCTGTGCCACGATATTGTCGCCGGGACCGCAGATGTTGGTTATGGAAAGGAACACAGCAGACTGACCGGATGCAGTGGAAACGGCAGCCACGCCTCCTTCAAGGGCGGCCATTCTTTTCTCGAACACCTCGTTGGTGGTGTTGGTGATACGTGTGTATATGTTGCCCGGACGCTTGAGTTCGAACAGTTCGGCGCCGTACTGCATATCGTCGAATGTATATGCAGTGCTCTGATAGATCGGCACTGCTGTACCCTTCGATACCGGATCGATTTCCTGTCCAGCCCTTACCTGAAGGGTTTCGAATTTGTAATTCTTCTTTTCCATAAATTTGTTTTTTGTTCTAGTGAACTTTGATGTCTTGAACTTCACTGGAACTATGGTAAAACAGTTGTTTCAATTATTTTTCTGGTGTTCTGGTGAACTGTTCGGAACGAATCTTCACTAGAACTGTTTTTAAACGATGATGTCGTTAAGGACTCCCGATGCCGTCTGGTATGCTCCGGCTCCTGCTCCCTGTACGACCAGTGGTGACGGGTAGAAATCTGTCCGGATTATAGCGCAATTGTCAGTACCGTTAAGGCTGAACAGAGGATGCTCGGCTGAAACGGCTTCAAGACCGGTCTTTGCACGATATCCCAAAGGGGAGTTCTCGTCCTTTATCAATGATGCTACAAAACGCTGTCTCAGACCCTTCGAGGCTGCTTCGTTGTAGCGTGCGGCGAACATCTCCTCGTTTTCTGCAAGTTTTGCATAGAACGCATCCACGTCTCCTTCAAAGAATTCGTCTCCAAGGATAGGGGAAATCTCTACATCCTGTTCGTCGAGAGGAACTCCGGCCTCGCGTGAGAGAATGAGAAGTTTGCGCAGAACGTCACGGCCGCTGAGATCAAGCCTTGGATCCGGTTCGGTATATCCGGCATCCTGAGCCCTCTTAACCACTTCTGCGAATGTTCCGCCTTCTCCTCCGGCATAGTTGCTGAAGATGTAGTTGAGGGTGCCGCTGAGCACAGCCTCGATGCGGATGATTTCGTCGCCGCTGTGGACGCTGCGTGAAATGGATTCGAGTATAGGAAGTGCTGCTCCCACAGTAGTCTCATAGCGAAGTGTGGCTCCGATTTCGATGGCCGCTTCCTTCAGTGCAGCATACTGGCTGTATGGAAGCGAGAAGGTGATCTTGTTGCAGGCAACGACAGAATATCCTCTTTTGAAAAGGTTCATATATTTGAATGCGATGTCTGCTGATGCGGTGCAATCTACGAACACCGAGTTCTCGAGAGAGAGTGTAGCGAGGTGGGTGAAATATGCCTCGTCAGCGGCGCTGATGCCGTTGTCCAACTGAGTCTTGATATCCTTGAGGTCCAGCCCGTTTTTGTCTATGATGAAACGTCGGCTGTTGGACAATCCGCAGATGCGGAGTCTTCGACCTGTTCTTGCGGCTATCTTCTCTCGGTTCTTTGCGATGATGTCAACCAGAGCCCTTCCCACTGTGCCGAACCCTGCAATAAAGAGGTTGATGTCCTTTCCGCTCCTGCGGTCGAAGAATTCATTGTGGATGGTGCGGATTGCTGCTTCTGCATCATCGGAAGATATGATCACGGATATGTTTCTTTCCGATGATCCTTGCGCAGTGGCTCTTACAGGAATGCTGTTGCGTCCCAGGGCTGCCAGCATACGGCCTGTGGCACCTGTCTGGTTGAGTACGTCGTCTCCCACAAGACATACGATGGAGAAGCCTTTCTCCACCTTGAGCGGATTGAGTTTGCCGAGAGAAATCTCGTATGCGAAACAACGGTCGGCAGCCTCACGTGCCTTTTCTGCATCCTTCTCGGAAACAGCGATGCACATTGTGTGTACGGAAGATGCCTGAGTGATCAGAATTATGTTGATGTCGTTCTGGCTCAGTGTCTCGAACAGGCGACTTGAAAAACCAGGGATTCCGACCATTCCGCTACCTTCCAGTGAGAGGAGGGCTATATTGTCGGAGTTCGAGATGCCGATAAGTTTATCCTTGCTGCGTGGTGGATTCTTCTCTATGAGTGTTCCGGATGCATCAGGATCGAAGGTGTTCTTGATGTAGATCGGAATGCCTTCTGCCACAACTGGCTGTATTGTAGGAGGATATATGACTTTTGCTCCGAAGTGCGAGAGTTCCTGGGCTGCCTTGTATGAAATGTTGCTGATTGTGCGGGCTGTCGGTACGACCTTCGGATTTGAAGTCATCATTCCCGGCACGTCCGTCCATATTTCTAGGATTCTGGCCTTGCAGCCGACAGCGTAAAGTGATGCGGTGTAGTCAGAACCACCGCGTCCGAGCGTTGTGGTGCGTCCCTGTTTGTCTGAGGCAATGAAGCCGGGGAGAACGAAAAGTTGGGTTATCCTGTTGCTTTCTACCATCTCGTTCACTCGGTAATATGTCTTCTGGATATCCACGACGTTCTTGTCACCTTTGGCCACGGTGCGTATGATCTGTCTTGAGTCTATCCACTTTGTCGCGATACCTATGGATGCAAGTTTTGTCGCGAGGATCTTTGTTGACCATAATTCTCCGAAGGCCTGGATAGCGTCGAGGCTGGCCGGTGATAATTCTCCGAGAAGATACACTCCCTGGGTTATGCTCCTGAGCGAATCGAAAAGACTGTCACACACCTCAAGAGACTCTTCCTGCTTCTCGCGAGGAAGGAGTTCATTGATGATTTCGTGATGCTTTTTCTGGAGGTCGTCGATGAGGGTCTTGTATGACTCATCGCGTTCCGAAGCGAGTGTGCCTATCTTTATAAGGGTGTCCGTACATCCGCTGATGGCTGAGGTGACAAGAATGGTTCTGTCACGGTCCACCGCATTGATGACGATGTCAACAACTTTCGACATATTCTGTGCATTGGCAACCGAACTGCCTCCGAATTTCAATACCTGCATAATATCTTATGGTAATAATGGTTCAATGATGTGTGTCAACTGGTCGTTTTCAAGAAGAAATCCGTCGTGCCCGAACTTGGATGTTATCTCGTGGTATGATGCTCCGGGGATTGCTTCTGCGATCATCTTCTGCTCCTGGACAGGGAAGAGTCTGTCGCTGTCGATGCCTATGACCGTACACTGTGTCCTGATGCTCCCAAGTGCTTTCTCCACACCTCCACGTCCTCTTCCGACGTTGTTGCTGTCCACCGAGCCGCAGAGATACCAGTATGAATAAGCGTCGAAACGGTCGGAAAGTTTCTTTCCCTGATATCTCTGATATGATCCGGCTCTGTCTGCGAAAAGACAGTCTTCGTCTTTTTCCCACTGAGTCGCATTGTATCCTTCATAACTTCTGTATGAGATCAAGGCAATGCTTCTTGCACATCTCAGTCCTGCTTCTCCTCCTTTAAGTGAAGCGCATTCACGGAACGTAGGGTCGGCCTCCAAAGCCATTCTCATAGATTCGTTGAATGCAGTGAGCCAAGGTGTCACTCGTGCGCCGCAGGCAATATAGACGGCCTTCCTTATGACTTCCGGCTCCATAATGGACCATTCGATCGACTGGAAACCACCGATGGAACCACCCACCATAAAATCGATGTACTCGATTCCGAGATGGCGGCGTACCAGGTCGTTTGCGCGTACGATGTCCCTGACTGTAATCTTTGGAAAATTGAAGTAATAAGGCTTTCCAGTGTCGGGATTTGTGGATGACGGGCCTGAGGATCCGTATGCAGATCCGAGCATATTGGCGCATACGATGAAATATTTTTCCGTATCGAAAAGTTTTCCCGGTCCGGTCAGTTCCGGCCACCAGTCCTCGGCGTCGGAGTTGGCTGTCAGTGCGTGGCATATCCATATCACCTTTCTCTGGTCGTCCTTCTGCCACTCGCGTTCAGAACAGTGATAGACCACCTTCAGTCCTCGGATGCTTCCGCCTGCCTCAAACTCGAAGATATCGTTATGTATATATTCCTTTTTTATCATATAATCAATCGGTTAGGGGATTACCGAAAAAACGTGCAAAGATACTATTTTTCTCCCTTTATCGGGCTGCAAAGATGGTATATTGTATTTGTATGTGCAATCTTTCTGAAAAATTCGGGAAATTATTCTATTTTTGCTTTATATTCTTTTATATACAGAATAATATTCGGAAAAATGGAAAAATTAGACAAGATAGACATTCTTATCTTACGCGAATTGCAGAAGGATGCGAAACTAACAACCAAGGAATTGGCCGCAAAGGTGAATCTCTCGCCTTCGCCAGTGTTCGAGAGGCAGAAACGGCTTGAACGTGAGGGATATATCAAGAAATATATAGCAGTAGTCGATCCAATCAAGGCCGGCAACGGAATAATGGTGCTGTGCAATGTCCGTCTCAAGCACCACAGCAAAGAATTCAGCCGTCAGTTCACATCGGTGATTGCGGACATAGACGAAGTCGTGGAATGCTTCAACACCTCTGGAGATTATGATTATATGCTGAAGATTTATGCACGGAATATGCAAGCTTATCAGGAATTCGTTCTCGGGACGCTGGGAGATATGGACTGTATAGGCTCCCTGCACAGCATATTTGTGATCGGAGAGGTGAAAAATACATTGTCTGTGCCCTTGGAGGCATAAACGGTATCAGTTTTAATTCGTAACTTTGCACGATATGATTGCAACACTGATAATATTATTGATTTCAGCCATCCTCTTTGTCAGCGGCAGGGTCCGCTCTGACCTGGTGGCTCTTTGCGCTCTTCTGGCGCTTCTTCTGTGTCAGATCCTGACTCCGGCAGAGGCTCTTTCGGGCTTCTCCAATACGACAGTGATAATGATGATCGGTCTGTTCATCGTCGGGGGAGGCATATTCCAGACAGGCTTGGCAAAAATGATAGGAAGCAAGGTGATGACCCTTGCCGGCAACAGCGAATTAAGGCTTTTCCTTCTTGTGATGATAGTGACATCAGCCATCGGTATGTTTGTGAGCAACACTGGTACTGTGGCCTTGATGCTTCCGATTGTGGTCAGTATGGCGGCCGCTGCCGGAACCTCATCCCGCCGGTTGCTTATGCCACTTGCATTCGCCAGCAGTATGGGAGGTATGATGACCCTCATCGGTACGCCGCCCAACCTTATCGTCAGCGACACCCTGGCATCAGCAGGCTTTGAACCTCTCGGCTTCTTCTCATTCCTTCCGGTAGGTCTTGTTACCCTTGTCGTAGGCATCCTCTATCTGCTTCCGGCCACCAAGATGCTTGCTCCTAAAGAGAAGACTAAGGACAAGACAAAGGGAGGGAAATCACTCAAGGAGCTTGTAGCAGAATATGGTATCTCAGACAATCTTTTCCGTGTCCATATCAAGGATCACGGTTCGAAGGCCATAGGGCAGACAGTTGTCGATCTGAATGTCTATAGAGAGTACGGAATTAATGTGCTGGAACTCAGGCGCAGTACTGGCCAGAATCGTTTCGTGCGCACAGTGAACCAGCAGTTGGCATCTCCCGATCTCGTGCTGAAGCAGAATGATGTCCTGTATCTTTCCGGAGAGCCTGAGATGATCACAAAATTTGCAGAAGACTATTCGCTCCGTCTGCTTGATATACATACAGACGAGATCGATGGAAGTTCATCCAATGCTTCCCTTGATTTCTTCGACATAGGTGTGGCGGAAATCCTGATAATGCCGTCCTCATCTATGATAAACCGTACCATAATTGATGCCGGGTTCCGTAGTAAGTTCAGTGTCAATGTCTTAGGTATAAGGAGAAAGAATGATTACATTCTCAATGACCTTGGAGGTGTGAAGATGCGTGACGGTGATGTGCTCTTGGTGCAGGGAGCGTGGAAGGATATCGCGCGAATGAAGAACGAGTCCACCAACTGGGTGGTGCTCGGAGAGCCTCTTAAGGAAGCCGCCAAGGTGACTCTCGACCATAAGGCTCCGATAGCAGCCGCTATTATGATCGCTATGATCGTGATGATGGTGGTGGAAAGCATTCCTGTAGCACCCGTGACTTCCGTGCTTCTGGCTGCTGTTCTGATGGTGATCACCGGCTGTGTGCGCAATGTCGAGGCTGCCTACAAGACCATCAACTGGCAGACCATCGTGCTTTTCGCCGCTATGCTTCCTATGTCCATAGCCCTGGAAAAGACGGGTGTTTCTGAAATGATTTCAAATGGGATTGTGACCGGTCTTGGAGGCAGCGGTCCACGTCTTCTTCTTGCCGGAATCTATGCTGCGACATCTGTTATGACCATCTTCATCAGCAACACCGTAACGGCCGTCCTTATGGCTCCTATCGCACTGCAGTGTGCTATGCAGATAGGCGTGAGTCCTGTTCCGTTTATGTTTGCTGTGACAGTAGCGGCAAGTATGTGCTTTGCATCTCCGTTCTCCACACCGCCTAATGCCCTGGTGATGTCGGCAGGACAATACACATTTATGGATTACGTCAAGGTCGGCCTCCCTCTCCAGATTCTGATGGGAGTGGTGATGGTGTTCGTCCTCCCGCTGCTCTTCCCGTTCTGATAGTCACATAGTGGGCTTTTCCCGGTACCACCGTGTGAGATCAGATCACGCTGCAGAGGATCACTGCTGCGGCTCCGCAGAGAAGGGTTATGTTGCCTGACCTTTTCATTTCTTATTCTGTTATTCTGATCCAGTTTATCCTGGCCTGTGAGTCCTCTGCTCCGGAAATCCTGAGGGTGTGGCGGCCTTCAGGCATATTCTGGGCAACTTTGTGATTCCTCCAGGAAATATAGGTATTCGGCAGTTGTGAGGATCCGATATCCTTGCCGTCAAGGCGGAATTCCAGATGGCTGGCGGCATCGGAATTATATCGTATTTCGATTGTATAGTCCCCGTCCTGAGGCAGATCGATCTGATATTCCACTGTATTGCTTTTCCCGAGTCCGTAAATCTGAAGCGCACCAGTAATATCAGTAGTTGGGGAGATGCCGATGCTTCCGCTATAACCGGAATAATGTTCTGCAGGAATCACCTGGCCTGGCTTGTACCATATCGTCTTGTCGAGTGTGGACATATTGATATATATCTTTCCTAACGGAGTGAGTCCTTTTTCAGGTGCTTCAAGAAGATTGTTATGGCAAGGTGATTCCTCATTTGTCCTCGGAATGAACCAGGCATATCTGAACACCTCCGCATCAGACTCAAGTATATGCAGAGCCTCCACCATATATTTCATCTGATCCTTCTCTGAGACATTGCCTTCCCAACTGCAGAATTCGGTCAACCATATAGGCTTCCCATACCTTTTGAATTCATCTATGAACCATTTCATAGCAGAAGGATGACCCATATAGCAATGCACCGCAATACCATCCACATCGTCGATGTTCACTCCCGGATGTCTGAAAAACTCGTCAAGCCATTTCCACGGATCACTGTATCCGGACAGGGTTCCGTAGTTCATAGCCGGAGCAATGATCTCCATATTAAGTTCTTCCGCCACTTTCACCAGCCTAGGCCAGTCCTTTGCAGCCGCTCCTGGCGTCATATTGGCCTGATCTGTCAGATTAGGTTCATTATAGGCAAGGATATACCTGCACTCCGGATTTGAAGTCTTGAATTTACGCAGAGCATCTTCATCCCAGGCAGCGTTCCAGGCCATAGGACAATAATCCATCTCGTAATGTCGGAACAGTTCGCAAGCCTGGGCTGTCGTGCTGCTGCCCCAATTATATGACCAGGAACATCCCTCCGCTAAAAGAGGAATGTCGTTGGAAGGAAAATCTCCGAGATTGAAGCATACCCCTCTTTTCGTGCTTCTTTTCTGCAGTGTCACATATTCCACCTTATCATCCGGATCCGTTATCTTTTCCTCTTCCTGCGGTTTGGAGCAGTGGCACAGGGAAATCATAGCAATGACTGCCAGAATATTCAGATTCCTCGGAAAAATCATTGTGGTCGCTTTCATAGCCGTGAAGGTTTTTGCAAATTTAACATATAGATAATGATTTGTCAAGAATACGGAAACTGCACTTGATCTGCTGATGTAATATGATATCTCCTTTGGATTTTATATTTTTGCATATATAAATCATTGCTATGGAAACACCTGTACTGAATCAGCACAACAAACTTGAGCACGAACAGTCTCATACCTGCGAACATATTTTGAATGCCACGATGGTCAGGATGTTCGGGTGTCCTAGGTCAAGGAATGCGCATATTGAAAGAAAGAAATCGAAATGTGACTATATTCTTGATTCTGAGCCGTCTGAGGAAATGGTGTCTCAGATAGAGAACACGGTCAATGATGTGATTGCCCGCGGGCTCGACGTGACAGTCGAATTTGTCGGCAGGGAGCAGGCGGCCACGATGGTGGATCTGAGCAAACTTCCGGAAGATGCGTCAGAGACACTACGGATTGTCAGAATAGGGGATTATGACGCCTGTGCCTGCATCGGAGCGCACGTCACCAATACTTCAGAGATAGGAACATTCAGGATCATAAGTCATTCTTTTGCAGACGGAGTGTGGCGTGTGAGATGGAAAGTAGCCGGGAAATAGATATGAAAACTTACACATATATCCGTAAAGGATATTTCGCGCTGACGGACAAACCGCGTCCGCAGATCCAGGATCCCCGTGACGCTGTGGTGAAACTGACTCTTGGAAGCATCTGCTCCAGCGATCTGCATATCAAGCACGGAAGTGTGCCTCGGGCAGTTCCCGGAATCACTGTGGGGCACGAAATGGTCGGAATAGTCGAAGAGACAGGCGATGCAGTAAAATCTGTAAAACCAGGGGACAGAGTGACAGTTAATGTAGAGACTTTCTGCGGCGAATGTTTTTTCTGCCGTCACGGGTATGTCAATAATTGTGTGGATCCTGACGGTGGCTGGGCTCTGGGATGTAGGATTGACGGTGGTCAGGCCGAATATGTTCGCGTGCCATACGCCGATCAGGGACTTGACAGAATACCGGACAATGTAACAGATGAGCAGGCTCTGCTGGTGGGAGATGTCCTGGCAACCGGTTTCTGGGCGGCTCGTATTTCAGAGATATCCCGGGAAGATACTGTGCTTATAATCGGGGCCGGCCCTACAGGGATATGCACCCTGCTCTGCGTTATGCTAAAACAGCCCGCGCGTATCGTTGTGTGTGAGCAATCTGATGAAAGACAGTATTTTGTGCGTAGTCATTATCCTTCTGTAGAGGTCGTTTCCCCATCTGAATGCCTTGCTTTCATCACATCTACGTGCGAAAGGGGAGGAGCCGATGTGGTGATAGAGGTGGCAGGCGCTGATGATACCTTCGAACTTGCCTGGAGGGCTGCCCGCCCGAATGCCATTGTCACAGTGGTGGCATTATACGACAAGCCTCAGACGTTGCCTCTTCCTCAGATGTATGGAAAGAATCTTACTTTCAAGACCGGCGGAGTGGATGGCTGCGACTGTGCAGAAATCCTCTCGCTGATAGAACGCGGACTGATCGATACCACTCCTCTTATCACGCATAGGGTATCGTTGGAAAATATCGATGAAGGCTACCGGATATTCGAAAACCGTGAGGATGGAGTAATCAAGGTGGCCGTCACCTTCTGAAATGCTTCATCGGAACAAATAAGCAAAAACAAAATCCCTCTCGGAATAATTTCCAAGAGGGATTGATGTGCCTCGGACGGGAATCGAACCCGTACGGACATTGCTGTCCACGGGATTTTAAGTCCCGCGTGTCTACCTATTCCACCACCAAGGCAATCCGAATGCAAATATAGTCTAAATTTCGGGAATTGCAAAGCGTTACCAGAACCACGCTGAACTCCACCCTACCACGACTGTGTTGAGCCAAGGGTGAACCTTGTCAAAACTGAGAGATTCGAAGTCGGCGAAAGCCTTGACTTTGAAGTTGTTGTCGGTGATGAGACTCAGACCTATTCCGGCAGCAAGATCTATACCTGGATTTGTCTCGAGCCAAGCGCATCCTGCCATTACGTGTGCCTGTAGTTCGAGGATTCTTGCAAAATTGAAATTCCAGAAACCTCCTGCGAGTGTGCTGTACATAGGTGATGCCGCACCAGATGCGTATGTCATAGAACTGGCAGATGCCCTTGCTGTGAGACCGATCCCCGGCTTGATGGGAATGTCGGTTGATATGCCCACGAGTCCTCCTCTGGCAGGAATGCTTCCCATTTGCTTGAGACCTTCAGCCCCAATTATAAGGCGATGCCCGAATATCAGTTCGGCTACATAATGCTTTGCTGATGAATCATATCCGAATATCGGTTCTGAATAGGATGCTTCAAGACCTTTGTCCTTGAACATCAGATCGGTCAGGAAGTATCCCAGATGTACGGATCCGATACCTATGGCTGCTCCGGCCATAACATCCGTCATCCAATGCTTTTTGTTCATCAGTCTCGATACTCCTGTTATGGCTGCGGCAGAATAACCTCCGATGCTGAACCACGGACTTCTCCACCCATATTCCTTATGCAGCATTGTCGCTGTAATAAAAGCGGTGGCGGTATGCCCTGAAGGGAAGGAGTTGTTGCGGCTTCCGTCCGGACGAGGACGGCGAACCGTATATTTGAGTCCGTTGACAGTGGCTGTCATTATTGCCACAGAAACTGCATCCGATACCAGCATCCTGCTCCACGAACTGCGGCCTTCATATCCGAATGCCTTGAGCCCGACCATAACTGCTGCCGGGGCATATTGGAGCATATCGTCATAACTATAGTCGAAATTTGGTATGCAGGTCTCACGAATGGAATAGATGTCGGTGTCGAAGGTGAAATCCTCCACAGCGTATTGTGCAGATGCTTTTGGGCCTCCGCATAAAACCAGTATCAGTCCTGTGATTATATGAATTACAGTATTTTTCATAGTTGTCAGTTGGCAAAATTACGCTAAATTTGCAATAAATCAGCAAGACGGGATGAAAAAGTATAGGGATAAAGGTACAGGAATCAAGGTCGTGGAGGTCAGTGACCTCAGTTTTCTGCGTGACCGTAACCATCGATATGGCTGGTTCAGAAGGCATTACAAACATCATAGGCTTCGTCGGGCTCTAAAAAAGGCTGGTAAGGTCATTGCAGCCAACCCTGATGTAGCGACAGATATAGTCCGTTATTATTTCGTGCCTAAGGATAAGATTTCCATCAAATGATCATTCTCCCACAAATCCCAGAGTGACGAGATTTTTCAAATGCCTGTTTCAGCGGACGGAAACTTCGGGAAACAGTTCTTCCAGAATTGACAGGTCGAGCCGCAGCATTCTTCTGAGTTGCTGGTTGGTGGCGTTGTAGCCAAAGTGCATTTGTCGGGCGGTGTCGATCTTTTGCTGGGCGCTGAGTTGTGATGGCGTCTTGATTGAGTATTCTTTGTTGATGTATGAACAGATGACCGAGTAGAGTTCTTCGTCGGTGAGGAAAATGGAGTCTTTCAGCCTTGATGCTATCTGACTGAATGCTTCTGCATTGCGTGTGAGTGAGTTGAAGTAGCTCCTGGCATCCCTGAATAGACTTTCTCCGAGTCGGATGTCGCAGAAGGAAGGGATGAAGGGTATTGAGTTGATTTCTCTTAGATCTGCACATAAAGCGATTTTCTTTGTGTGGAGCAAAGCCCTTTGGGTCAGGATCGGCAATTCCCCTAATGGTGTGGTTGTCAGGTGTTTCAGCCAAGGGCAGGATTATGCACAACCACCTCCCCAAGGGTATGAATCCGGAGTGTATGCCGGGTTGACAACAAATGCGTTGCGATTGGTATAAATGATTTCATTACGAAGTGCCTGGAGACTTTCAATAGGCAGAATGTCCATTTTAAACTTGCTCCAGTCGATAGCGCGTTGTCTCTTTGGGAATGCCAGTCTGAGTCTCGTTGCGAACAGTTCAAATGCTTTGATGCAATTTTCCCGCTGACCAGCAACAATCAGGTGTACGTGGTTGGCCATCAATTCAAATGTGAGTGCCTGCACCCCTTTACTCAAATGTAGTGCTGAAGCAAGGCACCACATTCCGACTATAAAGTCCTCTTCACAGCAGAAAATGTTCTGCATCTTTGTCCCCGTAGTATATATATGCCAGTATGGCCCATTACTGACAAATATACTCTCACAAATCCTCTCTTTCTCCGAAAAACTCAGAGCACTAAAATCCCTCTTCATAAATACTCATATTTAAATTTTGTTGTGTGGCCATAAAAAGGACCGTTTTCTTGGACACGAGTCTGTCTCAACCTAAGTCGGCCAGATAATCCCGCCATTTCCTGGCCAAGAACTGAATTCAATCTATGATGGCCAGACATAAGGCCGATTTTCTGGCCAGTTCACGATGGTGATACCGGATGCTTGGTCAGCAGGCAACGCGGCTGGCAAATACGCCGGCCAGCCGCTCAATGCAGGCTGCGCGAGCTACACCGAAAAGGCTCGCTCCGCTGCTTTGTGCCAGGAGTCCACTCTCTATACTCTATCTCAGTCTGGACCGTCCATCAGAACGGCTCTTTTTGTGGACAGATGCATCAGATCAATCAAGTTATCCACCAAAACACGCCTATTCGTGGACAGAAGCCTCAAACTGACCGTTCTATCCACCCAATCGGCCATTTTCGTGGACAGAAACCGCAAAACACTTCATGCGCCCGTCTACGCATCGCCCACAAACCCCAGTGTGGCGACGCTGATCCTAACGCCAGGCGGGAAGACCTTGCGAAGAGCCCTGAAACACTCCCCGAGGGTTGACCCCGTAGTAAAAACATCATCCACTATGATTATATGTCTGTACTTGAGTGTGCCGCATTTTCTGGATTCGAAGGCATTGACTACATTGAGAGCCTTTTCTTCGATATTCAGTTTGGTCTGAGTTCCGGTGCGTCTGATGCGTGTCAGCAGGTCGGTCCGGAAAGGAATCCCCATCGCAGAAGCAACGCCGGAGGCTATGACTTCGGCTTGGTTGTATCCTCTCCTGAATTTTCTGGTCCAATGCAGAGGGACCGGTATTATCAGATCTGCATCCCCAAAAAATTCACTGCCTTTCAGCCGTTTACCTAACATTCTTCCGAAATACTCTCCAGCCAGGATGTATCCATTGTATTTGATGCTGTGTGGAATCAGCCTGAAAGGTGCTTCCGGCTGATATGTGAATAATGCTGCTGCGTATGCGTAAGATTCTTGCACTGTGGAATCCTCGATCTTCTTCTGAATCACCTCATTGAAGCGGTCGCTCATCGGATTATGACTCTGCTTCCAGAAATAGGTCAGGGGCATTTCGGCAGCACATTCAAGGCATATATGTCTTTCAGATGAAAGAAGTCTGTTCCCGCATACGATGCAGATGCGAGGAAGCAGGAGATCAATGGCTGGCGCTATCCTTTTCATAATCTGCAATTAAGCCAGAACTTATGAGAAAGGACACAAGAAAAAGAAAAACTTTACATAAGAAAAGTTGAAAATGCGTAAAAAACAGAAAAATGTGGCGAAATCACCACATTCTCTGTCAACAATTCATCCCGCCGCAGCAATTGATTACCTGGCCGGTGACGTATGACGAGAGTTCGCTTGCAAGAAACAATGTCACATTGGCAACATCTTCCGGCTGGCCTCCCCGCCTCAGAGGAATCTGCTTTTCCCACTCCTGACGGAGATTTTCAGGCAGAGTACCTGTCATATCGGTGGCGATGAATCCGGGGGCTATGCAATTGGAGCGTATGCCGCGCGACCCCATCTCCTTTGCAATGGATTTTGAAAGTCCTATGAGGCCGGCTTTAGATGCTGCGTAATTGCATTGGCCTGCATTTCCGGAGACTCCGACCACTGAGGACATATTTATGATGCTTCCGCTTCTCTGACGTGCCATAACAGGGGTGCAGGCGTGAATGAAATTGAATGTCGATTTGAGATTGTTGTCTATGACTGCATCCCATTGCGCTTCGTCCATTCTCATCATCAGGCCGTCCCTGGTGATGCCAGCATTGTTTACGAGTATGTCGATGTGGCCGAATGCTTCCTTAACATCCGCAACGACCTGATGTGCATCTTCGAATGAGGAAGCGTCGGACGCATACCCCTTGACCTTTACGCCCTTTGCTTCGATTTCTTCGATCAAAGTGTGAGCCGCCTCGTGCTGAGATCTGTATGTGAATGCAATGTCAGCACCTTCTGCTGCGAATTTCAAGGCTATGGCTCTGCCGATGCCTCTTGTCGCTCCTGTAATGAGCGCAACCTTTCCTTCAAGAAGTCCCATATCATTATATGTTTATGTCCTGATGACCATTGTTGCAAAAATATACAACTCGCGGCAAAAGCCCAAGAAAAAAGCAGGACATTCATCTGAAAATCCCTATCTTTGCGCCCTGAAACAACTAAAAAAGCATCGATATGGCAAGCGAAATAAGAAATCCGCAACTATGGCAGGACGGTAGATTGAAGATAGAATGGGTAAGGCATCATATGCCTCTTTTGAACGGACTCGAGGAAGAATTCCGTCAGACCCTACCGTTCAAAGGAAAGAAGGTGGCTCTTTCTGTACATCTGGAGGCTAAGACTGCATATCTGTGCGAGGTTCTCGCAGCAGGTGGTGCAGAAATGTATGTGACCGGCAGCAATCCGCTTTCGACTCAGGATGATGTCGCTGCTGCTCTCGTAGAGGCGGGTCTGAATGTGTTTGCCTGGTATGATGCCACTCCTGAGGAGTATGAGGCACATATAAGAAGGGTTCTTGAGGTGGGGCCGAACATCATCATAGATGACGGCGGCGATCTTGTCAATCTTATGCATACCGAGTATGCGCATCTTATACCGGACGTGATAGGAGGGTGTGAGGAGACGACCACTGGTATCCTCAGGCTTATCCAGTTGAATAAAGCAAAGGCTTTGAAATTCCCGATGATGCTTGTGAATAATGCCGATTGCAAACATCTTTTCGATAACCGCTATGGTACAGGCCAGTCCGTATGGGATGGTATCAACCGTACAACCAACCTCATTGTTGCCGGCAAGAATGTGGTTGTTGCAGGTTACGGATGGTGCGGAAAAGGTGTGGCAATGCGTGCCAAAGGCCTTGGTGCAGAGGTGATTGTGACAGAAGTAGATCCGATCAAGGCAATGGAGGCCGTGATGGATGGATTCAAGGTGATGAAGATGGAGCAGGCTGCTTCGACGGGTGATATCTTTGTTACCGTGACCGGATGCGACGCAGTCATTGTCAAGGAGCATTTCCTTAATATGAAGGATGGCGCTATCTGCTGCAATGCAGGCCATTTTGACTGCGAGGTCGATGTGGCAGGGCTCAGGGAGATGGCTGTCGAGGTCAAGCCGGCGAGAAAGAATATAACCGGATATACATTGGAGAACGGCAATAAGATCTATGTCATCGCAGAAGGCCGTCTGGTGAATCTTGCAGCAGGTGACGGACATCCAGCCGAGATTATGGATATGTCATTCGCGATCCAGGCGTTGAGCGCTAAATATCTTGCGGAAAATGCCGGTACGATATGCCGTGAGCCTGGCCGTATGGTAAACGACGTACCGCTCGAAATCGATCAGGAAGTGGCTCGTCGCAAACTCGCTTATTGGGGCTGTGAAATAGACACTCTCACTCCTGAGCAACATCGCTATCTTTTCGGAGAATAATACTGTAAATCAAGTAGAGTATTACAGGACTCAGAAGTACTTCTTCTCGTTTCTATCCAATGCGATGAATATGAACAGCAGGGCGGTGAAACCCCAGAGCGATGATCCGCCGTAACTGACGAACGGAAGCGGGATACCGATCACCGGCATCAGTCCTATTGTCATACCTATGTTGATGAACAGGTGCATAAATATGCAGCAGGCAACGCAGTAGCCGTATATTCGCGTGAATGCCTCACGGCTCCGTTCTGCGTTCCTTATTATCCTGTAGATCAGGAATACATATAGAAGGATCAGGGCTGCCGAGCCTGTGAATCCCCATTCTTCTCCCACGGTGCAGAAAATAAAGTCTGTACTTTGCTCTGGGACAAATCCGTAGGTGGTCTGCGTTCCGTTCAGATAACCTTTCCCGAAAAGACCTCCGGAGCCGATTGCAATCATCGACTGGTTTACATTATATCCGACTCCGGACGGATCCTCTTTCATTCCCAGCAGTACCTCGATACGCTTTCTCTGATGATCCTGAAGCACATCATTGAAGATGAAGTCAGCAGAAAATACCAGTACGATACCGGCTATTGTAGAGATTACAGCCAGATGTGAGAAAGGATTTCTTTCACGATATGCGGTGAAAACTGTGAAAGGAAGCATAAGTCCGGCTGATCCGAGGAGGATGTAAAGCGGCTTGATCCGGCTGGCCAAAGGCTTATGCAGGCCGGCGGCTGCGTAGTCTCCATCTGCTGCTGCAAGCGCTGCAACTCCCTCATCTCCAAGAACATTTGCCGACCACAGGTCGAGCAGGGTAGGGAGGAATGCAAAGAAGACGATAAGCGGAATGCCTGCCATCAGCCACAATTTGAGTCTTCCGGAATAGAGACAGATGCATAAGGATGCAACGGCTATTATTACCAGGATCGCTACATACGGGGATGCAGTCAGGGTCAGGATGAATGATAAGATGGCCATACCGACAAGGAAGATCAGCCATCCTGAAAGTCCTTCCCTGTAAAGCATAAATATGAATCCTACATATACCAGGGCTGAACCGGTCTCGCTCTGGAGCACTATGATCATCATAGGAAGCAGAATGATCATAGCCGTGATTACAAAATCCTTGGCTCTTCCTATCTTGTAGCCCTGCTGGCTCATCACTGTGGCCAGCAGCAGTGACGTGGATATCTTGGATATTTCGGCAGGCTGGAATCTGATCGGGCCGAATGCGAACCACGAACGTGATCCCTTCACTTCGATTCCAAGGAATATTACAGCGATCAGAAGCGCAAGTACAAATAGGTATATAGGTACGGAAAGTCCCTCGAAAACCCTAGGGTTGAGGACAAAGAGTATTATGGCGGCAATGCATAATGCCGTAACAATCCATACGAACTGCTTTCCGCTGCGGCAGCCGAAGTCGAAAATGGATCCCGGCTCGGATGAGTGTATGGAGGCATATATGTTGGCCCAGCCTATCATTACCAGAACAAACCAACATATAACCAGTTTCCAGTCAATGGTCTTGACTAGTCCTCTACCTTTATTTCCTCCTGTGTCTCTCATTATTTGCTTACTTTGACCCTATCCATAAGATTGCCTTGAAGAATCCTGTCTTCAAGAGGTTTTCGACTTTCGCTTATTTCTCCTGTCAGGTACATCTCTGTCAGCAGTGATGCGATAGGTGCAGCCCAGGTTGCACCAAAGCCTCCGTTTTCGACGTATGCCGCGACGGCTATTTTAGGATCATCCTTAGGCGCGAAGCAGATGAAAACGGAATGGTCGTGTCCGTGAGGATTCTGCGCCGTACCTGTTTTTCCGCATATCTCCAGGCCATCCACAGCAGCGATACTTGCCGTTCCGCCCGAGCCGAATCCGCTGTTGACGGCTCTGTACATACCTCCCACAACCTTCGGGAAATGCGTGGTATCCACCATCGTATAATGTCTTTCCTTATATTTTGGGTCGATTTCCACGTGTTCCGAATCCTTGATGATATGAGGAGTGTAGTAGAAGCCCCGGTTTGCGATTGTGGCACACAGGTTGGCAAGATGGAGAGGGGTACATCCGATTTCACCCTGGCCGATCGACAGTGATATCACCGTTGTGGCCTTCCAGCCGCCTTTCCTGTAGAATCTGTTGTAGTATTTCGAATCTGGAATGAATCCTCCGAGTTCGGAAGGGAAGTCACTGCCTAATTTCTGTCCGAATCCGAAACTCATCACATATTCCCTCCATTTATCCAGCGCCTCATCGATTTCATTATATTTCGGATTCTCCAGCAGGTCACGCAGGATGTAGCAGTAATACGCGTTGCAGGACATCATAATCGACTCTTCGAAATTGATAGGGGATTTGTGTGCGTGACATCCGAGTTTGTTGCGTCCGAAATGGTAACCCATACTGCAAGGATAATAGGTATTCGGTGTCAGGACCTCTTCCTCAAGCCCTATCAGGCCGTTCACAAGTTTGAATACAGAGCCGGGAGGATATGATGCCTGAACCGCTCTGTTGAACATAGGCTTATATGGATTCGTAGCGATCTCCCTGTAATGCTGGCCGATGTCTGCGAGCATATCCACATCGATTCCCGGACTTGATACCATAGTCAGAATCTCTCCTGTGGATGGCTCGATGGCTACAAGACTTCCCACTTTATTGGCCATAAGCATCTGCCCGTAGTGCTGGAGTTCTGCGTCGATAGTCGTGGTTATGTCCTTTCCCGGAATGGCTTCCTTGTCAAATTCTCCTTCACTGTATCTCGACTCCACCTGATTCCTGGAGTTCCTCAGCCATATATTGTATCCCTTCTCTCCGCGAAGTTCTTTTTCTCTGGCTGCCTCTATTCCTGTCTTGCCGGCGTAGTCTCCTGACTTGTATTCATCAGGGTGCTTTGCCAGGAATGTTGCGTCAACCTCAGAAACGTATCCGAGCAGGTTTCCGCCTGCATTGAAAGGATATTCCCTGATGCTTCGCGCCTGTCCTCTGAACCCGGGAAATTTGTATGCAATCTCGGCAAACCTCATATATGTCTCAGGCGGAAGTTGCTTCAGCATAACCACCGACTGGTATCCTATCCTCCTTCTGCTGTTGTAATATTCCTGCATTTTGTCCCGGACGAAATCGGGCTCGATTCCCAGCACCTCGCAGAAAGCCAGGGTATCGAATTCTGTAACCTCCTTTGGTGTGACGAGCAGGTCGTATGCGACCTTGTTTCCTACCAGAATATTGCCGTTCCTGTCGTGTATGACTCCACGTGTGGGATATATGGTGGAATATACCATAGAGTTGTTTTCCGCATCCATCTTGTACTTGTCGTCAATGATCTGGATGCTGAAAAGTTTTGCGATGAGTATGGCTGCTGCAGTGCAAAGGCCTATGATGAGTCGGTTTTCCCTGTTAAGTTTCATAGACCCTCCTATTTTCTGTCGTCTGGTGTCAGAATGTTGGTTACGATGAGGCAGAGAAGCCAGTTGGCAAGAAGCGATGCTCCGAAATATGCCAGATTGAACCATAGAGGGCGTGTGCCGGCTCCGTCAAGCATAATGTACAAAGCGAGGAAAATGGTGATTGATGTCACCACCGCTGCGGAAACCTTCGCCACTCCGTATTTGTTGAATGAGAAACTGTCTCCTCTTGTTATAAGATCCTCACCGAAGAAAATCCTTATGATAAGTTTTCTGGATAATGCCACAGGAACGAGTGATGCAGCATTGATGCCTATGAGACCTTCCGACAGCCAATCTACGGCGAGACCGCTTCCGAATGCAATTAACATACATCCGATTGTGCTGATACTCAGCGGAATGCAGAGAATCATCGCCGGAAGGAACGATAGCATAATGTACGGTCCGACAGGAGAGTAGTTGCTCATAAAGATCTGGCAGATGAGCAGAAGGACATATAAAATGCCGAAATGTTGGTTCATTCTCATATTGCGTCCTCCAATTCTTCAATTTCCTCCCTGCCGATGTTTTCGACAATGGTTACATATCTCAATGCCCCGAAATCCTCGAACAGAGAAATTTCGATGTCGTATGTCGCTCCGTTGACAATCTTTGCTTCTCCTGTTGTTCCCAGCGGAATATCAGGAGGAAAGATGGATGAATATCCGCTCGTATAGACGGTGTCTCCTTTTTCGAACACAACGTGGAGAGGAATTTCCCTGAGAATGGCGCGAGTGCTGCTGAATCCGTCCCAACTCATAGGGCCTACCGCACCTCTTTCTCCGAGTCTTGCGCTGATGCTCATCTCGTGGTTCCTGAATGATCTGGCGTATGAGTGCCTGCGTGCTACAGCGTCTATCACGCCGATGGCTCCCTGTCCTGTCATCACTCCTGATCCCTTGCTTACTCCATCCTCGCTGCCCTTGCTGATTATGATATAGTTGTGCGCGGTGTTGTTGCTTATCTTCACGATAGTTGCAGGAATATACCTGAAGCCATCCACTATCCCGTCTTCAGGAATTTCCGGCAACTGTTCAGTATCGGCAGACAATTCTGCAATCCTGAGTCTGAGCCTGTGGTTCTCCTCTGCAAGAGCGTCATTCCTCTTCTTCAATGAGAAATAATGCTTGATATTCTGTGTGCTTCCCCATACGGTCCCGCTTATAGCCTGCATTCCTTTGGAAAACCATATATCCTGAAGGGTTCCGTTATTGCGTAGCATATTCAACGCAGTTACCTCCAGAATTATGAAGATAACTGCGTTGATAAGATGATATATGACGTTGCTTCTACGCAAGGCCTTATCGCATAAGGAATGTGTAATTCTCAGTATTCTTGAGTGCGAGGCAGGTGCCGCGTGCAACCGCTCTCAACGGATCTTCCGCCACGTGGAACGGAATGTTGATCTTTTCTGTGAGCCTTGTTGCGAGACCTCTCAGGAGAGAACCGCCGCCTGCAAGGTGGATACCGTTCTCCACGATGTCGGCGTAAAGTTCAGGAGGTGTCTGCTCAAGAACGTGTATGATACCGGTCTCGATACGTGCTACAGACTTATCGAGGCAATGCGCGATCTCCTGGTGGGTGATGGTTGCGTGTACCGGATGTGCGGTCATCAGGTTCGGTCCTGTGATTGCGTATGGTTCCGGCTCTTCCTCAAGGTTAGGGATTACGGCTCCGATGGCAATCTTGATCTTCTCTGCAGTGATCTGACCCACCCTGATGTTGTGCTGCTGGCGCAGATACATCTGGATGTCGTTGGTGAAAACGTCTCCTGCCACCTTGATTGAGTCCTGTACAACGATGCCTCCGAGTGAGATGACGGCAATTTCAGTAGTACCTCCTCCTATGTCCACAACCATATTTCCCTTTGGCGCTTCCACATCAAGTCCGATACCGAGAGCCGATGCCATAGGCTCATAGATCAGATACACATCACGTCCTCCAGCGTGCTCAGTCGAGTCACGCACCGCACGGATTTCCACTTCGGTACTTCCCGAAGGGATGCCGACAACGATCTTGAGGTTCGGCGTGAACAGGGATCTGCGTTTGCTGTTCACCTGCTTGATGAAGCCGCGGATCATCATCTCCGCTGCGTTGAAGTCTGCGATGACTCCGTCTTTGAGAGGACGCACGGTCTTGATGCCCGGGTTCTCCCTTTCCTGCATCAGCTTGGCCTTCTGTCCTAGTGCCAGAGCCTTTCCTGTGCTGTTGTCGATGGCTACGATGCTCGGTTCGTCAAGCACGATCTGGTCGTTCTGGAAGATGACCGTGTTGGCTGTTCCGAGGTCGATAGCAAGTTCCTGTGTCAGAAAATTGAATCCCATATTTCGTATCTCTTATTTCGATGTTGTAAAATAGGGCGTAAAATTACAAAAAAACTCTCAATAAAAGAGGGATATTTTTCGGAAACTCTTATTATTTTTGTAAAAATGTTCTGATGATTATGGAAAGGAGGAAATTTGTTGTAATTATGGCTGCCGGAAGCGGATCCAGAATGGGCGCATCCAGACCGAAGCAGTTTCTTGACATCGGAGGCAGAATGATTCTACAGAGGACAATGGAGGTCTTTCTGGAGGCTTGTCCGGATATATCGGTCGTAACGGTACTTCCTGAAGATTTCATCAGTTTCTGGAGGGAACACTGCCTTGAGCAGAATTTCATCTGTCCGCAGATAATCGTGCCAGGAGGGATCACCAGGTTTCATTCTGTAAGGAATGCTCTGAGCCGTATCCCGGATGGGGCGATTGTGGCAATACACGATGGGGTCAGGCCTCTTGTTTCTTCCGCTTTGGTGGGCTCGATGTTTTCGATGGCCGAGACGGTGCCTGCCCTAGTTCCGGTGATACCTTGCATAGATACCCTCAAAGTCCTGAAAGATGAGGGGGGAGAACTACGGACTATCGAGGGTGCTGTGGCGGACAGATCCGTCCTCTATGCTGCACAGACTCCTCAGATTTTTCATTCGGAGATTCTCAAGCAGGCTTATTCACTTCCATACGATACGTCATTCACCGACGATGCTTCGGTAGTGCAGGCGTATGGAAAAAGCCTCTCCTACACTATTGGGGAGAGGCTTAATATAAAGATCACTACCCAGGAAGATCTTCTGCTTGCTGATGCTGTCCTGGCTCTTAAGGATAGGAACTAGTCCTTGTTCTCCTTTCTGTTTTTCTTGATGCTTGCCGAGAAACTTGTGTTCTTGTACTCTCTTACCCAGACCTGACGTTCGATGGCCTGATCGAGGGATATCTGCGTCTCTGTCTGCTGCACATACGGAATCTTCTGAATGGTGTTGAGGAGAATCTGCATAAGATGGTCGTGGTCGAAACAGAACAGTTTGATCAGCAAAGCGTGCTTTCCAGTTACGAAATGACACTCTACGATTTCTGAAATCTTCTTGAATGATTCGATGACTTCAGGATACTTGTTTGCTTCTGAAAGTGATACGCTTACAAAAGCGCAGACGTTCAGACCTAGGGCCTGCGGCTTTACGAGAAGTCGTGACCCTGTGATTACTCCGTTAGTTTCTAACCTCTTGACTCTCTGGTGGATAGCGGCTCCTGAAACCCCGCACTCACGTGCTATCTCGAGGAACGGCATTCTTGCGTTCTTTACAAGAAACGAAAGAATTTTCTGATCTATGCGATCAATTTGATAGTTTGACATAGCATTATAAATAACGATTTAAAACAACTTCCGACCGCTAATTTAGTGACAAAAATGAAAATGTCAAAAAATAGGGTCGGAAATTTACAATCTTTAAGATTATCTATGTCTTTTCTTACGTCCTGTAGGTTCTGAGTTGGCGATGATTTCTTTGCAGTTATATTCTGTAAGTGTTGCAGCATCAGTCCCTTTCGGAATCTTGTAGTTATTTCCGGAGTATTTGATGTAAGGTCCGTATGCTCCGTTGATGACCTGTATGCCGTTGTATTCTGCTATCACTGCTCCAGCCTTGCTCTTCTTACTGTCTTCAATCAGTCCGATGCAGGTCTCGAGATTTACCTTGAGAGGATCCGTTCCGCGAGGAAGGGAAATGTTCTTGTCTCCGTATTTCAGATAAGGTCCGAATCGTCCTTTGGTACATACGATATCAATACCTTCATATTGTCCTACAGTACGTGGCAGTTCGAATAGTTTCAGTGCATCTTCCAAAGTTATGCTTTCAATCAGTTGCCCCGATGCAAGACTGGCAAACTGCCTGCTCTCTCCTTCACCTTTCTGTACGTATGGACCGTATTGGCCGAATTTTGCAACCAAAGGCTGTCCGTCCTTAGGGTCTGTGCCCAGTTCGCGGCTTACGTGGCTGTATTCCCTGTTGCTGAGCGTCTCCTGTATTTTTGCGTGGAACGGTCCGTAGAATCCGCTGATGACGCTGTCCCAGGTCAATTCACCTTCGGCTATCTGGTCGAAATCCTTCTCTACATTGGCGGTAAATCCGTAGTCCAGGATGGTGTCGAAGTTCTTTACGAGGTAGTCTGTGACTATCATACCTATGTCCTGCGGAAGAAGCCTTCCTTTTTCAGCGCCGACCGTTTCATTTTTGGATGATGCCTTTATCGCTCCGTTACGTAGGGTCAGGTTGGTCACACTGTGCTTCTCACCCTGTTTGTCGCCTTTGATGATGTATCCGCGTCCCTTTGTGAGGGTGGATATTGTCGGTGCGTATGTTGAAGGACGGCCGATTCCAAGTTCTTCGAGTTTCTTCACAAGGGTAGCCTCGGAGTAGCGTGAAGGTGCAGAAGTGAATCTGCATTCAGCCGTGATGACATCTTCGAACATCCTGTCCCCGATGTTCATTTCCGGAAGGATCGTCATTTCATCATCCTGCATAGGCTCGTCCGTGCTTTCGATGTAGAGTTTGAGGAATCCATCGAAAAGTACTTCGCTTGCCTGGACATTGAACTTTTCGTCACCCTTGTCTGATGACACCTTGATGTCTGTCCTGAGTATGCGTGCATCTGACATCTGTGATGCCACGGTGCGCTTCCATATCAGTTCATACAGTTTCTGTTCCTGAGGGGTTCCTTCTATGGAAGTGTTCTCTATATATGTAGGACGGATGGCCTCATGTGCTTCCTGAGCGCCTTTGGCCTTTGTCCTGTACTGTCTTACCTTTGAGTATTCCTCTCCGAAATTATCAAGGATGAAATGTTTTGCAGTGTTGATCGCAAGTGATGACAAGTTTGTGGAGTCGGTTCTCATGTATGTGATGAGTCCGTGCTCGTAGAGCTTCTGGGCGATGCTCATTGTCTGGCTCACGGAGAAACGGAGCTTGCGCGCAGCCTCCTGCTGAAGGGTTGAGGTTGTGAATGGAGCGGCAGGGAAGCGGTTGCCTTCCTTCTTCTCGATGTCACTGATGCTGAATTTCGCACC
>JAZRBS010000069.1:0-20365 GCA_045635205.1 Candidatus Cryptobacteroides sp. | reverse complement strand
GTGTCAACATACTGATCGTAGTCGCGGATAGGCTTGATGTCGATCTGTGAACCTGGGAGGAATGCCTCGATTCCGAATACGTCCACGATCATACCACCCTTTGTACGAGTCTTCACGTAACCCTTTACGATCTCGTCTGCTGCGTATGCAGCGTTTACCATATCCCAAGAACGGAGCTGGCGTGCCTTCTTGTGTGAAAGAATAAGCTGACCCTTCTTGTCCTCTGCGTTCTCAACGTAAACCTCAACCTTGTCACCAACCTTGAGGTCTGGGTTGTAACGGAACTCAGGAGCCATAATGACACCCTCGCTCTTGTAGCCGATGTTAACGACAACCTCTCTCTTACCAACAGAGGTAACCTCGCCTTCAACAACCTCACCCTCAACTACCTTTGAGAGAGTCTGGTTGTACTGCTCAGCGATTTCCTCTACTGAAGCGCCGTAAACGTCTTCGTTCTCAAACGCATCCCAGTCGAAATTCTCAGGAGCGACAGAAGCGTTAAGAACTGTCTTCTTGGTTTCTTCTACTGCTGGAGTAACCTCAGCAGCAACTGTCTTGTTTTCTTCCATTGTAAAATTAAAAAACAAACTAGTGGGTTAAACATTATTTATTGTACTTGACTTCCAGCGTCTTACATAAAAAAGCGCGCTTTCGGTCAAAAAGCGCGCAAAAATATGCATAATTTTCGGATTTTCAAAGAGTTTGACAAAATAATCTAATCTGGCTGAACCACGACAGTATAACTACCGTCTCCATTATCCACAACTGAATGACCGTCTGCGACATAATCGGTAGGATCATAGTAGAAAGTACCTCCATATATCTTGATTGTTTCAACCGCTTTGGCATAATCACCATAACTATAGATATCGCTGATCGTACCGCCCGTTATTATGGCCGTCTCTATATTCGTCTTGTTTGCTCCTCCTGTCAGAGCAATATCTCCATTGAATGTTCCTCCACTGATATCTATCTTCACATTCTTCATATCATTGCCGTAACTGTATGAATAGACTGAAAGATGATACGTCTGATCGGAAGTGTTCAGGGTTCCTCCTGTTACAGTCAGATTCATAACGGGAGCGACGGAGGCATTATTTGAAGCCAGTTGGATCCAGACCGCACGGTTACCGGTAATGGTTCCTCCGTTGACCGTCACATCTATCGAACCTGCGCTACCGTTGAACATACGTATCGCGATATCTCCTCCTGACTGAGTGATGACACTGCCTTCATTCACTGTCAGTTTCGCACCATTATAGTTATCAATGACATACGATGCACCGCCCTTGGAAGTCTTATTTTCAAGCACGGCATTCTCTATTGTCAATGTACCGCTGTTGCTTATCGTATTGTTGGCATAACCAGGATAAGGAGCCTGGCCTTCACCTCCCCACTCCGTGTCAGGAGTCGTTGCAGCAAATGATACCGTACCATTCTTGATCGTAAGATCTGCTCCACCTTTCACTGCAAACAGATTTGAGGCTGATGCAGAAGTCGCAACTCCGGAAACAGTCTTACCATTCATATCAAATACAGCAGTCTTTCCTGCAGCCAGTGTGACAGACGCATTGAGGCTCACATCTTTCAAAAGAGTAATAGTCTGATTATCAACAATATCAAATGCTTCCTGAAGATATTTGTACAATTTTCCGTTTACCTCTGCGACAAAATCAACAGCAAGGACTCCCTTCTTCGGAGTCTTACGTTTCACTTCCTGATTTGTCCAGGTCTTGGCTACAAGGGATTCTTCTCCGTCCTTGACCTCAACAGAAACAGAGCCGTAGGTTCCAAGAGGAGCAGGGACATAGAACACGCCATCAACCCCAGGCTTATTGTTGCTGAATCTGATAGTCACAGTATTGCCTGCCTCATCGTCTGTCGTCAGGACAGGATATTCTGCGGTGAGATCAGCATTGAAACTGCCTGTAATCCTCTTGTCGGTCGTGAAGATAAAACTCATATCATCGCCTCCTGCAGGAATGTCCTCGACATAGATCTTAAAGAAACTTGCAAGATGGTTCAGCAATGCATTATCCCCCTCAATCCTGCCAAGCATTGGAGGATTGAAACTATTGGCTCCTTCCTCAATGGTTTCATATAAATAAGAATCAGGAAGATGATATCTCAGTGTTTCCCCGTCAATAGAATGGGATTCCTGATAAGGATACACAACGTATGACATCATATCTTCCTCAAAGTTTCCTTCAAACACTCCTGATGGCTTGCCGGCATACTCATCCAGAAGAATCATTTCCTTGAATCCGTTTTCCGTCTGCACTCCGACTCTATCTCGCGAATGCCAGTAAAACGAATTGGTCTCATCAAAACCTACACGGGTGTCCTGCTCCGGCTGAACGGCTCCTATCGAAAGTATTCTTTTATGTTCCACATTCTCCGGCAGACGATTGTCTTCGAATTGCTCCTGCTGACAAGACACCATCAATGCCAGAGCAGCGCTAAAAAATAATAAAGACCTTTTCATAACATTCTGCATTACATTATTTCATCATCATTAGTACCCTCTCCCGAAAAGGTCAATACTGCCTGTTCGGAGATAATCTCCAGAATCTCCATAAGCGGAGAAACATAAATCGTTTCATTTGTATTCATATTCTTTCCGATTTTATTAAGTATGATTTGGTTATGCAAGTAATAAGCCTTCAGACTGCATATCTATAAAAATAATCCCCCCCCATCCATCTTTTTTCGACAAAACATTGATAATCGGCACAATAAACAAAGCCTGACACAATGTGTCAGGCTTCTATCTCACAGAATGCGAATTTATTCAATCAGTTTAGTGTAATAAATGATAAGATATTGGACAATTTCATATTTCCCAATTATGTCGTGGTCGTTGCCATACAATTCGAGAGATATTTCTCTATAACATTTGTCTTTGATTACACCCAGGGCGGTCTTGAAGTCCGTATTACCCGATAGGTTGACACCAGATATTAACGAATAGATCACGTCTCGCCCAAAAGTCGCCAAAATAAAAGAAGAAGAGTTGCTAACTCTATGATTTACATATTGTTAGCAACTCTTCTAAGTGCGGGCGAAGGGAATCGAACCCATACGCCTCTCGGCACCAGATCCTAAGTCTGGCTTGTCTACCAATTTCAACACGCCCGCGAATCGGATTGCAAATTTACGACAAATTATCTGATTTGCAAAAAAAAGAGAGGAATCAGAAACAGATTCCAAGTCTGATACTGAAACTCATAGCCAGATTGGTGTTTACTCTCCCGAACCAATGCCATAATTCAAATCCGTGGTGATAATATGTCTCGGATGGATTTCCGAAAGCATAACCACCTCCTACCCAGAAATCGGCCAGGAAACGCTTATAGACATATTGGTATCCGATTGTTGCGAGAGTAGCACCCATATTGGCCAACGTCCTGTCACCGCCAATTCTTGACGTATAATAATAATGAGAATACATTATCTCCGGTCTGAGATAGAAGCCCTTGAGAGACACCCCGTCACGATCTGGCAGGAAAAATTTATGGCCATAACGGACAGTAAATCCCAATGGATCATTGTGATATTTGTCATAACCGGCGGATATAAGACTTGCGCATATCTCTCCGCTCTGTCTGACTGACGGAAATGCACGTTCGTATGAGACTTTCGTACTACCGCTGAAACAGGAGAGAAAAGTAATCTTTACGGAGTTGAGATAATCCTCCGCAAATGAGACTTGATTACACAATGTCAGCATTACAATTACCGACAGGAAAAGTTTTCGCATACGCCAAATCATAGGTTACCAACGCAAGTTAGGCAATTCAGACGTATGTACCAAGAAAAAGAGGAAAAACCTTGCGATTTTTCCTCTGTAGTAGCGGGAGGAGGACTCGAACCTCCGGCCTCCGGGTTATGAGCCCGACGAGCTACCAACTGCTCTATCCCGCGATATTGGACTGCAAATATACGGACATTTTTTTAAACCGCAAATTTTTATTTCAAAAATTTAGATTTCCAGACTTTATTCGGTCGCCGGAAATGACAATCTAGCAGATAAATTCCAAAATTTCCAGAATATTGTCTTTGCCGAATGATTTCTGTTCACCCGTAGAAAGGTTCTTCACATTCACTACCCCTTCTGCCATCTCATTACCTCCCACAATGGAAAGGAAAGGTATAGCCTTCTTGTCGGCATAGTCGAACTGCTTCTTGAGTTTGGTCTGTTCCGGATAAATCTCACAAGCGATGCCTGCCTCACGCAATGCCTTCACAACCGGAATCATATACTTAAGTTCCTCCCCTCCCATATTGGCTACAAGAAGCCTTGTAGTGGATGTAACCTCAGAAGGGAATTTATCAAGGCCTTTGAGAACATCATAGATGCGGTCTGCGCCGAACGATATACCGACTCCGGACATATTCGGAAGGCCGAAGATACCGGTGAGGTTGTCATAACGTCCTCCACCACAGATACTTCCGATGGCAAAATCCTTCGCTTTCACTTCGAAGATGGCTCCAGTATAATAATTGAGTCCGCGTGCAAGAGAGAGATCGATCTCCACTTCGTGGCGGATTCCCGCGGCATCGATGAATCCGAAAAGTTCCTCCAATTCATCAAGTCCTTTCAGACCAGTCTCCGACACAAGACCTGAGGCTGACTTTCCATTCATAAGGTCGCGCATAACGGCAATCTTCTCTGAAGTGGATCCTGAAAGGGTCAGAACCGGGCGTATCACTTCGACCGCCTCCGGAGTAAGCCCTTTATCAAGCATTTCTGCCTCAACGGCTTCCAAGCCGATTTTGTCAATCTTATCTATAGCGACTGTAATATCGACAACCTTGTCAGGGAATCCGCATATTTCAGCCATACCGGTAAGCACCTTACGGTTATTGATCTTGATGCAGACGTTGACATCGAACAATGTGAACACTCTGTCAACAATCTGCACAAGTTCCAGTTCATTCAACTGGGACGTAGAACCGATTACATCCACATCACACTGATAGAACTCTCTGTAGCGCCCTTTCTGAGGACGATCGGCACGCCACACCGGCTGGATCTGGAACCTCTTGAACGGGAAGGTGATATCGTTCTGATGCTGTACGACGAAACGTGCAAACGGCACTGTCAGGTCGTAACGGAGACCTTTCTCGCAGACTTTGAGAGAAAGAGCCTTGCTGTTATATCCATCCTCGGTGCCCTCGACACGATAGTCATCATAATTGATTTTGGAAAAAGCATCACCTGAATTGAGTATTCTGAACAGGAGTTTATCGCCTTCCTCTCCATATTTTCCCAGAAGCGTACTGAGATTCTCCATCGACGGAGTCTCGATCGGTGCATATCCGTATGTCTTGAAAACGGAACGGATAGTATCGAATATATAATTGCGTCCTGCCATTTCAGCAGGTCCGAAATCTCTTGTTCCCTTTGGTATAGACGGTTTCTGTGCCATAGAATAGGTATATCTGGTTAAAAGCCTGCAAATTTAATAATTTTATTACAAATCCGGAACATCAGGGGTAATGGTAGCCTCGGTCATCATACCGACTTCCACACCCTTTGCCTCATATTTTCCTAAATACGGTCCGTGCTCGCCTCCTTTGAACTCCAGTTCGACAAACCTGGATGTCTTCAAAAACTTTCCTCCATTGGCATCACCGTCGGTATCAGTATAATAGACCGTCATAGAAGTCAAAGGTACTGAACTTCCGGAAACCTTATAAAATCCTGAAGCATTAGTCCTCACTGTATCACTATAGGCAGTTGTAACCGCTATATTCTTCAAAGGCTTACCGTCCATATTGAGAACCACCCCGGCAACTTCGAATGTTATATGCTCGAAGCCGCCCCAGTCTTCTCCCCCGGTGCCTTTATTGCAGGCCGAAAGAGAGGACAGCACAGATACCACAATTATAGTAAAAATTGATTTTTTCATATTCATATCAGATTTCAGGTGAAAACATCGGATCCCAGGCTGGCAGACGTACAGGCTCCTGGTTCAGCATTTCAAGCACATCGGCAGGAACATACTTCTTCTCGACAACGAGACGGAACATATACTCGTCAAACCACTCATCCGTCATAATAAGGCAGCCTTTATATCCGGAAGATGGTCCCCAACTGTTTTCAACCATCCATTTCACAGGATTTCCTGTTTCAGGACATATATCCACAGCAATAAGAGTCATAGCGTGAGAAGAACCGCTTGCGTGAGTCTGCACCCTCTCCTTCTTATTCATTCCGAAATCAACACCCATAAGCGATTCATAATCGAAATTATTCAGGTCAAGAACTCCTTTCTTGCGATCATAGAACTTACCTACATCACAAGAGAAGTACATAGCGACATTATCCTTGATGGATGCGATGGCCATCTCCTTGATACGTTCCACAGGGAGATTGATATAGAGCCAGTTATGTCCGTCATAGACGTGCCTGTCGTAATCTATCTCATAAACCTTTCCGTACTCGCGGCAAGGGTCGTTCATAATCATCACATAATTATTCTCAAGATCCTCACCTATAAACTCATCGTAGAAAGACTTAGGAGTATATTTCTTCCTGCTCACGATATTATTATCCTTGTCGCATCTTGTCCACTCGAATTCCTTGACAGGTTCCCCAAGGCAAAGAGCAAGCATACGGTATATTTCCGAAAGTTGCTGCACTTTCATCTCACGAAGTTTTTCTTCCAGAGCAGCAAGTCTCTTCTCCACATCCTTTTTAGGGCGCTTACCTATCTCGCGGAATCCTTCTTCGTATGCTGCGCGAAGATCCAGTCCATCCTCACGCAATTTCAGTTTGAGAAGCATCGCCATCTGAGATGTATTGTTGGCCTGATAGGTCTCCGGCATAGCCTCTGAAGGCACCAGACCATATTTTGTGATGAGGTTGGAAACTCCCGTGAACTGTCCGCCGTCACTCAGAGGGTTGGAAAAAAGCCAGTCCACCTTTCTATCGTCGAAAGGCAGATTCTTTGTATCGATCACACCCTGAAGAAAGAGATTGGCCTTCTCAAGTTGGTCATAGAAAAAGAGATAATTCTGAGAGAATTCCATACCAGGAAGGTCATACCTATCTATCATCTTGGCTCTCAACACATTAAGCCCAGTAAACAGCCAGCATCTTCCTGAAGACTGTTGGTCTGTGATACCCTTGGTTCTGACCCTGTCGGAAAAATGTGTGTCTATCATAGCTGCATTATCGGCGTTGATAGCCAATGTACCGATAGGGGTCACGGCAAGAGCATTACGTATTGCCTTGTCGGAAGCATCTCCCTTATATTCCCCACTTATCCGGGCAAGCATCTCTGCAGAAATCCCGCCTTCAGGAGCACCCGCAGTATTCTGGGCTGACAATACTCCGCCCAAACAGAAAGCCGCCAAAGCGGCCATAACGATAATTTTCTTCATATATGCCATTTCAATTTTCCTTAAAATGGCAAATATAAGAAACTGTTTTCATTTTTCTGTGAAAAACAAAAACAGTTTCTTAAAGAGGATCAGAAATATCCGTATTGCGCTGGAGTCACTTCTCCATTCTCCGATACATCCACTTCTATCTCACGACCACCCTGCACCAGATCGAACCTGTAGAAATCATCTCCCGTTGCAACCTCAAAATACTCTGCATCATAGTCTTCAAATTGGGCATTGCCATATTCAGACTCCTGAAGATAATTCTTGATATTCTGAGGAACCGAAGTCAGGAGCACATCTGTAACTGTACGGATCCAATTGCCTTCTGCATCGTACCAAGCCTTGTGGTCTGTTCCATTCGGACGGTCTCCTGTCTCGAATGACACTTCCCAATATCCGCCTATCCATTCCCACTCCACATCCCAAGCCTTAGGATACATCCTGTTGAATTCACTTCTTACATCTTTTGACGGCTTACCGTCCTCATATTTCTCGCAGGAAGCAACTGTCACAAGCATCAAGGCTGCTGCAATCATCATAAAATATCTTTTCATAAGTATTTGATTTTCAATATTAATTAATCATCAATTTCTATCAAGTTGAAATTTCTGTTGAATTTCAGTTCAAGACGGTTGGAGAGTTTTATCTCGTAGGTTTTCCTGCCGATTTCATACGCCACGAACACTGCATCCGGATAATGCATCCTTACATAATCCCTGATCTGCACCGGAATAAGCCCTTCCGGAACACCTGAGCGTGCCTCGATCTTTTCAAGGGCACCGCTATTCTCGAACTGCAGTTTTACCCCGTTGGCAAGCATCACGTTATAATCTGGACGGATCAAGTCGTCATCAACCGTAGCGTATGAGATTTTTTCTGAAGGATAATTTGTATTGATGAAAGCCTGAGCAGTTGCAGGAAGTTGCGCGAAAGTCACAGGTCTGTCATCTGCTTTGCTGATCTGGAGGGCTGCCAAAATGATGGCTGTAATTGCAAAAAACTTTTTCATAATCGTATCTGTTTAAAATTAATTTTCATTGTATCCGGCCATCCGGAATGTTTTACAATGCAAAATTCAGACACAATTCTGAAATAAAACTGAAATAGTTTTTATTTTTTCAAATTTACAGAAAAAATATGATAATTTTCCGAAAATTCATATTTCAGCATCAGTCCACTGCATTCACATACGGAATAAGCCAGGGCAAGACCAAGCCCGGTCGATCCTTCACGCCGCCCACCCGGCTGATAGAAGCGACGGAACAAATGCTTTTCATCAAGCGGAGCGTCACCGACATTGGCAACAGAAAAACCGTTTCCGGAGACTTTTACATTTATCCCGGCACTTGGAGCCGAATGGATATAAGCATTCTTCACTAGATTTCCGACAAGCACAGAAGCCATCTGTTCATTGATACTGCAGACAAAATCTCCATCTTCAGATACTGATACAGAAAGCGACTTGTGCGAATATATCTCGTCATTAAGCCCCACAGCATCACGCAGCAATGTATTCATATCCACATTCGAGACCTCAGGGAACTGATTGTTTTCTATCCTGCTGAGAAGAAGCAGGGTCTTGTTGAGTCGGATCAGATGCTGAAGGCTCTGCCTGAGTTTCATAAGTTCAACGGCCATATCTTCGCCCAGATCATCACGGTCTAGAAGCATATCAAGCCTGTTGCTGCATACCGCAAGAGGGGTCTGAAGTTCGTGAGAGGCATTTCCGATGAATATTTTCCTCTCCTCGTACTCATATTCAAAACGATCGACAGCCTTCTGTATGGTCTGGGCAAGTTTCCGGAACTCCACCACATCCGTGTCGGAAGGAACATTCCGCGAAGGGTTGCCAGGCGTATAATCATCCATCCATTTCATCAAGGCACGGAACGGGCGCAGATTGAAATCCACCACAATGATTCCAATCAGAAGCAAGGCTATAAGAAGTACCACGAAAAGTATTCCTGTCCACCACAAGACGTGCTCTACCAGCGTTTCCTGTTCGAAAGTCGGCAGAGATACCGTTATCTCATATATGGATCCTTCATTATCCTTGAATATCTGACGGCGTATTCTCGAACTTGCAAAATCCTCTTGACTTTTGAGATAAGCCTCCGCCTCTCCGTATGACACCAGAGGTACAGACTGCGCATATTCCTCGGTCACTTCCCTTATATAATATGTATTATAAGCCCCGTTGAAGCGATCCGGAAGTTCTGCACCGGAAAGTTTTCTGGTAATGATATCTTCTGAATAATCCTTCAGAATCATATCAGTATCCTTATGGATCCTTTCCGACATAGTCCTATAGGAAAGCCATCCCCAAAGCCCCAGAGTCAGTACCAGAGGGATTATGAAAGTGAGGGTGATCTTATATATAAGTTTCATTTTCAAGGAATCATAAGTTTGTAGCCAAAGCCGTAAACCGATTTTATCTCTATATCGGCACCTGCATCTGCAAGTTTGCGTCTGAGATTCTTGATCTGTGCATATACGAACTGGAAATCATCTGTCTGGTCTATATGATCGCCCCACACCGCCTCGGCAAGGACAACCTTATCGACAGTATGTCCCGGACGCATAAGGAAATATTTCAGGATATCGAATTCCTTTTTCAACAGCGACACTTCTTTGCCGGCCACAGTCAGTCTTTGCGACACATCTTCCACCACGACGTTTCCCGCCTTGTAGGTCAGTTCGCCGTCATTCCGACTCCTTCGTGCCACACTGCGGATACGAGCCGAAAGTTCAGCAAGATGAAACGGCTTGGCCAGATAATCATCCGCGCCCAATTCCAGCCCCCGCACCTTGTCATCGATGGAATCTCTTGCTGATATTATAATGACATTCAATCGATTGAGTGATTTCTTCACATATTCAAGGATATCCAGTCCGCTGCCTCCGGGAAGATTGATATCAAGAAGAATGCAGTCATAACTGTAACTTCCCAATTTATCCATAGCACCGGAATAATCCATAGCATTCTCTACTATATACCCCTCCTTTTTCAAGAAAGAAGTCATAAGTTCCTGAAGCGAAGCCTCATCTTCAATTATAAGAAGTTTCATAGTCCCAGACTTTAAGTTTTCAAATATAGGAAACTGTTCGGATTATTCACATAAATTCATTATACTTTGTTCGATTTTTGCAGAACAAAACGAAACTTTTTATACCTTTGGGGTTCAAATTTACGGCTATGGACAAACGACTCTTCCTGATTGACGGACACGCACTGATCTTCAAGATGTACTATGCTTTTCTGCGCCATCCTATGATCAACTCCAAAGGTGCCGATATGTCTGTTCTTTTCGGATTCACCAAATATATTCTGGAACTCATAGAGAAAGAGAAACCGACCCACCTGGCTATTGCATTCGACCCTCCGGGAGGCACATTCAGACACGAAATGTTTCCTGACTATAAAGGTACCCGCCAGGAAACACCGCAACTCGTGATAGACTCTTTGGAGCCTCTCTGCGAATTGTGCGGAGCCCTTCATTTCCCTGTACTTATGGTAAAGGGGTTCGAAGCGGACGACGTCATTGGGTCTATGGCAAAACGGGCTGAGAAAGAAGGGTTTGAAGTGTATATGGTCACGCCGGACAAAGACTATGGCCAACTTGTTTCGGAGCATATAATCCAATTCAAGCCGGGAAAGTCAGGGAGTGACAACGAACTCATCGATGTAGCCAGGATATGTGACAAATACGGCATTGCAAGACCCGAACAGGTCATCGAGATTCTGACCCTTTGTGGAGACACCGCTGACAATATCCCTGGAGTCAAAGGGGTCGGTGAAGTGGGAGCAGGCAAACTGATAGCCCGATATGACAACGTAAGAAACATATACAATCATCTGGACGAACTGACTCCAAGACAGAGAGAGGCATTCAAGGAGGCCGAGCCACACATAGGACTCAGCCACGACCTTGTAACGATCAAGACCGATATCGCACTTGACATAAAGAGCGAGGATATGGCTCTGACATATTCGTATGACAGCAAGGTCGCCGATCTTTTCGACAAATATGAATTCGGTTCATTAAGGAAATTCATCGGGGATGTCAGACCTAGTGAAGAGGCAAAGTCCCGGAAACTCATATACAGGGAAAGCAATGTCGCTGAGATATGCAGGGCGGCGGCAGAATGCAGGAAATGCTCCATAATATCTGAAGGAAGCGGCTCCGGCATTTTCGCTGACATCAAAAAGGTCACAGTGGCGACATACGACGGGAAAGAGTATATTACGGCAGGAGGAAGTGCGTCAGAATTCAGCACCATCATTTCCGACTCTGCAATCACGAAATACGGGTACGACCTGAAGTACCAGCGTAACATACTGACACACAACGGGTTTACCTTACAAGGAAGACTAATGGATATAGAGCTTATGCACTATCTCGTCAATCCCGAGAAAGGACATAAGATCGATCTTCTTGCAAAAACTTATCTTGACATCAATCTGGAAGAGAATCTTCCGGAGAAGAAAAACGAGGCCGAATTGTCGCTCTTCGACGAAGTTCCGGATGATGCAGAAACGGATGCCTGCCGCTTCCCGGAAGCAGTTGCGACATTTATGCTTGGAGATGCTATCCGGAAAGAACTTGAAGAACTGAACCTCGTGGAATTGTACTGCAATATGGAGGAGCCGCTCCTGTCCGTACTTTCCGATATGGAGATGGAAGGAGTGAAGATAGACCTGGTCCAATTGCGGCGTTATTCTTCAGCATTGGCTGCAGAAATGAACACAATACAGGAGAGTGTCAGAGAAATGGCCGGCGAACCGGATCTGAACATCCTGTCGCCAAAGCAGATAGGAGTCCTGGTATTCGAGAAACTGAAACTCGACCCTAAAGTAAAGCCAAAGACAGGTGTGAGATACAGTTATCCGACAGACGAAGACACACTCAACGCACTCTCGGACAAACATCCTATCATTAATGAAATACTTGAGTACAGGGGCGTAAAGAAACTGCTCTCGACATACATCGAACCGCTCCCGTCATATATATCGCCGGAGACAGGAAAGATACATACTACCTTCAATCAGGCACTTACGGCAACCGGAAGATTGAGTTCGTCAAAACCCAATCTCCAGAACATCCCTATCCGCACTGAACGCGGCAAGGAGATCCGCAAGGCATTCATACCGAGCCACCCGGATGGAGTGATCGTATCGGCCGACTATTCTCAGATTGAATTGAGGATTATGGCTCATTTGAGTTGCGACCAGCATCTTATCTCCGCTTTCCGCAATGGACTTGACGTACATTCAATGACTGCCGCCAAGATTTTCGGAACAGATATCGAAAATGTGAGCGCAGACCAGAGAAGAATTGCAAAGACTGCCAATTTCGGTATAATGTACGGAATTTCCGCTTTCGGACTCTCCCAGCGTCTGCATATAGGCAGAGCCGAAGCAAAGAAGATCATAGAAGATTATTTCGCCAACTTTCCGGCCATATCCTCGTACATAGAAGACACATTGACTGCTGCACGGGAAACAGGATACGTTGAGACAATCTTCGGACGCAGAAGATATCTCCCTGACATAAATTCAAGAAATGCGACAGTAAGGTCACTGGCAGAGCGTACGGCAATAAACGCCCCGATCCAGGGTACCTCGGCTGATATCATCAAACTGGCGATGATAAATGTGGACAAAAGGCTTGCAGCAGAAGGGCTTCAGAGCCGTATGATACTTCAGATCCACGACGAACTGCTTTTCGACTCCATTCCTTCCGAGGTTGATGCACTAAGAAGAATAGTCAAGGAAGAGATGGAGAATGTGACAAGACTTTCTATACCTTTAACTGTGGAATGCAATTATGGAAGCAACTGGCTCGAAGCTCACTAATCTCTCTGACACCGCACTTGTACGACTTGCATCAGAGCAGAATCAGGCGGCATACATCGTACTCTATACACGCTATAATGCTGGCGTGAAGAGCCATATATCCCGTTATGTCTCCCAGAAGGAAGACATAGAAGACATCTGTCTGGAAAGTTTCCAGAAGGCTTTCAGTCAGATAGGCACTTATAACCCTGAATTCAAGTTCTCTACCTGGCTTTACAGGATTGCCAGGAACACGGCATTCGATCATCTTAGCAAGCACGACCGGGAGAAGAGCAATATGCCTACGACATCGATTAACGAAGATATCGCAGAACTGAAGGAACTGCCGGCAACTATGCATAATCCGGAAGAAGACATAATCAACCAGCAGGAATATGATAAGTGGCTGACCAACATTGAGAAACTTAAGGAGGATTACAAGACTGTCGCCAAGATGAACCTGATAGACAATTTCGGGTACAAGGAGATTGCCGATGCCCTTGATATGCCGATAAACACCGTCAAGACAAAGATACGCAGAGCCAAAGCCCAATTGCTGAAAATGATGGACTATTCAGACGAACTGTTATAATCACTCCCGATTTATTACATTGTCATCCCGAATTTGTCGAGAGATCTAAAACCGAATCAATATGATATTCGAAGAATTCAGAACCATAATAACAGAAAAATTTCCGGAAGTCACTCCCGGACAGATGGAGCAGTTCCGCAGAATGGAGGCTCTTTACCGCGACTGGAACTCCAAGATAAACGTCGTATCACGCAAGGATATAGACGAACTTTACAGACACCACGTCTTGCATTCACTCGGTATTGCAGCGTATATCAAGACACAGATGCCTGACATATACGATCGTATGCGCGGAGAAGGTCCGTACTCACTTGCCGAGCCACTCAAGATACTTGATCTAGGCACAGGCGGAGGCTTCCCGGGTATTCCTCTGGCAGTCATTTTCCCACACGCCGAGTTCACTCTATGTGACTCTATCGGCAAGAAGATCATAGTGGCTACAGAGGTAAGCAAAGGCCTGGGACTCAGCAATGTAACGACAGTCAATGCAAGAGCGGAGTCTCTTCCGGAGACTTTCGACTATATTGTGTCGAGAGCCGTAACTTCACTTGAGAATTTTATGCCTTGGGTGAAAGGGAAATATAAGGATGGGATACTGTATCTGAAGGGTGGAGACCTTGCCGAAGAGATATCAAACGCTATGGCAAAATTCAAAATGAGAAAGGGATCGGTACACTTATGGCCGATTTCCAGTTGGACTACAGACCCGTTTTTTGAGACAAAACAGGTGATTTTCATTGAAAAGTAACGATATGGATTCGGGTAAAGTGAAGAATCTTCTAAAAAATTTTGCAATTCAATTGAAAAAGACTACCTTTGCACTCCCAATTTTATACGGAAAAATATAAAAATATCTAGATATGAAAAGAACATTCCAACCATCACAGCGCAAGCGTCGCAACAAGCACGGCTTCCGCGAGCGTATGTCCACTCCTAACGGACGTCGCGTATTGGCAGCACGCCGTCGTCGCGGCCGCAAGAAACTGACTGTATCATCTGAGGACAGATGGTAAGAAAAAGAACCCGACCGCAAGGCCGGGTTCTTTGCTTTAATACATTGAAGATATGGACGAAAGATTTATGAGAGAGGCTCTTCGAGAAGCCGGATATGCTGCTTCAGAAGAAGAAGTCCCGATCGGTGCCGTAATTGTCTGTCGGGGAAGGATCATAGGCAAAGGGCATAATATGACAGAAAGACTCAATGATCCCACAGCGCACGCTGAAATGATAGCCATAACGGCAGCAACAGAGGCAATGGGAGGCAAATACTTGAATGACTGCACACTATACGTAACAGTAGAACCTTGTCCTATGTGTGCAGGAGCATTGGCCTGGGCACAGATCGGCCGAGTCGTATATGGAGCATCAGATCCCAAAAGAGGATTTTCATTGTTTTCTCCTTCGCTTATGCACCCTAAGACAGAAGTGATCTCGGGGGTTCTTGCGGACGAGTGTGGCAATCTCGTTACAGAGTTCTTCCGCAATAAAAGAAAATAGTTATGGAATGGCTTGAAGGCTTGGGACTTTTCGGTCTGTTCATAGGCACATTTCTGGCGGCAACCATATTCCCGTTCAGTTCCGATGCATTGTATCTTGCCATTCTGGCTGCAACCGGCAATCCTATCGGATGTCTGCTGATCGGTACGCTTGGCAACTGGCTCGGCAGTGTCCTTACCTACTGGATAGGATGGATGGGCAGATGGGAATGGATTGAAAAATGGTTCAAGGTCAGGCCGGAGACACTTCAGAAACAGAAAGAAAAGATAGACAGATATGGAGTGTGGCTGGCTCTCACTGCGTGGATTCCGTTCATAGGTGACGTCATTGCAATTGCTCTCGGATTCTATAAGACACGCCCGGGATGGACAATGGTACTGCTGTTGATCGGTAAATTTGCCAGATTCCTTGTATGGAATATGATATACGGACTATTTTAAATATTTGCAGAAATACAAAAATAGTAATATCTTTGCACCCGGAATTGAGTTATGGTGTAATGGTAGCACTACAGATTTTGGTTCTGTCTGTCCAGGTTCGAATCCTGGTAACTCAACCTTAACAAAAAGCCGATCTGACGATCGGCTTTTTTACGTTCTTATTTATCCTCATACCAACTCTTCATAACATAAAAGGCCTTCTTTTTACCACCCTGATCAGAAATAAGCCCCTTTCTGTTGAAGTCATCCTGAATACCAACAATCTGACGACGCGGAGAACGGAAATCCTTGAGAATCCAAGGAGTGGTACCAGCCAGTCCCTCGATCCTGTCAAGCATATTGACACTCCGTCGATAAAGATCCTCCTGATATTCTTCTGTAAATCTTTCTGTCACATCGCCGTGACGGCCATATACTGCTCCACCACCGAACTCAGAAATGAATACTGGCTTCTTCACATCGAACACCCAGTTCATCCTGTCACATTTCTCCGACGAGCCATCATACCACCCCACATACTGGTTGAAACTGATAAGATCGACATAATCAACAAGTTCATCCTTTACAGTCACTGTAACGGTATCAATATTATCCTTCTCCATCGCAGCACTCACAAGCCTTGTCGGATCCATTTCACGGGTCTTGGCTATCAGTTTCTTCAGGAACTCCAGACGCGGTTTTCCGTGAGGAGTCTCATTTGCGACAGACCATATAATGACATTTGCTCTATTTCTGTCACGTGCGATCATATCCACGAGTTGCGCCTCGGCATTGGCGTATGTCTGAGGATTTTCGAACTGAATCGTCCAATAGACCGGTATCTCAGACCAGACCATAAGACCCATTTCCTCTGCAACACGCACCATATATTCGTTATGTGGATAATGTGCGAGCCTAACGAAATTACAGCCCATTTCCTTCGCCCATCCGAGCAGAATCCTCGCGTGATCCTCCGAATAAGCCCTTCCGCTTCCGGAATACGGCATCTCCTCGTGTACGGATACACCTTTGCAGAAGATCGGCTCCCCATTGAGAAGAATCTCTGTACCACGTGTCTCAACAGTCCTGAAGCCTATTCTATCCCTGATGCAATCGGTCTCAGAAGTAATGACTACCTCATAAAGTTTAGGATTGTCCGGGCTCCAGAACTCGGGCTTTGCCTTCATCTCGAAGGAGGCGCGTCCTTGAAGATCCGTACGCACCTTGACCACCGCCTTAAGTTCCGGGATCTCTATACTTACATCCTGTTGAGCCTGTACTCCATCAAGTTGCAGCCAGCCTTCTATCTTCTTAGGATCTTCCTTCTTCAACTGCACACTGTATTCACGGATAAAAGTCAGAGGAGTCTCGACAATCATAACACTGCGGGTCAGCCCGCCGTAATTCCACCAGTCGGAGTTCAGGGTTGGTACTCCGTCTGCGTGCCTCTTATTGTCCACCTTGACTATCAATGAATTACCCTTATTTTTCAATTGACCGGTCACCTCCACATTGAAAGGAGTATAACCACCGATGTGCCTGACAATCTTCTTTCCGTTGAGTCCTACTATCGCCTCATAATTGGCCGCACCGAAATATATGAAGGTACGTTTGTCCGGCTTAGGCTGATAGTCGAATATATTCCTGTACCATACCGTCCCTTCGTAATAATATAACTTATCCCTCTGGGTGTTCCAATCTCCCGGCACCATCAAGGTATAGTCCGTATTGAAATTATACTCATACAGCACCGTACGGTCTGCATCGAAATCTCTGTCTGCGAAATAGGAAGAAGCATCACTATGCGGAGCCATCCTGTAATTGTAATATCCATTCTCGTATGGATCCACAATGGTCTTCCACAATCCGTCAAGCGATATGGTCTCACGAGCAAATACATTCACGATCTGTGGAGCCGGGCCCTCTTCACCGGCATAAGATAGCATCGAGAGCATCAGAATGGCCATCGATAGAAGAATTCTTTTCATACAAGATTCGATTTAAAAGAAATGATGTGCCAAGATATTGAATTTTCCTGACACATCATTATTTATTCGGAAGATATTTCTTCAGATGTTAGAGTCCGAGTTTCTTGAAGAAGTCGTTACCCTTGTCATCAACGAGGATGAATGCTGGGAAGTCCTCAACGTGAATCTTCCAGATAGCCTCCATTCCAAGTTCAGGGTACTCCACGCACTCGATGCTCTTGATGTTGTTCTGAGCGAGGATCGCTGCAGGACCGCCGATCGAGCCAAGGTAGAATCCGCCATACTTGTGGCACGCGTCAGTCACCTGCTGGCTTCTGTTACCCTTTGCAAGCATAATCATACTTCCGCCGTGACTCTGGAACAGGTCAACGTATGAGTCCATACGGCCTGCTGTTGTAGGGCCCATAGAACCGCAAGGCATTCCTTCCGGTGTCTTTGCTGGACCGGCGTAGTAGATTGGGTGATCCTTGAGATACTGAGGCATTTCCTCTCCCCTGTCGAGGCGTTCCTTGATCTTTGCGTGAGCGATATCACGGCCTACGATGATCGTACCGTTGAGGCTGAGGCGTGTTGAAACAGGATACTTTGTGAGTTCCTTGAGGATGTCGGCCATAGGCTGGTCGAGGTTGATCTTCACAGCCTCGCCTTCGCCTGCCTGACGGAGTTCCTCTGGGATGAGACGTGCTGGATTGTCGTCGAGTTTCTCGATCCAGATACCATCCTTATTGATCTTAGCCTTGATGTTGCGGTCTGCCGAGCAACTTACTCCGAGACCTACAGGACAACTTGCACCGTGGCGTGGGAGACGGATGATGCGTACATCGTGAGCAAAATACTTTCCGCCGAACTGAGCACCGAGGCCGATCTTGTGAGCCTCTTCGAGAACGAGTTTCTCAAGTTCTACATCGCGGAATGCGCGACCTGTCTCGTCACCTGTTGTAGGGAGATTGTCATAATACTTGCAGGATGCAAGCTTAACTGTGAGAAGGTTTCTCTCAGCCGAAGTACCTCCGATCACGAATGCGATGTGATATGGCGGGCAGGCTGCTGTTCCGAGAGTCTTCATCTTAGCGACGAGGAACGGAACGAGAGTCTGCGGATTGAGGATAGCCTTTGTCTCCTGATAGAGATATGTCTTGTTGGCAGAGCCACCGCCCTTTGTCACGCATAGGAAGTGATACTCAGCACCGTGAGTTGCTTCAATATCGATCTGTGCAGGAAGGTTGCACTTCGTGTTCACCTCGTCATACATTGTAAGAGGTGCATTCTGTGAATAACGGAGATTCTCTTCCGTATATGTCTTATATACTCCGAGAGAAAGAGCCTCCTCGTCATCATAGCCGGTCCATACCTGCTGTCCTTTCTCACCGTGGATGATGGCAGTACCGGTATCCTGACAGAAAGGAAGTTTACCCTTGCAAGCCACCTCGGCATTACGGAGGAATGTGAGTGCCACATACTTGTCATTTTCTGAAGCCTCAGGATCGTGGAGGATCTTAGCTACCATCTCATTGTGCTCAGGACGAAGCATAAACGAAACATCACGGAAAGCCGTATTGGCCATCACTGTAAGACCTTCCTTTGCGACCTTGAGGATCTCATTTCCTTCGAATTCGCCTGTACTTACATACTGCTCCGAACCCGGAATCTTGTAGTATTCAGTCTTGTCCTCGCCAAGCTGAAACATTGGTGCATATTTGAAATCAGCCATTTTTTATAATGTTAGTTAATATTTTCAGTCAAATCGTACAAATATAGCAAATATCCCTGACCTCGGCCAAGAAAAGGAGCCTATTTATGGCCAACGAGCTTATTTTTGACTCCTCGGCCAAGAAAACGGCAGATTTTCTGGCCACCATTCACCATCCAAAGTGGCCATATCAGGAGACGTCAGCTAAACTACGTCAAGGCTGTCAGATAAATTGGAATTTACCATATAAAAGGGATTACCTTATACTTTACACGCGTTTTATATTCCTTGTAACCGTCAAGGCCGGTTGTGAGAACGTCTTCTTCGTTCCTGATCCTCTTGGCGATCACTGGTATGTATCCGAGCATGATTATGAATGATATCGGGGAACCGAGAACCAATGGCATAGATAAGAACATTATGACTGTTGACATATACATCGGATGACGCACAATGCCATATAGCCCGGTGTCAATGACTTTCTGTCCTTCCTGGACTTCGATGGTTCTGGAGAGGTACTCGTTTTCCCGCAATACTTCCGCATATAATAAGTAGGAGAGAATAAAGAGGGCAGCGGCCGTCCATACAGTCCAGTCCGGCAACATCCACCAATCGAACCTCCAGTTCAGACCTGCGGTGACGAATGATAGAGTGAAAAGCAGACCACTTAATGCTACAACTGCTTTCTGCTCTCCTTCTTTCTCTTTGGCATTCAGCCTTTTACGGAGCAGGTCCGGATTCTTGGCAAGCAAGACGATTCCTGCGAAGAACATCGGTATAAACAGGACGCCCATCAGAAGCCATCCCTGCCAATAAGCAAATGATCCTGCAGGCAGAAACACCAGCAGTCCTATCAGTAAGATCCCGGCAAGAAATTTAATCAATGCTTGTGTCAATAATGTCCTGTTCATATTGCATTCGTGTTATTCTGCTTGCTACTTCTTC
>JAZRBS010000068.1:0-34293 GCA_045635205.1 Candidatus Cryptobacteroides sp. | reverse complement strand
TCTGTACTCCTTTGCTACCGGGCCGAATTCCTTCCACTGCTCATGAAGTTTCTGAAGCTCACGGAAAGCCTCAACCACGTTAGGATTCTCGGCAAGCTTCTCAGCAAACTCACAGAACTTCTCCTTCGCCTCAAGATTCTTCTTGAAATCAAGGTCACGAAGTTCGCGGTTGATCTTCACCATATCATAGAACTGCTCGACATAGAGTTGATATGTCTCATTGATATTCCTGTAGCTCTGAGCAGGAACAGGTCCGATCGCTCTCCAACGGTTCTGGATCTCACGGAACTCAGGGAATGTAGCATTCACATCCTCCTGCTTCTCAAGAAGCGCCTTAAGATCTGCAATTACAGCTTCCTTCTTTGCAAGGTTATCCTCGCGTTCTTTCTCGAGCTGTCTGTTATATTCAGCACGCTCTTTCTTATATCTGTTGTACAAATCCTTGAAGCCTCTTTCTACTTCTGCAAACGGATTTTCACTTACAGTGTCGTCTGCAGGAGTCTCTACCTCCTCAACATCCTCCTCTTCAACCTCTATAGCTGGAGCAGCACCTGTTATGCCTGCCTCCGCCTTTTCCTTGAGAAGTCTTTTGTAGAATGCGGACTTGATGGCCTCAGCATCCTTGGACATTTTCATTCTTTCCTCATTCTGAACCAGGTCTTCAAAAAGTTTGATAAGCTCTGCTAGGTTCTTTTCTGAATAATTTACAGCTGGCTCTGCTGTTTCTACAGGCTCAGCCAATACTACATCTGATGTCGGTATAACATCAGGGATGATCTCTTCACTCATAATAATGGAGTTTTGGTTTATAATTGTGTACAAGATGCAAATATACCATTTTTTTAGTAAAACTCGCATCAATTTGCTATTTTTGCAGAAGTAAAAATCTTTTTGAACATATTTGTCATGAGAATAGACATCATCACAGTTGTACCGGAACTGCTTGAAAGCCCGTTAAGCCATTCGATCGTTGGTCGCGCCATCAAAAAAGGGATTGCCGAAATACATGTTCACAACCTTAGAAAATATGGAAAGGGACCGCGCCAGCAGGTAGATGACTATAACTATGGCGGTGACGCAGGAATGGTACTCATGCTGGAGCCTGTGTACAACATGATTCAGGAACTGAAAGCAGAAAGAGAGTACGATGAAGTGATATACATGTCGCCTGACGGAGAAGTATTGACACAGAACATATCAAACGAACTGTCACTTAAAGAGAATATCATCATTCTCTGCGGCCATTACAAAGGTATCGACCATAGGATAAGAGAGCATCTGATCACAAGAGAGATCTCTGTAGGTGATTACGTCCTCAGTGGCGGCGAAATTCCTGCGGCTCTCCTTGCCGACTCCATTATCAGGCTCATCCCAGGTGCGCTTTCAGACGAGACATCCGCACTTAGCGACTGCTTCCAGGATGGTCTTCTCTCCCCTCCCGTATACACCCGACCGGCAGAATTCAACGGATGGAAGGTACCGGACGTACTGCTCAGCGGAAACCCGAAACTTATAAGGGAATGGCAGGACGAACAGGCTCTTGAACGCACAAAACAACTCAGGCCTCACCTTTTATCTGAATAAAACTGAAAATAATTTGCAAATATCATTTTAATATCTAAATTTGCATCTGACATAACGATTTAATGTCAATCAGACGTTTCTAACCACTAATAATTAATCATCCCAAAAGGGGAAATACACTACACTACTAACTAACCGAAAAATCCCGCAGTGATGCGGGATTTTTTACATTTCTGTTTCTGGTCGATTTCATTTTAATACAGAAAGAATCACTCGCAGGAGGAAGTTTTTTAAAATTTTAGGTACCTTGTATTGCAAGGTATTCAAAAATTTATATATCTTTGTGGTGTAATATCAGAATGGTATAGGTTTGGAAGAATTGGAATATTATAGATTATTGACATATAGATTATGAAAAAGACAATCAATGTAGCAATCGGAGGATGCAGTTTCACAATAGATGAAGATGCATACGACACACTGAATGATTACCTGGAACGTTTCAGATCTGCACTCGACAGCAACAGCAAGAATGCAGATGTAATGGATGAACTTGAGGGACGGATCGCTGATCTGCTCAAGGCCAGACTAGGAGGCAGGCAGGTCATAGACCTCTCAATGGCTCAGGCTGTGATCGGTGAAATCGGATATCCTGAAGGATATAAGGCTCAGGAAAGACCAAGCTCCGAGGAGGAATATCATTACAGCGGCAGTGACGGAGAACGTCCAGCAAGGAAATTGTTCCGCGATCCGGATGGAAAACGGATTGCTGGAGTATGCTCAGGCATAGCACTGTTTCTGGGAGTTGATGTTACACTTATAAGAGTAATATTTCTTGTCGCATTCATCTGCGGATCGGCCGGATTCTGGATCTATCTCGTCATCTGGATTGCTGCACCTGAAGCACGCACGGCAGCAGAGAAATGTGAACTGAGGGGCATTCCTGCAAATGCAGAAAACATCAGAAGATTTACCAAAGGCATCTGATTATGGAAAATTCTGCAGGCATAATCGAAAACAACAAGACCCAGATGAGGCGCGGTGTTCTGGAATACAGCATCCTGCTCATCCTGGCCGGAGGTGATGGCTATGCCTCGTCGATCATTCAGAAACTCAAGGAAGTGAATATAATTGTGGCAGAAGGCACCATATATCCCCTGCTGATACGCCTCAAGAAATTAGAACTTCTGACATACCGATGGGAAGAATCGACACAGGGGCCGCCACGTAAATATTATATGATCACAGATCTTGGCAGAGAACAACTTGCCGGTCTGGATGCTGCCTGGGACGAACTGGCAAATGGCATAGAAACAATTAGAAAAGGATCTAAGGCATAACCTTGATATAAAATGAAGACAACAGAAAACATTAGCCTCGGCGGATATGCATTCACGATTGAAGCGGATGCATACGCCGAACTTGGAACATATCTCGACGAGGTCAGAAAAGGATTCAGCAATGACGCCAGTGCTGATGAAATATTGGAAGACATAGAAGAGCGTATTGCGGAACTGCTAAAGGAACAGACTGTAGCAGGAATGGTAGTGAATCTCTCTATGATTCAGGATATAAAGAAGCGCATAGGCAATCCGGAAGAACTCGCTCAGGATGATACTGACAGACAGGAAGAAAGGATACAAGGAGAGGAATGTCAGCAGAAAAAAGCGGACAGGAAGAGTTGGAAGAACAAAAGGCTCTACAGAGACATTGACAACAGAGTGTTCGGAGGCGTATGTTCCGGAATCGGATCATATTTCGGAATAGACAATGTTCTTATAAGAATCTTCTTCCTTATATTCTTTATGATCGGGTTCATCGGTATTGATGACGGGCCATACGTACTATTTTCAGTGGTGGCTTACATCTGCCTTTGGATAGCAATGCCTGCAGCCAGAACCGACGGACAGAAGCGCGAACTGCACGGAAGGCCTACAGATCTGAAAGGATACAAAGGAAATGATTTCGACTTCGAGCGTGAGGTCAAGGAGGCTGCACAATCCCCTGCCGGACGAACAATCAAACGCGCTGGAGGCATTTTCCTTGGGTTCTTACTCCTGATTTCCGGTCTGGGAGGACTGCTCGGAGGATTGTTCATCCCTAAAATGCCGGAAATCATAGGAGTTCACCTGGCAGACCATATAATGAGATGGGGGCCGCTTGATGCAGAAGGACAACTCATATCCGATCTTCTTGGTGGCACGACATTCTGGGGGCTCGTACTGGTGATGCTGGGAATTGGCTGTGTAGGAATGGTTTATGGAGGTGTTATGCTCCTCTTCGACCTGAAATCGCCATCGTGGAAGCCAGGACTGATAATATTCATAGCGTGGATCATAAGCATATTCGTCATTATTGCTTACATAATCAAGATTATTGCAGATGCCCTTCCTGGATTGATCGTCTGAAAATTACACTTTGCAAGTAAATTCAACAAAATCCATCAAATTATGTAGCATTTGGCATAGAATATGCGTCTATATGAATGCACTCAAGTTAGTTAGACATAAATATTGAACGAACTGAAAAGCCGCCCGCCGAAGTGATTCGTCGGGCGGCAATGATTATATACAGGAAATGACGGAATACCAGGCAGAATGAATTCTTCAAACTGCCTGGTATCTTCACTATGCTGATGTCGGGGGAACACCAAATATAGATTGTCTATTTGTAAGTATTATTGTCTATACAGTCTGAATCAAAGCCCGTGCCATAATAGAGTAGAATCTTTGAAACCGGCCTCAGATAGAGTTAAACTTGTGATTTTCATTATAAAATAATATCTTTACAACTGAATATCAAAATTCATCGAACCTATGAATCATCTAAAAAATATATTTGCATACGGACTCAGCCTTATTGCTGTATCCTGCGGAACTTCCAATCAAAATTTGGCAGATACCGGATTTATCGACAGTGTCACAGAGGCATTTGCAAATGAAGGCCGCATCAATATGGACAATCTTCAATGGACACGTGAGCCTGAAGCATTCAAGGTAAAGAATGATACAATTGAAATCACTACTGCGCCACATACCGACCTGTGGCAACGTACATACTATCATTTCCGCAACGACAATGCCCCTGTACTGCAGATGCAGACAAAAGAAAAGTATTTCAGTTTTGTTGTAAAGACCGATTTTACACAAAGTCACCAGAGGTTTGACCAATGCGGCATAGTAATGTATCTGGACAGCGAGAATTGGCTGAAAGGCTCAGTCGAATTTGAAAATGAAAAATTCCAGCACCTTGGAAGCGTTGTAACCAACAACGGTTATTCGGACTGGGCTACGACAGCAATACCTGCAGATGTCAAGACAATGTGGTACCGCTTTTCCCGCAGGGAAGATGATTTCTGCATAGAGTGCTCATCTGATGGCGTGGATTTCAGCCAGATGCGTATATGTCACATCTATGCTGCTACAGATGTGATCAGTTTCGGTATTTATGCCTGCTCTCCTGAGGATTCATCCTTCACGGCAGTGTTCTCTGATATGAAAATTACCGAATGTATGTGGAAGGCTCACGACGGACAGCAGCCTGATGAAAAATAAATAATCACGTATCATTATCTTAAGGCTATGAGAAGGCTCTTTGCAATAATCGGTCTGATGACGTCGGCAATGTTCATTGCTGATGCTCAGACAGGCACGTGGTCGGGCAAGATTGACGTACAAGGCACTGAACTTTCCATTGTATTTCATCTCGACGAAGATAAACCTACCGTGGACTCGCCGGATCAGGGCGTCAAAGGCATACCGGTACAGGTTGAAAGAGGCGATGCCGGAAAGGTCACCGTCAGGATTCCAGCGCTTGCCGCCACATTTCAAGGTCAATGGCTCTTCAACAGAATAGTCGGCACATTCAATCAGATGAATGTTGAACTCCCATTGACTCTTACCCCTGGAGAAAAGAAGCCCAAACGTCCTCAAACTCCGTCCGAGCCATTCCCTTATGCAACGGAAGAGGTTGCATTCACGAATGACGGAATCACGTTGAATGGAACTCTCATCCTGCCGGAAGGCTATTCACGTGAGACACCTGCATTGATTATGGTGACTGGAAGCGGACAGCAGAATCGTGATGAGGAACTATTTGACCATAAACCATTTGCAGTCATCGCAGATGTTCTTGCAAGAGCAGGCATCGCCACTCTGCGCTATGACGACAGAGGCTTTGGAGACTCCTCGGCCAACCCTATGGAATGGACTGTAGAAGATTTCAAGTCTGATGCTCTGGCTGGTATATCACTTCTCAGAGAAAGATTTGACAAGGTGGGAGTGATAGGCCATAGCGAAGGCGGAACCATTGCAATGATGATTGCTGCAGAGCATAAGGCAGATTTCATAATCAGCCTCGCAGGAATGGCCGTTTCCGGAGCGGAGACCCTTGTATGGCAGAATCGCATCGCATTTGAAGGCCTGGGCTTTTCTGATGAAATCGTTGATTCATATTGTCAATTGTTGGAGACTGCTTTTAACGTCAGAGTCCACGGCGGCAGAATGCCGGATCCTGCCGATTATAATATCCCGGAATCCCTGATACAGAATTACTGGGCAGTCGTAGCGCAGATCCAGTTACCATATATGAGGTATTTTCTGTCACTTGATATACGCCCGCTTCTTGGAAAGATCACCTGCCCGGTTCTTGCACTGAACGGGACAAAAGATAATCAAGTCGATCATACTATCAATCTGAATGCAATCCGTTCAGGTCTGACATCTGATGCGAAAAGCCGTATTGTATCAATAGAAGATCTCAACCATCTTTTCCAACACTGCAGGACAGGCGCAGTTACGGAATACAGAATGATAGAGGAAACGTTCGCACCGGAAGTATTGACTATGATAATACAATGGATATCAGATTTAAAATAAAAGCGATACATATTCTCAGGAATCATAGATTGAGTCGTATATTTTTGTAATGGAACATAAAGACATTCCTATAGAGAAACATCCTCTTCCACCTTTCCTTCCGGACGGAGCACGGATTCTTATGCTTGGAAGTTTTCCACCGGCCAGAAAAAGATGGTCGATGGATTTCTTTTATCCCAACTGGATAAATGATATGTGGAGGATTCTGGGGCTGGTATTCTTCGATGATAAGGAACATTTCGTAGCAGAGGATGCAGAAGGCAGAAAAGAAAAGAGATTCGCACGGGAAATATGCGAAGTATTTGCTGCCAAGACAGGAATCGCTATGTATGATACTGCTTGCCAGGTGAAACGGTTGAAGGACAATGCGTCAGATAAGTTCCTGGAAATTGTGGAAGCCACCGACCTGAAGGATCTGCTGTCCAGGATTCCCGAATGCGGAGCCATCGTAGCGACAGGACAGAAAGCAACGGATGTGATCGTGGAAATGTTCGGTTGCGATGCACCGCCGGTAGGAGGATTTATAACGTGTATATTTGCACATAAAACCATAAGGTTCTGGAGGATGCCTTCTTCATCACGTGCATACCCTCTTCCGCTGGAAAAGAAGGCTGAGCATTACCGGAAAATGTTCATCAAGGAAGGTATATTAAAGTAAATGCAATATATGAAAAGAAAACTCATTATCATTATTTCGGTCTTTATGACCATATTCACTGCCAGTGCAGATGAAGGTATGTGGCTGCCGTCATTGATATCCCAGAGGATTGCCGATATGCAGGAAAAGGGATTCAGACTCAGTGCTGAGGATATATACAGCGTCAACCAGGCATCTCTCAAGGATGCGGTTGTCCTGTTCGGACGTGGATGTACCGGCGAACTAATATCTCCGGAAGGCCTTCTGCTTACCAAGCATCACTGCGGATACGGACAGATCCAGAAGCACAGCAGCATAGAACACGATTATCTCAAGGATGGATTCTGGGCAATGAGCCGCGCTGAAGAATTGCCTAATCCGGGACTGAGCGTAAGTTTTCTGGAAAGAATGGAGGACGTGACCGATATAATTCTCAAAGGATATGAACCAGGTATGAACGAAGACCAGAGAGTTGAAATAGTAAAGAACAATTCCAAGGCTTTGATTGACGATGTGACAAAAGAGGGTAAAGGCCTCAGAGCCACTGTAGAGGCACTTTATTATGGCAACCAGTATTTCTTATTCCTCTACAGACAATATGAGGACGTGCGTCTTGTGGGAGCACCGCCTTCGTCGATCGGAAAATTCGGAGGTGATACGGACAACTGGATGTGGCCACGCCATACCGGCGACTTCTCTATGTTCCGCATCTATGCCGACAAGGATAACAATCCTGCTCCATACTCGGAAGATAATGTTCCATACAGGCCGAAGAAATATTTCCGCATCTCCACCAAAGGGGTACAGGAGGGAGATTTCACATTCATCTACGGATTCCCGGGCAGTACTAAGGAATATATTCACTCAGAAGGAGTAAGATATATAGAGGAGACCGGAGACCCTCATAAGATCAACCTCCGCACACTCCGATTGGATATTATGAATAAGTATCAGGCTCAGAGCCAGAAGGTACGCATACAATATTCATCCAAGAACGCCAATGTGTCCAATGCCTGGAAGAAGTGGCAGGGGGAGGTCAAAGGCATAAAGAAGATGAAGACCGTGCAGACGAAGCAGGAGTTCGAAAAGGAATTTGACAAATGGGCTCAGGGAGGCGAATTTGACGGAGTCATTGCAAGTATCGCTGGCATCTACAAGGAACTTGAGCCATATCAATTCGCTACGGATTATTACTCAGAGACAGTCCGCACTGTGGAGATCGCGAATTTCGCTATGAGCATCGCAAGATTGTTTGCTAAGGAAGACTCGACAATAACCTATGATTCTACAAAGGCAGCCAGACTTGCCGAAGCCTTCTACAAGGACTGGTACCTCCCTATCGACAAGGAATCTTTCGTTGCGGTAATGAACGAATATGAGAAGAATGTTCCCGCAGATTTCAAGCCTGAGTATTATAAGGAGAAACTGGCCTCATACGGCAGCATCGATGCCTGGGCCGAGGACATCTTCACCGGATCCATCTTCATCGACCCGGACAAGGTCGCGGCACTGACAGCCGGGGACAAGGACGTCGTTATGGCTGACCCTGCGACAAAATTCTTCAACGAATTCCTCGAATGGTATTATACTGATATTCTTCCAGTTACGACACGCCTGAACCAGGAACTGCAACTGGCTTACCGCGACTATATGCGCGGACAGATGGTATATTGCCGCACACAGAGAGTGCCAAAAGCCTTCTATCCGGACGCGAACCTCACACTTCGTGTCGCATACGGCCATATCAAGGGGTACTCCCCTGCCGACGGAGTATATTACACACCATCATCGACAATCAAGGGAATTATGGAGAAGGACAATCCTGACATATTCGACTATAATATTCCTCAGCGTCTTCGCGACATCTATGCGACTAAAAATTACGCTCGCTGGGCTGATGGATCAGGAGAGGTTCCTGTCTGCTTCATCGCCACCAACCACACCACCGGCGGCAATTCCGGCAGTCCTGTGATCAATGCTGACGGCGACCTGATAGGCCTCAACTTCGACCGCGTCTGGGAAGGCACAATGAGCGATATCGTTTTCGATCCTGAGATCTGCCGCAACATCGCGCTTGATATCCGCTATGTCCTCTTCACCATCGAAAAGATCGGCCAAGCAGACTACCTGTTCAACGAAATGAGATTTACAGAATAAGACTATGGCACACACAGACAATCTATCTATCGGCGTATTCATCGACGGAGGCTATTTTGCCAAGATCGACGAAGGACTTGCAAAGAGAAATATGGGAAAGGTCAATGTCAAAGGCCTGTTCCAATTCATTCCAGATATGATTTCAAGGCATTTCGGAATCGACCGCAAACTTCTCTATATCACAGAAGCACATTATTACAGGGGACGCTTCCGTGCCACAGATGCAGAAAACAGACATCTACTTTTCGAAGAACGCCAATTTGAGGATACGCTGATCGAAAACGACATCATTTTCCATTACAAGCATCTTCGTCCTAACCCATCCGGTGGAGTGATAGAAAAGGGTGTCGATACCTGGTTCGCCCTCGATACATACGAAATGACTCTATACAGAGAATTTGATTATGTAGTACTTATCAGCGGTGATGCAGACCACGAAATGCTGGCAAAGAAACTCAAGGCTCTCAAGACTCATACTATATTGCTCACTTGGGATCCTGCCAATACAGGTTCCACATCACGTTTCCTTAGTGAAGAAGTCTGTACTCATATCGATATTATGAGACTTGCTGGAAAAGATCCAGAGTTATTGAAAATAATCACTGCCAATAAATAATTTTGAAGAAATTTTCGACCTACGCCCACCTTGTCCCTTACAATGGCACAAGGTGGGCGTAATTTTGCCACATAGAAACACAATTGGTATATTAATTAGGAGGAAAACATTATGTGGCTTGCAGTAATTATTTTCGTTTATCTTGCAGTGGAAGTGCTAAGTTATATCACAGGAGGAGCAGAAATGCCCAGTAACGGTAGAAAAGCGGATATCAAGGATTACGGATTCGAGAATGGCAGCAAAAGGTCGCCGGAGGCTGCCTGAGGCAGATCCGGCGACTGCAAAAAAAGGTGAAATATGATGAGCCTCAGCGTCTGGTTGGCCTGACCACTGCCAGAGGACGAAGGTGCTATTTAACTTTCAGTATTTCTATTGGCTGGTTCTGCAAAGCATCCAGCGGATGTGACTGATACCGGACTTTTCTGAAATCAATGTTCATAAGTTCAATGCATCGTATATTACAGTTTCTGGCTGTCCTATAGTAAAACTTCAAAGCCGTCTGATCGGTAACTGAAGTGAATCCTGGGATATCGGACACAGAGGCTGTGACATCAGACGCAGTCAATATCCTGAATGCCTGCATCACTGTATCGAATCCTGTTTCATTTATATGGAACGACGTAATGGATGAATCGTCATAAAATTGCGGGCGGCTCCCTGTGAATTGTATTATGACGGTACGGCCCCCGGGTTCTGAAATTCTCCAGCAGGCGTTGTACTCTGCATCGGCAGGTACAAGACGTACATCCTCAAGTGCATCCTCAATCTGGTCTATGGAAGAGAACTGTGACAAAACCCACGATACAAACTGTTTGTTACAAAGGACAACCTCCGGATCGCCGCTCCGGGCATAAGGACAAGCGCTGTCATCGGAAAGGAAGAAGACACCCGCCGAAAGTCCGGCTTCGTTCACACCTTCTACCACAAATGGCTCATAATCTGCAAATATCCCTACATAACCATATAACGACTTGAATTTAAGGCCATTTTCTTCAGCAAGGGCGAATGACTGATGCAGATATCCGCGCGGAACCACTACATATCCGCACTTATCTGGAGAGGAATACCACTCTAGTGTCCTTGCCACTACCCTGCTTCCATCCTTTGCAGTAAGGGATATGCCTGTATCGGCATTCATATCTATTGCTGCCAGCACACCCACCAACAAAGCAATTCCTGCTACTACCCGCTTCATAATTCCCTCGTTCATAAAATCAAAACGAGATATAGCAATGTCCACGCCATAAAACAAAAAATGCTGTCCTTCATCAGAACAGCATTTGAATCAAAATCAAATAAGGCTTAATAAGTCATTGTACCTGGAAGTTCCTTGGCACAGTCGATCATCTTCTGGATTTCTTTAGCCACTGGAACACGGCGAACAAGATGCTTCTCCTCATTTACCTCAAGCATCTTCGCTGCAAGATTCTCGGCATTGCGATGTGCGAGTTCCTTCACTGTATCAACACCTGCTTCCTCAAGAAGTTCTGCGAACTGAGGGCCGACACCCTTCACGCGGAAAAGATCAGCGTGGTTACACCATTTGAGAATAAGTGCGCCAGAAATTCCTGTCTCTTCCTCAAGAGCCTTGCGACCTGCTGGAGCAGCACATTTAGCAAGAAGTTTGGTTGCAGTGTCAATGCCTGCTGCTGTAAGTTTCTCAGCGTATGCAGCGCCTACACCTTCAATGTCAATTACTTTGTAAGCCATAGTTATCTTTAATTTAGTGGTTTATGATTTTTCTAACGATTTCAAAATTACGTAAAATCTTGAAAGTAACAAAGAAGTAATAAGGTTTTGCGCCAAAATATATTATTTTTGCAGGAAAGTGATCCCTGATAAACCTTACTTGCTATGTATAAAATCCTAAAACCATCATTGATTAGCATTATCACAGTTTTGATAGTATCCTGTTCCAGTGACGCAAATCCGGTCAGCATCAAAATAAATCAAGTCGGTTTCTATCCGCAGCAGGAAAAAACAATGACTCTTGAAGGCGAAAATCCGGCAGAGAGCATACGTATCAGCAGGAAAGATTCCGATTCAACAGTCTGGGAAGGAGGCTATGTTCGTTCTGCCCTGTCCGAATGGTCCGGAAAGGAACGCAAGATCTTTGATTTCAGCGAAATAACTGAACCGGGAACATATACGGTCAGCGCAGGAGATGAAACTGCAGAATTCATCATCAGTGAGAATGCACTGGACGCCCTTGCAGAGGCTGCATTAAAGGGATTCTATCATCAGAGAAGCGGAATGGATCTCGACCCGGAGATTGCCGGCAAATGGGTACGCAAGGGAGGACATCCTGATACTCTCGTATATATACACGGAAGCGCTGCAACTCCCGAAAGGCCGGAAGGGACTGTGATATCATCCCCGAAAGGATGGTATGATGCGGGAGACTATAATAAATATGTAGTGAATTCGGCATATTCGATGGGACTTATGGCAAATGTGTTCCGCGTATTGTCAATGAAAAGGCTCATCACCCGGGAAGAGAGCATCAGGTTCTGGGAAGAACTGGAATATAATCATCAATGGCTCCTTACAATGAAGGATCCGTCCGACGGCGGAGTATATCACAAACTCACGACTCCATCGTTCGAGGCTTTCATCCATCCGACAGAATGCCGTCAGAAGCGCTATGTAGTGCAAAAATCCGTGACGGCATCACTTGATTTTGCTGCGGTATGTGCGGAAATGGGCAGTACTTGGGCTGCGCATTGCGGAGGCAATCTGGAACAAGACATCAATACAAGAGGCGTATGTAAAAGAGCAGAGGATGGAGCGGATGCATACCGATGGGCTAAAAACAATCCCGAAGCGTTCTATCATCAGGACAAGATGAACGAAATATATGATCCTGACGTGGTTACAGGAGCATACGGAGACGGCAGTGCATCTGATGAACTGTTCTGGGCTGCCACAAGTCAGTATTGGGCAAGTTACCCGGGAGACAGGAAGACCTACCTGACAGATGTGATTGAGAATATGCCGGAAGAATTTACTCTGATGTCGTGGGGAAATGTAGCGGCATTGGGAGTATTCAGATGGATTGAAATGGAAATTCATCATCGGGAATGGGGCGAATTCCATCCTACACATAATCCTGAAGCAGAGCAGGAAAAAGAAATCAGGACGAAATGTGTGAAGATGCTTCTGGAATATTGCGACAAGGCTATTGAATCTGTAGAAGGCTCCTGCTACAACAGCGCATACGGCAACAAGGATGAGAATTTCCACTGGGGATGCTGTTCTAGTTTCTGCGATCAGGCCATCTGCTTCCTTTATGCATACGAACTCACGAACGACAAGAAATATCTAGACAACGCATTCAGGAATGTCAATTATATCCTCGGTCAAAATGCCACAGGATATTGCTATGTGACCGGCTTCGGGTCCAAGAGTCCGATGCATCCTCATAGTCGCTTGTGTGCGTCAGACGGCATCGAAGAGCCGATTCCAGGCCTTCTTGTCGGAGGTCCGAACCCAGGACAGCAGGATATTGCGGAAGTAAGGAAATACAGGTCGGACTATCCGGATGAATCATACGAGGATGTAGAACCGTCGTATGCATCAAACGAAATCGCGATTAACTGGAATGCTTCCCTTGTAGCAGCCATAACCTGGCTATCCCATATCGGGAATGAGTTGTAAACCAGAAGAAAAGTCCTGTAAATAATCTGTTATCATAATATAAAGCGACAACTGAACTACTAGTGACGTGCCACCCCCGGCTAGGGGGTGCCTCCCGAATGGGAGGCGTGGGTCACGGGTAGTTCAGTTGCCGCTTTATGTTTACAGACTATTTGCTGAACTGTGCTCTGAGAGCCTCATTCTTCGCATCAGCGTCCGAACCCTTGATACCGAAATAGAACTTGATCTTAGGCTCTGTACCTGAAGGACGGACTGTAACAACATCACCAGCCTCATTGTAGAACTGGAGAACGTTAGATGAAGGAAGTCCTGTCTCCTCTGGCTTGGTATAGTCGATAACCTTGATTACTGGAGAACCGGCAAGTTCTTTTGGAGGATTGTTTCGATAGTCAACCATCATCTGAGCGATTTCCTCAAGACCAGCCTTACCCTTCTTGGTAACCGATATGAGAGACTCCTTGTAATAGCCGAACTCAGCATAAATATCCTGAAGCAACTGATAGAGAGTCTTGCCCTGCTCTGCAGCCCACGCAGCACACTCTGCAACGAATGCACAAGAGATAGGAGCATCCTTGTCGCGTACAAACTCGCCTACATTGAAACCATAACTTTCCTCACCACCGCATACGAATGTAGCCTCACCCTCGTTCTTCTTGATTACATCAGCAATCCACTTGAATCCTGTAAGCACATTGTAAACCTTCACGCCATACTTCTCAGCTATTGCACGCATAAGTTCTGTGGTTACGATAGTCTTGACGATATACTGCTTGCCGTCAAGTTTTCCGAGTTCTGACCAGCGACGAAGGATATAATATGTAAGGATCGAACCTGTCTGGTTACCGTTGAGAAGAACCATCTTGCCTTCATTGTCACGTACAGCAATACCGATACGGTCTGCATCAGGGTCTGTAGCCATCACCAGGTCAGCGCCTTCCTTCTCTGCGACTGCAACTGCCATTGCAAGAGCAGAAGGTTCCTCTGGGTTCGGAGACATTACTGTAGGGAAGTTGCCGTCAACCACATCCTGCTCTGGAACGTGATAAATTTTCTCGAAACCAAGTTTTCCGAGGAATTCAGGAACGATTTCCACACCTGAACCGTGGATTGGAGTATAAACAATCTTAAGATCCTTATGAGCCGCTACAGCCTCTGGAGAAAGCATAAGAGTCATCACTGAATTAAGGTATGCATCATCCATTTCGTGACCCATAACTTCGATAGGAGCAGCATCTGCACCCGGCTCGAACTTTACCATTGAAGGATCAGTAATCTTTGCAACCTCATCAACGATTTCCTTGTCAACCGGTGATTTCACCTGTGCTCCGTCTGACCAGAACACCTTGTAACCGTTGTATTCCTTAGGGTTGTGGGAAGCAGTGATCATAATACCGGCAGTAGCCTTCTTCATTCTCACAGAGTAACTCATAAGCGCAATCGGATGAAGTTTGTCAAAGATATAGACGTGGATTCCGTTTGCAGCAAGAACGTTTGCAGCGATCTGTGCGAACTCAGGGCTGTTGTTACGGCTATCGTATGAGATGCATACACTGAGAGGTCCCTCGCAGTTTTCCTTCATATAGTTGGCAAGGCCCTGGGTAGCCATACCTACAGTGTATTTGTTCATTCGGTTGGTGCCGACTCCCATAATGCCGCGGAGACCGCCTGTACCGAACTCAAGATTTCTGTAGAATGCATCCTCAAGACCCACAGGATCATTTTCCTGAAGTGCGATGATCTGAGCCTTTGTAGCCTCATCAAAATTACCGTCCAGCCAGTTCTGGACTACTGTTCTGAAATCTCTTTCCATAGTTGGTATATTATTTTAATGTTAAATTGCATTACATTCGAACAAATATACTGATAAATATTCAAGAAAAAACCTATTTTTGCATAAATTTTCAACAAAAATGGACAAACTCCTTGATTTCATTACCGAGCATCTGGCTGACGACCCCACAAGGCTTATTCTCGACAAGAGCAAATGGCCGGGAATCGATGTGGAATCGGCTGTCAACTGCATCGAAAGCAGACGGAAACTGCGAGGAAAGGTACCGGAATGGTACGATGAATCAAGGCTGTATTTCCCACTTAAAATATCGGCTGAGCAGTGCAGCAGCAGCGCCACTGCCCAATACAAAGCAGCACTTGCGGAAAGGATTGCAGCCAAAGAAGGATGGCGCATCGCCGACCTCACAGGAGGCCTCGGAGTGGACTGCTGGTTCTTCTCGAAAAAAGCGGCAGAAGTACTATACAACGAGATGCTGACTCCCTTATCAGATGCCGCCGGACATAATTTCAAAATCCTCGGCGCAAACAATATAACAGTAAGAAACAATATTGCACAGAGGGGATATATAAACGATATTCTGACTGGATTCTCTCCAGATATAATCTATATGGATCCGGCTCGAAGAGGCGAAGGCGGGAAAAAGGTATTCCTTATAGAAGAATGTACTCCTGACGTCCTTACTTTGAAGGATGAGATATTCAGTATATCGCGCAATATTCTTATCAAACTTTCACCGATGGCCGATATCAGTATGGTTTGCTCAAGGCTAGGTTCTACCTGCCGCGAAGTGCACATAGTATCCTCCGAAGGAGAATGCAAGGAACTGTTGATCTGGATGGACAGGGACTGGGAAGGTGAATACTGTATCAGCGCGGTCGAACTTCCTGCCGGTTTCCCAGACAGACCTGCATCAATATTGACTTTCACCCCGGAAGAGGAAAAGACATCGGCAGCAAGATTGGCTGAAGAACCCGGAGAATATCTGTTCGAACCAGGAAAATCACTTACCAAAGCAGGGGCTTTCAACACAACGGGAATCCGTATGGATATATGCAAGTTTGGTATTTCAACGCACTACTATACTACATCGAGCATTGACAAAGCCGAATTTTTGAAAGGTTATGGAAAAGTCTTTAAAATATTGAGCAGCAGCCCATTGGACAAACGCGCCATAAAAAGCATCGGGAAATGCTATCCCAAAGCGGAGGTGACAGCCAGAAACATTCCGATAACTTCCGAAGCCTTGAGAAAAAAAATAGGATGCGCTTCTGGCGGAGATGTGCACATCTTCGGATTGAAATCTGATGTCAAAGGAAATCTCCTGATTGTAGGCAAACGAACAATCTGAACATCAAGCAATTATGAAAAGACTGGTTATAATAGCATTGTTTAGCATCGCCTGCTTTTCTGCAGGTGCCACACAGCAAATCCACGACAAAGTGATAATAGATGGAGAAACGTGGGAACTGCCATTATCGCCTCTGCAATATCTCCAACCGGAAATGCAGGAAACCTTCAACGCCCTGATCGGCAATAGAAATTTTGTAAGCACGGCCAATTATCGAGGTTACATTGCTTACTGGTATGTAGAGCGTAACAGACTATATCTCGACCGGGTGGAAATCCCTCAGATGGACGGAACCCGTAAAACTATATCTTACAAGGATTTGAAAAAGGTTTTCCGTAAATTCAGACGCTGGGGAAAGATCAAGGCGGGATGGATCAACGGCAATCTTGAAGTCGGCTACGGTCTCGGCCGGCGTGACACAAGCAATCCGCATATATCGACATTCGCCAAAGAAGAATCCTGGGTATTGAAAAAAGGAAAGATAATCCGTACATCCGCAAAATAATATAAGGCCTCATCATTATGTGATGATGAGGCCTTAATAGTATTCTGTCCGTAAAGACTAGTTCTGATGTGCCGGTCTGAGAAGGTCGAGAACCACTTTCACAGGATTGAAGGTTGCAAGAGGAACCTCAACGAAAAGAGTGTTCCAATTGCTCATAGCACCGTTCCAAAGGCCTGGAAGTTCAAGCGCCTTGAGTTCGCGTCCCTGATAACTCTTCGAACTGATGAATCCCGCATCTTCGTCAACATATTTGAGAAGATCGAAACTCTGTCCTTTATAGTCGTGCAGGCAGCATACGATATCAACCGGATTGAAGTGGGTAGCAGAAGCAAGTGCATTACGTGCGTGGTCGTCTGACATATTGACCTGCACACTCTCGAGAACCTGAAGTGATGTCGAACCATCTTTCTCTGCAATGATGAAAGGACCACCGCCAGGCTCACCCTGATTCTTCACCATACCTGCCACACGGATAGGACGGTTGAGTTTCGCACGAAGAGCATTAACGCGTGCGTCGAAGTCTGCAGCCTCAGGAAGAGTTACACAAAGAGTATTGTCTAGGAACGATTCGATCTCGTCACAAAGTTCTGGAGTTGCCTCAGCATCAAGAGCATTGAGATAACCATATATCTTGTCTCGGATTTCAAGAGCCTTGCCGAGAAGCACCTTCTTCCAGGTTGCTGTCTCAGGAAGGAGTCTCTCATTTGCAACGTTGTCAATATTCTTGATTGAAACAACCTCTTCCTCGATTTTGTTGAGGTTGTAGATCAAGGCACCGTGTCCTGCTGGTCTGAAAAGAAGCGAGTCTGTCTCTGTCCTGAAAGGCTTGTTGTCCACATCAACTGCTACTGTATCAGTAGCCTTGTCCTGGAAAGTGAAGGTTATATTGTATTTGACACCGTATTTTGTCTCATATGCCTCCTTTACCTCAGCGTATGCCTCCTCGAAAAGATGCTGATGCTCCGGAGATATTGTGACGACAAGATTTGCTGTACCATCCTCATTTCTCATATAGTTCTGAGCCTCAACAAGGTGCTCTGCAAATGCAGTACGGATCTCACCGTCAGTGTATTTATGGAACTTGAGGACTCCCTTAGGCTTTGCGCCATAGCCAAGGCCTTCGTCAGTAAGAGTCTTTGAAAGCACATCCCTCCTGTATTCAGGGCATTTGCAGGTCTGTTCTCCGAAAAGTTCCGGAGTGTAGAAGGAGAAATTGTGTATCTGATCCACGAATCTTGCAGCAGGAGCATCATCAGCCAACTCCTTTCCAGCCTTCAATGCATCAAGTCCGCTGAAAAGATCCTTGAACATACGTGAAGCAGCACCCGATGCTGGCACGAACTTGCATTTGCCATTGATGCTTGCACCATCATAATACTTTGCCGCAGCCTCTACAGCAGCATCATCCAGCACCTGGATTCCTCTTTCCGGAGTAGCAGGTGCGACAATACGCATCCAAGGGAAACCCTGCTTGAATCGTTCTACCTGCTGTTCAACAATCTGGACAGATGAGCCTCTCTGCTCAATCTGTGCGATATCTTCTTTAGTAAACATATTGGATATTGGATTAGTGTATATTTCTCTTCTGTATTGATATTCCGAACGGAACTTCTCGAATTTGTGAGATTCCATACGGAATCGGAAATCATCGGTAAATATAGGATAATTATATTGGAACACCGCAGCGATCTCGCCGTGGGTCTTACCTTTCAGATCCAGAAGGACTGGTTCGTGATCCTGATTATCCTCTGACGGGAGGAAAGCAAATAGAGGCTCTATGCCAAAATGGCGGGCAACAGCCCTCACAGCCATAGAAGTACCGTTCTGCTTTCCCTGATAGGTATATCCTGCGATATGAGGAGTTGCGATATCCACGACATCCATCAATTCCTCATTGATATGCGGTTCATTATTCCAGGTATCAAGTACAATGGCACCAAACTTAGGATATGCCGAAAGAAGTGCATTCTCGTCAACGACCTCCCCTCGGGCTGCATTTATAAAGATGGCACCAGGCTTCATCAAGGTAAAGAAATCCTCATTCGCCATCCCACGTGTAGTCTGATCCAGAGGGACGTGCAAGGTGACTATGTCTGACTCGGCAAGAAGATATTCAAGAGAACAGAAGCCCTCAGAGCCCTCTGCTGCTGCACGTGGCGGGTCACATCTGAGAATATTGAAGCCGAGATACTCAGCCATATCTTCTACCTTGCGTCCGACATTGCCGACGCCTATTATTCCTATGGTGCTGCCATCTATCTTTATGCCTTTACGTGCCGCTACGCCATAAAGCGCAGAGAAGACATACTGCATAACTCCCCCGGCATTGCATCCCGCAGCATTGGCTACTTCGATTCCATTGCTACGACAATATTCCTCATCGATATGATCCATACCGATGGTAGCGGTCGCAATCATCTTTACAGAAGTTCCCTCCAGCAAAGATGCATCACAACGGGTCCTTGTCCTCACCATCAAGGCATCGGCATCCAGAACATCCTCTCTGGAAATCTCGATTCCTTTTTTATAGACCACCTCACCGTAAGGCTCGAACACACCGGAAAGGAAAGGTATATCAATATCAGCAACTATCTTCATAACTATCTTAAAATCAAAGTCCTTACCAATATCCCATCATCTTCTCCGCCCGACAAGCCATCAGATGCAAGATATTCATTGATCCTGCTGAGAAGGCTGTCCCTTTGAAAATACAATTGATTTCTGACAACAGACGAACTTATCGCACAGACCATCACACCTTTGTCATAACTGACATCGAGAGTGTAACGCCCTGCACCAGAGACTGCAGCCCACGCATCGGAGACTCTCTGCCTGTCCAATCCTGCCGTAAGCCGCATATCACGGACGAACTGTCTGACCAGTTCTTCCATACCGACGGCTTCCTGCCGCCTCAGACCGTTCTTTCTGCTGTCGTACGCCATAGTTTAAATTCTAGTGAACATCCCCGCAGATGTCTCATAATAAGCCCTATCCTGAGTCAGTCCATCCACTATGCCGGACATCCTCACCTTGTTGCTGTCCGTAATGAATATCTGCCCGAAGTCATTGCTCGCCACCATCTGCAGCAAGTTGGATATCCTTCCCATATCCAGTTTATCAAAGACATCGTCAAGCAGAAGAATAGGTGCAAAGCCATAATTCTTCTTCATAATTTCATACTGGGCAAACTTCAATGACACCAGAAACGACTTCTGCTGTCCCTGGGAGCCGTAACGCCTGATAGGATGTCCGTCCATACGGAATATAAAATCATCACGCTGTATTCCGGATGTAGTGTATTTCAACATCTTGTCTTTCTCGTACGAAGCCGACAGAAGAGCATCAAGTCCTGCCTTGGAAAGTTCTGATTCGTATTCAATTTCCACCTGTTCAGAGCCACCGGAGAGCATTCTGTAGTATTCCGCCACGATCGGGTTAAGTTCAGCGATGAAACGCTTGCGTGCCTGATATATCGGCTCAGCCAATGCTGACATCCTCATATCAATCACTTCCATAAGCGTTCTGTCCTGGTTCTGTTCCTTAAGCATCCTGTTCCTCTGTAGAAGAAGCCTGTTGTACTGCTGCATCATAGACATATATTCCTTGTCCATCTGCGAAAGAACAGAATTCACGAATTTTCTTCTTTCCTCGCCAGATTCGCTCACCATCGTAATATCCGATGGAGATACCATCACTATCGGAAGGACACCTATATGCTCAGATACTCTGCCATACTGCTTATCGTCCCGCTTCACCTTCTTTTCGCTCCCCGTGATTCTGACGGCAAATCTGCTGGACAATCCGTTAGGCATCCTGTATGTGCCTGATAATGAGAATTCACCGGTACCGTGACGAAAATTGAATTTGTCGGAGGTTGAGAATGCACTCTTGGTCATAGAAAGATAATATATCGCATCCAGAAGATTGGTTTTTCCCTCGCCATTGTTTCCGCTGATGCAATTGATATTGGGAGAAAATTCCAATTCCTGAAGTTGAATATTCCTGAAGTCTGATATGACGATTTTTTCGAGTACTGGCATATTTGGTATGATATCTTGGCAAATATAATAAACTGTTTTGATTTTTATACGAAAACCACGATCGATTTGAAAGGAAAATCACACTGCGGATCAAAATAAAAAGTATTCTTTGGGAGTTTGGACAATTTTTTCTAAATTTGCGCCCTGTTTGGGGTAACTGTACCCAAATAGTCCCAAAAGACAAATATAAAAATCAAAAAGATATGGCTAAAGAAATCAAAAATGAGAATGCCGAGGCAGTAGTCGAGGCGGTTTCAAAGACAGAGCAGTTCTTCGAAAAGAACGGCAAACTTCTTACTATCATCTGCGTTGCAGTTGTTGTTGCTTGCGCTGGTGTATTCTGCTGGTACAAGTTCGTTCATCAGCCAAAGGTAACCGAGGCTCAGGGTCAGATGGCTCTTGCAGAAGAGAATTTCCGCAACGGAGAGTACGAACTCGCCCTCAACGGTGACGGCAATGTTCTCGGTTTCGTACAGGTACTCGACGAGTACGGCACCAAGGCCGGAAAATCCATCAACTTCTATGCTGGCGTATGTGAACTTCAACTCGGCAACTGGGAGTCAGCAATCGCTTATCTTGAGGCATACAAAGGCAAGGACGACATTCTTGCAGCACGTGCCAAAGGATGTCTTGGAGATGCATACGTAGGTCTCGAGAACTACAACAAGGCTCTCGGATACTTTGAGGATGCAGCAAACACTGTTGACAATATGTATGCTGCAGGTTATCTGCTCAAGGCTGGCATCGTGGCTGAAAAACTTGGTGATAATGCAAAGGCTCTTTCATTCTACGAAACAATCAAGGACAAGTATCCTCAGTCAATGGAGGCTTACGAAATCGACAAGTATATCGGAAGAATCACCAACAAGTAAAAATCATTTATAAAGAGGGATTTCGGATAGAAAGCACCTTTAGAATTCATTTTTGATATGGGAAGAGCATTCGAATTCAGAAAGGAAAGAAAATTCAAGAGATGGGGTCATATGGCCCGCGTCTTCACAAAGATAGGTAAGGAAATCACAATTGCTGTAAAGCAGGGTGGTCCCGATGTGACAGGTAACCCACGTCTTCGCGCACTTATCCAGACTGCACGAAGCGAGAATATGCCGAAAGACAACATCGAGCGTGCAATCAAGAGAGCGACAGACAAGGATCAGGCTGATTACAAGGAAGTTGTATTCGAGGGTTACGGCCCGCACGGCATCGCTGTACTCGTTGAAGCAGCTACCGACAACAACAACCGTACTGTTGCAAACGTACGCTCATACTTCACAAAGAGCGGTGGTTCACTCGGAACTTCAGGAAGCGTTGACTATATGTTTGACCGCAAATGTATGTTCAGAATGAAATCTGCCAATCCATACGATCTCGAAGAACTCGAACTTGAACTCATCGACTTCGGTGTAGAGGAAATTTTCGAGGAAGAGAACGAGAACGAAGAGATGGAGATTGTTCTTTACGGTGAGTTTACTGCATTCAACGGCATCCAGAAGTGGATCGAGGACAATGGCTACGAACTTATCGCAGCAGAGTTCACCCGTCTCCCTAACGTTGACCTCAAGGTTCTTGAAGGCGACGCAAAGGCAGATATCGAGAAACTCATCGAGCGTATCGAGGAAGACGATGATGTCCAGAATGTTTACACTACTATGCAGCCGTAATCAAAACGACATTGATACATAAGCCGATGGCCATAAATCAGGTCATCGGCTTTTTTTTATGTTTACTCTCATAAAAAATGTTATATTTGCCGTAATGAATACATAAAATCAATACCATCAGAGTTTTATTATGGGCATTCAACAGGAAAAGATAAAAGAACTGGTAGAGCGAAGAGCCAAGGCACGACTGGGAGGAGGGCAGAAAAGGATCGACGCACAGCACCAGAAAGGCAAACTGACAGCAAGAGAAAGGCTTGCACTCCTTCTGGACGAAGGCAGTTTCGAAGAGTTCGATATGTTCGTCCAGCACCGCTGTACAAATTTCGGTATGGAAAACACCAGATTTGACGGAGACGGTGTAGTCACCGGTATGGGCACGATTGACGGACGGCTCGTATATGTCTATTCACAGGATTTCACTGTAGTTGGCGGGACGATGTCCGAAACGATGGCACAGAAGATCTGCAAGGTTGCAGATATGGCAATCAGAAACGGTGCGCCTTTGCTATGCATAAATGATTCCGGCGGTGCACGCATTCAAGAGGGCCTGGGTGGTCTTGCCGGTCTGGGAGAAATATTCACAAGGCATATCACTGCCTCAGGAGTCATTCCGCAGATTTCAGGTGTATTCGGTCCTTGTGCCGGAGGCGCTGTTTATTCTCCGACTCTGACCGACTTCACCATTATGGTCAAGAACACTTCATATATGTATCTTACCGGCCCTAGTGTTGTCAGGACAGTCACTGGCGAAGAGGTTGGGCACGAAGAACTTGGAGGCGCAAGCGTACATTCATCGAAGAGCGGTGTGGCTCATTTCATTGCAGAAAACGAAGAAGAAGGCATCTGCATTATGAAGGCTCTGCTGAGTTTCCTTCCGTCCAACAACCGCGAGAAGGCACCGTTCCGTCCGACAAACGATCCAGCGGGAAGAGTTGCTGACGAACTGAACGATATCATTCCGGACAATCCTAACAAGGCTTACGATATGTACGGAGTGATCGGCAGAATAGTCGATGACGGTGAATTCCTTGAAGTCCATAAGGATTGGGCTAAGAACATTATCATTGGATTCGCTCACTTCAACGGTCGTTCTACCGGCATCATAGCCAACCAGCCGAAGATGCTTGCAGGAGTGCTGGACAGCAATGCATCACGCAAGGCAGCAAGATTCATACGCTTCTGCGATGCCTTCAACATTCCGATAGTAAGTCTCATCGATGTTCCCGGCTTCCTATGCGGCACTCAACAGGAGTATAACGGTATAATCAATCACGGTGCAAAACTTCTCTACGCATACGGAGAGGCTACTGTACCCAAAGTGGCGGTCACATTGAGGAAATCATACGGCGGAGCCTATATTACAATGAGTTGCAAGCAGATGCGCAGCGATATAAACTTAGCGTGGCCAACAGCCAATTTCGCTGTAATGGGTGCAGATGGAGCCGTAGAAATACTGTATTCCAAGGAACTTGACAAGATTGCTGATCCTTTGGAGCGAAGCAAAGCGGCGGAACAGAAGAAAATGGAATATAATGACCTCTTCTGCAATCCATACAACGCAGCAAGTTTCGGTTATATAGACGACGTCATCGAACCGCGCAACACGCGTTTCCGCATAATCAGAGCCCTGGAGCAACTGGCAGAAAAACGTTTGGAGAATCCTTGGAAGAAACACGACAACCTTCCTCTGTAATTATGCTGATTATGAACAGTTTAATGATACTACAGACATCTGAGAGCGTTATTCGCAAAAGTGCGGAAATGGCAGAAAAGGATCCTCACGGAGCCATAATAACTCTGGTGTCGGTCTCGGTGGTATTCGTTGCATTGATTGTCCTTTACTTCGCCTACACACTTATCGGTAAGTTTTCATCCGGAGAAATAAAGTTCAGTAAGCCGGAGAAAAAGAAGGCGAAAGAGGCAAAAGGAGCACCGGATGACAAAATAGCCGCTGCAATCGCTCTGGCATTGGATCAGGAGATGAATGGAGAAGTCTATGCAGCCATATCGATGGCGCTCCATCAGTACCTGAACGATACAGTACACGATAATGAAAGTTATATAATCACAATCAAAAGAAAACATCAGATATGAAAACATATAAATTCAAGATCAACGGCAATGAATATAATGTTGCGATCAATTCTGTAGAGGGTACTGATGCTTCAGTAACAGTCAACGGCACCGAGTACAAGGTCGAACTTGAAAATGCGCCATCAGTTCCAGTTCAGGCGGCACCCGCAGCGCCGCTTGTATCAGCGCCTGCTCAGATAGTTCCTGCAGCACCTCAGCCAGCGGTATCAGGTGCAGGAAAGGCTGTGACAAGCCCGCTTCCTGGCGTGATCATCGCGGTCAAGGTAAATGTAGGCGACAGCGTCAAGGCTGGTCAGGAGGTTGCAGTTCTGGAGGCTATGAAGATGGAGAATTCCATTGAGGCAACACAGGACGGTACCGTAACGGCAATCCACGTAGCAAAGGGAGACTCTGTTCTTGAAGGAGCATCTGTCGTAACTATAGCATAGTGATATGAACACAATATTTGAAAGTCTTCAGCAATTCTTCCAGTACACAGGCTTCGCCAGTATGACGTACAAACACGCCATTATGATCTTCATCGGCATCGTGTTCATCTATCTGGCGATCAAGAAAGACTGGGAGCCTCTGCTGCTTATCCCGATCGGCTTCGGAATGATAATCGGAAACATTCCGTTTGTCCCGGGTCTCAACATAGGTATATATGAAGAAGGATCAGTTATGAACATCCTGTACCAGGGTGTCCAGACCGGATGGTATCCTCCGCTCATATTCCTGGGAATAGGCGCGATGACAGACTTCTCCGCCCTGATTTCCCAACCAAGGCTGATGCTCATCGGAGCCGCAGCCCAGATAGGTATCTTCGGAGCATATATAATAGCACTCCATATGGGATTCACACCGGCAGAAGCCGGTGCCATCGGCATCATCGGAGGTGCAGACGGGCCTACGGCAATATTCCTATCTTCAAAACTTGCTCCTCACCAGATGGGTGCAATTGCAGTTTCTGCATACTCATATATGGCTCTTGTGCCTGTCATTCAGCGTCCTATAATGCTTATGCTGACGACCAAGAAGGAACGCCTCATCAGAATGGCGGCTCCAAGACAGGTAAGCCAGAAGGAAAAGATCATATTCCCTATCGTCGGTTTCATCCTGACTGCTATGATCGTTCCTTCCGGAATGCCTCTGCTTGGAATGCTCTTCTTCGGCAACCTGCTTAAGGAAAGCGGAGTCACCAAACGCCTTGCAGAAACAGCACGCGGACCGCTCATCGATGTCGTGACCATCCTGATAGGTATAACCGTAGGATGCTCGACCCAGGCTGATGAATTCCTCACAGGTGATTCTGTCAAGATATTCCTCCTCGGACTTCTTTCATTCGTCATTGCGACGATGTGCGGTGTACTTTTCGTAAAATTTATGAACCTCTTCTGCAAAGAAGGACGAAAGATCAATCCACTTATCGGCAATGCCGGCGTATCGGCTGTTCCTGATGCAGCACGTGTATCCCAGAATGTCGGCCGGGAGTTCGACAAGAACAACCACCTCCTGATGCACGCAATGGCTCCGAACGTAGCCGGCGTCATCGGTTCAGCCGTAGCGGCAGGCATCCTGCTCAGTTTCCTCGGCTAGGAGACACGGAACAAGTTGACCACCAACACATTAGACATAATGCCTGCTGTCATAGTGCAGCTGGCATTATTCGTAAGATACTATAGCACAAGCACTTATGTTCCACACAAAATTATATTCACTATTTGACGGAAATAGAGTATCTTTGTAAGTTAATTATCAGGAAAAGTATGATCGACATACAAAATGACAGGATATTGATTCTGGATGGAGCGATGGGCACAATGATCCAGAGATACGGACTCACGGAAGATGACTACCGCAAGGGGTCGTTTTCTGGCTGCCTCAAGGAACTTAAAGGCAACAACGAATGCCTGAACCTCACACATCCGGAAATCATAAAAGCCATACATCAGGAATATATTGCGGCAGGAGCCGATATCATAGAGACCAACACTTTCAGCGCAAATGCAATATCGCAGTCGGAGTACGGATGCCAGGATTTCGCGGCTCAGATGGCGTTCGAAGGTGCAAGGATTGCGCGTGAAGCAGCCGACGAAGCGCAGGAACTGGCTGAAAGGATAGGAATGACAAGGAAGGTATGGGTGGCTGGAAGCATAGGACCTACTTCAAAATCTCTGTCATTATCCCCCGACGTGTCCGACCCTGCATTCAGGCCATATAGTTTCGACCAGATGAAGGAGGCATATCGTATTCAGGCAGAGGCGCTTCTGAAAGGAGGTGCTGACCTGCTGCTTATAGAGACTTGCTTCGACTCACTCAATGTCAAAGCCGCATTGGCCGGCATTCAGGAGATTGCCCTGGAGAGTCTGTTTACTACACTGCCCCCCTCCCAGCAGAGTTGGATTCCTTCCCCTAGCCGGAGGGGGCAAAATGCCAGTTCCGTCATACAACCTCTCCAGGACATACCGCCAGTGATGATATCTGTATCGGTGGGAGACAAAAGCGGTAGGACGCTGACTGGCCAGACCCTGGAGGCCTTCTACACCTCGATATGTCACTACCCCATCCTGTCTTTCGGACTGAACTGTTCCTTAGGAGCAGACGAAATGACACCCCTTCTCGAGGAAATATGCAGATGGTGCCAGTGCCCTGTCAGTTGCTATCCGAATGCCGGTCTGCCTAACGAGATGGGAGGCTACGACCAGAGCCCGGAAGATATGGCAGCACAGATCAAGGCTATGGCCTACAAAGGACTCGTCAACATAGTCGGAGGATGCTGCGGAACGACTCCTGCTCATATCAAGGCGATTGCCGAAGCCGTAAAGGGTATTGATACCAGAAAGTTATCCTCGGGAAATGGCAATTCTACGGATAGGACATTGAAAGTCAGCGGACTCGAGGCTGTAGAAGTTGATGTAAAGCGAAATAACTTCACCAATGTCGGAGAAAGAACAAATGTAGCCGGCTCACGCAAGTTCGCAAGACTCATAGCATCCGGAGATTATGAAGCCGGACTCCAGATTGCAGCAAAGCAGATCGAGGACGGTGCGTCGATCATAGACATAAATATGGATGACGCTATGCTTGACAGCACAAGGGAGATGGAGAGATTCGTCAGATATATTTCCAATGAGCCTGCTGTCGCTAGGGCTGCGCTGATGATAGATTCGTCGCATTGGGAAACAATTCTGGCCGGTCTGAAGAATGCCCAAGGTAAATGCATCGTGAATTCAATCAGTCTGAAGGAAGGTGAGGATGACTTTGTCGAAAAAGCACGCATCATTAAGTCCTTCGGAGCCGCTATGGTTGTGATGGCCTTCGACGAAGAGGGTCAGGCTACGACCTACGACAGAAAGATAGGAATCTGCTCAAGAGCGTACAGACTCTTGACCGAAAAGGCTGGAATCCATCCTGAAGACATCATATTCGATGTCAACATATTATCCATCGGCACAGGAATCGAAGAACACGCCAAATATGCAATCGACTTCATCGAAGCCGTGAAATGGATAAAATCCAATCTGCCAGGAGCACTAACCTCAGGCGGAGTTTCAAACCTGTCATTCGCATTCAGAGGTAATAATCCTGTCAGAGAAGCGATGCATTCGGCATTTCTATATCACGCCATAAAGGCCGGACTTGATATGGCTATTGTCAATCCTTCTATGCTTCAGATCTATGACGAAATCGAACATAATCTGCTTAAATGTGTGGAAGATGTGATCTTCGACAAAGATCCGCAGGCGACGGAAAGACTGATGGATAAGGCATCAGAAATGCTCGAGGCCAGGAACAGTATAATAATTGCATCTGAAAAAACGGACGTTCACACAGATTCCGTCAGTGTGGAATCACGCCTGAAGGATGCTTTGGTCAAAGGTATCGCTACTAACCTCAAAGAAGATCTGGAAGAAGCATTAAGCGGATACGGTGATGCTGTGGAAATTATCGAAGGTCCATTGATGGAAGGGATGGAGACGGTCGGGCGGCTGTTTGGTGAAGGTAAAATGTTCCTCCCGCAAGTGGTGAAATCGGCAAAAGTTATGAGGGATGCTGTAGAGATTCTCGAGCCTTATCTTGAAAGCAATTCGGGCACTTCCCTCGGTTCGAAGCCTAAAATCGTCATTGCGACAGTCAAGGGTGATGTACACGACATAGGCAAGAATATTACAGGTATTGTGTTAACCTGCAATGGATTCGACGTATACGATCTTGGCGTTATGGTAGATAAGGAGACCATTCTGGCAAAGGCGGCTGAAATTGGTGCGGACATAATAGCAGTCAGCGGCCTGATCACACCATCGCTTTATCAGATGGAGGAATTGTGCAGGGAAATGGCCGCAAGGAATATGAATATTCCACTCTTCATTGGTGGTGCGACTACATCTGCCATCCATACCGCTGTAAAACTTGCGCCTCTATATCCATACACTTACTACGGAGCAGATGCATCTGCCGCGGCTGTAATGGCAAAGAGATTCATTGTTGACAGAAATAAGTTCGAACAGGAACAGCGTTCCAGCCAGAAAAACATCAGAAAGATGTATGAGTCCCGCAATGCAAAGCCAGAAACCATAGAATGGACAATCAAGCCTATGGGATACGCTGCAGACACATACTCAGACGGAATTCCAGAAGATATTCCTTTCCTTGAATTACCTGTTGATGAAGCGATGCGCTACTTTGATTGGAAGATGCTCCACGCGATTTGGGGAGTGAAATACGGAAGCCGCGTTCCTGAAGTAGCCGAACTTATGCAACTAAGGAGAGACGCAGAAGATGAAGTTGCTATGGCCAATTTCAAGATTATGATTTCCGCAAGATTCTTTCACGCGCACTCCGCCGGTAATGATATTGTAATAAAGGTAGGAAGCAAAGAGAAAAGGCTTCCTATGATGAGACAGGAAGGAGGGAAAATGATGTCCCTGTGCGATTTTGTAATGCCTACAGGCAAAGGCAAGCCATCTGCTTTCGGCGTATTTGCCATAAGCGTAAAGGCTAATGACGCACACGAAGAAGGCTGTTGCTGCCCGGCCTGTAGCAACAGGTATGAGGATATGGTAGGAAGGACGGTAAGAATGACTATGGCTGAAGCGGCCTCTACCTGGCTGGACAGAAAACTGGCGGCGGGTATCAATGAGAATATGAAGATCATCAAGCCCGCAGCCGGTTATTCAAGTTGTCCTGACCACACTCTCAAACAGGATATTTTGGAATTGCTCCCTGAGGGAGGCAGACTAGGTATAAAACTCACTGAAAGTTTTGCTATGATCCCGGAATCCAGCATCTGTGGAATGATATTCATACACCCTGAGGCCTCATATCCGGACATCCGCAATATTTCTCAAAAGCAGTATGATGATTATGCACAACGCAGAGGTATGGACGACCTGACTGCCCGACGTTTCATCGGTCATCTGCTGAAATAGCAGAGGATAAACAATTGATAATTATTAGATTACCCCATCCACGTGCCGCACAAAGGGGAGCACGCAGAAGATACAATACACTCAAAACCAAGAACTTACACTTTGCACTATGAAGATATCAGAAATATTGGCCGGCAGTAAAAAGGCGTATCCTTCGCTTGAGATAGTTCCCCCACTGAGAGGGATGACCAAAAGCGAACTACTGGAAAGCATAGCACCTTTTATGGAGTTCAGTCCCAAGTATATAAACGTGACAAGCCACAGGGATGAATATGAGTTCCGAGCCGACGCGGACGGTTCTTTCAGCAGACATCTCGTGCGCAACAGGATAAGTGAGACTACGGTGTGTGCTGCAATTATGTCCCGATATGATATTGAAACAGTGCCGCATATCATCTGTGCAGGCACTACTGCTGAGGAGATCGAGAGCAAACTGGACAATCTTGAGTTCCTTGGAATCAATAATATCGTTGCTCTCAGAGGCGACAGTATGACCGGCGAGAAGCGTTTCACCCCGACTCCAGGCGGCTACAAATATGCCAGCGAACTCGTTGAAGGAATCAGGAATTATCAGGGCAGTGCGAATTATCAGAGACGTCTTAAGGTTGAAAAGGGCGCAGCCGCTCAATCTCTGGCCGAAGACAGATATTTCTGCATAGGTGTGGGAGGATATCCTGAAAAGCATTTCGAAGCGGCAAACATTGAGACCGACATTGAGAACCTGAAAAAAAAGATCGATGCCGGAGCAGACTATGTCATAACACAGATGTTCTTTGATAACAAAGTATATTATGACTTTGTACAAAGATGCAGACAGGCTGGGATAACTGTTCCGATCATCCCGGGTCTGAAGCCTATTTCTACTGCAAGACAAGTGAATATGCTCCCTGAGTCATTCTCTTTGGATATACCTCTGGAACTGACATCCGAGATAGTGAAGGCCGGAGATGACAAGGATGCCGTTTACAACATAGGAACGGAATGGTGCATAAGTCAATGCAAAGATCTGATTGCACACGGCGTACCTGCCGTTCATTTCTACACAATGGGCAGATCAAAGAACATCATTAATATTCTCAAGGAATGTTTCTGATGCGCTAAAGAATAAAAATTCAGCGTATTGAGAAAAATATCGGCAAGGTTGACAACTATTTTTAAAAATCAGCAATAAATAGGTTGTTTCCTTGCCGATTTATTAGTATTTTTGCCGAATTAAGGTATAAAATATAACCAAAACATAAATATCCGGATATGCAGAACAAATTGCAGGAACTGACAGACAAACTCTACAATGAGGGTCTGGCAAAAGGAAAGCAGGAAGGCGAGGAACTTCTTGCTAAGGCTAAGGTACAGGCAGAGGAAATCCTTGCCAATGCTCAGTCCGAGGCAGAACGAATCATCGCTGCCGCTCAGAAACAGGCAGACGAGATCAAAACAAAGACTGCCTCTGACGTAAAGATGGCGTCAAGCCAGAGCATAGCAGCCACAAAGAAAGACATTGAAACACTCATCGTGGGCAAAATGACAGGAGAGGCTGTGAAGAAGGCACTTTCTTCAGCTGACTTCATCAAGGAGCTCATCCAGGCTGTAGCTGAGAAATTCACTACAGATGGTCCTGTCGACCTTAACCTCGTACTCCCTGAGTCACTCAAGAATGATCTCGAGCCATTTGCGACAAAGGAGCTCGCCAAGATTCTCGGTGCAGGAGTCGAGGCATCTTTCTCAAAGAAGGTTGCAGGAGGTTTCCAGATCGGTCCTAAGGACGGAGGTTATTTCGTAAGCTTCACTGAGGAGACTTTCAACCAGCTCATTTCAGAGTATCTCAGACCAGCTACCAAGAAGCTTCTTTTCGGATAATTGTCATTCTGGACTATGAACAATTACATTTACATAATCGCAGGTCTTCCTGACTTCACTCCTGACTGGAGACAGGGCGAGAAGAGCCTTGACGAATACATCGAGCAGGTCAGAGAACTGCTGTCCGAAAAGGACAATGCAGCTCTGGACTTCATCGTAAAAGGATTCGACAAGGATCAGATCGGTCTTGAACTCTACAAGGAGGCGTTGTCGCACAGGCTCGGATTCATAAGGGAATTTTTCCAGTTCGACCTCAACGTGCGCAACCAGAAGGTAAAGTATCTGAATCAGGCTTTGGGCAGGGATCCCGAAAAGGATGTCCTCTCGCTCAGAGACCCTGAGGCAGAGGAGACCGGCCTTGAACCGGAGGAACCGGAATTCAAGGAGTCTGCACAGCTGCAGCGCATCCTTGAAGGCCACGACATCCTTTCCAGGGAAAGAGGAATCGACGACCTCTACTGGGAGAAGATCGATGAGATCACTCTTTTCGACTATCTTAATTTCGACAAGATTCTCGGTATGATGGTAAAGATGATGATAATCCGCAGATGGCTCGTTCTCGATGAAGAGACCGGACGTGCGATGTTCAAGAAACTCGTCGATGAGGTGCGCGGCACATTCAAAGGAGTGGAATATAACGAGAAATAAACAAAACATTAAAACAATATGAAAACAACTGGTAAAGTTACGGGTATCGTTTCCAACCTTGTGACTGTAGAAGCCAACGGACCGGTGTCGCAGAATGAGATCTGCTACATTACTGTAGGTGACACAAAGCTTATGGCAGAGGTCATCAAGGTAAACGGCAAGTATGCTGCAGTACAGGTATTCGAAAGCACCCGTGGACTCAAGAACGGTGATGTAGTGGAGTTCGAGGACAGAATGCTCGAGGCAACCCTCGGTCCGGGCCTCCTCTCCAGCAGCTACGACGGTCTTCTGAACGACCTCACCACAATGACAGGAGTATTCCTCAAGAAGGGAGAATACACCGATCCTCTTAACCACGAGAAACTCTGGGACTTCACCCCTATCGCAAAGCCGGGCGACAAGGTAGTCGCTGCTGACTGGCTCGGAGAGGTGAAGGAAGGATGGCTTCCTCACAAGATTATGGTACCGTTCGCATTCAAGGGCGAATATACTGTAAAGTCTGTCGAGAAGGCCGGCCAGTACAACATCGACAAGGTAATCGCTGTTCTCACAAATGCTGAAGGAGAGGATGTAAATGTCACTATGTGGCAGAAATGGCCTGTAAAGGTAGCTATCAAGGGTTATAAGGACAAGCCGAGACCATCTAAGATTATGGAGACAGGAGTTCGTGCTATAGACACACTCAACCCTATAGCAGAAGGCGGTACAGGCTTTATTCCTGGTCCTTTCGGTTGCGGAAAGACAGTGCTTCAGCACGCTATTGCAAAGCAGGGAGATGCAGACGTTATCGTTATGGCAGCCTGCGGAGAGCGTGCTAATGAGGTAGTGGAGATCTTCGCCGAATTCCCTGAACTCATCGACCCACACACAGGACGCCACCTGATGGAACGTACAACCATCATCTGCAACACCTCGAATATGCCTGTTGCAGCACGTGAGGCATCAGTTTATACAGCGATGACAATCTGCGAGTACTACCGTGCTATGGGTATGAAGGTACTTCTCCTTGCAGACTCGACTTCACGTTGGGCTCAGGCTCTCCGTGAGATGTCAAACCGTATGGAGGAACTTCCTGGAGCCGATGCGTTCCCGGTTGACCTTTCAGCCATCATCTCAAATTTCTACGCTCGTGCAGGTATGGTAGTCCTCAACAACGGACAGACCGGTGCTGTTACATTCATCGGTACTGTATCTCCAGCCGGAGGTAACCTCAAGGAGCCTGTAACAGAGTCAACCAAGAAGGCTGCAAGATGTTTCTACGCCCTCGAGCAGAACCGTGCAGACCAGAAGCGCTACCCTGCTGTCAACCCTATCGATTCATATTCAAAGTATCTTGAGTATCCTGAGATCCGCGAGTATCTCAACGAGACCATTATGCCAGGTTGGGTAGAAATGGTGGAAAGAGCAAAGAATATCGTACGCAAGGGTAAGGAAGCAAACGACCAGATCAACATCCTCGGTGATGACGGTGT
>JAZRBS010000067.1:0-11894 GCA_045635205.1 Candidatus Cryptobacteroides sp. | reverse complement strand
GTCAAAGTCGACTCGTAGTATTCCTGCCAAACACCACATGCACCAGTTGCCGGCATTTCCTTGCCATTTACGCTGACTGTTTCGATTCCCGATGTAGGCTGTGCACCAAGATACAGTGATTTATTGCTTCCCTTATAATATGGTGAATCAGCATATTTGGTTTGAGCTGCTCCATATGAATAATTATCTCCAAACAAGAGAGGGACATGTCCCTGAGAACCTCCTGTAAATATACCGGCTCTCACTTCTATTGTCTCCTTTCTGAACTCATCCATTGGGAGAATGACATAGGCTCTGAGTCTTGGTTCAACCTGAGCAAATAGGTCCATTGGAGAATCATAAAGAAGATACTCTCCCTTATCATTGGCAGATCCGGTAGTCAGCTTGAGCGTACCGTCGGGATGATACTCAAGACCATCGAACATCTCGATAAAATCCAATGTAGGACAGGTTCCTCCTGCCAGAGGTGAATGCCATAGGAATGGTGAACTATACGCATCAAGTCCATGACATAGTGTTGGATATTCATACTCACGCACCAGGATATTCTCAGGGCTTGTCAGGTCAGACCACATGTCAACCATATTGCGGTACTGTGCTTCCTTATCACCTTCTGCCCAAGTTTTCTTATAAAGGGAATACCCGCCTTCAGTCATGACCTCTCTAGCTGCCTTGTAGGCTTCTGTAAACCACTTTTGGGACAATTCTGCAGCATTATCGCCGAAACCCATAACCCTGTTGCCAGACTTGGCGCCAATACCTGTCAGATTACCAGTCACTGTTGAATTATATTTAGCGACTGAACCTGCATAAAGCATTGCCTCTGCCTTAAAAGCCAAAGCGACATATTTATTAGCGTATCCTCTGAGCTTGCTCTCAGGCATCATCAGTTCTGCCGCCATGTCAAAGTCCGCAAGAATCTGATTCCAGGTATCTTCCTCTGAAGCACGATAACGCTCAAGTTTATCACTTGTTGCGGGGTATTCAATTACCTCAGTTACAAGTGGAACTCCACCGTAGCGTCTTGCCATCTGATAATATGAATATGCTCTTACAAAGTATGCCTGGCCTATATAATCATTATATACTGCCTCATTGGCATAATTATCCCTGTAAGCAGGAAGCCCCTCAATAAGCTTGTTGGCATCTCGTATCAATGTATATGCAGCTCCCCACCATGGGTCATCCTCTCCTCTGAACGGAGTTGTAAGTCCATCTCTGTTCACAGCCTCGCCTGTTCCTTCAACGCCAAAACATCCGAGCCATGAACTCCTGCGAGGAAGACCCCACTGAGCCATATACTTGAAGTCCTCCCATGGCATCTGACTATAAAGTCTTGACATGTAAATAGAGAGACCTGCATCTGAAGACATTAAGTCATTATCCGTCAAAGTATTCTTCGGTGGGATATACATCTCACACGATGACAGAAACAACAGACTTGTCAGGACGTATAATATTGATTTCTTCATACTTTTATCGTTTTGAATTTAGAATGACAGTGAAAGACCAATAGTATAAGTCTTATTCAATGGATACATTCGTCCCATATCACTATCCGGATGCTCAGGGTCAACGAATTTTACAGCAGTGATTGTCAATGGGTTATATGCATTTGCATAAACTCTCAGACTGAAATCATCAAATCTCTTGAATCTTGGCAGAGTATAACCGATCTCTACACTCTTCAATCTCAAGAAAGCCGTACTCACCCTATTGAATGATGAATTCTCGTCAGGATAATGTCCTGTAAATCCGTAATATCCTGGAATCCATTCAGTCGAAGGATCATATATGTCTGCTCCGGATTCTGCTGGATGCCAACGGTCGAGATACTGCACGAGTGTACCTCCACCAGTACTACCCCAGATATTATATAGAGGTTCTGAATACTTCATTGATCCAAGGGCAGAGCCCTGCCACAGCATGCTGAAGTCAACTCCTCGCCAAGAACCGCTGAATGACAACGAATAGTTCATCCATGGAGTCTGGTCAAATGCGATAGGATGGGCGTCATAACCATTGATTTCACCGTCACCATTCCAATCCAAATACTTGTAATCTCCCGGTAAGGTGCTGTTTTCTTTGTAGATATCATATGCCCAGATATCCTCCCAGCTCTCATATCTTCCAGCCGCCTCATAACCGAACTGGACTCCCTGATATCTGTTATTGAGATTATCATTGCGCCATTTCTCGTAAGAGTTTCCGTAGGCGCCATTTCTTGATGAAATCAGATGCTTCTGTCTTGTAACAGCAGCCATTCCCTTCACCTCATATGAGAATTCCCCTACTTTGTTCCTATGGTAGATTTCTAGTTCGAGACCCAGATGGCTGTCACTGTCCAGATTCTCAAGTGGCGCTGAGGCTCCTACAATCGTAGGAAGTCCTACTGAATTACGGCTGAAGATTCCTGTTCGGATACGCTTGAAGTAATCGAATGACGCACCGAGTTTTCCTTTCCATGCCTCAAAATCAACTCCGATATTGAATGTTGTCGAACGGAGCCATGTAATGTTTACATTTGGTAGTGACGAAGGATCGACAGAGTAAACGAATTCACCATTGAACATATATCCTGGCGCATAACCCTGATACCATCCTTTTCCATCATCAGGTGTTTCACCACCGCGAAAAGTATATCCTGAGATCCACTCATAGTTCATGCTGTTATCATCACCCAGCACTCCATAACTTGCACGGACCTTCAACTGATTGATGAATGACAATGCGGATTCTTTGAAGAAAGGCTCCTCAGAAATCCTCCAGCCGGCAGACACAGACGGAAAGAAACCCCACTGATGACCAGGGGCAAATTTTGAAGAACCGTCATAACGGAACTGAGCTTCAACGAGATACCTATCCGCAAAGGAGTAGTTCAATCTTCCGATGAGAGCCTGGTACATCACTTCATAAAATGCACCTTTATCTATACCGACAAGCTGATTGTTGCCAGAGAGAGATGTAAAGTATGGTGTTCCAAATGCCAAATCACCGGAGCCATAATAGTTGTCAGCATCATGTTTCTGCATTTCATAACCTATTAGGGCACCAACCTTGTGACTTTCAGCAAATGTCCTGTCATAGTTCAGTATGAACTGAACAAGAGTCTGTTGCTGATTGTATGTCGCTCGGGAAAGATTGTTTGGGGTACTTCCGTTATATACCTGTGAATCATATGACTGTGCCTTTTCATTCCAAGCATACAGGTAATATTCCTTTCTGAACGACTCGTTCTTATTATACTTGAAGTCATAACCCAATAGGGCTTTTGCGCTTAAACCTTCAAGTATTGGAGTTACAGTCCCGAAATCATACTCAATTGACGCTGTTGACTGGAAATACTTCTGGTTATACAGATGATATCCTGAAATATCAGAAGTCATCATCGCTACGGTGTTCTTGTTAAGATCGAGACCTGCATAATTGAGCATTGTCTGCTCCTTATCAGCAAAAGCAGGATTGACCACACCCTGAGACCAATAGTTCCTGATGATATCCACGGAACTTGAATATGGGGTGTGGCGCTGATCTATCAAACCACTGATATTCAGGTTAAGCTTCAGGCCATCAGTAATCTCTGCTGTAATGTTCGAACGAAGGTTATACTTGTCATACCAAAGATCGCGGGACTTAAAGAAACCTTCCTGGTAAAGATATCCGAAACTCAGGTAATACTGTATTTTTTCACTACCTCCAGAGATGCTGAGATCATGCTGTGTCTGAGGTGCCATCTTGGCCATGATGAGGCTGTTCCAGTCTGAAGACATCTTCTTTCCGGTTCTGTAATCCTCAAAATCCTGTTCGTTAAAGATAATGGATCCTCCAGTGACTTTGTTAAGGTTCTTCTCATTCCAAAGAGTCATCGCATCATAGACATCAGTAAGGGCCGGCATCTTAGACGGAGTCTGAAAAGTGAACGAACCGCTGTAATTGACCTTAGCCTTGCCTTCCGCTCCTTTCTTTGTGGTCACCAGGACGACTCCATTTCCTGCGCGGACTCCGTATATCGCTGCCGCTGCATCCTTCAACACAGAGACATTATCAATATCGGTTGCATTGAGTCTCTGGAACTCTTCAACAGAGCGCGGCACGCCATCTATAATGACCAACGGTGCACCCAGACCACGGATGTCAAAGTTTGCACTATAGGTTCCCGGTTCTGCGCTCTTCTGCCACACTCGGAGCCCCGGGATCTTACCAGTTAGCATATTCTGCGGATTCTCTGACTTTGTTGTAAGGATGCCCTCCGAACCAACTCCGGCTACGGCGCCGATTACTGAACCCTTCTTCTGGGTACCATAACCGACAACCACAACACTCTCCAGGTAATTGCTGTCTTCCGAAAGAACCATATTTATGACTGTCCTTCCGGCAACCTCTGCCTGCACTGTCGCATAGCCGATGCAAGAGTATTCAAGAACAGCTTCGGCTGGTACCTCAATTGCATAATTGCCATCAAGGTCTGTCGGTACACCTTGTGATGTACCTTTTACCATCACACTTGCGCCGATTACCGGAAGAGATTGTTCGTCGAGAACACATCCCTTCACGGTAATCCTGCCTTGTGCAAAGGTCATTAACGGAGCACAGATGAAGCATAGTGCCACCGCCAATATTCTAATTGCTTTCATAATTAATATTCCGTTTTATATCTGGCAAGAACTGCATATTCTGCAGCAAAGGCAAAGACAAACATTCCTTCGACATTCTGCTTTGACCTATCAGCACCCCAACCCAGAAGAAGATTGGTAGGAAGCATGCTTGAATACAGATATTTATCCCAAGCATAATCAAGATTTGCCTGGAAACTTTCTAAAGGCGTTTCAGCAGATATATCATACTTGTAAGCATCAAAATAGCCACGCATCAACACGCCATTGAACCAATTGTTGAAATCAGATATGTCATACGAATAGAAGCCTGGCTTATCAGCATCAAGCTTCGCAAAATAACGGAAGCTTGAAGAAACCAGATTCTGGAGATCCGAGAGATATTTCCCGTCACGCGTTACCCTATACAGATCCGAAGCACCGGAAAGCATTGTTCCGCTGTTGTAGCTGTACGCCGGCCCAACACGATTGTATAGATTTGTATGTTTGCGATATCTCTTGCCTCCTACCTCTTCATATACGACCTGTCCGTGAGTATCATCTCCCCCCAGCATATCATCATATACGCCATCAGATCTCATAAGATTACTTCTCTGAAAATCATAGACTTTCTTTGCAAATTCCAGATAATATTCCGATTTCTTGACCGTCTTTGATGCACGAGACTTATCGGGTTTGATGTAACCATACGTTACTGTTGCTTCACTATCCTTATATATTTCATGAAGCCATACAAGAGGACTGATAAAAGGGCCGTTACTGCATGAATGCTTTGTAACATAGCCTGGTCCCCAAGTAATGCCACCGTATTCTTTCCCGGAATTGTTTAATGTACAATCCCATCCGTCAAGGACATACTCACATAGATATTCTGCCTCATGCAGATATCTCTCGTCGCCTGTGAGTCTGTATGCTTCGATCCACTCCCTGATAAGCCACTGCTGATCATCATAGACATTCATGACACCACTCACATCAGCTGTACCAGGTGCTCCAGCACGGTTTACCGCATATACAGACCATTCCTTAGTCTGCGTATATGAAACTAGAGTGAATGTTCCTTTATAATATTGAGCCCCTTCAAAGAGCTTCCTCTGCAGATCACTGTACTTGTCAAAGTACTTATCATACATTGAGGAATCACCTAAATTCTTCTGAGTCACCAGAGTGTGCATAATTGCATTAACCGCCTCAATGGAACTTGTATACATCCATACACTGCCTCGTTCTCCCGAAGCAGATTCAGTGTAAGGATTATAATATCTAGCCATTGACATAGATCCACCGGAAAAATAATTTTGGACTCCGGCATCAACGAGTTCCATGGCGCGAAGCAGGTTGCGGTTTGCTGCCGTTTCTTCTGGAGACGACGAAGCAGACGGTTCTGCAGAGCATGAAATCAGGGTTAGAAATGTACTGAATACAAAAGAAAGTAAAAGTATAGGTCTACTCATTTCCGTGAATATATGATAATGCCGTTGCGAAGTCACGACAGACTAACCGCAACGGCATTATTGTCGATACTAATTAAGAGCAATGCTATGGATGCAGAGTTTATCCTCTGTTCCTGAGTCTTCACCCTTGACAACTCCAAGCGCAAGAACTACATTCTTTCCGTTAAATGCTGAAAGGTCATATTCGAATGACGCATACTTCTCAGGCTCATTCTGTCCACCTGCCTCATTGATGAACTTGAAAAGCATATTCTGAACTGATTCGCCAAGATTATTCTCCACACCCTCACCAGGAATGAATGTCGGGATCACAGGAACAACCTGCATATCCTCTGTAATTGCTACAAGACCGAAATATGTCGGATGTGTACCATTAAAGTTTCTTGCCTTGAGTGTGAGCTTGTTAGAGCCGTCAGCAATTGCATATTTTGCATAGAAATATGCCTCTGGCTTAGTAAAGTCTACTGATGCATCATGTCTTGTCTTGATTACGAATCCCTCGCTTGGGAATGGCTCCGGATCCTTCTTAACTGGCATAAATGACCACCAGTAACCGATATGACCTGCATCTCTCCATGACTGGTATGCATCACGGTAGTTACCGCGATCTCCGCCTACAGCGCTGATACCTGTAATGTTCTTCTGGTAGATAGGAGTTGTTGAACGCACCATCTCCTCAGTGAGTTTCCAACCCTCAAGACCTGTTACCTCCTTTCCAGAAAGCCAATTCCACTCAGTAGTTGCCGCAGGTCCGAAAGCAAGACGACGAAGAACAAGTTGCTTCCAATAGTCACCAGTCTCCATCCTGAAGGTACCGATTGCAATTACAACTTCCTTTCCTACATATGCGCTAAGATCAAAGTTGATATCAGTATAGCTCTCGCTTGCAAGAGTCTGCTTCTCACCTACGACAACAGCCTTAGGATCTGCCTCAGAAAGATCGACAACCATCACTGCCCAATGACAAGGAGCCTCGGCAGAAGCAGCATGAGTTCTTGCTTTTACTGTAAGGATCTTGTTGTCATCAGTAATCATCTTGCTACCATAAAGGTATGAATCGAACATCTGATCGTCTGCAGGACGCTCCTGATCTCCATCCTCTGCGCGATTTCTGATCTGGATTGTTGTTCCCTCATTCTGCTCTTCCCACCATCCGACGAAGCCGTGAAGAGTACACATGAAGTCAGTAGACCAGTCAAAATGAGGATAATCGTCACCGTTACGTCCACCACGGTATGCATTGTAATACCACTTCTCGGCATTTCTGAGCTCGTTGATTGTAAGGCCACGAAGGATTTCAACTGCGCCCATGCCAAAGTCTTCGATTGTAGCAACTCCATCAACAAAGTCTGCTGGAGTTATGGTCTTGGTTGCTGTAGGGTAACCCTGCTTTGTGAAAGTCAGTGTGTAATCCTGGATAAGGAGGTCCTCAAATAGATAGGTGCCGTCTTCACCGGTAGTGACATTACGAGTCTCGCTGATACTTACCAAGACCCCTGCAAGCGGAGTATTTTCAGCCTGAGCATCAAGAATTCTACCTGTTATCTTTGCATTTGCAATCTGAAGGATAACATCAACAGTTGCTACGCCGTCAACAAACTTTGCAGCAGAAACTGATGTACTTGATTCAAGATAACCTGGCTTTGTGAATTTGATGGAGTGTCTGTCGATAGTAACATTCTCAACCTTGAATGTTCCATCAGCTGCTGTTGTCACAGCTGCATCTACACCTGAAATCTCAATCTTAACTCCTTCTACGGGCTGGTCAAGATTGTCTTTAACTGTTCCCTGGATAGTACCAGTCTTAGGTCCTTCCGGTGTAGCAGGTTCCTTCTCACAAGAAGAAAGACCTAGCATCATAGCTCCTGCTGTCAGAAAGCAAGCGAAGAGCTTTGTCAATTTAGTTGTTTTCATAAAAATGGTTTTGTTTGAGTGTTCAATTTGCTGCAAACATAAACCAGCGCGATTAATTTTATGATTATAATCGGGTTAACCTATAATTAATTTTTTATTAGACTCTTGAAATCACGCTCATACTCCATTTCATACACAAACTTATATTCTTTTACGAATGACGAATAGCGCACCAAAGCATCTTCTGTACGATGCATCTTGACCAAGGCATTGACATGAGTTTCCAATGCCTGTTCATTAAGAGGATCTGTCAGGTAGATGGCCTCCACAATGTCAAGCACATCGCGATAACGCTTTTTGCCATATGCGGCAGACAACTCCGTAGACAGAAGGCCGACAATCTGAGTCTCTGTGCTTTCCTTAAAGGAATCGAAAACAGGATCCTCGATAAATGGCATGAATTTTCCACGCAACACAACGCGCATGATCACGTTAATATCAGGTACTTCCTTGGATGTTTCTTTCTTTAATTCCATCCAATCACAGAAAAATCCGGGCTCACAATGAATTTTAAAGTGCCCATCCTCAAACAAGAGGTGTGCTCCCTGGAAGCGATCAAGTAGTTTTCTCAAATGGTTTATTGCCACTCCTCTCGAATTCTTTGCCTTGTCCTCCTCTTTGTCCGGCCACATTATCTTACTCAGGCGTGTCGAAGAAATGCCATTATCAAGACTATACTTTAATATCAGACATAATAACTTTTTCTGTTGATATGGAAACGTCACTTCATTACCGTCAGGATCTATTGCCATAAAGCCTCCAAAAAGACAAATGGAATTATGTACCTTTTGTTCGAAATCATATCTACTTTCATGTAATGCCCTTTCCAGCAAGACCCTATTACGGGTATACCTTCTATATAAGGCAAACAGCGAAGCAAGTCCCAATAATCCAATCAGCAGAAGCAGCCAGGTATAAGTTTTCTTGTTCAAGTACAAATATTCAGTTTCTGATAATGGTGGATACGCCAATGTATATACAGTCAGGTTAGACTGGACATCATCGGGAGATTCCATAACCGTCAGTATCAGCTGCTGAAGATCATCATCAAAATAAAGGTTTGCATTGGTTGATATCTTATCTGAGCGGATCGGCACCTTACTACCTAACTTCTTGTACGTTGCAGTCTGAAAGTCAAAATACATCAGTTGAAGATAAGAATCGGTGAGAAATTCCGGATAACAAATCGTATAGAAACCGTCTTCTGTAAGAATCATATTTCGTACAGGAACCATATTCTCTTCCTTCCAATCCAACACCGGCCCGTCACCGCCCCAGACCAAAGAGTCAACTCCTGTACTCAGGTCAACTTTATGTAGATCGTAAAAATAATGACGGCCAACTATCTGCTCCCCTGACTCATTGCCCATTCCACCAAAGATATAAACTGCGTTCTCAGATGACGAGTAGCCCATTGACGCAAAATACCTTGGAAAAATCCTGTCTCCAGCCGCAGACAATGTATCTTGTTGCCAGATAAACTCATCCAGGCCACATGAATAGAAATTGCCATTATACATCATGCTTCCGAATCCGCCAAAAAGGACAAACCTATTCCTGTCTTCATCTATGCAAGAAGCATGGTGATGGAATCGATATGGAAGGGTATCGTAGCTTCTTACCGTCCAGTCACCAGAGTGGGTGTCATATGAAGCAAGCGTAGGGACTCTTCCGGTCTGGCTTTCTACATACGGCTCATATATGTATAAGAGAGAGTCCAAAGGATTGATGAAACTACTGCCTAAATAAAGGTCAACAGGACATTGACACTGATATACATTATGAGTTATACTCTTATTTTTAAAGTTGTAAATACATAAGCAATCTCTATTGAAGTACAGCACCTCTTTCTTGAACCTGTCGTAATTTGCTCCGGTTCTCGAATCGGACGAAAAGTCTGCGACCTTCTCCCAGTTATAGCCTTTATTCATGAGCCACTGCGGATTGGTTGCTAGACCATATATCTTTTTCTTAGTCTCATAAACCTTCTCTCCATTGCATTCGGTGAGAGGAAAGACATAGTTCTTCTTCCTATCAGATACAGTCAGTTCCTTGATAGCCATAGAAGGAACATCTATAATGTATTCGCTCTTGCCGAAATGCAATATTGGAGACCATTTATCTGACATTGGAGATATATGAGTCTCATAATGGAAGTCATCAACATCAAGGCTCACCTTACCTTCATCCATTACAAATTCCAGACGCACCCGCATCCACTTACCCATCTTGAAATACTCGTGAGGTATGTCGGCCTTGATTATGCTGGATTTACCTTCCTCGTTCAATCTTAACGGAAATTCATTATCCCAATGTTCGCCCGAATACAAAAGATTAAACACTCTTCCTTCCACATCATTCTTGATTCGCAGAATATAGCCGAAATCTGACGGCATGTGCATTGCAAGAGAGAATTCCACCCTCAGAACATCATCAAAGGCAGGAATCCTAGAAACGAAAACATCATAGGATGTCCTATCTGTAATCGAATTTTCCGATCCCTTAAACATCAGGCCCTGAGCATTAGACATAAAGTGTATAAAAAGGACCATCAAGCTAATTAATATTCTCCTTGTCTTCATTAAGTCTCAATTAATTCCGTGGTAAAAGTAATTAATTTTGCGATTAATTACTATACTCCCTATTAAAAGTTCCAGTTTGACATAAACACCGAAAGTTAAACAAAACTATCAGGGTTGAAAACTCCCCGATTTTTAATCCATTTCTATTCATAGCGCATTATTTGTCTGGAAATATAAATCATGCCCTAAGGTACGAGTCAAGAGGAACAGATACCGGTGCACCAAAAATTCACGATTTTATGGCACACCGGCAGTCAAATTTTGGAAAAACCACAAAAAACAAGACCGGTGCGACAAGATAATGCAAATTCTTGTCGCACCGGTCATTTATCTGGTTACCCAATCTGGTCGGGTTATGAGATTACCAGTTAAGGATCTTGTTGAAGTCGTAAGCCTCTGGGTTCTCGATGCCGAGAGCCTTAACTGCCTCGTAGTCAGCCTCAGTCACGTAGTGAGCGATGTACTTGTAGTAGTTCTGTGCTGTACCGGCGTTGATGTCTACTACGCGTGGCGGGATCTTGCCAGTTGTAGGGTCCTGGAGGTCTGCGAGGTAGAGTGGAGATACGTTTCCGTATGAGTCAACGTAAACCATACAGCCTGTCTTGCCCTCGCTGTAGAGCTGGTAAACTCCCATTGCGAGCTCTGTGCAGTAAGTAAGGTCATAAGCAACCGGATCCTGGCAACGTACGTCGTAACCGATCTCAACCGGACGGCTCTTAACCTTAAGACCGATCTTCTTGAACTCAGCCTCGAGGAGGTCGTTGAAGAGGACAGCCTTAGAAACCTTACCAAGCTCTGGGTGACCGTGATCATCATATGAGAAGTGTACGCCTGCTGCCTCCATCTCCTCTGCCTTGAACTCGTGGAAGAGACCCTCGGCAGCTACGATAGTACCATAGTTAACGCCCATAACCTTTCTCTTAAGGATAGCTGAGATAGAAAGCTTAACCACCTTGTCGAGGCAGATCTCAGTCTTGTTGAACATCTCAGGGATGATAGTCATTGGGCAGTGTGTAGCCTCACCGATACCTAAAGCAAGACTTCCGCAAGTACGACCCATTGCAGAGATTACCAACCAGTTACCCGATGTGCGTGCATCCTCGTAAACTGTGCGTGCAAGGTGTGCTCCCTCGTTCTTTGCAGAGTTGTAACCGAATGTTGGAGCGTTTGCTGGAAGAGGAAGGTCGTTGTCGATAGTCTTAGGGCAGTGGATGTTTGCGATTGGATAGCCCTTAGCTGCGAGGAACTTCGAGATGCGGTTAGCTGTAGAAGCTGTGTCGTCACCACCGATAGTTACAAGAAGCTTGATATTGTTGTCCTTGAAGAGGTCA
>JAZRBS010000066.1:0-8832 GCA_045635205.1 Candidatus Cryptobacteroides sp. | reverse complement strand
CGAACCCCATTGGATATAAAGCTGTCTTATCCATATATATAAGCAAATGAAACCCCTTGCCGCAATGAAACATTACGGCAAACAAGGGTAAATATTTTCAACGAACTTATTCTGCTGTCATATACAGCACACGACTAGACCAATCGTTCTGTTTGTGATAATCCACTTTATGCTTTAAAGGCATCTCCAGTCCGTTTTCCATAAGATACTTTCCACTGAAGACCTTACCCTCGTAAGGTAGAGCCTCATTGTCTATCCTATTCAACTCGTGAATCCTATAAGATTTATCCGGATCAAGTCCTTGCATTCTTACGCGTGGCAGATGCTCATTATAGAATGTTTCCAGTTTCCACCAATAGAATACAGCCTTATCCTTCTGAGGTGAACAGTACATCAGGGATGCAATATTCTTCCCATCATAAGGAGAGACAAGCCTATAAAGATCGCCAAATTGCACGACCGGACGAATTTCCTTATATTCGGCAATTGCCTTTCTGCAGAGGTCTTTCTCCTCGGCAGTCATATTCTTCGGTTGAATCTCCATACCAAGACGTCCGCTCATTGCCACATCAATGCGATATTTCAAGGATGTCGTACGGAATACCGTATGATTAGGTGTCGCGCTGATATGGGATGCCATTGCTATAGCCGGATAAAAATATGAAACGCCCCACTGCATATATATACGCTGCAGTGCATCTGTATTATCGCTTACCCAAAACTCATCAAACCATGGCATGATGCCATAATTGGCGCGGCCGCCACCGGAAGCACAAGCTTGAATCGTAAGTTCCGGATACTTGGCACGAATACGCTTGCATACGTCAGCAAAACCACGATGATATTCTATATACAGATGACTCTGCCTGTCAGGGGCAAGATATTGCGATCCGTGATTATCAATTGACATGTTTGCATCCCATTTGATGTAGTCTATTTCAGGATTTTCACGCATCAGATCATCCACCATTCCTACAATAAAATCACGTACTTCAGGATTGGCCAGATCCAGGACCAGCTGCGTACCTCCTCGACCCGTAACAACATCACGCTTTGGCGCTTTCAAGACCCAATCCGGATGCTTTTCATATAACTCGCTCTCTGTATTGGTCATCTCCGGCTCGATCCATATACCGAATCGGATTCCATGAGAATCAGCCTGCTTGAGAAGCCACGAAATGCCATTAGGCAGTTTCTTCCTGTCCACGACCCAATCTCCCAAAGAGCTATTGTCCGACAGACGCTGGTATTTGTCTCCAAACCATCCGTCATCCATAACAAACAGTTCACCTCCCATAGAAGCAATATCTGACATCATCTGATCCATTCCGGACTCATTTATATCAAAGTATACTCCCTCCCAACTGTTGAGCAAAATCTTACGCGGCACATCACCGTGAGCAATCTTATGGTTTCTTGCCCATTTATGGAAATTACGGCTTGCTCCTCCTACTCCGTCCGATGAGTACGTAAAGGCTAGTTCAGGAGTCACAAAAATCTCCCTCGGCGCCAACACATAAGAGGAATTATCCGGATTGATTCCAGCATAGAACTGATGCCAGTCCGAATCTCTAGTATCAATGCGCAGCTGGTAATTACCGCCATAGCAGAGGGCAGCTCCGACTACCCTGCCGACACTCTCCTGAGGAGGGCCGTCAAGCGAGAACATAACTTCAGCATGATCCGTATGTGAATTACGAACACCATCCTTATTCTTAATTACCATCATCCCCGGTTCAAGCCTTTCCTGAACCAGACGAGATTCATTTGCCCAGCTGCCATGAAGATGGCTTATCCAGACATCCCCTCGTCGCAAAGGCATATATCCTGAATCGAATCTCGTAAGCAGAACCGGCTTTTTCTCCAGGTTCTCAATCTCGGCCCAGGTCTCAATCATATCTACATCACAATATGCTCGATAACATACAGTAACGTACATAGGATATACGCTGTCCTTCATCCTGATTCTGGTCACTACGGCACCCTTTTCACTGACAGAAGACACATCCTCAATCCTCAGGACAGTTGACATATTTCCATCGAAGTGAGTCACAGCAAATGCGGCCTCGGAAGACGGCCAGAGGCCATATGAAGGATAGGCATTATGATTTGGCGTTCCTCCATCCTCTATCACATTCATATCCGAATCCGACAGTCTGCTTCCATAATGGAGAATCTGAAGCTCGCCGCCTTTCTCTCCTTTGAGCAGCAACTCTGTATTTGGAGTAGTAATCCTTATCTGCGCCGACATCGACATGGTCATCAGGGTAGCGCATAGCATAATTATGATTCGTCTCATGACTGATTGTTTTTTCTATGTATTATAAGATAATTCTGTATGTGTTCCATTTTATTCTTATTCAAGGGATATAAAACCATGAACAGCAATGAAATCAGTGCAACCGCTGCCGGGAGGAAACTCATAAGCACCTTTACACATTCCAATGCCCCTTGAGACTGAACTGCACCGGCAGCCGTGTCATAGCCATAAGCGGCAAGAATCGCTGTCACGATGGAGCCGCCGAATGCACCTCCGAACTTTTGTGCCATTGAAGAAGATGAAAACACAAGACCTGTGGAAGATGTATCAAACCTGTATTCGGCATAGTCGGCAACATCAGCATACATACTCCAAATAAGCGGAGATCCTATTCCCGTCAGAATAGATATCAGAATCTGAAGCAGCAGCATACCCCAATAACCGCCACCCGTAACCGGGACAAAATAGAAACATATACTAAGCACACTCATTCCTGTCAGGCATGAGATAAATGTTGTCTTCTTTCCTAATTTTCCAGTTATCCATGGAGCTAACGACACTCCAAGCATATTGGCGATTTCACCTACAGCAAAGAAGATTCCCGCATAGAACATAAACTCCAGCGAAAATAACCTGAGCTGCGCTCCTTCACCAATAATACTGGCAAAAAAGAATGGGCCGACAGTATATCTGGAAGCGCTGAACAGATTGAAGCAAAGAACACTGCCTAGCAAAATCCACCATGGTGCATTTCTGAACAGGAATCCAAGGTCTGATGAAACGGAATTCTCCTTCTTGGATGTCGCCACCCGTTCTCTTGTCATTCTGAAACACAAAAAGAAAAGAACTGCACAACAGACTGCCACCACCATCATGGAAAGTTGCCATGACACAGGATCGTTCACATAAGCTTTCAATCCTCTGCACGAATTGAACATACGGCACAACGGCTCCCATCCTGCCAGAACAATAAAACTGCCGGCATAGGCAAAAAACATTCTGAATGAGGAAAATATGGTCTTCTCATCAGAGTTGTCGGTCACGACTCCAAGCATGGCACCATATGGTACATTTATCGCTGTATAAACCGTCATCATCAATATATATGTAACATATGCCCATATCCTCTTACCCTCATAAGAAAAATCGGGAGTAGTAAAAAGAAGGATACCCGCCACAGCAAAAGGCACTGCCATCCACAACAGATACGGTCGATATCTTCCCCATCTTGTAGATGTTCTATCTGCAACAATACCCATCAAGGGATCAGATACCGCATCCCATATACGGCTGACCAGCATCAGGAGAGTTGCATCCACCAATGACAATCCAAATACAGTAGAGTAAAAGAACGGCAGATACGCAGTAAATATCTTCCAGAACATGGAAGATGACATATCACCTAATCCGTAGCCAATTTTCTCTTTCAATGCCATAGATTTACATATTCTTATCTATCAGTTGATTCAGACACTTGACACTCTCACCTGTCGTAAAGGCATCTGGAGCTGTATTAAGACAGTAATCGGTCAGACGTTCAACAGTTGATGTTGCGACATGCATTCTTGTATCGCTGGAGGCGTAATATATGAAAACCTTTCCATCTTCATCAGCGATCCACCCGTTTGTAAACAAGACATTCATGACATCTCCGACAAATTCTTCTCCCTCAGGAGCCATAAAGAATCCGGCAGGTTCTGCAATAACCTTGGTAGGATCCTCCAGCGATGTCATATACATATAAAGTACATAACGGAGTCCTGAAGCACAGCCACGAACACCATGAGCCAAATGAAGCCATCCCTTGTCTGTCTTTATCGGATGCGGGCCTTCACCATTCTTAGTTTCCTTGATAGTGTGATAATGCCTGTGACTTATTATCTTTTCTCCAGATATCACCACATTCTCCATGCTGTCTACTAATGCCCATCCGATACCACCTCCGTTACCAGCATCGATAAAACCATCTTGAGGGCGTGTATAAAGGGCATATTTACCATCCACAAACTCTGGATGTAGAACGACATTGCGCTGCTGTGATGACGAGACCATATCCGGCAGACGTTCCCAAGTTATAAAATCCTTTGTTCTTGCAACTCCGGCAGAGGCTACTGCCGATGACAAATCACCTGGCATTGCAGACGGATCTTTACGCTCAACGCAAAATATACCGTAAATCCAACCATCCTCGTGTGCGGTAAGTCGCATATCATATATATTGGTTGCTGGTTCTCCATATTCAGGCATTGTCACAGGTCTGTCCCAGAATCGGAAGTTATCGACTCCATTCGGACTCTCCGCAACAGCAAAGAACGATTTTCGGTCTGCTCCTTCCACACGCACAACCAATATATAGCGCCCATTCCACTTTATCGCTCCCGAATTAAATGTCGCATGTACACCAAACCTCTCCATAAGGAAAGGGTTAGTCGCCTTATTCAAGTCATACCTCCAGAACAAGGGAGCATGCTCTCCGGTAAGTATAGGGTAAACATATCTTTCATATACTCCATTTCCCTCAACAGGAATATTCTTTCGAGTAATGATCGACTCATGTTGTGACTTGAGCCATTCCAATCTTTCTTCAAATAACATATAAATCAACAAATTATAAGAACTTCATATTATCAAAACCAGAAAACTCCTTGAAATCCCCAGCAGATTCATGTCCCTTGAAAGGTGCATAGAAATGTGTATCCATATCACAAGCATTCCTCCACACCAACACATAAGAAACAGGATAGTCCTGAATTGCAGGATACAGCACCCTGGTCCACCACTGAGGATTCTTCACTCCTTCGAATCCGGTTTCAGTGACAGCCAGTATCTTGTCATGCTCCTTCCCGAAACTGGAGATGATATCCAAAGCCCGCTTCATCTCATCAGTATATGCCTCGTCCGAAGAATACTGATAACAATCAAAACCTATTACATCCACCATATCATCGCCCGGATATCGCTCTGCAAAAAGTTCATCAGTCAGTCCTCCTGCTCCAGGAGAATATGCCCATACAAGGTGATCCAATCCCCTCTCAAAAACCATATAATCATAGGTGAGTTTCCACAGTGACTTATACTGATCTGTCGAGCACAAATCGCGACCCCACCAGAACCAACTGCCGGTGTGCTCATGCCATGGGCGGAATATCAAAGGTATAGGTCGCCCTCCGGCTTGAATTGACTCCATGAAATCCGCAGCATTGGCCAACCATTCCATAAATAAGTCGTGTCTGGACCCGCCAGGAAGCACAGATTCTACAACATTTGCAGAAGATACATCCCAAGCATCCCCATCCGTCAATGGATTACGTGGATGCCATGAGAATGTCACTACACCACCTCTTTTATAATGTGCTATTGCGGATGCACGCATATTATCGAAAGTATTTCCGTCAAGATTTGTAACAGAACCAGTTTCGATGCCACCAAGGTCCATTCCATATACAGCAGGAAATGCACCGCATGACTCCTTTACATCAGAACGGGAGAAATCCGCAGTCTGATCCGAGTGTATCCATCCGTGACCATACATGAGATCATCCTGATGACCGAACATTATGCTGCCATCACTGACAGACTCACGTAGCTGTCGCATCAGCACATCACGTCCAGTTGTCTCCCCACTACATGCTGAGAACAACAGCAACGAGATCATGATACAGAATATCTTCATCATTTTAATGTAAGTTTTGATACAGTACATTTATCTCCGGTAATCACAAGACCATTTTTCGATATAAGCTGATTGAGCACATTCTGGGTCAGCACCACTTCAGTAACCACATCATCACCGAACTGAGGAGCCATTCCATCAATATTTGCCCATCCATCAGCAACACGTAGACTATAGCACCAACCATCCTGAACATCAGATAGATATACAGTCAAAGTCTGTCCAGCCTTGACAGAAGACCAATCATAACCTCCCCATGCAAGAGCCTGGGTGGCATTCCAGCCTTCAAATGTAAATCCTTCACTCCAGATGACTGTTTCCTCAGCGATCTTATGAACAATTTCCACTTTCTCAAGAATATATCCGTCGCCTCTGATTACCAGTCCGCTCTTGGACACAAGATGTTCTATCATCTCTGACGTCAATGTTTCCTGTACGATTACAGCTTTACCATACTGTCCCGGCACTCCAGCCAACGTCCCCCATCCGTCACCCACTGACAGATTCAGCAACCACCAACTAGAAGTCGCATCTACCGGAGTTCCGTAAATTCTAAGAAGTTCACCCTCCTTTACTGTAGACCAATCATATCCTCCCCAGGCAAGGTCCTGATTACCAGCCCATCCGTTAAGAGTTTCCGAGCCTCTCCATATCACAGTTGAAGACCATTCCAAACCGGATACTGTTCCTATAGGATTAATATGTCCCGGATGCAATGTCAACGACTTTTCATAAGCGACTGATGCAGTGGCATCGTCCGTATTGGTAAAGGTAAACTGAAGGCCTTGAGAGTAAACTCCCGGTAAAAGAGCAATATAATAATCACCCTCTTCCAATGCTGTTTCAGAAGAAAGGGTAACAATAGAAACGCCTTCAGCCACAGTCACTTCCGGCACCTCAGCTGCGCAATCCACCGAAAAGGATCCTGCCAAAGGTTCTCCGCCAACTGCCTTGACTTCTACCGACTTTATTAAACCGGAAGACGGGCCGATTGTGAATCTCACATATCCAAGAATATTATCAAACGTAAAAGACTTCTCCTGGGATGTCGTCTTTGCTGCAGTAATATGCAACCCGTCAGCGAACGAGTCCTTGGCGGCCTTCTGTATTGACGGAAGATTCATGGAAGCGATGGTGCCATCCCATGAAATCAACGCCTCAAAAGGATAAACAGCATAATATTCATCAGCCGTTTCAACATCACCATTGAAATCTGCCTGCTGCGAAGGTTCCGCCAACACACATTGGAATGGAGAAATCTCACCTTTTACAGCAATCCTATCTCCGTCGCACCAATATATCTTGGTATTGTCTTTCAATACAGTTTTAGTATGCATACAAGTCGTGCTGAATGTTATGTTTTCTGAATTCTGCATATCTGAGACGGACTCTCCAGACTCCTTTACGCATGCATTTGCCACCAACATGGCAATCATACAAAATAATACTTCCCTTTTCATTTCACTACGAGTTAAAAAGTTCACCCCACTCTTCATCATAAAGAAGGTCTTTTGTTGAAGAACATAAAACACCTTCTGCATCAACAGTAATGCATTCTGTTTCAGGACTGATATAATCAGTATACCCTGTATCTACTCTTTTTATTTTCATGATATTGATCAATTATTCATAAAGATTGTCTGGAAGTTCATCCCTCGTAATCACTGAAGATGATGATAAAGAAGAGTTCCACCAACTGATGGTTGCGTGATCGTGCTGATATCCGGACGTACCGTCATTGTCATAGTCATACCACGGCATGAAGAAAAGCCATTTTGCCCCGGCATTCCATTGTGAAGACATGTTCGGAACATTTCCATGTTCAGACAGCGCGACCATCTTATGAGGCACCATCGAGGCAACAGTATTGAAACATGAGACCATTTCAGATGACTGACCGATGTTATACATGTCTTTTCCAACTATATCCACATAGTCATCTCCAGGATAGAAAGCATAGTCAGAGTCATTCTGTGAAGTTGTCTGAGTGGTCCATACCCAGATGAGATTCCTCAAGCCTTTTTCCTTGAAGTAATCAAACATATACCTCCAAAGTTTCTTATATTGCTCTGCACCTTCCTCACCCCACCAGAACCATGCTCCAGAAGCATACTGGGTATATGTATTTCCTGCAGCTTCGTGCAGAGGGCGCCATATAACCGGTATACCCTTATCCTGAAGCAGTTTCAGATAGCCGACCATTTCTTCAAGATCTGCTTGGGCTGTACGGTATTCCCATGTACCTTCCTTGAATATATTGGAAACCTTGAAGTCAGTCAGATTTGCAGTACAAGTATAAGAATCTCTTGATGCTCCATCGTATGCCGGTACATTCCAATGCCAGCAAGCTCCGATTATGCCACCCCCATTAAACCAGTTCTCGCCAACATCTGTCTTGGAATAACCTATCCAGTTGCATGGAGAACTTTCCAGGTGTATATAATCAAAAGTATGGATTGCCGGAGATTTTCCAGTCCACTTCCTTATCCAGTCGGCCTCAGATGTATTCCAGTCAACCTTAGCTATCGCAGAAGACAACGTCTTCTTCCCATAGATGGAGAGCATGTAATCATACAGTCTCTTTGCATTTACTATCGGATTTTCCGTCACAAGTTCCGGTGCATACTCACCAGGATTACCTGGAATAAACGGAGGATTATCATCAGAAGGTCCATCTCCCCCATCAGGATCCGTCATAGTAGTAAATGTAAGACTGAACGCCTTTATCGGAGTATTATCCACCTGCGATGCCAGAGACTCAGATGGCACGTTCAAAGTGTATGACTTACCATATTCCAATGTTTCATAGGAGATTTTGACCTTGGTATTCATACCTGTAACCTTAAGGACTGCACCTGCCATTGTTATGGCAGATGCATCCTTTACTCTTACAGAAACA
>JAZRBS010000065.1:0-32435 GCA_045635205.1 Candidatus Cryptobacteroides sp. | reverse complement strand
CAGTGGGTGAAGGAAGACCTGAACTGGGACGGTATGATCGTTACAGACTGGGCTGACATCGACAACCTTTACAACCGTGAGCGTGTGGCTTCTTCAAGAAAGGAAGCTGTGAAGCTTGCCATCAATGCCGGTATCGATATGGCAATGGTTCCATATGACTGTGAGTTTGCAATCGACCTGATGGAACTTGTCAATGAAGGCGAGGTGCCTATGGAACGTGTTGACGATGCAGTGCGCAGAGTACTCCGCCTGAAGCTTCGTCTCGGTCTCATGGACACTCCGAACACATTCTTTGCAGACTATCCTGAGTTCGGCGGTGAGGCTCATGCAAAGCTTGCATATGAGGCTGCCCTCGAGTCAGAAGTCCTTCTCAAGAACGACGGAATCCTTCCGCTCAACAAGAATGCACGCATCCTCGTGACAGGACCAAACGCAAACTCTATGCGCACACTCAACGGAGGCTGGTCCTACACATGGCAGGGTGAAGGTGCTTCAAAGCCTGAATTCACTGAAAAATACAATACGATCTACGAAGCTCTCGACCAGAAGTTCGACAACGTGACTTATGTCCCTGCAGTGGAATATCATCTCGATGGCACAGACTGGCAGTTTGACGAGGCAACAGGCATCGACAAGGCTGTGGCAGCTGCGCGCAATGCTGATGTTGTGATTGCATGCGTCGGTGAGAATACATATTGCGAGACTCCGGGTAATGATGTGGACATGAACCTTTCTGCAAACCAGAAGGCTCTTGTGAAGGCCCTTGCTGCTACAGGGAAGCCGATCGTTCTCGTTCTCAATGAGGGACGTCCTCGCATCATCAGCGACATCGAGCCTCTCGCTTCCGCTGTTGTCGATGTGCTTCTTCCTGGAAATCATGGTGGTGATGCGCTTGCTTCGCTTCTTATCGGCGAGGAGAACTTCAGTGCAAAGCTGCCTTTCACATATCCTAAATATACAAACAAGTTTGCCGTATACGACTACAAGCCTGCAGAAAACCAGGGAACTATGGCCGGCGTGTACAACTACAATGCTGTCATGGATGTGCAGTGGCCGTTCGGACACGGTCTCAGCTACACCAGGTTCGCTTATTCGAACATGACTGTCTCAGCTGACGAGTTCAAGAGCGGAGATGTCCTCACAGTGAGCATAGATGTTACCAACACCGGAGATGTTGCAGGAAAGGAAAGCGTGATGCTTTTCTCAAGCGATGTCTATGCAAGCTCTACCCCTGATGTACGCCGTCTGCGTGCGTTCGAGAAGGTGGATCTCGCTCCTGGACAGACTCAGACAGTGCAGTTCACATTGCCTGCAGATGACCTTGCATTCGTGAACTACTATGGCAAATGGACTCTTGAGGAGGGCGACTTCGTTCTTTCATGCGGAGGTATGGAACAGAATGTGAAGTGTACCGCTACCAAGGTCTGGGACACGCCAAATAAAGATTAGTTAAATGCCAAAGATTTCTCACAGAGGCGAGGAAATGCCCTCGTCACCAATCCGTAAACTCACTCCTCTTGCCAATGATGCGAAGGCAAGGGGAGTGAAAGTGTATCATCTTAATATCGGTCAGCCGGATCTTCCTACTCCGCAGAAAGCCCTTGATGCTTTGCAGAACGTGGGAAGACAGGTTCTGGAGTATAGCCCTAGCCAGGGATTCCTCAGCCTGAGGGAAAAGCTGGTGGACTATTATTCCAGGTATAATATCATTCTCAATCCGGACGATGTCATCGTTACAAGCGGTGGCTCCGAGGCTGTGCTGTTTGCATTCCTCGCATGTCTGAATCCGGGAGATGAGATTATTGTTCCGGAGCCGGCGTATGCAAACTACATGGCTTTTGCCGTATCTGCCGGAGCTGTGATCAAGACCGTGACATCGACTATAGAGACGGGATTTGCGCTGCCTCCTGTGGAGAAGTTTGAAGAACTCATAACGGACCGCACCAAGGCCATCCTTATCTGCAATCCTAACAATCCGACAGGATATCTCTACACACGTGCGGAGATGAACAGGATACGCGACCTGGTGAAGAAATATGACCTCTACCTCTTTTCGGATGAGGTGTACAGAGAGTTCATCTACACAGGATCGCCATATATCTCAGCCTGCCATCTGGAGGGTATAGAGCAGAATGTAGTCCTGATAGATTCTGTGTCGAAGCGCTATTCCGAGTGCGGCATCAGGATAGGTGCCCTTGTCACCAAGAACAAGGCTGTTCGCGATGCAGTGATGAAGTTCTGCCAGGCACGTCTCAGCCCGCCTCTCGTGGGACAGATCGTGGCGGAGGCTTCTATTGACGGCACCGAGGAATATTCGTCTGATGTCTATGAGGAATATGTGGAGAGAAGAAAATGTCTTGTAGACGGTCTTAACAGGATTCCGGGTGTGTATTCTCCTATACCTATGGGTGCGTTCTATACGGTGGCACGTCTTCCAGTGGATGATGCTGAGAAATTCTGCGAGTGGTGTCTGGCAGAATTCGACTATGAAGGCGAGACCATAATGATGGCTCCTGCAAGCGGATTCTATTCTACCCCGGGACTTGGACGCGATGAGGTCCGCATAGCCTATGTCCTTAAGAAGGATGACCTTCGGAGGGCGATTCTCGTTTTGGAGAAGGCTCTTGAGGCATATAACAACAGACAGTAAAAATGGCAGACAATTATCTGGAAAAGAAGATGGAGGAGCTTCAGGCCCGCAAGGCCAGAGAGCAGCGTGCGAGACAGGTGGCATGGAAGAAACGTATGGACGCATACAGGAAGCGTCTTGAGGAACAGAAGGCTATCGAAGCGGCTGCTGACGGTGAGTCCTGCGCCATAGAGCAAGAGGATAGCGGCGGACAGGGGTGAGAATTTTCCATAACCATGAATAGAGGCGCCATCTCAGGCTTTTGACTGAGTATGTGCGCCCTTTTTTCGTGACGCTGTACATGAGGCCTATTACATCCTGTGCCATGGCAGTCTCTGTAATACCTATGTTCCCGTCGCCCATGAGAATGATGGCGTCGCCATCTCTTCTGATTATTCTGTGTACTATGAAGCGGCCTTTGATGTCCTTTGCCAAGACTACTGCACCCTTTGTGATCTGTTCATCCTTCCATGGCCCGAGCGTGATCTGGTCGCGCAAGTGCATGATGAAAGGGTTCATGCTGTAGCCTTTGGCAGTGATGGATACGGTATTTCCTTCGGAAATCAGTCTGCTGATTTCTTCCATTATTACCCTCTGATCTTTGACAAGAATACCCATAGCACCCAAAGATAAGCAAAATTTGACAGTATACGGATAAAAATGCCTATCTTTGAAAGATTTATGAAAGATAGGATGAATAATATATATAGGTATACTGTTGCCGGGCACACCTTTTCAGTGATTCTGCCTGATGGGTTTTCTTCCGAGAATTACCTCAGGCCATATGAGCCGTTTGCCTGGCAGGGTGATGGGGATTCTTTGTTTTCCCTGGAACTCAGGATCGTTCCGTCTCTTGAAGGGATGGCTACAGGCAAGATGCTGGAATGTCTTAATGATGAGGCGCCTTATTTCTGGATATTCGAGAATGGGGAAAACCGGTACAGTTTCGGCTTTTCATACACCAAGGTTCGTCCTGACTGCCTGCTTTACACTTCTGATGATTTGAAATCCAATGTGATATATGTAGCTGAAGCGGGCGCCGCTCATCTGGCGGAATTTGCGATCAGCAATGCCATGATGCTACTATACACCTTCTGCACCTCCCCATATGACACCTTGCTTGTGCATGCATCAGTTATTGCTCATGCTGGTGGCGGCTACATGTTTTTGGGACGAAGCGGGACCGGAAAGAGCACGCACAGCCGTCTCTGGCTGAATAATATTGAGGATACATATCTCCTCAACGATGACAATCCGATAATCCGCTTTATCGATGGAGAAGCATATGTCTATGGCAGTCCATGGAGCGGAAAGACTCCGTGCTACAGGAATGAACGCATGCCGCTCAAAGCTGTTGTCCGCCTTTCTCAAGCTCCATACAACAGGATAGAACGCAATGCTCCGCTGCAGTCCTTTGCCTCATTGATGCCTGCCTGCTCATGCATGAGGTGGGATGGAAGATCCGTGTCTGCACTTCATTCAACCGTCGAGAAGGTTATCGGAAGAGTCCCTTGCTGGCATCTGGAATGTCTGCCTGACCGGGATGCGGCGATTCTTTGTAATTCGACTGTCAAGACTGAACGTATATGAAATACTTGCGCTGGATAAATGGAATGGCGCGTCCTCAACGCGGTGCCCTGTCGGTCATGATGCTGTGTCATGTCATGCTGGCCGCATGTGCGGTAGGCTTCGTCTATGTCAGTAAGCGTCTGGTCGACGCAGCTGTTTCCGTCCTTGCAGGTCGTCAGACTGAAGATCTGTGGATATTCGGTACTCTGATGGCTGCGATCGTCCTGCTGCGCATCGGCTTGAACGCTCTGAGGAGCTATCTTCAGATCAAGACGGAGATCAGTCTTAAGAACCGCCTCCGCCGCAGGCTGTTCGATATCCTGCTGCGCGTCCATAGTGACGGGGGAAGCCGTCGTCACACCGGTGATGTCCTTAACAGACTGCAGGAGGATGTGCGTGTGGTGTCCAATGTCTGCTCAGCATCCCTTCCTAACATATTCGGTACTCTCCTTCAGTTTGGTGCTGCGTTCGTATTTCTGATGATACTGGAGCCTCGCCTTGGACTGATTGTGGTGGTCATAGCCCCGATAGGTGTGCTGGCAGGAAAATATGTCACCAGGCGTGTCAGGAATCTGACTCATGACATTAGGGAAAGCGATGCAAAGGTACAGTCCCATCTGCAGGAGAGTGTGCAGCATGTCACTCTGCTGCAATCCATGGAATATACAGATGCAAGCGCGTCATCTCTGGGAGAATTACAAGGGGGACTATACGGAAACGAGCTCAGAAGGGCCAGATTCAGCATTCTCTCCCGCATGATCATCTCTCTTGCATTTCAGGCTGCCCATACTGTGGCATTTCTATGGGCAGTGTTCGGAATCAGTAAAGGCACGGTTACATACGGCATGATGACTGCCTTCCTCCAGCTTGTCGGACAGATACAGCGTCCTCTGGTGGACCTCAGCTCGCAGATACCTTCTGTCATTCATGCGACAGCATCTATCGACAGGATCATGGAACTTGAGGCACTCCCTCGTGAGGAGGAGGTTGAACCGCAGATGCTTGCCGGCACTGCTGGTGTCCGCTTTGACAATGTCTGCTTCTCTTATCCGGATTCTTCAAAACCGGTCCTTGATGCATTCTGTCATGATTTCAAGCCGGGCTCGCGTACTGCCATAGTCGGCCCGACAGGTGTGGGCAAGAGCACGATGATTCGTCTGCTCATGTCCCTGCTGACGCCTCAGTCAGGAAATATAGTGGTCTATTCTTCTGTTGATCTGCCTGTATCGCCAGCGACCAGGTGCAATCTTGTTTATGTGCCTCAGGGCAACAGCCTTTTCAGCGGCACCGTACGCGACAATCTGCTGATGGGAAATCCTGAAGCTACGGAGGAGCAACTTCGTGAAGCTCTGCACACAGCTGCAGCTGACTTTGTCCTTGAACTCCCGGCAGGACTTGATGCGCATTGCTTTGAGGCTGGAGGCGGCCTGTCCGAAGGCCAGGCGCAACGCATCGCCATAGCCCGTGCGCTTCTCAGACCTGGCAGTATCCTGCTTCTTGATGAATTCAGTTCTGCCCTCGATGCTGAGACGGAGTCCGTTCTTATGGAACGCCTTTGCAGTCAGCTTCCGGACCATACGATGATCTTCATAACCCACCGCGAAAAGATCATAGATTATTGCGATTCTGTACTCCGTTTGGAGTAATTTTCTTAAGTTATTGAAATGTTGAGAGTTAGGTCGGATGTAAATTTTACATCCGACCTGTTTTCAATGGTAAAATTTACAATCCTGGTGCTCTTGTCGAAACGATGATTTCTCACTATATCTTTGCTGCTGTTCGAGAAAATCATTGTTTCACTTAATCGTTTATCATTATGAAAAGAGTATCGTTCCTTTTAGTTTTATTATGCTTCTATATGGGCTTTTTACCACAGAACCTCCACGCTCAGAAGTCTTTTAACGAAAGGCAGATCGCCAGACATGCTGTCTCTCATGATAAGATGCTTGATCGTCTGTTGAAGTACATCTCTGTGGAAAGCTGGTCATTGTATGACAATGTAAAAAATCAGTGGACCATGACGGAAGGCCAGACCAGGATGGCGGAGATGCTGGCCTCTGACGCGCGTGCCCTGGGTGCGGAAGTGTATGTATGCCCGGATAATTATGTGTATGTAACTGTTCCGTCAAACATCAAGAATGACGTTCCGTCAATGGGGATCAGCTGTCACCTGGACTATACGCAGGAGGCTCCTTATCAGGGAATAAAGCCGACAGTCTTGAAATATGAGGGTGGCGACATCATCCTTAACGAGAACCGCATACTCAGTCCGGATTCGCTGCAGGGCCGTGACCTTAAGCAACTTGTCGGCAAGACCCTGATCCATACTGACGGAACCACTCTTCTTGGAGGTGACTGCAAGAACGGCTGTACAGTGGCCATGTCTGTCCTGGAGACATTGATGAAGTCAGACATGAAGCATGGAGAGGTGCAGTTCGTATGGTGCCCTAACGAAGATATAGGAAAGGCCGCCGAGAAGATAGATACTGCATACTTCAACCCTGACATATATTATGATATAGACGGTGAGGGTGCTTCTGAGGTAGGCATCTCGAATTTCACTGCAAGAGAAATGTTCGTCCGTTTCATCGGCAAGGATGCGCATCCTGGTGAGGCCAAGGCCATGGGGTTCGGTGATGCACTGGCTGCGGCAGCGGAATTCATTACCGCAATTCCTATAGATTGCAGACCGGAGCATTCGGAAGATACCCAGGGATATATGCAGGCTTATGGATTCCAGCAGTCAGGAGTTGACTGGGCGGTAAGACTCCGTATACGTTATTTTGACAAGGCTGACGGAGAAAAGTATGACGCCATTGTCAATCAGGCTTTCCTGAACGTAAGACGCGATCATCCGAATGTCGGTATCGAGGTGTGCAACGACTTTATCGTATATGAAAATGTCGCATATTCGATGCATCCGCAGTGCGTGAATGTGCTGACTGCAGCTGCAGAAAAGATAGGTAAGGAACTTGACCTCAGAGCCAATCGTGGTGGTACAACCGCTTCTATGATGGCAGCCAAGGGCCTCAATGGTGGTCTTCCTGTATTCTCGGGACAGCATGCAATCCACTCCGTATACGAATATTCAGTCCTCGAAGAAGTGCATGAAGCCTATATGCTCATGCTCCACACAATCGACCAGGTTTCACAACTTTAATACTAACAGTCATGAAAACAATTTTATCTGCATTAGCGCTCTGCCTTCCGGTGATTGCAGGGTATGCACAGTCGAAATGCCAGAACTGGTATGAGGATTTCAATTTCACCGGTAATGTCAGCAAGGTTATAGTTAAGAAATACTTTTTTGTTGAGGGCCGTTACGATGAGATAGCTCTGAATGACGTGACCCATCAGGGAATCTATACCTTCAATGATAAGAATGATGTGGTATCAAACGAACATACTTATCAAGATGAGGATCCGCAAGTCACTCTGTATGAATATGACGCTGAAGGCAGGACATTGTCAAGCTCAAGGATTGTAGATGATCGTCTGTACGAAAAGGTAATCATGAGTTATGATTCTGAAGGACTTTTGTCTGAACAGTCCACATATCTCAAAGAAGGGGAGTTGTTTGAAAGACGGTGCATGAAGTATGATGGTATGTCCCGGCTTGTAGAAGATGCTACTTATTTGGATGGGAGAATTAGTCGTTTGATAACTCATAAATATGATTCCAAGGGTAATAAAGTGGAGACCGTTCATAGGAAAAAAGGATATGCAGTACCACAGGACAGATATTCCGTGGAATCTGAATCAGTCGAGCCTGAATCTCAGACTTTTGATGAGGTAATGACAACTGTATATGAATATGATCAGAACGGGTATTGTCTCATAGAGCGGTTCAGTGGATCAGAATTCTTCAGATCATATGAGAATCATTACAAGCGAGACAAAAACGGAAGGCTCCTCGAATATGCCAATGAACACGACGAAATAGTACGTTATGTCTATGATGATGAGTCGGGACTCATGCAGATGATCACAGTTCATGTCGGAGGTGTTCTGGAAGAACTGATAGAAGAAACTTATGATTATAAGGGTAACCTCATAAGGCGGGTGCACTATAACGGTCCTGAAAGGACTCCTTCGAAAGTGATGGAAGTAGAATACGAATATCGTTAAGCTGTAACTTATAAAAAAGTCAAGGCAGCCACCGTAAGGTGACTGCCTTTATTGTAATCAGTATCTGTTCAGATTAGAGCTTTGGACCAGCTGCTACGAGAGCCTTGCCGAGGTCGTTACCAGTGAACTTATTGAAGTTCTTGATGAAACGAGCTGCGAGATCCTTAGCCTTCTCCTCCCACTGGCAAGCGCACTCATAAGTGTCGCGTGGGTCGAGGATAGCTGGGTCAACGCCAGGGAGTTCGGTAGGAACTGTGAAGTTGAAGTAAGGGATCTGCTTAGTAGGAGCCTTGTCGATAGAACCGTCGAGGATAGCGTCGATGATTCCTCTTGTATCCTTGATAGAGATACGCTTGCCGGTTCCGTTCCATCCTGTGTTCACGAGATATGCCTTTGCACCTACCTTCTCCATTCTCTTTACGAGTTCCTCACCATACTTTGTTGGGTGAAGTGAAAGGAATGCTGCACCGAAGCAAGCAGAGAATGTTGGAGTAGGCTCAGTGATACCACGCTCTGTACCTGCGAGTTTTGCAGTAAATCCTGAAAGGAAGTAGTACTGAGTCTGCTCAGGAGTGAGGATGGATACTGGAGGGAGAACTCCGAATGCGTCAGCAGAAAGGAAGATAACCTGCTGAGCGTGAGGACCCTTTGAAGGAACTGCGATGTTGTTGATGTGGTTGATAGGGTAAGATACGCGAGTGTTCTCAGTCACGCTCTTGTCAGCGAAGTCGATCTTACCGTTTGCATCAACTGTAACGTTCTCGAGGAGAGCGTTTCTCTTGATTGCATTGTAGATATCTGGCTCAGACTCTGGGTCGAGGTTGATAACCTTTGCATAGCAACCGCCTTCGCAGTTGAATACTCCCTCGTCATCCCAGCCGTGCTCGTCGTCACCGATGAGCAGACGCTTAGGGTCTGTTGAAAGGGTAGTCTTACCTGTACCTGAAAGACCGAAGAAGATCGCTGTGCTTGTTCCTTCCATATTTGTGTTTGCAGAACAGTGCATTGAAGCGATACCCTTGAGCGGGTTGTAGTAGTTCATAAGAGAGAAGATACCCTTCTTCATCTCACCACCGTACCAAGTGTTGAGGATAACCTGCTCGTTGCTCTTGAGGTTGAATACAGTTGCAGTCTCAGAGTTGAGTCCGAGTTCCTTGTAGTTGTCAACCTTTGCCTTTGCAGCGTTGAAAGATACGAAATCAGGCTCGCCGTAGTTTGCGAGTTCCTCCTCTGTAGGGCGGATGAACATATTCTTTACGAAGTGTGCCTGCCAAGCAACTTCCATAATGAAACGAACCTTAAGACGTGTAGCCTCGTTTGTACCGCAGAATGTGTCAACTACATAAAGTTTCTTTGCTGTGTTGAGCTGCTTGATAGCCTTTGCGCGGAGATCAGCCCACGCTTCCTCAGAGCAAGGCTTGTTGTCATTCTTATACTCCTCTGAAGTCCACCATACAGTGTCCTTGCTTGCCTCGTTCATTACGAAGAACTTGTCCTTAGGAGAACGTCCTGTGTAGATACCAGTCATCACATTGATGGTATCAAGTTCTGTCAACTGGCCTTTCTCGTATCCCTCGAGGCTTGGATCTGTCTCCTCAGCGAAGAGAACCTCATAAGACGGGTTGTGAAGAATTTCCTTCACGTCGGTAATACCGTACTTGGTCAAATCAATTTTGCTCATAATTTCTTATAAAATATTTAAGGTTTTAACTAAATTCCGTATATCCCTGCAAAAATATAATTTTTTTAGCATTCGTCAAACATTGCCGTGAATATTTTCGCTACATTTGCTGCATATTATATGCCTTGTTCAGTAATGCTGACAATATGGCGTACCAGAGAATATGTAATGCGAGGAAATGACAATATGGCACCGTCGGATATACTCAAAGAATATTGGGGCTATGACTCGTTCCGACCGAAGCAGGAGGAGATAGTCAATGCTGCTTTGGACGGAAGGGATGTGCTTGCCATTCTCCCGACCGGTGGTGGAAAATCAGTATGTTTCCAGGTGCCGGCGTTGATGCGTGAGGGTATTGCAATCGTAGTCACCCCTCTCATTGCTCTGATGAAGGATCAGGTGCAGAATCTCAACGATCGCGGCATCAAGGCATTGTGCGTAAATGCCGGAATGGGGAGACGGGAGGTGGAACTCGCGTTCAATAATGCTGCGTACGGCGACTTCAAGTTTCTTTATCTATCACCGGAAAGGCTCGGAACTCCTCTTTTCAGGAATTATGTCAAGGAAATGAATGTGAGTTTCATTGTCGTTGATGAAGCACATTGCATATCTCAATGGGGATACGATTTTCGCCCGGACTATCTTCAGATAGGGGTGATCCGTGATCTGGTAGATGCGCCGGTCATCGCGTTGACTGCTACTGCAACTCCCGATGTCGCCGATGATATAATGGATAAATTGCGCTTCGAGGATAAGTGTTTGATAAAGAGCGGATTCGAAAGGCCGAATCTTTCATATATCGTGCGCAGATGCGATGATAAACTCGGACAACTCCTGAGCATCTGTACAAATGTCCAGGGTACAGGAATAATATATGTGCGCAGCAGGAAGAAGACTGAGGAACTCTCAGCCTTCCTTAATGCAAACGGTATCCCGGCATCATTCTATCACGCAGGTCTGGGGCCGGATTCGAGGTCTGACAGACAGGAGCAGTGGAAGAATGACAGGATCAGAGTGATGGTGTGCACTAATGCTTTCGGTATGGGCATCGACAAGCCGGATGTCAGATTCGTAGTACACTTCGATGTCCCGGACAGTCCGGAGGCATATTTCCAGGAAGCCGGAAGGGGAGGACGCGATGGAAAGAGAAGTTTTGCAGTACTCCTCTGGAATGCTACTGATACCAAACGTCTGCGTCAGATCGCTTCTGTATCGTTCCCATCTTTAGAATATATTGAGGATATATATCACAAGGTGCATATATTCTATGAAATCCCGTATGATGCAGGTGCCGGCAGACAGTTGAAGTTTGACCTTGACGGATTCTGCCGTCATTTCGGACTTCAGAGGCAGTCTGCATATTATGCGATGGTCTATATTGAAAGGACCGGCCATTGGACTTTGTCGGAAGATGTGGACATATCGACGAAGGTGCAGGTCAGAGTTGAACGCAACGACTTGTATGAGATTGAGTTGCCGGATCCTGCGATGGCCGGATTGCTCGAAGTCCTTATGCGCAGATATACCGGTCTTTTCTCATATCCTGTACCTATAGACGAGGATTATGTTGCTTCACGCATAGGTGTGACCGTGCCGATGCTTCGCCAACTTCTGTACAAACTTTCGTTGGAGCATATAATCCGTTATATTCCGAACGACCACGCAACGGTTCTTTACCTCCATCACGAGAGGCTGCGTCCAAAGAATGTCAATCTCGATCCTGAACGATATGCTCTCCTGAAGAATTCGAGTCTTGAGAGGATGCAGAAGATGATTGATTATATCAGTGAAGAAGATGCCTGCAGAAGTTCATATCTGCTTGAATATTTCGGACAGAAAGATAGTGCTGACTGCGGAACCTGCGATGTCTGCCGCTCTGCAAAAAGAAAGTCTGCCGCTTCCGGTGATACGGCTGCCAGACTGATTGCTTTCATAAATGAAGAAAAGGCGGGGAAGTACTCTCTGGAGGATGTCACTCTCCGGTTTGGTTCTGCAACAGACTCGTCATCAGAGGATTATATATCCGTCCTTAGACATCTGACAGATGAGGGCTCCGTGCCGCCTCCAGAAGATTATTGATGGTCTTGGCAGTGCAACTTGAAAATTGGAAAATTGTAGAAAAATGTTTAACTTTGACTTTTGCCCGATAGTTTATTGGAAGTTGAATTTTTTCTAAAATGCGAGTGTCTGTGAGTACTTATACACATACTGACGAAAAACTCTTGCTTTCATCTATGCAGGATGGAAACTATAAGGCATTTGAGTGTATTTTCAAGAAATACTATCCAATGCTTTGTGTATATGCTCATCGGTTTGTGGATATGGAGGATGTGGAAGATGTCGTCGAGGAGTGTATGGTATGGCTTTGGGAGAAACGCACAAGCCTTAACATAACCACTACTCTCAGCCAATATCTTTTCACTATGGTCAGGAACAAGTCACTGAATATTCTTACCAGAAAAGGTGTTGCAGATAGGGCTGCCGCGTGGTATTTCTCTTCCCTTATGGAAAAATCTATGGAAGATCCTGACCAATATCAAGTGATGGAGTTAAAGAATAAGATTCAGGAAGGCATTCAGGCTCTTCCCGAATCTTACAGAAATGCCTTCATAATGCACAGATTTCAGGGTATGAGTTATAAGGAGATTGCTGAACAGAACAACGTCTCAGTCAAGACTATTGATTACAGAATACAACAATCGCTCAAGTTACTAAGAAAGTACTTGAGCGACTATCTGCCAGTCGAAATTGTAGCAATTCTTATGGCATATATGAAAAACTTTTCTTAAAGTCTTTCAACTATAGCGACACAGCCTCCGTTTGGAGCGAACCATATAGGGATGACAGTTTCGGAAGTTACTGTCATCTCTGTCTTTTTATAGTCAACTGCATTCTTGCCTGCGTTGATTCCATCTTTCCAAATGGTCATTTTCCATTCGCCAGCAGGAAGAAACGAAAGACTGATATCCTTCTCAGACTCTTCTCCTGCACTCATTGCACCTATGTAATAAACATTACCATTACGTCTTGCTACTGCAATGTTCTCTCCAATCGTACCCCAAAGTGGGATGGTCTCATCCCATACAGTAGGCACAGATTCAAGGAATGGAAGCAATTCCGGGCTCATATCATATTTAGAAGGACTATCAGAAAGCATCTGAAGCGGGCTTTCATATACAACATACATTGCAATATGATGACAGCGAGTTCCGATACTCATAGGATCATCGTGACGGACTCTGAAAAATTTCTTCTGTGTGTTTACCATTGAACCAGGCGTGAAGTCCATACCGCTTGCCCATTGACGGAGATAAGGAATAATCAACTGATGCTTCGGGGTTGCTCTCTCGCTCCACTTGTTATATTCCAGTCCTACGACACCCTCACGTGTCATCACATTAGGATATTTAGCGTGAAGTCCGTCAGCAGGATACGAACTGTGGAAGTTAACTAACATCTGCCTTGCCGCTGCTTCTCTTGCCACTCTCTCGTAAAAATTTACCATCTCTGCATCATTCCTTTCCATAAAATCCACCTTTATACCTTTGACCCCCCAAGAAGCCATCAGATCAAGAGCGTCGGTCAGTTGACGATCCATAGTGACCCAATTCGACCATAAGCAGACCCCGACACCTTTTTCAGATGCATACTTGCACAGATATGGCATATCAACATTTGGATTAAGACTTAAAAGATCATTCTTTCCAGACCATCCCTCATCGAAAAGTACATATTCAAAGCCGTGAGCACCAGCATAATCAATCATATATATATATGTATCAGTATTGATTCCGGCTTTGAAATCCACCCCTACGATATTATTGCAATTCCACCAGTCCCATAGCAGCTTACCCGGTTTGACCCAACCGAAATCCTCAGAAGTTCTCTCACCAAGGAGATAAATGAGTTCGCTGTCAAGGATTGACGCATCATTTCCAAGGGGGAACACTCCCGTCACTCTCCAAGGAAAAGTCCTGTCCAGATCGCACTCCACGATGTAGTCCTCGCGAGAGGTGACAAGTCTCTTGCTACCTCCTTCACGTAATTCCTGTGCTGCTGGATAAGCAGACAGAACCAGATCGAATCCGCCTTCTGCAGTCTTGAGATAGGAGCCTGAATAGTTCTGTAAATCAGACTCAGACAGAAGGATACGTGCATTGGCAGTTGTGACCATCAGAGGGGTAAGCGACAATCGGTCAGCGGGAAGTTCACTTAACTTTGCGACTGTGTAATCTTCTTCATACCAGCACTGAAGATCCTTTGTCAGAAGCACGTATGCTTCATAGTCCCGGCCAAATCTATAACCGGAAGTTTCCGATATGATCTTACCCGGCTGGTCAACCTTTCCGATAAAACGATAGGCGATGCCATCATTATAGGCTCTGAACTCTACGTCATACTCTCTGAATACAAGTTTCATTGAGTTGTATTTTTCCACAGACTCCTTATACTTTCTCGGAACAGGAAATACAACAGGAGCATCAACAGAGGAACGTGTTACTTTACATATACGGTCTCCAGGTCGCCCCCATACCTTATCGTTTGTGGTCATACTCACTGGAGTTGAAACAAACTGCTGCTCTCCTTCATAGGTAAGGGAATATGTCAGACCTGACGCGTCGTAGTTTACCGAAATCATATTCTTGCCATCCGGTGAAGATAGTTTGTAAGTCTTGGCTCCTATATTGAATGATAAGACAGTCAATATGGTCATTAAAACAAGTTTCTTATTCATATCGTTATTTTGTTACTCTGTCAATTAACTTTTGTACGATCTGTGGTCTGTTATCTGGATGTACGGTCATATAATCGTGAAGTCCACACGTATCTTCTGAGAAAGTTGTGAAACCTTTCTCATCCATAGTTATCCATCCTTTAGGAGAAGAACCGAACAACTTGTATGACGGTTCCACTGCCTCCAAAACGGTCACGAGATCCCAGGTCGGTCTATCGTATGGCATTTTCAAGAAATGCGAGTATGACACACATAGAGGATTCCTTGACGGGTCTCCAAAGTCATTCAATATACTTTCAGCCGGGTAACGAATACTGCTTCCCACCTCTGATCCGCTGACTGTAAGCGGCACAGGACATTTGGAATATACAACAGCAGAAGCCTGGATATCCTGCAGAATATTCCACTCCGGATCTTTGCTCTTCTTTTCTCTGAAATCCCCAGACATTATATAAACGTGAGCTACTTTCTTTGCTACCAATTCTACGCCTCCTTCTGATTCAAGAAGTCGTGCGACATTAGTAAGAGGGCCGACTGCCACAAGGGTAACTGCCCTGTCCTCAGCATTTTCAAGCAAAGACCTCAACAGATCCTCTCCCCTCGGGATATCAGAATCGATGTTTCTTTCCGGACGAAGTAAAGCAGCACCGTCAACTTCTGCTTTCAAAGACGGGATAAGATAATTCCCGGGTTCAGGATTCGGTCCGTCATAAGCATATCCCAACGGCATATCATCAAAGCCATTATAACGACAGAGACCATCCACATACGAGATTGCAAGAGGGTTTGACTTACTGATGGTAATACCCGCAAGATTGATATCTCCTCTCTTATGATAATTAAACAACATCTGAAGTGCAAGTGCATCATCGATGTCATTACCCATATCAGTATCAAAGATTACCATCTGTGGAGCGGGTGACTTGACTTCTTTTTCCGATGATTTGACAAACCCGCATCTGACACCTTTGATGTCTATTCTTTCATCATTGAATTCAATATCGTATTCGTGACTTAAATTTATATGAAGATTGGTAATCTGGGCTTCATCTGATGTCACTTTCAAAGAATTTCCTTTCTTCAACACATTGCAGTTGTATCCGACGATCTCTCCTGATGTCCTCTCCACAATAAATGCATTTGTAAGGAATGTCTCACCCAGACACTTGAAGACTTCGTGAACATCATTATCCTGCGAATTGCGTGTCTGCCAAGAACTTACCATCGGTACGTATCCTTCTCCAAACACAAACTCACGGTGAGGGTACATATCAGGATGAGGATTAGCAAAATCTAATGAATCAGGATTTATTCCGGAGACCGGTTCGTGCATCTGTTTAGCCCTGATATATGGATCCAACACATACGCCCAACGCAATTCCCCTGTCTTGTAATCGAGCAGATTGGCAAATGCTCCCATCGCATTCCACGTCTCAAGAAGCCACTTCTCATCTCCGGTAAGCAAGTATGCATAATAGGTCGCATAAGCACGCCAAGCACTCCATCCGTGTGGGGAATTGAACATATTAGGCATCATATGGACATCGTACTGCGCCTCCCAATAACGCATCGTACCACCTCTCCTCCTTGCATCAGGAATCTGTAGTTGTGTCAGGCAATTATGACTTTCAAGTTGCCTGAGCATCGCGTCCGTATAATGATTCCTATGTTGATCGTCAGTCTGCATCAATGCAAGCATACCCATCTGAAGTGCTGAGCACGATATCATACCATCTTCAAATGTGATTTCTCCTTCTGTATGAAAATCTCCTTGAGATGCCACCAATTGATCAATCGCACGTTTTGCCGAAGTATAATGCCGACTTGCTGCTGCATTCCAGTATGATGCATCATATCCGGAAGCAGCAAAGCTATCCGCCAACCTGCTTTCCGCCTGGTAAAGTTCGAGAATGCTTTTGGCTATATATATGACACTCGTATATATGGTCTTCCATTTGTTTCTATACGCATCATCGCGCCACTGCGCATATCCTATCAGCCAGTCAGCAAGACGGCAGGCTGTCTTCAGATCTTCTTCGTTTCCATAAGCCTCATACTTATCCACATACATTCCAATCGTGCTGGACGTGTTCTGGATACGCCATTCGTAGTATAAAGGCTCGCAAAGATTTTCGCTATACAGCAGATTCATCTGATGATCAAAACGGGCGGTCAGGAGGGAATCTGTTGCCGGATCCGGGAAGTGTCTTGCAGCGAGGAAGGCAGAATGATAACCATACCAACTCTCAACGTGAGACGTCGCTCTCTGTTTGTGCTTCAATGCCTCTGAACGTGCCTGACGCATAGTCCACTCCCAAGATTGATGAGCAGACAACTTACCTTCTGTAATATATTTTCCGGAACAGACTTCAATATCATATAGTCCGGGAGAATCAACATTGAATGCAATGATCCATCGGTCGTCTTTTTTCGTTTTCCTTACCGCTACTTTGTCTCCATTTCCATTCGTCACGCTCACCTTAGGACGATCCGCAAAAATCTCAAAAGATGCCTTCTGACCCACTGTATATGAGGTCTGCTTCATCTTTATCATCGGAACCCCCGAAATTTCATTAATTTTTTTTTCATACTCACAAAGATCATCAATCTCCTTTAGTATGATTTTCCATTTCATAGTCTGACCCGATTCCAACTTCCATCTGTCCTGAGGATTGTGCTCCGGAAGGGGAAGAGCATTCAGCAGATCGAGGTTTACAGAACTGATCCGATGTCCATAGAACCAATACCCTGCAGGCTCCTCATAAGCAAGGTTGTAATCTACGCTCCAGGACGCGACAGGGTCGGTAGAAACTATACCAAGAATCTTTCCTGTCGGGGTTTGAAGATAGCCGTGGAAATGCGTTCGATTACAGTAGAGCAAAGTAGGGAAATACTTATCCAACCAATCCGGATATTTATCCATATAGGTATCTATACCCAATCGGATTCCTGCCTTTACGGGACAGAAATCCTCTTGAGAAGTATTGGTCATTGTCACATTCCAGATGTCAATTTCTCCTTCTGATGTCTGCTCGATGTGGCATTCTACACCTTCAAACATCAGAGCGTCACCCATATCCATATAGAATTCAGGAGACTGGGCATAAGTCACCACATCAGCGATGCAACTTAACACAAATGAAAACAGCAAAATCCTTTTCATATTATAATTGTCTTAAGAATTCTTCTACGATAAGACTCTCAAATCTATGCGCTGCTATACTTGGGTGCTTGTTTCCCTCACTGACGCGATATTCTTCGTTTTTCGCCTGACGGATATCATCCGGGCAAGTTCTGAATTTCTGTTCGTAGAAATAAGGAACATCTTCGCTTTCCTCATTAAGGCAAGGTATTCCGTATTTCTTACACATCATAACAGTTGCATCAGACCATTCCTTTGTCTTGCAGAAATTCGATGCAATCACTCCTACTTTTGCATCCGGACAATTATCAGCCACCCAGGACAGGACAATATTCCAGGCGCCGCAGAAGGTGTCCGGGGTAGTATCATCAATCGCCCCGACAGGTAGATGCCACGAATCGTTGATCCCGAACTTGAAAAGGATATAGTCTGCATCCTTTGGAATAAGATGGAGTTTTTCCATTACAAAACTTTCGAATTTCTTTTCTGCCGGCAAAGCAAGGGTGGAACCACATTTAGCCATATTTACGAGATTCATACCGTTTCGCTTGGCAATCCAATATGGATATGTCATATAACACCCCCATTCCTCATCATAAATCTCAGGGCTGTGAATATCAACTTTACCGGACGCATCCTTATATCCCCAGAAATCCCCTTCGGTAAAAGAATCACCGCAGGTCACAAGTTTTTTCCCTTCCAGAACTTGTCTGTGAAGCACCTGCATCTTTTCATATTGCTGTATTCCAGCGAGAAGTCTTTCAAAACGTACTGAAGAACGATTTCCCGGATATACAAGGAAGCAGTCTCCTGAAGCATAATTGTCATAACGGGAATCCATAAGAGGTTTTTCTGACCAGCAGTTATATGCCCAGCGCAGGAATCCGTCACTTTTACGTGAAATCATTTCCATTATCGTCTGATATGACTCACCAGGTTCAGAAAACGTATAACTATTCGGAACTGCATCTGCACAACTTGTGTACCACGTACTCTTCTTACCCTCAGATTTGCGTCTCAGCAATGTCTCTTCCGGATATCGCTGTCCCCAAGCGATGCAATAATCATAGATTTCGCGTTCGATTTCAGGATGCCAGTTTCCTGCAAGAGAAAGTTTGAAGTCCGGATCCGCCTTACGTATGACGGCGATGGTCTTCTGCATCACGTCCATCGGCCTTTCGTCCATCGCTATGGTTGTGATATCGAACCAGCCCTTTTCCTTCAGATGTGCAGCAAAATCCTTCAGCATACCGACCCAAAGATCTTCATATTCCTTCTCTCCTGGTTGTGTCTTCATTTCTTTCATCGTATTGGATGCCTCATCGTAATATTGGAATGACAGCCTCCAAGGAACCATAGAATAGCAGTTGATCTGTCTGTCAATTCCTAAAGACATCATAAACTCGACCCATTTATCAAAAACTTCATAACGATACTTCCAAGTACCATCGATCTTCCTGATCCACGTCACCATACTCATATAAGGATCATATACCTGTCCGTTCCAGGGCTTGTGGATGATGCTTGCAGTTATAACCTTCTGACCTGCATCTGCAAGACGTTGCATCACGGGACGCATAGCCTCCAGATGAGCATCACTCCAGAGAGACACGCTGTCGTATCTGGCCACAGCAAAAGGATTCTGCCACAGATCAAGGTGGAATCTCCAATCGTGCGGTTCAGGAAGTGCATTGTCTTCCACCTCGATCGACAAGGTAATCTTCTTCAAAAATTTCCCGTCCTTCTTCAAAGTCAACACTGAATTATAAGTTCCTGACTTAGCGTCCCTTGGAACTCTTACAGACATCCACAATGGCTGTATCTTACCAGGCACGATATCTGTTTGTTCAAGGTGTTGGTCAATGCAATCTGCTACAAGTAATGAATCGAATTTCGAATGATCCTTGCGTGAGCCGCAACCGTGTCCTTCCAGACCAAGTTCGTCAGCCATTACATAGGTCACGAAACCGGCCTCGCAACAAGATGTCGGTATGAGGACACCTCGTCTGCCTTTGAACGGCGACAACTCATAGGAAATGTTTTTCAACGTGTCCGAAGACCAGATGTCTGCGACGGCTGATATAGTCTCACCCTTCCATCCTTTGATGGTATGTCTTGTTGTCTCATTGACGGGGGCTGAAGAGAATTGCGTGCGTCTCACATCTATATCTCCCCAGGAAAAGGATACGTCTGACTTGCCGTTGCGACCCTCTGCACTCACACAGATAGCCGCAAAAATGACAAGCAGCAAATAGAATTTTCTGCTCATAATTTTTGTGGTTTTCCATATAGGCAATCAAGTGCCTGTTATTCCTAAATAACGTAAGCAGCAAATTTAACGACCTATTTATTGTTTATAGCGAAAGAACGAAAGTTTTTATGTAAGTTTGCATCAAGAACAATTTAAGAGGCGTATGGAAAAAGAGAAGTATTATTTATTTGTTGATGAGTGTGGGGACCAGAATTTATCTAATTATGATGAATTGTTTCCAATCTTCACTCTTTGTGGAGTAATCGTATCTGAGCAGGCAAAAAATCTACTCGACCAAAAGATATGTGATTTAAAACGGGACTTTTGGGGCAATCGGAAAATAATACTTCACTCACGTGACATCAGGAAATGCCAGAACGGATTTGAAATACTATTTGACCTTGAAGTCAAGAAACGTTTTTACGATAAGGTAAATGAGATTCTTGGACAGGAAGATTTATATAAGGTTATCTGCTGCTCAATCTTGAAGAAACCATATATCCGACAGTATGGTAAATTGAATGATGTTTATGCACAATCAATGTCATTTCTGATTGAGCGTTCAATCTTTTATATAGAATCTCTCAATCGACCAATTGATTTGAACATTATTGTGGAAATGAGAGGCAAGAAGGAAGACGCAAATCTATACAAACACTTCATCAACCTTACATCCAGGGGAACATATTGGATAAGCCCGGAAAGGCTGAGATCACATTTGGGAAAATTCGAATTCAAGCCCAAGAAGGCTGACATTTGCTGCCTGCAGATTGCTGACCTGATTGCATATCCTATAACACGACATATTCTGGATCCTGATGCAGTCAACTTTTCCTATGACATTATAAAGCACAATATATATAGAGAAAACGAAAAGCAAATCGGCTTAAAGATAATTCCGAAATTGGTATAAAAAAAGGATTATCCGAACTAGATAATCCTTTCTCAACCGGGGACACCCCAGTCCACAATCGAGCGGACTCGATATTCTTTCACAAAGATAGTGATAATCACCAAATTTGCAAATTTTATACGAAATTGTCGTGAAGATAGAGCCTTCACGACAATTTCGTATTCTATAACTATCTGTTATTTGTTCTGAGCGAATGATGCTTCACAAATCTTGATTTCATCAATCCAGATTATCAGTTCAGACTCATCGGGATTCTTTGCCTGAGCCTTGCTCTGGAATGTGAGCGAACCGAAACCAGCAAGGTCTGGAAGCCATCTGTCACCCGAAGAGCTGCGGGTTGTCTTGGCATCCTTTGTCCAATCATCCTTTGTAAGGCCACCTTCAGGGTCATTGTTGATACCCCAGATTTGATTCAATGGAATAGAAACTCTGTGCCATCCTCCTGGAGGGATTGTACCTTCTGGAGACTCTTCTGACTTCGGAGTATCCTCATCGAAGTCCTGAATTACATTCTGCTGGTAGAGATATGGCTTGCCGTCAACATTCTTGTCGCTGTCGCGAAGTTGGAGGTTGAACACATTACCATTGATCCACCAGTTGGACTTGATCGCAAATTCAACAGCATAGTTGCCTTTCTTCTCAAGACCTGAAAGGTCGATGAGCGGATCGAAGGCAAGTCTGATGAAGTCTGCAGGTGTACCCACCGGGCAGTTCATCACCCACTTGATACACTTCTCGCCCTCAAAAGGATCCTCTGTGCAAGCGAAGTCAACGTCCACTTTACCTGCACTTGTTACAGTCACTGTGATATCTTCAGAACTTGGAACCCACTGATCATCATAAAAGACAGCGGCAACTTCCGAAATATAGTCTGCCATTGTCGGTCCCACTGGCTCAGGCTCAGGCTCTGGTTCTGGCTCTGGTTCTGGTTCTGGCTCTGGTTCTGGTTCTGGCTCTGGTTCCGGATCAACCTGCTCCTGATCATTAGGATCCTTCTGATCATCCTGAGGTGTCTCAGGCTCGCAAGCCACCAATGCGATCATCAGGGCGGCTGCTAAAAATAATGGTATTTTTTTCATAATATTTTGTATTTAAAGTTTACAATGTAGACTTACGGATTGTGAAGTGATCAATAAGGAATACAGTTGGATTCTTATCAGATGCATAAGAATCCTGCTGGGCATTGATATAGATTCTATCAACAGCTTTATAACTATACAACCAGCCATCGCGTCCACCAACATCAGTATAACCCTGATATTCATTTACATCTACATTTGGGTAATTGGTTGTTGTGATCTTTTTCTTAAGCCAAATCTGATTCATTGGAATAGATACCTTAATCCAGGTGTTTGCAGGGATAGGGGTTTCATCTGGCAAGTGAGTGAAGTTCTGCCAGGCACTCTGATAATTTGACATTATTCCTGTAGTTGAACCTACACCATATCTTATCGCTGTATATGTGTTGCCCTTTATATTCGCGTCAGCCTTTACATAGAACTCCATATGATAGAGTGCCATTGCCTGTGGCTGGAGATTTACCAATGTGCTAAGTTCATTATCCCAGATGTCAAGTCTCAACTCTGCATAGGCCTTTGGCATTGATGCTTTGATACAATATTCTCCAAATGCCTTATCCTCTGACCAATTATCGACTTTATCCGAACCCCATCCAGCAAGTTTGGTAGTGTACTTCGCGCTTGTATTCAAAGCATCATCGTAGAACACAACCTCAAGCGGGTCAGGATGATAAGTATATTCAACACTGCGACTATACTCTTTCTTACCCTCATAGTATTTTGTAACGAAATAGAGTTTGTCCCCATCCTTGACACCTGTTGCTGCTACGTTCTCTGAGCAGAGATAGCCATAAAGTTTTACCGTGCTACCGGCGGTCTTATTTGTGATCTCCACAGGAGCAAGGCCATCTAGAGGCTCTCCATTCACTTCCTTTGAAAGATAATATCTGTAGGAACCTGTTCCCTCCAATGTCGTTTTCAGAGTAGCAGTTGCCGCCCAGTCATCATAAGAAATTACATATTCCGGTGCAAGTTGCTTGTATCTGACGTCACCGAGAGGCTGGATCTTACCTGCGGCAAGTTCTCCTCCCTTTGTGGCTGTGAGAACCATCGCACAATTATCAGTGTCGGTAAGGGTAAGTGTGAAGCCTCCGCTATAATCACCAGGAATAACTGCGTTATATACATAGGTAGGAGTTTCAGCATTTGCAGCGAACTCACCTGTTAATGTGATGTCTCCGCTTACACTTGATCCATATGTGTCCGTAGCCCAGTCGTATGTATATGCGCCAGCACCTACATTGCCTGCGAAATCGTATGCTATGCTTGAAAGTTCAATACCCTCGTCAACAAACAAAGGCATTTCGATGATGGAACATACCGGATTGAAGATACATTTGCCACCTTCATCCCAAACAGCGACCATTGGAAGGTCGTTTGCAGAGCGGACTGCAAAAGTCTGCTCCTGAGGAATGGTAAAAGTCGCTTTTGTGCCAGTTACAGTTGCTGACGGATATAAGCCGACATAAGTCTCTCCATTGAGAGCCGCCTTCTTGTCACCAGTGAATCGTCCGTCTCCTTCTGCAGTGGTATAATCAGTGAATTCAGCACCAGTCCATATCTTGATCACATCATTCTTTTCCCACGAAAGGTTTACATTGCTGAGTACGGTCTTGGTTACATCTCCGATGGATGCTGTCAGTTCATATTCACCTTCCGGAACTTTCACCGGTGTGTTTTCTTCCGGAACAGTCGGTTCAATCTTTTCTTCTGTACATCCTGCAATGATTATTGCAGAGAATGTAAGGCAACTTGCCAAAAATTTTGTCAGTTTCATATCTTATTATCATTAATCTATTACCATTCCCACGCATCTTCATTACGTGAATATCCTCCCAATTCCGCGTTTCCTGATTCACAGAGAACTCCTTCAGAGTCAAGTTCAATCTCTCTTACCAGAGGAGACTGATAGTTTTTGTTGTGGTTTTTTGTCATATCATTAGTTTTTAAGGTTAATATCCTGGATTCTGGTGTACTTTACCTCTTCCCTCATTGATCACGTCTTGTGGCAGCGGAAAAAGCACCATATAGTCTTGTGCTGTCTTGGAACCTTTATAAAGGCGAGCATATTCTATATATTTTCCGTGGCGGATCAGGTCTTCACGGCGGGCTCCCTCAAACCAGAGTTCGTGTCCTCTTTCCTGAAGTACAGCATCGTAAAAAGCCTGTGAATCTGCGAAGTCTCCTGTTGAATATCCTTTGCCAGGAAGAGAGCGTGTGCGGACTCTGTTTAGAAGTTCGACCGCCTCGGAAGTTACAGCCCCTTCACTTCTCACAATTGCCTCAGCCAGAAGAGTCAGCACATCAGCATATCTGAAGACAATCCAGTCAATTGAACTACCCTCTCCAATAGCATTCGGATCGATTCCGTATTTTATTGGAAGGGCTCCATACTGGAGGCGACGGCCAGGGTTGTTCTGATTGTATGTGTTTCCGTCTGTCGATGTATATTCTCCAATAAGGACTTCGAGACGCTTGTCTTCTGGGTCAAATGTATTATAGAAGGACCAAGGACATTTGTAACCACCTCCCCACAAAGTGATCTTATCGTTTTCGTGAGGAAAGTCGGAAGGCATAGCGTGGGTAACCCACAACTGTTCACAAATACCCGTAGTGCACTCGCAAGCCCAAACTGTCTCTTTGTTACCTTCATTGGCAAGGGTAAATATATCTTTGTAATCCGACATCAAGCCAAAACCATATTTAGGATCCATCAGTTCACGGCCTTCTGCAACAGCCTCATCCCATCTGCCCTCGTGCATATAGAATTTCATAAGAACCATATGAACCACCGCTTGAGTGAATCTGCCATAACGAGAGTCTCCTTTCTTAAGAATAACTGGAAGAGCATCATTCTCCAAAGCAGCCTTGAGATTGTCTTCAATGAACTTTACGGTCTCCTCCTGGGTCTTTCTGAGAACAATGCCGCCATCAGTCGGATTATCGAGAAACTCCTGATCAGCAATCTGAAGAGGCCCGAAGAAATCATATAGGATATAAGCCAACCAACCTCTTGCACAAAAGATTTCAGCCTTCATCCTTGCTTTTACTTCCTCTGCCATCTGAACATTTTCAATTCTCGCCAGAGTCTGTGTCATCTTTGTGATGTTGTTGATGTTATTTCTGTACAACTTTACGACACCGTGGGTCGTGGTCGGGTCAAAGTTGAACGTAAGAAGTTCAGGCCAATATGCATCACTCCACACACAATATCCTATATCTGTAGTCATATCTCCAATGACGTGTACTCCGTCGTGGTTGCAACAGAACAGTCCGTCATAGGATTTGGAACGGAAAGGGGTATAGGCATTTCCTACGACCAATGCTTCACAGTCATCTGCGTTCTGGGGGAACATCGTCTGGTTGATGGAACCATATCGTACCGAATCCAGAGTACAGGCAGAAATGATTGACATTACAAAGAATGTCGCTATAATGTTTATCTTATTGTTTGTCATATTATCAGAAGGTTATATCAAGTCCGAATGAAAAACTTCTCACGTTTGGATATGCATAATTGGAGTCGTCTGTCTCAAGGTCAAGTCCGGTATATCCTGGCTGGATGACGAAAGGATTGTTCACATCCAGATAGACGCGGAGTTTAGACAATCCCTTCCTTGGGAACACAGTGTATCCGAGAGTGATATTGCGACAACGTATGAACCACAATTCGCGCAGGTAGAAGTCTGCAAATCCATAATTGCTGAGATTTGAGAAATATCCCGGACGTGCAGCATTGAGATTATCGTGAGCGAATACTTCTTTCGCAGAAGATGGATAAGCAACTCCATACTGAAGGTTACCGAGATTACCTATCCAGTTATCCATATATGATCCATAATTCATAAGACCGAACTGACCATAGAAATAGATGTTGAGGTCAAAGTTCTTCCAATTGAATGAATTGTTGAATCCAAGAATGAAATCAGGGTCAGTAGAACCATATATCACCTTATCCGCTTCATTCAAGGCTCCATCCGGCTTCCCTGTAAGAACCGGAATTCCGTGCTCATCCAGAACATAATCTCCGTTCTCGTCATATAGATATCCGTTCAAGTCTTTGATCTTGACTTGACCAGGAAGGGCGCCCGGCATATGTGAGACTGTTTCACCTGGCTGCACAAGGCCATCAGAAACATATCCGCTCCACGATCTGAGAGGTCCCTGATAGATTGAATACGCCTTCGGAACCCAAGACTCTGCTCTCTCCAGCCAGCGGTCTCTGTAGAGAGAGAAAGTGAAGTCGGTCGTCCAACTGAAATCGGATCTTTTGATATTCTGAGTGTTGATAGTGAGTTCAAATCCTTGACTCTGAGTTTTTCCGATATTGTCAGCAATGGACTGTACTTCCTGAATGAATGACAGATTTCTCCACGAAAGAAGATCAGAAATGATTCTGTTGAAATATTCAGTAGTTATATTCAATCGATCATTGAAGAAGCCTAATTCGAGGCCGATATTCCATTCTGTAGTAGTCTCCCAAGTAAGATTAGGATTGCCTATCTGAGAAAGTGCGACGCCAAGTTGTTCTGATCCACCGAATGAAGTGTTATGCTTTACGCCCCATTGGTTCTCATCCTTATAATAACTCTCCACCTGGTAACCGATATTTGAGTTACCTGTCTGCCCCCAACTGAGTCTGAGTTTACCCATAGACCACCAGGTCTTAAGGCTTTCCATAAAAGGTTCGTCAGAGAATACCCAACCTCCTGATACTGATGGAAAGAATCCCCATCTGTTGCCTTTGGCAAAGTTTGATGCACCGTCGGCACGAAGTGTGGCTGTAAATAGATATCTGTCCCTGAACGAATAGTTTACGCGCCCGAAGAATGAAGCCATTTCATTCTTTGATGCGTTGGTTCCAACAGTAGGCTTATCGTAGTTTCCGATTCCCATATTGTTATAAAGGAATGAGTCTGTGATGAAGTCGCTGTTACCAAGCCACAATCCTTCTCTGTTGAATTGCTGGAATGAGTAACCGGCAAGTGCAGTCAGATTGTGCTCGTTGAACTTCTTTGTATAGTTTGCAGTCAATTCAAATAGATAGTCATTTTTATCCATCTGTGAAATATCTGCCTTACCATTTGATTTCTTACCATATAAGGTTGTCTTAGGCATATAAACCTTGTGTTTGGCATTGTTGTAATCAATACCAAAATTACCCTTGATTGAGAGTTCCGGTAATGGCTTTACTTCAATAAATGCTGTCCCAAGCACTCTGTTCTTTGTTGTCTTGTTAGTGATTTCAAGAAGTGATACAGGATTTGGAACGTATGTGATGTAAGGGTTGAGCATATAATCTCCATTCTCATCCTTGACAGACATAAGTGGAGAGAACTTAGTGGCGGAAACAAGAAGTGAGGCATATTCATTCTGTCCATCTCCTAACGGAACGTTATTTGTCTCATTTCTTGAGAAGGTAGCGTTGATTCCAAATGAGACAATATTTCCTAGTTTCTGCTCCAGATTGATTCGTCCGGTATATCTGCTTAAATCATTATTCTTGATAATACCGTTCTGATGGAAGTAGTTACCTGAAATCAGATACTTTGTATTGTTGTTTCCACCTGTGACGGAAATATTGTGCTGTGTCTGATATCCAAGTCTGGTCACCTCGTCGAACCAATCTGTATTATTCTCAGGATGGTCGATCTGAGCCTGTGTATAATACGGGGTATAAGGCTTCTTCGCATCGATTACATCTTTCCCTCCATATATCCCGATCTCATTGTTTTTGAGCCATACTTCATAGCCATATCTGTTTGCTTGCTCCATTACTTCTGCAGCATCCATCATTTCGTATTTCTTGGCCATAGCCTGAACACTCGCGGTTCCGGAGTAGGATACTTTTGCCTTACCCTCTGAACCCTTCTTGGTTGTGACGATAATCACACCGTGACCTGCACGAGATCCATAGATTGCAGTCGCTGATGCATCTTTAAGCACTTCAATGGATGCAATATCGTTTGGGTTTATGGATCCCAGGATATTATCTGTAGAACCTGATGCGTAATATCCGATTTCTATGCTGCTATCTGCTGAAGGATCGACAGGGAAACCATCAATGATGATGAGTGGCTCATTGGATGTCGGAGATGCAGCGCCTCGGATACGGAAACTTGTTGCTGCCCCCGGAATTGCAGTAGTCTGATTGACCTGAAGTCCTGCAGCCTTACCAGCAAGAGCGTGACTGATTGATGAAACTGTACCTGTTGTCGCATCGTCAAGTTTGACTTGTGATACTGAACCGGTGAGATCCTTCTTTCTCATTGTGCCATATCCAACGACTACAGCCTCTTCCAAAAGTTGCTTGTCGTCACGAAGTGTAATAACAAGTCTTCTGTTTGAACGGGCTTCTGTAATATAGTTTTCATATCCCATTGCAGTAATTTCCAATACAGAATTTTCGGGTACAGTGATGGTAAAGACACCATCTATGTCTGCGATAGCACCATTGGTAGTACCTGCCTGTAGAATTCCTGCACCGATTACAGGCTCTCCTCCGAAATCGAGTACTCTACCTGTGATGGTTATAAGTTTCTCTGATTCTTGTGAGTCTTTACTTTGCACACCACTCAGGATATTCTTCTGCGAAAGAATGATCTTGCCGTCGTGGATGGAATATGAGACATCAGTGCCTGACAACATTGCATCCAGAGCATCCTTTATTGCAGCATTTTTCACAACGAAAGAAATCTTCCTGTCAAGATTTACCTTATTGTCAGCAAATATTATCTCATAGTCGGTCTGTTCCTTGAACTGATCTATGGCTGATTTCAACGATTTGTTTGAAACAGACATAGATATTGTATTTTGTGCATTTGCTGCGATACATAGAAGTAATGTAGCAAATACAGTGATAAATCTATTCATAAGTCTATAGTGGTTTTCTGATTGCTATATTATCAATACATATAGTCTTTCCTTTCAGGTTCTTGTTCGCCTCCTGAGCAAACTGAAGGTGGTTGACCTTGGTCCAATCAAACGTCTCATCCGGATGGGTCTTGACGTAGTCCTCATAGATATTGCTGTGATTGTCAATTGCAGAACCTGTAACGTAGAATCTGCTTAACGGGATACGGATCCTCTGCCAAGCGCCATTTGAGGTAACCATTGCATAAGGCTTGTTGTTGCCCATCTCCACCTTGGTTCTCCAGTTTGGACCTCCGTCCTTCCACATCGTGAATCTTACATCGATGTCATCTATCAGATCATCAGTACGGATGTAGAATTCCAACTCATAATCCTGATCCACCTGTTTTGACAGATTGATTACAGGCCAGATTTCAAAAGAGAGAGAAGAATAACTTGAACCATCTTCCGGGAAAGTAAACTCAATACAATGCTTTCCTTCTTGTGGATTATCCATATTCTCGTAGTCAACAAACGCCCAAGCGTCATAGGCAGAGCCAAAGTAACTGTTGTTCTTTGCGAACGAAGCAAGAGCATCATCATAGATGACGAGTTCAGGAGCTGCAGCATCTGCATAGGATGCTGGTACCTTTAGTCCAAGTGCCTCGAGAAGTTCAACGTTCAGATCCATCTCGAAAAGTTTGCCGCTGCCAGTGTTGAACATACTGAAGTCGCTTTTATAGTCCCACATTGCCCAACCGATTCCGCAGATTTCAAGATAATTCTTCACGTCCTCGTGCCACTTACATCTCGAAATATTGTCGGCTTTTGCCTGAAGTACACCGAATTCTCCACAGAACAAAGGAACTCCTCTCTCCTGACCGAATTCGTATGCAATCTTGATTCTTTTCTTTAGGCTGGTCTCGGTACCCTCAATCTTATACTCATTATATTTGGTCTCCAGTTCTGTTCCAGCAAAGCCAGTCGGCATATCAGGCATCTTGGCCTCCGAATAAGGATAAGGTACTCCTCCGAAAGAAGCCATAGCAGGTTCAGCCCAAGTAGATCCCTGATGCGTGAATAGATAAGGAGTATAGAAATGGAATGTATAAAGAAGGTTCTTGTCCTCGAATACCGGAATATCCTTCAATTCTTCGATATGACAACCTACGCTTGTTACGATACAGATGTGCTTCGTGTCCTGAGAACGGATGGCAGCAAGGAAATTGTTCTGAATACGATACCAGTTTTCTTCCATATATGAACCGCCAGGTTCGTTCTGAAGTTCATATATAACTTTGTCCGAACGGTTCTTATAGCGTGCTGCTATCTGTCTCCAAACAGCAAGAAGTTGCTCTTCGCCGTACTGTGGAGGAAACTTTCCTCCTAAATATGAATGATTGTCTATAATGATATATAATCCGCTCTTTTCGGCCATATCAACAGCCTTGTCCAAGGATGAAAGCAGTTTCTCCGAAAGACGATATTCCGGAGCAGCGCCTGTAAAATTTTCAAATGCTATAGGAATTCGTACTGCTTCTATTCCAAGACTTACAATCTCCTTGAAATCTTTCTCTGAATATGAGTGATTGTCCATATATGATTCTTCCACCTGAAACCACTGTGCGAGATTTACACCCTTTGTAAAAGGACATTCTGTAAGCACGGTTTCGTTGTTCCCTTCGCCAATTGCTGGTTTGTCATCCGGCGTGCAAGATAAAATTGCAACCGATGCAATCACTGCAAATAAAATACGTTTCATCAGTTATTTTTGCTTTATAATTATGGTTAATAAATTTCTATAATCTGCTTTGCATCTATATCTTCAATCGGCTTAATCCTCCAATTGATTCCCGATGCAATATTCAGCGCCTCGAGTGTGTGCTCAATTGAATTCATCGTCATCGCACCTCCTGAGAATGTAATTGACGCTAATTCCGGATCACAGATGCTGAAATCAACATTATATCTTTTTGAAATGCTGTTCAAAATATCAACTAATGGCGTTTTGTCAAGGATGACTTTCCCGTCTTTCCAGGCTGTTTCTGCGAGACAGGAAGTCTCTTTTACGGAAAGCACCTTACAGATCGGATTAAAATCTAGTTTATGGTTAGGAGTAAGAATGATTTCGTGCTTCTCACCTCTTTTGTCACTATAAAGGAAACCTACTGTTCCGTCAACAAGAGTCGTGGTTATATTCTTACCGGAATAAGCGTCAAGATTGAATGTCGTTCCATATACCTTTATCTGCTCATCAGATGAGGTCGTTATAACAAAAGGACAATCTTCATCCTTAACGATATCAAAGAATGCCTCACCTTCAAAACTTACAGAACGGACTTTGCCCTTCGCAAACGTAGAGGGGTATCTCAACACCGATCCGGAATTCAGAATTGCCGTGGAACCATCCGGAAGCATTACTTTGCCTGTCATTCCCGAATTTGTGCGGAACTCCAGCATTTCGGCTGTAACCGAATCATTATTGCGGTTCAAATCGTTACAGGCCATATAAATTATTGTTGCCATAAGCGGTATGACAAGCATTGCTGCAAATTTCTGTATTCTTCCTGCCCAACGATTGAGAGTGTGCCGTCTTATTTTTTTAGTAGTCCTTTGAAATGCCTTATCAGAATCGATGGATGATATAATATCCAGTGCATCCATCTTCAATGACAGCGTGATAATTTCATCAAATATCTTTTTATTATTCTCATCTTCTTCAACCCAGGACTCAATCCTGGCTTCCTCTTCAGCAGTCAACCTACCTTCACATAAACGCAAAAGCAGTTGTTCGACTGTCTGTTCTCTATAATTTTCACTTTCTATGTTCATTGCTTTATCGTACTATACTTTTATATGGCAATCATTTACTTCCCTTTCCTAATGTTTATTGAAAATTTTACGATCACCACGCGAATTCTGCTATGACAGGCCAATGATCAGATATGTATCTTACACCTGAATATTCCTTTCTGTTGACCCTATATTCACTACAAGATCTGAAGCCCTTCCACCATATATAGTCGATATGTTTCGGTGTCCTCTTGCCAAATCCGTTTGTTGTCGGATAGTCGTCTGTAACTTCCGCTGTAACTGCAGCATTATACATATATGAATACAGTCCCCCCAACGTCAGTGTGTCATCTGGTGGTACATTAAAGTCTCCTGTAATCACGGCCGGGCAATTCTCGATATTTTTCTCTTTGATCAGTCCTATGATCAGATCCAGACCATTCTTTCTCGCATTCCTGCCGCCGTGGTCGAGATGAGTGTTTACATAAAAGAACTTTTGTCCACTGTCAATATACTCCATTGGTAACCGTTCGCACAAAGGGTGCAACCCAGATATCTCCATGCTCGATTTGACACTTGTTACTGTAAAGTTAAAGATTACCGTATGTCACAACTGCGGTTTTATTATGTTAACTAAATAGCTATGTATTTATTTTTTGATCT
>JAZRBS010000064.1:0-1879 GCA_045635205.1 Candidatus Cryptobacteroides sp. | reverse complement strand
GCCATCAATCTGTCGATTGAAAACATCGACAGCGGTGGAGGCCCCTTCGGTGCAGTCATCGTAAAAGACGGCGAGATCATCGCAACCGGTGCAAACCGCGTGGTGCCGAATTCCGATCCTACAGCCCACGCTGAAGTGATGGCGATCAGGAACGCCTGTGCAAAATTAGGCACATTCCAGCTGACAGGCTGCACTGTTTACAGCTCGTGCGAGCCTTGTCCTATGTGTCTGAGCGCACTTTATTGGGCTGGAGTCAGCAGGATATGCTACGGCAACACCAAGGATGACGCTAAAGCAATCAACTTCGATGATTCGTTCATTTACGACCAGCTTGAACTCAAGTACGAAGACCGCTCGATAAGATGTGAACATTTTATGCGTTCAGACGCTCTGCGCGCATTCAAGAAATGGGAGGAGAAGGAGGACAAGGTAGAGTATTGATCTTGCAAAGATCAGTATCCGCCTGAGCCTGGAATACCTTCAGACCGAATGTATGAAGTACGGCCAGGACAAGGTCGAACACTATGGTCGAACATTCCTCTCCAGTTCTGCACCTTGACAGTAGTCAATGTAACTTCCAGCACATCACCGTCAGCTCCGTATTTTGGTGCGCAGATCCAGTCTCCCGGGCGAAGCATATCATTGGCTGCGGCTTGCCTGTTTTCTTGTTGATTTTTTCAACTACACCATTTGGCGGGCGCTCGTAAATATATTTACCTGTTGATTATCTGTTTGTGCGAAAATTTAAGTACTTTTGTGCTGAAAATATTCTCTAATAGAAAAGTGAATAATTAGCCTATGAAATATATAGCAACCATTCTATTGGTTTTTATGACAGTTACTCTTGTCATCAGCGGTATTCTTCTATGGAAACGACGAAAGGAGGCGAGTGACTATTCGCGTATAATATGGGCTGTGTTCAGCTGGATCTCGGCATTCTTTACTCTGACATTCATCTTGCGTACGTGGCAGGAGACCACTACCGCTGACGGAGCGTTCTTCGAGCCGGAACATACTTTTGTTCCGATTCTTATGCAGATGACCTTCTTCTTGTATCCTTTGGAGGTAATCCGTCCGACAATCAGCAGAGCCAAGGTTTATGTACTTCTGTTTACTCCTTTGATACTATTGGTCTCAGTGGGAATGTGTGCCGGTATCGAATATACTACTATATACACTTATGCAGACCTATGGCAGCATATCGGAGAGTTTAATGTGTGGTTTCGCCTCTTGACTCTTACGGTAATGCTGTTCTATTGTTTTTCCCTTTTTCTTGTGCCGTACGACTGGCGCAAGAGCAGTGCGGACAAAAAGTTTATCTTATTCTACTCCTGCGGATTCTGTCTGATTGGATTACTGCATTTCTCCATACAGATGTCTCACGCCTACTGGCTTGTGCTTGCGCATCAGATAGTGTGGATTACATTCTTCCTTGCTGTAGCTTGGTATGAGTTGAGAGAGCGTCTTATTGTTCCGCAGACAGTCTTGGAGCAGGTAGAGTCTTGTGATGGTGACTCCCCAGATGACAGTTTATGGAAAGAGATCAACCTTTTATTGGATAGCAATAACAAGTGGAGAGATCCGAATCTGAGCCTTAGTTCCCTGTCGGAACAGTTGGCATCAAACCGCACCTATGTGGGAGAAGCCTTCAAGCGAAATGCAAGAATGACATTCATCGAGTATCTGACCAAGCGTCGTATTGGCTATGTTATAGATGCTTTACAAGCCAATCCTAATACCGATATACACGAACTGCTAAACTATGTCGGCTACCGCCAGCGTTCCACTGCTTGGAGAAATTTCCAGAAGATCACAGGAATGACACCAACTGAATTTGTCGATAATCTGAAATAGCAAAATCGCCCGTTTCATCAAAGAA
>JAZRBS010000063.1:0-8389 GCA_045635205.1 Candidatus Cryptobacteroides sp. | reverse complement strand
GATTTATTCCGTTCCGCTGTCGCTACACTCCATAAATCCCACAGACTCGCCAAGGTACGCTTCAAGGGTGCAAGTGTCGTCATGCTTAGTGTAGGTTTGTGCCAGAGCCGGAAAGACCGTTATCTCCCGCTCGAACCTCAGTGCGTCCGGCTCCTGCCGCGCCCTACGGGCTTGCCCCCTATGGCATTTGCCGTCAGTTTCCGCATCCGCTGTCGCGGACGCGGAAACCGTCCCCAAACACCACAGGCCAAGAATGACTGACGTACGCCCGAAGGCTCCTGCCGACAGTGACCGCCATCACACGCCCGAAAGATACCACCGGCGCGATACATATATACAATGAGACAGAAGTCCTGACCGGACTTCCTTCGAGATACCTCTGAACCACCTCTGAGGAAAAGACTTCACATATATAGAGATACCCTTTATCTATGTTGCCTCTCATCCTCCGACACTATGGCCATCGGCAGGATCCGCTCTGCAGGATATGGAAAACTCGTAGCAGAGAATTACATTGCAGCCCTAACACAACATCACAATGCCACTATACACAGAAAACACACGCTTCACCGACTGCTGGGGATCGATGGGAAACATCTCATTCTACCACCGTGACGGCAAATGCTACTGGAGGACAAAGCCGAAGACTGTCTTTCCAGGCACTCCGGCACAACTCTCCAACGCAGCCATTCATCGCCGGGCCATCAAAGCCTGGCGAGAACTGGAACACGACGTGCAGCTGGAATGGTCGGCCATAGCCAAAGGTGTTCCATCCAAGCAACTCCCGTATGACCCAGGCACACACATCAGCGGCTACAATCTCTTCGTAAGTGCATATCACGGATTCGCACAGCTGGGCGACGAACGTACTCCGGATCCGAAACCATTCACCCCGTTCCCACAGTTCTCGATCACCCTCGACGATGCAACAGCCATCGAGGAAGATCTGCTCATTACATTCAGTACGGATATCGCCTCTCACACCGGCAGACCTCCCGTCACACCCGACCTGATCGAACATCTCCACTTCGTCCTGAAACTCCAAATCACCCATCCATCCGGAGGCATCCGCCCCGGACTGATGCGCTCCTTCCTCTCGATGCAGACAGAAAGCCCCGACAGGATCCAGATACTGATTCCTGATTACAAAAACGCCTGGCACCTCGACACTTCCGTCATTGCCGGCTTGACCGACAATCACCAACAATACCAGGCACACATCAGATACTTCCTCATCGACTCCCAAACAGGCTACCGGAGCCGAGAACAGCAGATTTCATTATTATTCAACACCAATGATAAAAAATAAAGCACATCAGAGATGTACTTTATACGGTGTTAGAAATAAAAACGACCACTTTTCTTTATAGACGAAGAATTATATTCAGGTATTCTATACAAATCAGCCATTGCAGACTTTGCACAATAACAGTCACAAAGTCCTTGCTGATCTTTCCCTTGCAACCACAAACCATCCTTTCTTTCTAAAAAGCCAGAACAGCAGACCTCAAGATATTTATTTAGTTCCGCTTTTGTAGAAGGCATTGAAGCCATATTTGTTGGCATGTCATCGCATTTATACCCCCACCATACAGAGAAACGAATTTCATCAAAACTCATACATTGCCATAAAACGATGCTATTTTTACCGAACAAATTACATTGTAAAATACCATCCTCTTTAATATCCAACAAGTTATAATCTTTTGATACAATCTCTATCGAATGACATAAGAGATCTCTCATTTTGTGAAATTTTGTTTCCATATTATTTAAAATAATCAAAAGTTCTTAATACAACTGATGAAGGTATATTATCGTTTTCCCAATACATTTCTCGCTTTACCCAATTACCTTTTTTATCGAACTCATATCTATAAATCTTCTTTCGCATTTCTCTAAACTTTTCTGTCAAAATGTTATATTTTAGATCATAAGTAAAGGTCTCACAAAGTTCTCCTTTTGAATATCTGAGTTCAAGGTAACCATCCGCATTACTAATAAACTCACGCACAATCACATCGTTGGCATCTATGAATCTCTGGATTATTTTATCTTCTTCGTACACATGTTTAATTTTCACAAACTCTTCGCCTGAGGAACAATTGTGTCGCGATGGCTTTGATAAAAGCTCCTTAACAACTCTTCCGTTAGAATCGTATTCTTTTACTGATTCATATGGGGGATTCAGTATTCCAGAGGTAGAATTATAAGTTAACTCTTTAGTAGATGAAAGTTTTTTAAGATAGTATGATTTAAATAGACAAGTTGAATCTGTGTATTCATAAGTATCTCTTTGTCCGGGATAATCTGCTTGTGTTATTCTGCCGATTTCATCAAACACATAAGAATATATATAGTCATACTTTCCTAGAATATATTCATCATATTCCTCTTTAATATTATCCCAGTAATAATAGACATCACATTTTGCTATTGGTCCATAACCAATTAAATCGTATGTAACAAGATTAACATGAGGAACTATTCGAGCTTCGTTATCTATGATTTGATTACAACTAACCAATGATAAAGCAATTAATGAAAGTATTAAAATTAGTCTCTTCATAATTCATAAATTTTCTACAAATATAGCAATATTGAAATAAAAGTTCCAGTTCTATATATTCCTCAATACATTTTAGACCGCACAAAACGGCTAATCTTTCGAAAGTTCTGCAGGAATTTGGATTGTATGGTCGGAATATTACATTTGCCTCTGTAATTGAGTGAAATGTAATGTTTTAAGATATGATTGTAAAGCCTTCTATAGCGTTCAATGATTTTGCCGGTTCAGCAAAGGGGGTCACTGCCAGGAATGTTAAGGGCAGGAATATCCTTTCGAGTAAAGCGCAACATTCAAAGTCTGTCACTCCGGCACAGGCTGTGTCGAGGAATCGTTTGTCTCTGATTTCCCGTTCTTATAAGAAACTTTCTTCTGTTCAGATGTCTGCTTGGGCGAAACTTGCGGAGAGGATGAAGGGTATTTCTACGCTCGGTACCGCAGCGGAAATGACTGCTCATAATGCGTTTGTCCGCATCAATTCCAATCTTCAGATGGTGGGTATGCCGTTGCTCAATGATGCTCCGGCGTATATCAATGATGTTCCTGAGGTCCTTTATTCTGACCTTTGGATCTCTCCTGATATGATCATCTTCACTGGTCTTGAGCAGCCTTCTGAAAGTCATGTTCTCGTATTCAAGATGTCACCTGCTCTCAGTCCTGGAGTTTCTTCTGGCTGGGGTCAGACAGTCATCATCACTCCTGGTATGGCTCCGGATTGGGGCGATGCGGATTTGACTGCACTATATACTGATGTGATGGGCGTTGCTCCTGAGACTGGCAAGAAGTATTTCTGTGAGTTCTACTGGATGGATAAGAATACCGGCTTTACTGGTGAGTCTATGGTAGTTAGTGCTGTCTGCAAAGAGAGTTCAACAGCCTATGCTCAGGAATATACCCCACGTGCTCGCGTGACCTTGAATGAGGTGGCCGACAGTGAAGGATTTGAGAGCTTGGATATTGAGCTTTCACATGGTTCAACAATTCTGTCAGTGGATGCGACATACTCAAATAATACAGGAGTTGCTTCTGGTCAATTTGTTCTCAAGAAAACTAACAAGACGCTTCCTGATCTTCGTGCATGGGCTCTTGCAAGATGTTCTAATCCAGAAAGAGATTGGATGGCAAGACCGAACTTGTTTGCTATATGGATTCACACATGGCAGAAGGAGACTGAAGGCACATTCGCCCACAGAGGAGGTCAGTATGAAAGTGAGTTAGTAGAAGTGTTTGGCTCGGGACCTTGTATTGAATACTAAAGTTTAACGATTATGATTACAGCAATAGGAAATAATTTCGGAGCGGGTCAGATCTCGCTAAAAGATTATCAGAATGAGAAGCTTGTCGTACTTAATGGAAAGTTCTCATTCAACAATAAAGCTGAGGCATTCCTTTCGGCTTCGGTTCTTGAGATTTATCTGCCAGAACTCTCGATACCAAAGAGCGGAATGAGTGGCTGCTACATAATGTTTGAGTCTGAGGGTAAGTTCTACGGAACGACTCTCAAGACCTGGGTGAAGAACCGCAATACTCTCTGCATTGAGAAGTTGGACTACTGGTCTGAGCAAACTGACGAGTACACAATCTATCTCTTGAGCTTGTATGTGCCGAAGGGTCAGCGTGGTGTATTTGAGTTGGGTAAAGAGACAAGACTGACTCTGAACAACACGACTTCCAATAACAACTATGGATACCATCAGCATTGCTATGTAGATGAGAATTGGTGCACAATCGCTTTGATGACCTCAGCTTACAATTCTGAGATTGACCCTTACGACGATATTGTAGAACTGGGAGGATTCCCAACCGATGTGGACATTGAACTTCCGTTCGTCGGTGACAATGTTAATAGTAAGCAGACATACGGAGTGGATATGCTTAAAGCGACTATTAAAGACGGCACTCTGACAGTGAAGAATATTTTATTCGGCTGGGGCGGAATGCCAAGAGATAACTTCCTGTATGCGGTGTGCATTAGAGACAAATAGTAGAAACGCGCGTAAAAATCAAATATTAACTTTTCAAACTTAACAAATCATGAAGTATGTTCCTTCAATCGCCTTTGACGAGATGTCAGGCTCGGCAAAGGGTGTAACGGCAGCAAAGGTGCGTGGCCGTAAGTATATCCGTAATCGTGGATACGGCGGAGCAGCGAGAACCTCCGCTCAAGCTGCCGTGAAGTCGATCTTCAAACAGCTCTCACAGAGCTGGCGTAACCTCACCAATGCCCAGATACTCGCTTGGAATGCCCTCGCGCAGACTCAGGCAGGAAAGTCAGTACTCGGAACCTCATCTAAAATCTCCGGAGCCAACCTCTACTCACGTCTAAACTACTGGATCGTAGCATGCGGTGGCCAGGCCATCGCTAATCCTCCTGCCCTCCAGGGCGTAGAGGCTCCGACCGAAGCCGTGATCACACTGACGCCAACAAAGTTCACTTTCGAACTTGAGGGCGAGCCGGAGGGAGTCGAGCATCTGAAGCTCATCGTTCAGGCATCTGCTCCTCAGAGCAACGGTGTCACCCGTGCATACAGCAAGGCCGTTCAGATCGGCGGTCCTCTTGAAGCAGTCACAGAAGAGTACGACCTCAAGAAAGACTACGACGAAAAGCACGGCGCTCCTAATGCTGCCAGTCCGAAAGTCTTCATCAAGTACTTCTTCGTAAATACTGTCACAGGAGAAAAGTCAGGCGAAATGCTTGTCCTCGCAACTCTCCAGGAAGACCAGCCAGACGGCGAATAGTCTTACATACCGCCTCACTTGAGGCATCCGATTCCCCAACAAAACCATTCCCCTCAAGACTCCTGTCCTGAGGGGAATTTTTATAATTACAAGAATCGTGATGTATAATCTTTCAAATATTTGGTTTATATTATAAACTTGTTTATATTTGCATCGTGATCACAGGGAAAGATTCTATATCCATCCGTCCGGAAGGATGGAGGTAGAATCTATAAGTTTTAACAAATAAACACTGATTTATATGGAAACTAATGAATTAAGCCCTGAAAAAAGCTTTAAAATTATCAACGAAGCAATCGAAAAAAGCAGGAAAGACTTTGAAAAGGATGCAGGTTCTCCTATGATTCTCTGGGGAGCAGTAGTGCTGGTATTCTCATTAGCTGTGTGCGTAATGTTGAATCTGACAGGGAATTTTAACTGGAATTTCCTCTGGTTTGGTATTGCCTTGGTAGGATGGCCAGTTTCTGTAATCTTACTTAAAGGGAAATGTAAACAAGGAGGTAAGACCTTTATCAGCCGTTCCGTTGGACAGATTTGGATTTCATATGGCATCTTTGCTACAGTCCTTTCTTCTGTATTCGCGTTTGTTGCACCTCAATTTACTGGATACATCACAGCTGTACTTTTGGGATTTGCTGCAGTAATGACAGGATTTATCTTAAAAAACAATTATATCACTGCAGGCGGATTCATTACAGGTATAGGATGTACAGTCGCTCTGTTCTTTACACCTGTTGAATTTACTCCATTATTCTTTACCATTGCATCAATACTGAACCTTATCGTTCCTGGTATTATGATGAATAAAAAAGTAAATTAAGTTATGTTCAAAAAACTGGACCCATTATTACATTCCGAATTACGACTCGCTGTGATGTCCGTACTTGTGAATCTCGAAGAGGCTGATTTCGTCTATCTTCGTGAAGCGACCGGTGCAACCGCTGGCAACCTGAGTGTCCAGATTGACAAACTGACCGCAGCACAGTATATAAGTGTAGAGAAAGGATTCAACGGTAAGAAGCCTCAAACTTTGTGTAAGATAACCCCCGTTGGACTTAAAGCATTTGAAGATTACGTCGATGCTTTAAAGACGTATCTTGGCTAAACACAATTCCCCTCATACCTGTGATGTCTGAGGGGAATTTTCATTAATGCTTATTTTCGGAAGAGTTTCCAAAATAGGTAAGCTATCGAACTTCCGCAAATACCTATAAATATATACCCCAGAAAGATCATTGCTTTCTGCCATTTCGTGAGGCGGTTTATTTCAATGGTCTTGACTTCTGTTCTTATCAAGGTTTTGGTCTCTGTCCGGGCTTTCTCCGGAATAGTGGCCTTGACCGGTGGAATCGGATCGGGTTTGTTGGTGATGGTGAGTCTGAGGCTGTCGGATTCGAGCCAGGCTTTCGCCCTGGCAAGGTCGGTTTCGGCTCTGGCAGTATCTTTGAGAACTGCACGGTCTTGAACAGTGGTATCCTTGACAATTACGGGAATCAGGGTGTCACGGTAGATGATGGACTCCTTGATTATTACGGAGTCTTTCTGATGCGTAGAGTTCGGAACTGCATTGCGACAATTCCTGCAGACGGAGCAGGATGTGGCCACAATGAGAATGAAGATACATATGAATACTTTTTTCATTGGCTACTGATTAAAAAGATGGATCTTCTCGTCTATTCCGTATTGTTCCAGAACATCGATGTGGAGCCAGGCAACTCCGTATTCCATCCTGATAGGATGAGGAAGTCTGTCAATGTTCTCGATGATCTTCTGTCTGGCTTCCTCCGCACTCATTCCATCGATAGAGAAATCACCGGCTTTGCCAAGCACGTGGGCCGATAGGTATGAGACACTTTTGTTTGCAACGAGCTTACATTTGTTACAGCGAAGACCTCGCTGTGTATAGTCACCGACATTGCAGTACATCGGAACTCCAAGAATATCCTTCCTGATGACATAAAGCGTCTTAAGAAATGCGGTATCAAGGAACTGCCAGGAACGCTGTCCCCATTTGCGATATACGTGAGGACATACAAGCTCTTCAATGCTGAAAAACTGCCTGACTTTGGTTATAAGATCTTTCCGTTCCATAGCAGTCAGTGTTTACTATTCTCCAGAATCTGCCGCGCCTCATCGTGCGAAATCTTCATCTTATCAGCAATCTCACCGACCAGATACTTCCCGAAAAACCGGACAAAAACAAAATCCGGCTTGATGATGAGAATATTGCCTGCAGAAGAAAACAATTCAACGGACGTCGCAATAACAGCGATAATCTTGACAGTAAGCCCACTCGTCAGTCCAAGCATCCTCTCCGCAAGAAGAACAATGCTCATCGCCCCGATATAGACAATGATCTTGCAGAACGTCTCACGCAAAAGATACGAAAGAACAAAATCGTGTCGTTTGACAGCCGACGCGATACCCCAAGCCATATCCCACACAATGGCAATGAGAACAAGAAGAAAACTCCCGGAATCATTACCCAACCACGCAAGATACGCACTGAACAAGGCAATGATCCATCCAAACAAATTACTGAATACCTTCTGTATGCTATCGAGAATCCTCTCGAAAACGATAGATAACTGTGTCATAAATACTGTGTTTAACGGTTGCTCAAAAAATGCATCCCCAACAGGAACTGGCACAGTACAGAACAAAAAAAGGGACTCGGCACCACTGCCAATTCCCCAGCACAAAGATATGATAAATTGCGATTTTTACTTAATTTTGCAGTGAATTTGCAAAGCAAGTTCAAATTTTTCGTCACGATCCCGCAGATATCGCAAGATATTTCCGGGATCATTTCTTTTTCAGCGAAGTGGGTACATTCAAAATGTGGGTACAATGTGGGTACATTTCACCCCTCCCAAAAAGAAAAACCCACCCAGAATCTCTTCTGAGTGGGTTGCTGGTGGAGATAGTCGGAGTCGAACCGACGACCCCCTGCTTGCAAAGCAGGTGCTCTAGCCAACTGAGCTATACCCCCATGCTTGGTAGTCCCGAGCAGACTTGAACTGCTGACCCCTACATTATCAGTGTAGTGCTCTAACCAACTGAGCTACGGGACTGTATATAAAA
>JAZRBS010000062.1:0-7476 GCA_045635205.1 Candidatus Cryptobacteroides sp. | reverse complement strand
GCGGTGGTCGTGTAAAGGACCTTCCGGGTGTGCGTTACCACATCCTTAGAGGAGCTTTGGATACTGCAGGTGTCGATGGAAGAACTCAGTCACGTTCTCTCTACGGTACCAAGAGGCCAAAGAAATCTAAGAAGTAATTTTTTTAATTAATTCATCACCTTAATTTTTTCAAAAAATGAGAAAAACGAAGCCTAAGAAGAGGATTCTACTTCCTGATCCAAAGTTTCACGATGTAAACGTAACCCGTTTCGTGAACAACCTTATGTTGCAGGGAAAGAAGAGTATCGCGTATTCTATTTTTTACGATGCCATTGATATGGTAGGCGAGAAGATGAAAGATTCTGACAAGGCTCCTCTAGATATTTGGAGGAAGGCCCTCGAGAACGTAACTCCTCAGGTTGAGGTTAAGTCACGTCGTATCGGTGGAGCCAACTTCCAGGTGCCAATGGAGGTGCGTCCAGAGAGGAAGATTTCACTTTCTATGAAGAATATGATCAACTTCGCCCGCAAGCGCTCTGGCCACACAATGGCAGAAAAACTCTGTGCTGAGATCATCGCAGCATATAACTGCGAAGGTGCGGCATTCAAGAGAAAGGAAGATATGCACAGAATGGCAGAGGCCAACAAGGCGTTTGCACACTTCAGATTCTAATTTTATCCCTAGACCAGACAAACAATGGCAAGAGATCTTAAATTCACCAGAAACATCGGTATCATGGCTCACATCGATGCCGGTAAGACCACAACTTCAGAGCGTATCCTCTATTATACCGGTAAGACACACAAGCTCGGTGAGGTACACGAAGGTGGTGCCACTATGGACTGGATGGTTCAGGAGCAGGAGCGCGGTATCACTATCACATCCGCTGCTACAACAGCTTTCTGGAACTATAACGGGGATACTTATCAGATCAACCTGATCGACACTCCGGGCCACGTTGACTTCACCGTTGAGGTGGAGCGTTCACTCCGTGTGCTCGATGGTACAGTCGCTACCTTCTGTGCGGTAGGACGTGTACAGCCGCAGTCTGAGACCGTTTGGCGTCAGGCTGACAAGTATGGCGTTCCAAAGATCGCATACGTAAACAAGATGGACCGTGTGGGTGCGGACTTCTTCGCTGTAATCGACGAGATGAAGGAGAAGCTCGGCGCGCGTGCCGTTCCTATCTGTATTCCTATCGGAGCAGAGGATAAGTTCGACGGTATCATTGACCTCGTTGCTATGAAGGCGATGATCTACGATCACAACTCTGACGCTCTCGTGAACTATCAGGTTACTGACATTCCTGAGAAGTATGTTGACGAGGCTAACGCTTGGAGAGAGAAGCTCGTCGAGGCTGCTGCCGAGTACGACGAGACCCTTATGGAGAAGTTCTTCGAGGATCCTGACTCTATTTCAGAGGAGGAGGTAATCGCGGCTCTCCGTAAGGCTACCATCGATATGGCCATCGTTCCTGCTTGCTGCGGTTCATCATTCAAGAACAAGGGTGTTCAGTTCCTTCTCAACGCTGTTATGCGTTACCTCCCTTCACCACTTGACAAGGGTGCCGTTAACGGTACAAACCCTAACACTGGTGACGAGGAAGTACGTCAGCCTAACGTGAAGGAGCCTTTCGCAGCTCTCGTGTTCAAGATCGCTACTGACCCGTTCGTAGGTCGTCTTGCATTTATGAGAGCATATTCAGGAAAACTTGACGCAGGTTCATACGTTCTCAATACACGTACAGGCAAGAAGGAGCGTGTATCACGTCTCTTCCAGATGCACTCAAACAAGCAGAACCCTATCGAGTTCGTTGAGGCAGGTGACATCTGCGCAGCAGTAGGTTTCAAGGATCTCCGTACAGGTGATACAATCTGCTTCGAGCAGAATCCTATCACCCTCGAGTCAATGGAGTTCCCTGATCCGGTAATCGGACTTGCTGTTGAGCCTAAGACTCAGAAGGATCTTGACAAGCTCGGCATCGCGCTTGCTAAGCTCGCTGAGGAGGACCCTACATTCACTGTGAAGACTGACCACGATACAGGCCAGACTGTCATCAGCGGTATGGGTGAGCTCCACCTCGACATCATCGTTGACCGTCTCCGTCGCGAGTTCGGCGTTGACATCAACCAGGGTGCTCCACAGGTTAACTACAAGGAGACTATCACAGCTACAGTTCAGCATCGTGAGGTGTTCAAGAAGCAGACCGGTGGTCGTGGTAAGTTCGCTGATATCATCGTTGAGATCGGACCAGCTGACGAGGGCGTAACAGGCCTCCAGTTCATCGACGAGGTGAAGGGTGGTAACGTTCCTAAGGAGTTCATCCCATCAGTAGAGAAGGGCTTCAAGTCAGCAATGGCAAACGGTGTGCTCGCAGGTTACGAGGTTCCGTCACTCAAGGTTACCCTCAAGGACGGTTCATTCCACCCAGTGGACTCAGACCAGCTCTCATTCGAGCTCGCTGCACGTCTTGCGTTCCGTCACGCTTGCCCTAAGGCTAAGCCAGTTCTCCTCGAGCCTATTATGAGCCTCGAAGTTGTTACTCCAGAGGATTATATGGGAGATATCGTAGGTGACCTCAACCGCCGTCGTGGACAGATCAACGCAATGGACTCGACTCTCGGTGCACGTATCGTTAAGGCATACGTTCCACTCGCAGAGCAGTTCGGTTACGTGACTATCCTCCGTACAATCTCTTCAGGCCGTGCAACCAGCACAATGTCATTCGATCACTACGCAGAGGTTCCAGCAGGACTTGCTAAGGAAGTTATCGAGAAGAGTGGTTACAAAGCCGACGATGACGAATAATTGTTTAACTGAATTCAACGAATTTTGATATGAGCCAGATAATTAGAATTAAACTCAAATCATTCGATCATATGCTTGTTGACAAGTCAGCAAAGAAGATCGTTGAGACAGTATCTGCTACAGGTGCTCGTGTGAACGGACCTATTCCGCTTCCAACTCACAAGAAGATCTTCACTGTCAACCGTTCGACTTTCGTAAACAAGAAGTCACGTGAGCAGTTCGAGCTCAACTCATTCTGCCGTCTTCTTGATATTTACGATTCAACTCCTAAGACTGTCGATGCTCTTATGAAGCTCGAACTTTCTTCAGGTGTTGAGGTTGAAATCAAGCTCAACTAATCGAATTTATCGAAAAAAGTATTATATTTGCATTGTGGTTCGGTAACCACTCCGAGCCACAGCAAATTCGGTCCTATAGCTCAGTTGGTTAGTAGCACCTGACTCATAATCAGGGGGTCCCAGGTTCAAGCCCTGGTGGGACCACAAATCAGCCCTCCAGTCGGTGGGCTGATTTTGGTTTATAAACATCAGATTTTAAACGGTATGATAAAGAAACTTATCTCTGCTATGATTCTGCTTGCACTGAGTCATACAGTCTTGGCCTTCAATCAGGAGGAACTTCTTGTTTACAGCGATTCTATGAAGAAGGATGTTCCGGTCACGATAATCACCCCGGATGATTTCAATTCGGGAAAATCATATCCCGTTGTATATCTTCTGCACGGCTATAGTGACAATTATCGTAACTGGTCTGTCGGTGGACATATCGGACGTCTTGCCGATCAGTATGATCTGATTGTCGTGATGCCTGACGGCGGATTCGACAGTTGGTATTTCGATAGTCCTTTGAAGCCGGAATACCGTTATGAGACATTCGTTTCCAAAGAATTGATATCATATATAGACGGACATTATCCTACCATAGCGGACAGGTCGGCCAGAGCGATCACAGGTAACTCTATGGGAGGCCACGGAGCACTTTACCTGACTATCAGGCATCAGGACATATTCGGCTCTGTCGGCAGCCTCTCTGGGGGTGTGGACTTCCGTCCGTTTCCGGAAAATTGGCATATCCAGCAGCATCTGGGCACAATTCAGGAGTATCCGGAGAATTGGGAGAACAATACCGTCATCAATATGACTCATCTCATCACTCCGGGAAATCTGAATATCGTATTTGACTGCGGCTCAGAAGATTTCTTTTTTGAGGTGAACTGCAATCTCCATAAAAAACTGCTTGAAGCAAAAATCCCTCACGAATTCTATGTGAGGCCAGGACACCATAACTGGGTATATTGGTTCAATGCTGTCAAATACCAGTTCCTCTTCTTTTCTGACAGATTCCAGTCTGCCATTCAGAAGTCTCACGCGTCAAACGCTACCTTGACTGAAGAATAACCTGTGCCAGGCCGTTGAATGTCACGATCTCGATGCTTTGTGTAGAGATATTCGGAGAGATTGTTCCAGATGGTGAGGAAGCGGAAATACTAGTCCGGAACGGCCTCTCAATGTGCTGGAAGGCAGGGTCGCCGTTACCCCAGCCGAGGATGCGCCAGGTGCCGTCAGTGTTGAATGTCACCTTATCGCAGGCTGTCGGAACGAAGCGGCCTTTTTCATCGAGCATCTTTATTGTGGCTATGGTTATGTCACCGATTGTTTCGTATGTGGTTTCTGAAGTTACTGCTTTCCCGGCGGTTTCTATGCGCTCTTCCATTACCTTGCGTCCGTTGCGGTAGCCGATTGCCTTCACATAGCCTGGCCTGTATGTCGCTGTCCATTCCAGATGGCCGTTCTCAGGCATCTTCTTTCTTCCCAGTTTCTTTCCGTTAACGATGAGTTGTACCTCGTCGCAGTTGCTATATACCCACACTGATACTTCCTCGCCCTCGTGACCGTCCAGGTTCCAATGAGGAAGAATGTGCAGTACATCTTCCGATGTCCACCACGATTTCAGATAATATGCCTCGTCCTTAGGGAATCCGCAGTAGTCGAGGATACCGAATTCGGAACTTGTGGCCGGGAATACCATCGGATTAGGCTCTCCTCTGTAGTCGAATCCTGTCCAATAGAAAACTCCGGCAAGATATGGACGTTCGTCATAGAACTTCCATCCCCTTTCGATGCAGTTGTATAGGCTGTCAGGACCGTGTTTTTGGCGGTTAAAAGCCACCATACGCCCGTTTCCGCTGTCCACGGCCGAAGGCTCGCGTCCGTCCTTGATATCGAAATATACCCCTCTTGTACCGCATCCTGTAGTCTCTTCCGAACCCAAGGCACGACGTTCTGGATAGTCAGCACGATGCTGCTCCACAGGATTCTGGAGAATGTAGTTGTATCCCGCCACGTCCGCAGGTACGAGGATAGTAGGGCCGCTGCTGGAAGCCACTGTCATCAGACGGGTCGGGTCGAAACGATGGCAGTATTCACGCATAGATTCGGCTATACGTGAGCCGAATTCGTTCCATTCCATACCCCATTCCTCGTTACCCGCGCTCCAGAGGATGATGGATGGGTGATTGCGGTCTCTTTTGATCATACGTTCCAGAAGGCCGATATGTTCCTTGTTGATGCCTGTCAGACGATTTTCTTCGATGACCAGAATGCCAAGGCGGTCGCAGGCATCAATCATAGCGGGAGTCATAGGATTGTGGCTCGAACGGTATGCATTGCATCCGAACTTCTTGAGTTGGAGAAGTCTCCATTCCTGAAGGGCATCCGGAATGGCGCTTCCTACGCCGGCGTGATCCTGATGCATATTCACTCCCTTGAGTTTCACTTCTTTATTGTTGAGAAGGAAGCCTCGGTCGCAGTCGAATGCTATATGACGTATGCCTGTGACTGTGACGTAAGAGTCGGTAAGGACGCCTTCTGAATAGACTTCGGTGATGATGCTGTAGAGGTGGGGGTCTTCGCAACTCCATAAATGCGGATTCTCCACCGGAATGGACGCAAGTGTCTTATGTCTGTCCTTTGCCTGGAGATATGTCCCGTCCGCTTCGCACTCTCCCACCACTGCGCCTGAAGCGTCCTTCAAGATATGTCTGACACGATATGATACCGGTGCCGAATCCATATTACGGACAGTGGTCTCTATATGCAATGATGCTGTCGTGAGGTCGGGAGAAGCATCTCCGCGGAGACTGTATGGCACGGCAAACTCCGAATATGCGAATGTACCTGAAGGCTCTACGTGCAGTTTCGATGCTTTGTTGAGCCATACGTGCCTGTAAATTCCGGCTCCTTCGTAGAACCATCCCTCCTCGAGAGTGGCATCAGCGCGGACTGTAATGAGGTTCTCGCCGCCGTAGTTGAGATATTCTGATATATCGTAGGTCTGTGTCGCATAGCCGCTAGGTTCGTGACCTACGTAAAAACCATTCACCCAGATCCTTGCATCGCGGAATATTCCGTCGAACTGAATCCATAGATGCTTTCCATAGTCATCTTCCGGCACCTCGAAGGTCTTTCTGTACCACCCGACGCTTGTCAGAGGATATTCATATCCGACGGTCTTGTAACCGTGGCTATGGCTCGCTTCCAAGGCAAAAGGCAGGTCAACGACCCAGTCGTGAGGCAGATAGACGGAAGCCCAGCCGGATGCGTCGAATTTCAATGAATACGGTCCTTCATTATGTATCGAGTTGGCCTTTGTCAGATAGTTGAAATATTCCGTACCACACCCGAAATCCTTTGCCGGTGATGATGCGTCGCCGAAAGCGAACTGCCAGTTGCTGTCAAAATTGATGCATTCGCGCTGGTTCTGAGCCGCCAATGCCGTTGCCATCAGCGCAACGATGAGGGTGATAAGGATTCTTTTCATAATGATATGCTCTTTATGCAAATATATCAACACTTTTGCTTTTATCAATCTCTCTTGCCGGTTTTTGTTGTGTTTGCAGTGTCTCCCTCCGTTTTTGAACCCATCTTAAATCTCGGGGAAATCGGGGATTTTGATAGAAAAATATTGGGGGAATCGGGGATTTGAGCGTAAAAAATCTCGGGGAATCGGGAAATGTTTTTGTTAGTTGTTGATTATCTGTAATTTATCATAATATTTGCTGGCAAATATGAGCGATATGGAAAAAAGAGTATTTAAACGTAAGAGCAATGGCCAGACTGCGCTTTTGATTGAAGGCGCTCGTCGTATTGGTAAATCTACTATAGTTGAAAAGTTTGCGCAGGACGAATATCGCTCATATATCCTGATTGACTTTAATAAGGCAAGCCAGGAAGTGAAGTCTTTGTTCAATGACTTGATGGACCTGGACTTCATCTTCCTTCGTTTGCAGCAAATCTATTCTAAGATTCTTTATGACAGGCAATCAAGTATCTGGTTCAAGATGGAAGATATGACTATATCGAGGCAGGATCTTTAATAAGTATCAAGAAGAATACGGAGGGCATAACAATTCCGAGCGAAGAAGATCGTATTCAGATGTACCCGATGGACTATGAGGAGTTCAGGTGGGCATTGGGAGATACTGCGACCTTCCCTTTGTTGCAGATATTTTGGGATAAGAAGATGCCTCTTGGTGCGGCCCATAGAGAGGCTCAGAAGAATCTGAGGCTTTATATGCTTGTTGGAGGAATGCCCCAGGCAGTCAACGCCTATCTTGATACCAATAACCTGCAGGCGGTAGATGAGGCAAAGAGGAGAATCATAAGACTATATGAGGAAGATTTCATCAA
>JAZRBS010000061.1:0-53875 GCA_045635205.1 Candidatus Cryptobacteroides sp. | reverse complement strand
CCGTACAGGTGGCGGTTTTCATTCCGGCCATTGCAGTGATTGTCGCTGTACCGGCAGAAACAGCCGTTACCTTTCCGGTCTGATCGACTGTAGCGATGCTCTCATCATCCGACCACCAATGAGCAGACTTGTGGTTGGCATTCGACGGACTGATGCTTGCTGAAAGGGTATATGTATCCCCTTCATCCATTGTAACAGACGACTTATTGAGCGATACAGACGTCACTGGAACAAGTTCTCCATCATCCTGGACACAACGGACAGAAGAGCCATTTGCAATACTATAATAGCCAGTCCAACAATAGTTGATTTGCATATCGAGTACGTACCCATTATCAGCATCAGACCTGGATGACCAATAGAAACCAGCAAGTCCCCTAACGTAGGAAAAATAATTCTGGTATCCCGATGCAGATAAAAACATCTGTGGCACTGAAGAGGAATAAGGAATCGAGCCACTGAACCAATAACCAACAAGACCGTTTGAATCCATTGTCCTTGATGACTTATTAGATATCAACCTTCCCAATTCCGGTAATGTCGGAACGCGCCATCCATCTGGGCAAGGGTCATATTCCGTCTTTGTCGGATTATCTTCCGTTCCTATATTCCACAAATCGCTAAACGGAGATGGAAGCCAATTGTTCCCTTTAAATAAGATATTGGAACTATCCTCCGACTGACCCTCACTCAACGATACAGGACCTGACTGTACCGTCGGAACTGCGGCATCGGTATATGTACCTGTTTTATTTCCATTTATATCATACAACTCCCCAGAATATCCCTGACCATATTTCCTGCCCCACTGGTACAGTTTGCCGTATTTGAAATCGGTCTCGTGATATCCGCAGTTCACAGGAGCCCACACAACTCCATCAATTTCCACTCCCGGGCCGTGGTTGATTCCGTATTCATCGATATAGTCATATTCTCCAGAAGATCCGGACTGTTGGCCGAAAGTGATCTCCGACATTCCGAAGATATGCCCTTGCTTCACGCTAAGGCTCTTGCTGACTGTACGGACGTCCTCGACACCGTCAGTATCAGTGAATGTCACAGTGAAGCCTTCATCGAAATCGGTCGGAGGGATGCAGAGCATAAATACCGTAGCCTCGGACTCATCCAGGGCAACGCCCTTGCCGCAGTCCAGGATCACGGACGACGGTGTATTCGTCATACTCACTATAGGGCTGCTGCCATCCGTGTTGACTCCGACTGATGCATTTCCAGACAATGGCTCGTCAGAGTTTCCTGTCACCTTTATCGACTGAAGCGAGGTATTTCCCTTGACCTTGAAACGAAGGACGGCACTTGCAGCCTTGAAGTGAAGATCCCTGTCGGAAAGTCCATCAGTCACCGCGGCCATCACAAGGGCATCTGTCGGGAAAGAGTCCTCCTTATAGGACTGGATCGAAGGATAGTTCACCGGCTTGACTGTATAGGAAAGAACCTTTCCTCCGCTGACCTTGTCCGTCAGACAGGATGAAGCACTGCTATACGGATATATCGCTATATTCTCCGAATATTTCTGGTTCTGACCATCATTACCGGAAGTCGATACCGCCTCGAACGAAGCACGCGTCTTGCCGGCAGACGCATCAGCCACCTCAAAGCAGTCGGGATCCGCGCCCCCTTGGAACACTGCAATGCGGTCACCCTCAGACCAGGCAATATAATTACCCTCTGCCAAAGAGGTTCTGGTCTGATCAGCGAAATCCTCGATTGTACCGACAAAGCCGTCAGAAGAGATATCTTGAATGAGTTCCTCCTGACAGGCTGTCAGCGCAATAAGCATCGTAAAAATATATGCTGTTCTTTTCATTGGAAAAAGTCAACTTTAGTCCCAATCAGTATCACCATCATCCTCGAGTTTTCCGTCATCACTTCCGAATCCGGAAAGCACCTCTATGTCGCAATAGTCCTCATAGCCGCCGTCATTAGTACGTACAGTTATACGTGCCGTACCTGCCTTGAGTGCGGTCACAACACCATTCTGACTGACACTGGCGACGGTAGTGTTGCTGCTGCTCCATACCACCGAACGGTCTGAGGCATCGGATGGAGTCACCTGGGCATTCAAGGTCACAACATCACCTATCTCAAGTTCGAGAGATTGCTGATCGATCTTGACTCCGTCCACATCGATATGCGTAGTGGAGCCTATCTTGTAGCAACGGACAGATCGTCCGTACGCACGATTGATGTTGCTCGACGGATAGACGTAGCCATTGAGGAGGAAGTGCAGGGAGTACACGTCGCTGCCGTATGGAGTAACCGACCAATAGTAGCCGTCGTCGCCAACATAGATCAGCGCCCCACCGTCGCTGTCGCGATAACCCGAAGCAGGATACCAGATGGTAGAAGCACTGCCGAATTCGCCTGAGAAATCCATACCCTCATTGGTACTGCTGTAATTATAATCTAATGACGAATTTGAGCCCAAAGCGTCTGACCAGACGCCATCCGTTCCGCCATCAGGAACACGCCAGCCGGCCGGACAAGGATCGTAAATCGTCTTTTCGGACTGCCAACGGGTATCATTGGTTGAAGAAGAACCAGTGTAATACCAGTCATAATTATAACTATTCCTAGTTATGAAAGTCATCGGATTCTTCACCGAATAGGCTATCGCTCCATTTGCAAAATTGGATGACACTGCCGATGGCCACGATCCGGTGGACTTGGCAAGAGTGCTGCTGCTTATGGATGATGATCCGAGGAAAGGATCCTTTCGTCCCCACTGATACATCAGACCGAGAGCACCCACAGCGCCTGGAGTGGCAGAAGTGGCACCGAGGTTGCGATCCATCATTGTGCCGGCACCGTTGTAATACACTTGCTCGACAGGCTCATCCGTCAGCCATATATGCCAACTCCAGAGAATTGTGCCGGATAAGTTCTTAGCAGCAATCACAGCATTTCCCTCGCGGAAGGTTTCGGCTGTAGAGAATACGACATATCCTTCATCATACAGGACTTCACTGATAAGGTCGCCTTCGGACGGAGTCACGGAGGTGCCGAAACTTTCCCAAAGCACTTCCACTGATGACACACTGCCAACAGACTCGGTTCCATTGCCCTTCACTGGCTTGAATTTATAATCTCCCGACTTGGATACGATGTAGCAGTTGGCATTTTCTCCTCCGGATGCAAGATCAGAAGCGTCTGCGGCAGTCGGGCCTTCAGGTTCCGGTTCATTGACTGTGACCTTGCAGGTCGCCGTTTTCATTCCGGCCATTGCAGTGATTGTCGCTGTACCGGCAGAAACAGCCGTCACCATACCTTTCTGATCGACCGTGGCTACGTTCTCGTCATCCGACCACCAATAAGCAGACTGGTGGTTGGCATCGGATGGTCTGATTGTGGCTGAAAGGGTGAATGTATCCCCTTCATCCATTGTAACAGACGACTTATTGAGCGATACAGACGTCACTGGAACAAGTTCTCCATCATCCTGGACACAACGGACAGAGTACCCGTTCGCACAGGAGTCATAACTCATATTAGCGAATGTGGAATTGAAGTAGAGATTGTAGCCGTAATTGATCAGTCTGGACGACCAATAGTAACCGTAAGAACCTCTATTTCTGGCATCGCCATTGTTGTTGTCACGATAGCCGGCAGCAGGGAAGAACACTCTAGGCCCAGATGACGAATATGAATTCGAACCGCTGAACCAATAGCCTATCTGCCCTTCTGAATCTGTTGTCCAGGATGACTTGCTCTTACTCAATGCCTTCAACTCTGCGTATGTAGGAACGCGCCAGCCTTCAGGACAAGGATCGTATTCTGTCTTGACAGGATCTGATTCCGTGCCGTTGTTCCACAACAACTTAGCATCTGGCAGAGCCAACCAATTACCAGGAGAAGCAATATTTTCGTAGAAATAACCTTCATTACTCTCCGACTGACCTGTGCTCAAAGACACCGGACCGTCCTTCACCGTCGGAACAGTTGCGTCGGCGTATGTGCCCTTCTGATTTCCATATACATCATATTGATTTCCATCATATCCCTGACCATATTTCCTGCCCCACTGGTACAGTTTGCCATATATGAAATCGGTCTCGTGATATCCGCAGTTCACCGGAGCCCAGACAACGCCGTTGATTTCCTCTCCCTGTCCGTAGTTCACACCATATTCATCGATATAGTCGCCTTCCTGCGGCTCGACCGGAAGCGAGTCGTCCTCTCCGAAGGTAATTTCAGGCATATTCAGCACCCTTGATCTCTTCACTGCATTGTTCTTGCCGGTGGTGCGTTCGTCAACAACACCATCAATGTCCGTAATACGGATTGTGAAACCCTTCTCAAAGACGGTCGGTGGCAGAGCAATCGTAAATTCCGTTGCTTCATCTTCATCAAGCAGAACCCCGTCACCGCAATCAAGAATCACGGTGTCGTTTCCTGCCAATTTCTCCACCGAAGGGGCTGATGCATCTTTATACACAAGCACCTCTGCCTCACCCGAAATGATTTCGTTGTCATTTCCTGTGATGGATATGCTTTCTATGGATGCAGTTCCTTTGATGCGCAGCCTCAATGCTCCCGAAAGATTGCGGAACTTCAGCACGCGGTCGCTTGTACCCGAAGTCACGGCAGCCATAACAAAAGCATTCTCAGGGAATGAGAATCCGTTATAGTACTGAACCGACGGGAAGACTGCATTCTCTATACGATATGCGGCAACTTCATCGTCCGTCACTTTGCCATTGGAGCAAACCAGACCGTCGCTGTAAGGATATACTGCGATATTGTCCGATAGTTCCGTGCCCGAGATGAAGCCTTCATCTTCCTCAGAACGTACCTGCTTGAATGAGCCGTTGGTCTTGCCTACGGAGGCCGATGTCACCTCATAGACATCCGCAATCGTACAGCCTTGGAAAATGGCTATACGGTCGGACTCTGACCATTCGATGGAGTTATTTTCGTTCAGAGAGGTTTTTGTCTGCTCTCCGAAAGCCTCGGTTACCGCTTTGAAGCCGGCTGTCTGATCTGCCGGACATATCGCTTCCTCCTGCTGACAGGAAGCAAGGACGAGGCAAAGAATCGATGCTGATATGAGATATTTCTTCATAATTCTTTCTTGGGTTACAGATTATTCCTGAACGCAACGGACAGAGTATCCGGACGCACGTCCGTATTGATTCATATATGCATTGCTCTTGTGGAAATAGAGATAGTATGCATAACGTCCCTGCTGGTATGGTCTTGACGACCAGTAATAGCCGTAAAGACCTCTATGGTCTGCCTCTGCATTATAATTGTAAGATCGCTGACCGGCCGCCGGTAAGAACACCTGAGGCGCTTCATCGCTGTACGTCCTCGACCCGCTGAACGAATAGCCTGGCTGGCCTAAACCATTGGTGGTCCAAGATGATTTATTCTTTCTCAAAGCATCCAATTCCGCGTATGTCGGAACGCGCCAGCCCTCCGGACAAGGATCATATTCCGTTACTTCCGGATCCGATTCTGAGCCTCCGTTCCAGAGATAATCATCAGGAGAAGAGAGCCAGTCGTATGGATATGAAGTATTCTGATAATAATAGTCTTCATTGCTCTTGGACTGACCGGTACTCAAGGATACCGATGATTTCTTGATTACAGGAACTTCGCCATCGGAATATGTACCAGTGTTACTTCCATTCACATCATACAACAGGCCATCATAACCCTGACCATATTTCCTGCCCCACTGATACAGTTTGCCGTATGGGAAATCATCACTATATCCGCAATTGACAGGTGCCCAGATCACGCCATCGATATCAATACCCTTTCCGAGGTTGAATCCATATTCATCGACATAGTCCTTCTTATCTGTCTGTATAGTGGCTGTTCCCTCCTTGTAGCAACGGACAGCCTGGCCGTATTGTCCATTGTCTGCAGCCAGGCGCCTGATGACCCCATTACCCTCGAAAGACATTTGGAAATGACGATAATCACTGGCGTATGTCGTTGAAGTCCAATAGTACCCACAAGCCAGATATGATTTCTGATCTCCGACATTGAGAGTATTGGATACAGTTTCAAGAAGATAGCCGACACAAGGATACCAGGCCTTGGTTCCGGACACGGATGCCGGGAAGAAATAGCCTCCCTTGCTTTCTTCAAGGGTGAGTGTTTCAGGTACGCCGGCGCGGACCCAGAATCCGTCATAACCTCCGTAAGGCACGCTCCAGCCTGGAGGACAAGGGTCATATATGGTCTTTTCCTCATCCCAACGGTTGGAAAGGAGATCAGGACTTCCGGCATAATACCAGTCCTTGGTCTCATCAACACTATAAACGACCTGCATCGGATTCTTCAATGTATATTCAATTGTTCCTGTCATTGAATCCGATTCGATGACCTCAGGCCATTGTGCATTAGACTTCGCTTGAGAATCCTTATCCAAAGCAATGCCATCGAAAAGTATTTCAGCCGACCCGAGGAATGGATCCTTTCTTCCCCACTGGTAGAGCAATCCGATGGCGCCGACATCACCGGCTGTGGCAGATGTGGCACCGAGGTTGCGATCCATCATAGTGCCGGCTCCATTGGCATATACGTGCTCTGAAGGTTTGTCGGTCATCCATATATGCCAACTCCAGAGGATTGTGCCTGCTGAATTCTTTGCCGCAATCACAGCATTTCCCTCACGGAAGGTGTCAGCCGTACGGAAGAGAATCTGTCCATCCTGAACAGCAGTTTCAGCGATAAGATCGCCCACTTCCGGTGCCTTAGATGTTCCGAATGTTTCCCACAGAACTTCGGCAGATGCAACGGAACCGACCGAAATCTCGCTGTTGCCTTTCACTGCAGGGAAACAGTATGATCCGGCACGTGAAACGATGTATGAATTGGCTGTGCCGTTATCGGAGATGTCAGTACAGTCGTCAGGTTGAAGTCCTTCGTCAGTCGAGCCGACAGAGAATTCTGGCATATTAAGGATCTTTGAACGGTTGACCGTATTGTTCCTGACCGTCGTGTATTCCGTTTCTTTGCCTTTGGAATCTGTGAGGGTCACGGTGAATCCGCCCTCGAAAGAAACCGGAGGAAGGGCAAACACAAATTCAGTAGCAGTCGAGGAGTTGAGTTTCACTCCGCTTCCGCAGTCGAGAGTTATGGTCCGAGAGCCTCCAGGCAGCATTTCCGTATATGGCGCTTCACTGCCATAATAGGCTGTCACTGAAGCCTTTCCAGCAATAATCTCATCAGAGTTACCCTCGAGGGTGATTGTCTTGACTGTTATGTCTCCCCTGATTCTCAGACGAAGTGCTCCACCGGCATTCCTGAATTTCAGTTTCTTGTCGCCCAAACCTGAGGTGACTGCAACCATAACGAAAGATTCCTCTGCAAACGATCCTGCCTTATATGTCTGTTCTTCCGGAAAGACAACTTCCTCTATTACATATTCGATATCGGAGATCGATTCGCATACCAGATTGCTTGAGTATGGATACAAGGCCACATTGGCCGGCAGGGATGAACCGGTGCTGCTGAGGGTGACTTTTTCGAATGAAGCCACGGTACTTCCGACGCTTGAAGAAGAGACGCGATAACGGCTCGCAGAGGTCTTGCCCTGGAAAATGGCTATTTCATCTCCTTCCGACCACACCACCGAATTATTCATATCCAGACTGGTTCTGGTGTCCCCATCGAAGTCTTCCATTACCGCTGTGAATCCGAAATCCTCCAGAGGAACGATTTCTTCACGCTGACATCCGGCCGATACAACAGCCGCCAATGCCATAATTACAATATACTTTTTCATAGCCTTATATCTTACCATTCTCCATCTTCATCTTCAAGACCTTCTCCGTCATTATTGGTGTAATTCTTTATGACGGTGATCATACATTCCGCAGTCTTGTTGCCGTCATTTGTGGTGACGGTTATCTTGGCCGTGCCTTCCTTCTTGGCTGTGACCACACCGTTTTGCGATACTGTCGCCACAGATGTGTTGCTGCTGTTCCAGACGACGGTCTTGTCGGTGGCATTGGAAGGATTGATTGTCGCTACCAGCGTAATATCCTCACCCACAATCATTTCCCAAGACGATTTATCGAGAGTGACGCTTTCCACAGGATAGACTTTGTCTGTGACTGTTATAATACATTCGGCAGTCTTGTTACCATCATTTGTGGTGACGGTTATCTTGGCTGTACCTTTCTTCTTGGCAGTGACGACACCGTTTTGCGATACTGTTGCTACAGATATGTTGTTACTGCTCCAGGAGACGGTCTTGTCGGTGGCATTGGAAGGATTCACAGTCGCTTTGAGCGCAACATTGTCACCCACAGTCATTTTATATGTTGATTTGTCGAGGGTGACACTTTCCACAGGATAGACTTTGTCTTCCACTGTGATCTTACAAGTCGCAGTCTTGCCGCCATCTTTTGTGGTGACGGTTATAGTGGCCGTACCTTTCTTCAACGCCGAGACTTCTCCATTCTGGGATACGGTTGCCACAGATGTGTTGCTACTGCTCCAGGAGACGGTCTTGTCGGTGGCAGTGGAAGGAGTGACTGTCGCTGTCAATGTAATGGTCTCTCCTACACCAAGTTTCTCCTGAGTGCTGTTCAACTTCACTCCTGTCACAGGATATTTCTTAGCCACTACAGTGACGTCGCAAGTTGCAGTCTTGCCGCCATCATCTGTGACTACAGTCACCTTTGTGTTGCCTGCCTTATGAGCAGTGACTACTCCTGTCTCCGTGACACTGGCAACAGATGTGTTGCCGGATTTGAAGATCACTTTCTTGTTAGTGGCGTTGAAAGGACTGACAGTCGCTTTCAATTCATACCGTTCTCCCTCGGTAAGGTTCAGTTCCGATGTATCCAGATTGACTGAGGTGACAGCCACATTTGTTTCTTCTGGAGTACAAGATACGCAGAACGCTGCAAAGAGCAGCATAATGATTGTCTTGATGAAATTCTTCATATATTGATATCTTATTTTGCTACTGGTATCAGCCACTGTAACGGTTCTCCCTGAGGAGCATAGACTTCCGCCTGTCCGTTACCATTGAACAGCAATACTCCTCCGGAAGAATCTCCGAAAGAGTAAGGGTTTTCATATTTTTCTATTGTATTTCCGCTGTAAAGGGTCTTCTTGACCACAGCAAGGTCGCCGTTTTCCTGACAGAGATGTATGCCGGAATCCGTAATTATGACACATTCCGACCTGTCTGTCTCACTTCCGCCCCAATAAACGGCAGAACGATGTATCACTTCTTCGCCTTCAATTATGAAGCGCTCGTTGCAGGACATATCGATATGACGAAGTTTCCCGACACCGGTTCCGATATGGACATAGTCTCTTACCACTGCATATCCGAAAAAGAACGGTTCGGCATAACCGAAGAATTTTATCCTGCCTTCCAACGGCTTACCATACTCATCTATGTACAGCCATTGTACCTTGGTCTGGCTGAATAAGGATGGCCTTCCGACAACAAGATATCCTTCCGAATAGAAAGGATATCTTTTATTGTAGAAATATGACTGTTCGAACATACGTATTTCGCCGGTCTCGGAGATGTGCCCATAGACCCGGTCACCTTTGGTAAGGATCGCCAGACCATTCCTGAAATCCAGACTGTCATATTCTGCCGAAAGAATGACATTTCCATTCTCATCCTGGACTCCATAACGGCCTGAAGAACCGACTATATACATTCCATCCGGAAATTTTTCCGGTTCCTGTGCCGACAAAGCCATTGAAAGCCCCAATGCCAGACAGGTAATCAAGATTTTAACTGACTTGGTCATATATTCTTCTGTTTCAGTGCGACTGCTATTCTGCCGGCTTTCCCTCCTGATTCACTCGCAGCGTCACTTCATAATAATCATTATCAGATTCATCGTATTTGCTTATGAAGCGTATCTGAGTATGTCTCTGACTCTCATTCTCGTTCGGATCGATCTCCAGCACAAGATTATTGGCCTTTGTCACACCTCCGCGTGCAACACTGTCGGCCATTTCAGTACCATTGATCTTGACATTCACCCATCTCTCCGAATGTTCCTCAGGAGTATTCTCCTCATAATCAAGGAACCACTGTCCGGATGAATACAGGACAAAGTTCTCTGTTTTACCTTCCCAAGGCGTAGCATTCAGGTATTTATACTGGATATCTTTGTCTTCCTCATCGAATGTCAATACGTAGGCTTCCTGATTTATCAAGAGGTCCTCCATTTTTTGAAGAGTCTCATTACCGGTAATGTCTTTTGCCATAGCCGACAAAGTGATTGTGCGCTCCATATTCTGATAGCCTGCCGGTATTTCCACATCAAACTTTTTGTCCTTGCGGGTAAAGCAGGCTCCGTCTAGAGCCACAGAGACTCCGCTGGTATTCGACTCTATGAAATAATTGATATTGGCTTCACAGTTGACGGTAAGTGTCTGTTTTAAAGGATTTGCAGTGATTGCATTCTTTTCAAACTCGAACACAGGAACATCCTGGAATACAGGCAAAGTCTTTTCGAACGTTCCCTCAAAAGAGTATATGGTGATTTGAAGTCCGCCTCTGCGAGACTCTGACGATTTGTTTTCTGCTGCATAGACCAGAATATGATCATTATTGTATGTGAATCCGAGCCAGGATATATCATCGTAGGAATTTTCGACGATCTTCTCTATGAAAACTTCTCCTGTTCCGTATAGCGGGACGCTGAGTTCGCCTCCCATTGGATACAGTTCGATCTCACCGTTTACACCGATGTGTGCATCATCATTGGTTCCCTGTTCCCATACATAATCAGCGCAAGCCGCTGTGCAAAACACGCACAACGCTGCCATAAATCGTTTTATATCAATACATTTCATAACTCTACCTATCATAGATAAGGTCTCCCGGGGTTGAACGGAGAAGCCTGTTCATTACTATATATACTGTGTATATGGATGCAAAAAGTATCACAATAACGGCGCTTACAGTCTTGCCGCTCCAGAGAGAAAGGTATCCGAAGATGCCGTCTCTGGTGATGTTCAGCAGATCAAGAATACCTTGAGCGAACCATACGGCAGCAAGCGAGATGAGGATGGACACCAGAATCGTCGCCGCCATAATCAGCGTATAAACCGATATGAGTTCGTAATTGCCCATACCGAAGGCCTTGAATGTTCCAAGGTTTCTCTTCACCTTCTGGAAATATGACTGGAGAAGATTGACAATGAAGAGAATAATGCAGACAATGGCAAAGACTATTATAGCCCAGGAGAGGATATTGGCCATAGTACTCACGGCGTTGAAATTCTCCTTTGCATTGATCTGCGACATTTCGATCCTGATGCCGAATTCCTTATGCACATATTCCTCGAATTCGCGGATCTTGTCAAGATCTTCGAAATGGACAGAAAGGAAGGATGTCTCATTGGAAGGATTATGGCTGAATTGGTTGTTGAAGACTCTGTGAATATCCTTATCTGCATATTTCGCAAGCACTTCAGCATTGATGGCTCTCAATTCCTCAAAGTCCGGATAATCCGGCTCGATAGAGATGAATTGTCCGTTGCGGAAAGGCTTTATCTCATTGAGCCAGAACCAGTCCGACACCTCGTATGATGAATCTGGATACTTTTCCAGGATATTCTCAATATGGGCAGTGAACTTTTCCGCATCCACTTCGTCAGGCACATAATAGCGGATAGTCTCTCCATATTCGCGCCTGTCCATACAGAACGGATGTTCATACTGATTCTCCAACTGCTGATAAAGATAGGCATTGGCAATCATATCCACATTGCCTGGAAGCCTCTTGACCACTCCCAGCACAGGAACTGGAGACGCAGTGTATCCGCCTGGCAAGAGATTGAATCCAAATTCATCGGCGTAATCTGACGCTATGTAATGATATACGTAGGAAGGGGCTTCCTTATATCCCAACTGTCTCATAGTCTCTTCCGTCATAATGACTCCGACTGTGTTCTCATCGAGATAGTCTTCCCATTCATCATCTGCTATCTTCCAGTCATTCACCACATTGCCATCATCCAGAATCGAGCGGACAAGGTCGTTGTTCTTGAAATCACGGAAGAAACGGATCTTGAAATATCTGAGATTCTCTCCTTCGCTACCGCAGAAGAAATAGTTGAATATATAATCGGACTGATGCTTGCGGAAATGATACTCTTCCTTAAGTTCCTCTGACTCGAGGGCGATCTCAAGATTATTGAATTCATTTTCTTTACCGAAAACTCTCTGTATATCCACCCAGTTGATGAACGGATCGTCCATCTTGTGGCGCAGATACTTGAGGCTGGCATTACTGAATGATATCGCAAGGAAAGTAGCCACAAGCACTCCGACAAGAAGCCAGAGGTTGGAATATGACTTTCCGAGCACCACTTTTCCTTCTCTCCTTACAAAGAGAGAGAAGTAATCGTTTTTCAATAATTTCAATATATTCATAGCCTATATCTTCTTCAGGAACAATTTGAAATCTTCTGTGGTGTAGGACTGTGTGCCATTGCTCCACTCACTGCGGTCTTCAGAAGGGAGAAATACGCACTCGTTGTCGATGACACCCTTATATGCAGTCTCATCCTGAGCGTGCTTGATTTCACTCTCCTCTTTGCGGATCTTGATGATCACGTCAGCAAAGGACACTGCCAGAGGCATATCGTGCGAGACAATGACAGCGGAACTGTCGTGGAGTTCATTGAGTTTGGCGGTCAGAAGTTCCATCGCCCTGACTGCATTGTCGCTGTCCAGGTTGCCGGTAGGCTCGTCACCGAAAAGGACGGTGAAGTCCGGAAGTATCGCACGGGCGAAAGCAAGCCTCTGCTGCTGACCTCCGGAAAGTTCCTGAGTCATTCTGTTCTCGTCTATATGCTCCAATCCCAGTTCCTTCAAGGTCACCGCTGCCTTGGCGAAAGCCTCTTCACGGGAATATCCCTGCAGCATTCGTGTCAGGGCGACATTCTCGTATGCTGTGAAATTCCTCATCAGATTGGTGCTCTGGAAGATGAAGTTGAAATGCTTCAGGCGGAAAGATGAAAGTTTGTCATCGCTTCCGTCAGCCCAAAGTTTGAGCAGATCCACCTTCTCACCATCCTCATAGAACAGATATCGGGAATCCTCACCGGATACGATGGTATTGTTCATAAGGCCAAGAACTTCCAGGATGGTACTCTTTCCGATTCCTGATTCTCCGACAATGAATATCTTCTTGCCTTTCGGAAGAGCGAGTTTCCTGATTTCGAGCACTACTTTTGAGACTCCCTCACGATAATTCTTGTCGTAGGAGCATCTGAGATTTTCTATTTCGTAAAGTCTGTCCATTGCTGATACGGTTGTTATGGGAGATATTCGATTGGAAGCCAATAGTATATCAGATCATTGACCTTGTATATGTAATCATATCCCCTTTGCTTCAGATTCCTCAGATATGCGTAACGGCTGGAGAATTTCCTGACAAGACTGCGGTATTCCTCAGGCTTTACTCTCTTGGTGCTGCCGATATCGGCCAGAGTATATTTCTTGAGCGCGTCCGGAGTCTCATTGAGTCCCATCACCATATTCATAACGAGGTTGATGTCCATATTATTGATCTCGTCTTCTGTCAGACCCGGGCTCAGACTGAGGATAAGTGACTTCATAGCTGTGATATACGGCTCTCTGTTGTTTGCATCAGCGGCAGCGTTGTTCACAGGCTCAAGTTGTCTCATCAAGGCCTCGAATTCAGTAGAGGATATGAAGAGTACCGGCTTGTAGATATTGCGTGATCCCACCTTCTTCGGTGTGAAACCCTGGAATGACATAAGATTGGCATTATTGGCCACGTCATCATATTTGTCACCCAATCTCTGCTTTACGAAGTCGTCATCGAGTTTGAATCCTTTGGCAAACGAACTTCCTCTGAAGCCGCCTGCATTCCTGATGGCCTCCTGCTGTACCGAAACGGAGTTCTTGCAGAGGATGATGGCATCACCGATGAGGTCGGTGAGAGTGGATGCCTCCATAACCTGACCTCTTGACGGCTGATAGTGAGCACCTACGAAAAGTGCACTCTCGTGGCTGTTTACCAGTTCGATACCTTCAGGGATCTGCTTCCACTGCACTGTTGTGGAACCGTCAAGCGACTGATATTTCTTGAGGAGGCTGTTCCTCATTATATACTTGACCTGGTCGTTGAATGTTGCGTATGCTTCCTCTGCACCATAACGTACCTGGAATCCCATAAAATGCACACGTTTGTCAACCATCTTCCTGACAATATCCTCTCTGTTGTATTTAGTATCCTTCCTGTCGTTACCGCAGTCTCCCACGAGGAAAAGAAGGTTACTGTGCTTGCTGTTGAATTTGAGTTTTTCGAGAGCGACATCAAGGCCGAGATACAATGCTTCTTCGAGTGTCTTGTCCCTTGAATGACTCTTGATTCCATATTCTCCGCCCGAGTCAAGAATCTGGCTCAGTTTCGAACTCTTCGAGTCAGTGAATGGGAACACTTCGTATGAATTGCCTTCACCGTCTATGTAATCCCTGTATATGACAAGGCCGACACGTATTCTGAACTTGTCCGCATCGAAGAATTTCTCCGCCTCCCTGATCGCCTTCTTTACTGCAGGGAAATAAGGTTCCATAGACCTGGTTCCGTCGATAACAATCGCTATATCGATGTTGCTCAATGCCTTAACCTCTTCTTCCTTCAGAGCACTTCCTGCACCCAAAGTCATCAGTTTCTGATTGGATTCGCCTGAGACACCGAAAGTAGAACACTTGTATATAGTGTCGCTCTGAGCGGTGCAGATAGTCTCAAGAATAGGGAATCTGAGGTTGTCAGGAGCCCAACGGTACTGATATCTTCTTGTTCCAGTGATCTGTGTGGAAAAAGGATTGGAAACGACAGGCGTTCCTCTCATTGCCTTGTCGTCAGAACTGTAGATATTCAGCGATGCCTTGGATGCTGTCAATTCCGTCACATCCTGAATGTCCCAGGTAGGCTCCAGACAAGAGCGCTGATTCCAAGGAACGTATGAATCCTCATTGACCCATCCCACAAGCACATTGCTGCTCAATCCGTCCATAGAATACTCCTCGGCGAGAAGAACCATATTGTTCTCCCTTTTCATAATGAAGTAGAACTTCATATCGGTCTGGAGCGACTGCGGATTGGTCTTTTCGTTAGGGTTGCCGTACATATTGCCGAGATCCGAGGCCTTCTTATCAAGGTTGGCGCAAAGGAGAGCCTTGTTGTAGATATTGAACTCGTTGGCCGGACAGGTATGCCACAAAAGAAGATTCTTCACAGGAACATAACCCCTGATGGTAGCCTTCGAGGATATATTCGGGTACTTTTCCCCTTCCACTGGCTCCGTATAGACCAGTGCAAATCCGTTCTTTTCGATTTTCGCGATTCTGATCTTCTCATTGAACTCCAGCGTTCCGCAGGTCTGAGACGAGAGTGACGGACCTGTGTAAAGTTTATTATTTGTTCGGTCACTGAATGCGATCCAATGCCTTCCGGACTTGGAAGTCTGACCATATTTCCCATCAGCCATAAACGCCTCGATATCAGCCTCCTGAATGATAGTCTTCTGGAGGAACATCTTAGGATATGACACTTCGACCTGGGTCACTCGTGGCTGAGCCACGGCAGATAGATAGAATAAGATTAGTAAAGCAAACGATGCAATTCTTTTCATATTTATTTTTTTGAAATTACAATATAAGCATATGGAAAGGGTGTTTCCACACAAGGTTTTTATTTCCGAACGGTCTTTCTCTGTTGAAATTGATTCTCTCGTCACTGGCATTCCAGATGTCGATGGTGACGTAGTCGCTGTATTTATCAAGTTCAAGAATAAAATACAGGGACGCAATCAATGTCTCATTATAATTGAGGCTCCAGAATGAAGGATTGATATACCAGGTCATCAGGACAGACCTGTATGCCGGCATACCGCTCTCATCCAGAATGTCGTGCTGATTGAAAATATCAGTAATGGTCTGAAGATCGACATACGAATATGAATCGTGAGCATATCTTCCACGCAATTCCGCAAGAAGATTACTGAATTCATCACGATTGTCTCCTTCCAGATTCATCTTGACAACAATAGGGTTCTCTTTGTTCGGAAGATAAAATATCATAGCGCAGTCCTCGAACTCCAAAGCCATTTCATATTTTTCTTCCAGCATAGAGCACACATCATTGACCTTAGTCGAATAATCGTGTGCTATATAATAGAATTCCAATGTCTTTTCCTGTGCCGAAGCCAAGAACGGCAGCATCAGGAAAAGCAAAATATTTATAAAGGTGATCTTCTTCATAATCAACGACTTATTCTTCTGGATAAACGGCTGTCACCTGTATTCTGGTAATGATATTCTGCTCATTTGTCGTGAGCCTGGTGTCAGTGACTCTTGTCCAGAATCCGTCACCGACCTTGGAACACATCTGAGCCACATCATCAGGATGCTCGTCATTCTCCCTGAGATTGGTGACAACGATATTGCCGAATGTAGCCTGGAATATGGACTTGGAATTATCCGGCCTGTTGTAAAAGTCACCGCTGTTTATCAGGTCTTCCATCTGCTGGGCAGTAAACTTCTCATAGACAATCACCTCCGGCTCCGCCTCCACTTCTTCCACAGGAATCTCTTCTGCGACCAATTCCGCAACAGTCGTATCCGGCTCTTCCGCCGACACTGTATCTTCCAGATATGTATATGCAATCGGTTCCGGCTCCACATCCTTACCGCCGTTACCCAGGATGATGCCCGACAGGACAAAACCCAAGGCTGCAGATGCCACAAAAACAACGGCCAAAAGAACCCAACTTAATATTTTATTCTGCGCCATAACTCTTACATTTTAATTTTTATTCCCAAATCAAACCATACTGCCTGACGATTGAGAGTCAGACCCGCCAACGGTGAATGACAGATATAATCTCCGTCAGGATGATATAATATCGGCGGACTTTCGCGACTGTCCAGGGTACTTTGACAGGATCTTGTCTTGATTGTATTCATCAGTCCGTGTTCATAACCGACTTTGATAGTTATGAAAAGACGTTTACGTACAGCCTCTATATCCATACCGACATTTCCCATAAGGCTCACTGTAAGATCCGGCAAGACTACATCAGTAGGATTGACAGAACCGCTTCTCACCTTGATATCCTCCTTATCCACAATGTTGTCATCTCTGTCGCGTTGACCCTTGATGGAATACTCGCCGATATTCACTGAAAGCGGCAGATACACTTTCGCTCCAAGATTCCAGGTAAATACCAGCCTTTCCGCGACTCTGTGCTCCGCTTCAAGATAAACAGGAATTACTATATCCTTGAATGCCAAGGAAGTAGTCTCTACGATACCTGTATATGAATAAGCAGAGTTGATGTAATATCCCTTGTCAGAATCAAAATATGGTACATTATTTATACTAAAGTCACCGCTGCGTCTGAGAGATACATTGCTCATCGACAAGCCCAGACCGGCATAGACTCCTAATTTGGCATTTCCAGCAACGAAGGTGGTACCGAAATCGACTCCGCCCTCGAATGCCATCGAACGAGTGGCCTTAGTACCTGAATACTTGGACTTAACATTATAAGCCATAAGAGGCGCGACCGCAGCACGAGCCTTGAAACGTCCTCTGATAAGGTCGAATCCGATGTTCATCAACTGATAGGTTTCGGTAGCAGCGAGTACATTGGTGTCTATGACTACATCGGGATCCTTGACAGTGAAGGATGATGATGCAGGAATGATAGCCTGGCCGAAACTATTGTACTGAAGAGGTCTGCCATTCACCAGCATCTTTTCCTGAAGCCCCTTGTCTCTGTCGGACAGATAATCGTTCCTCTTCAACACATAGAAATTGCCCTCAGGGAAAGTCTTCGGAGAATTCAGGCGACCGCGGATCGATCCAATGCTGCAGGAGCCGTCTGCAGGATCATAAACAACATTCATCGTGATCCTGTAATCTTCATTTTCATAAAACTCACGGGCGGAGAACAGCACCCCGTTTTCGTCAACGTATGATATTGTCTTCCTGAAACTTACAGGGATTATCCACACTCCGGAATCCCAGGTCATTTCGCCCCTTCTCACATCCCTGATCTCGACATCCAGATCCCTTACAGCCAAGGACGCATTCCTGACATACTCCCTGACTGTGATGTTCTTGAAATAATGCTTGGTACCCATCAGGTCACAGAACACCTTGCTGTCCTGCGACTTGAACAGATCGAGGAATGAATATATCTCATCCGAACCGTTCAACGAAGCATTAAGTTCATACTCTTCGATAAGATTGAGAACCTTCTGGTTGACGGCACGTCTTTCCTTATTTGAAATCTCCTGGGCATCGACCATTGCACAGAGCGGCAGAAAAGTCAATATCAGGATAAAAAGAAATCTTCTCATAATCAAATCAATATATTCAATAAGAAACCACAGCAAAGACCGATTATCGAAACGGCAATCCACACCGATGGACCGAACATCTGCTTCTTTCCGGCATCAGGTTCCCCTGTTCTGAAGACTCTGCCTCCGTCATCAATGATCCCTATCGGCTCAGTCGCACCTCTGTTATCCGCTCCCTCGGCTCTGACAGTCTTTTGAATCTGTTCATTCTCCTTTTTGCCATCGAACAATCGTTTTGTCTGTTTTTCTTCAGGAGCGAAATCAGTCACATTGATGATCTGGGTCTTGCGGTTGTCGATTACCGCACCGTTGACCTCCGGCTCATCCTGTGCAGCCTCGCCTGCAGATTCCAGAAGATGCAATTGTCTGACAGCCTCCTCCGCAAGTTGTTTTGCGGAAGGTCTGTCCCAGGTCTCCAATGCAAGACAACTATATACGAGAGACTTGAAAGCATCAGAGAAATGACCAGGAAGTTCAGTCATATCCGCACCATTCTTCTGCATCACTCCACCCATTCCGCAGAAAGGAAGTTCGCCGGTCGCCAATTCGTATATAGTGGCTCCAAGTGACCATATATCACTGGCTTTCACTGGCATAGGATTGCTCGAATAACGCTCGGGACCCATATATGCCGGAGCGCCGGCTACGCTGGCACTTCTTGCGCTTCTTCGGAGAGTGTTACGGACCTGACGGCTGATTCCGAAGTCAGTTATGAGGTAATCCCCGGTTCTGGAGATAAGAATATTGTCCGGCTTTATATCCTGATGGATGATAGGAGGATTCTGGCCGTGGAGATATGCAAGTCCCGAAGCGACGTCACGGACAAACACCCACAGTTCCTTTTCGCTCAACTGTCCGATCTTGCTGCTCACCGAGCCTTCCGGACAATATGGCATAATGAGGTATGCCCTGTTGTCTTCGGAATTTACTCCTAGATAATTGGAATGCAGAAGATTTGTCTGGTTCAGATCAAAAGACACCTGGAACTCTTTCTTGAATTCCTCCAGACCGTGCTGATCCATAGATATATAGATCTTGATAGCAATTTCCATTTCAGTCTGGATATCAGTCGCAACCCAAACCTCGCCGAAACTTCCGCTTCCTATAAATTGCTGCAGACGATAACGCCCGTCAAAAATATTACCTTCGCTATATTCCATAAGACTTGCTTACAATGTATTTTCTTGTGAATCAACTGTCTCAGTGACTTCCTCAACCTGCATTTCTTCTCCGGATACAGACACTTCCTTTTTCGGGATAAGGGAATCCATCAACTTTTCAAAATCAAATCTGTCTCTATTGTATATCAGCAATGCGGCAAGCGCAATCAACACAATAAAGAAAATCATTATCCTCGTCTTCCTCTTTCTTATCTTCACGCTTTTGAGGTCATTGATTGTCGCTGTTGCGTGAATATCATCTTCTTTTCCAAGAGATACCACTTCCATCAACGCCACTGTAACATTATCATATCCGCCTGCATTCAGCGCAGCCTCGATGAGATTGTCGCGACATAATCCCAATTCTGCTGAAGCAGACATTACTTTTCCAATTTCTTCATCACGGCAAAGGCCGCAAAGGCCATCACTGCAGAGCAGAAGTATATCCCCTTTCTGCAATTCACGGCACACATAATCAGGCTGAGCCTTGGACGGAGAATCGCCAAGACTACGGGTAATAATATTGCTGTTCGGATGATCGAAAGCAAGTTCAGCGTCAAGTTTGCCTGAATCAACAAGTTCCTGAACGTATGAATGATCCTTGGTCAACCTGATTATACCCGAATCAGGTTTGAACAGATAAGCCCTGCTGTCCCCACACCACACAATATGTACTGTCGTATTCACTACCCAGGCCACAACCAGCGTCGTTCCCATTCCAGAAGTCTCAGGGTCTTCTTTCAGTCTTTTCTTGATGGAAGCATCGGCTTCAACAACTATCTTTTTGAGGAATGATTCGATACGATCCGGATCATTCTGGATACTGGAGAAGTCCTTGACCTTGGAGAAGGAATCCCTGATACTGGTGACCGCAAGATCCGATGCAACCTCTCCTGCATTCATTCCACCCATTCCGTCCGCTACGACGAGAATGCATCCGTTTTCTCCGAGATTTATGACTTCTTCTGCATCAGCCGGCACAAACCAGTTGTTCTCTTTCGAAGGGTCGGGATTGACTATGAAGTTGTCTTCGTTATTGGTGCGCACAAGGCCTACATTGGTCTCGGCAGTCATCTTGAAGGTAATGTCAGACATAAAAATTGAATAGAGTTATTAATATAGTATGGTGGCAGCCATAAACTGCCACCATACAATGGTATTGTTACGAAACTATAAATAATTGTTTATCAAACAATTAGTCAAGTTCCTGACCAAATACGGAATATGAATTGATTCCACGGGTTCCTGTCTTGTCACCCTCAGCATCACGTATTGATCTGTCGATCTTTGAGTTGAGAAGGTTAAGAGCATACTCGATCTCACCCATAGACTCCTTATTCATACGAAGCATATACTTTGTCAGCAAAGTATTGACATCCTGACGCAAAGCGTACAATTCGTCGATAGAGTCTGCTGCATAGTAAGCATCATTTGCCTGTTTAGCAAGACGCTGCATAATCTCAAGTTGATTGAGTTTGTTTGCCTTGATAAACTGCTTGTGCATTGCATTTGAATGTATCTCATCAAGATTAATGTGAACATCCTTACGACCGAGTGCACCGCAAGAAGTTGTTGACAATGTTGCGAATACAGCAACCAGAATAACTAAAAATTTTTTCATAATATTATTTTTTAAGGTTTGTTCATTAATAATGATTGATCTTTGATTTGCCAGCCTCGTCTCTATTAACCTTCAGATTGTCATCTGTAGAGTTGCCGTATTTCTTGATCTCTGGCTTCTTTGCCTCTTCAGCAGCCTTCTGAGCAGCCTGCTGCTCTTCCTGCATCTTCTGCTCGAGTTGCTCAAGTTGACGTTTTGTATCCGTTGCGTCCTTACCTGCCCTCTCTGCAGCGTCGATAGCAGTCACAGTCACTGCCTTAAGAGCCTCTGCCTGGTCGAGGAGTTCATCACGCTGAGCCTTTGCCTTGTTGAGTTCCCTCTGGATGCGTGCAGCCTCAACTGCTGACTCTTCCTTAGTATTTACGAGTTCCTCGTTGAGAGCGTCAATCACCTGGTTGCTTTCGTCGAGTTTCTCACCGATACCAACGATCTGCTCCTGCTTGTTCATAAGTTCCTCTTCGAACTTCTGACCCTGAAGCACATTCCAGGTCACGAGACCTGCAACTGCAAGGACAAGGATAACAGCAAGGATCCAGAGCGCTGTCTTGTAAGGACGGAGAGCCTGCTGACGGAAGAGGTTCATTCTCTCAGTGAGACCAATGCTCTTTACGAGACTGCGTTCTCCCTGCGGAAGGATGAATCCGACTACCGGTCCTCTACTTGAAAGTCTGATCTCATCACCAGACTTGAGGTGCCATTCACCTGTAACGATCTGTCCGTTCACCAATGTAGCATTGGTAGTAGAAAGAGGAAGAAGTTTCCAATTCTCACCATCTTTAACGATAGCAGCGTGTCTTCTGCTGACAGTTTCAAAACTTTCGTCAAATCTCACCTGACAACTTGAATCTCTACCGAGTTCAATCTGATCTACGATGATTTTCTGAGACTCACCTGCCTGGTGATACTTTGAAGAAGTCTTATGCTCCAGGATGTAGTAAGTACGTCCGGAAGCATTGAAAATGGCTCCCATTCCGGCTCCGATGGATCCGGCAACTGTTCTTTTGTAATTTGTTTCCATAAGTTATTGGTTTTGTTACTAACAATGTTCAAATTTCAGTGTTATCTCACCCAGCGTTATGATGTCACCCGGACTGAGTTTCTGTCCCCTCTGATCTACCCTGGTGGAATTCACGTATGTTCCGTTCGACGATTCCACCCAGCATCTTGTCTCTGCATCCCACTGCCCGTCTCTTATCACGAAAACAGAAAGGTCTCTATCAGTCTCTATGGTCAAATGGCGGCGAGAGGTATAATAGGTCTGATACTCAAGCAATTGTATATCATTATATGTTCCTCTGCCGACTGTCAGCATCCTCCTGGACATCTGGCTGAAAATCTGGGCAAGATCATAGACCTTTCCGAATTCCCTTCCTTGCAGCACCTTGAGGATGCACCTTCCGGTGGCATCGTGAGGTTCTTCATCCCTTCTGATGAAATTATGTTCCGATGCAGACTCTCCGAAATCCGGTACAAGTCTCAGTGCCGCCTCTGCATTCTGGATTCGCTTTTTATAATCCGGCTCCAGACAACGGTTGATCAGATCATCCCAATATCTTCCTCGCGGCTTCGACAGCAATGTCATCCTGTCCCAATCTCCCGACTTGCCTCTTAACTGATACTTGGCCAGATCGTTATGATCATTCAGGGTACCGAAAGGCAAGGCTCCGGTAATCATCTGATACAGAAGCACTCCGAACGAAAACATATCCGTAGTCGGAAGCACCGTACTGCCTCCCGCCCTGCGGTTGACCTGTTCAGGGGGCATATATGCATACGTGCCGAATATCTGATAAGGCCTTCCGAAGATATTCCTCTCCGTCATTCGCTTGTTACGGTCGCCCGCTATGCCGAAATCGGTCAGAGCCGCTATGCCGTTTTCTTTTATAAGCACATTTTCCGGCTTGAGGTCACGATGAACCTTGCCATTGGTGTGAAGCGCATTCAGTCCCCTCAGAATATCACGGGCATATCTTGCCGTCTGAGCACCATCATCCTCCATTTTTGATGTCAGGTCGCCACCTCCGCAAAATTCCATCACAATATATGGATTGCCTTCCAGATAGCCGGCATCACAGGAATGTACAAGATACTCACTGCTTATACGTCCCGTATGATACTCCATTTCAAACCTGTCGATCAACTCTTTACGGATATCGGACGGGATATCCCAGAGATGAAGAAGTTTCATCGCATAGACCTTTCCGGTCTGATCCGACACTTTATAAACGTGGCCGTATGTTCCTTCGCCCAATTCAGACTCCACACGATAGCGGGAATTCACAACCTCCCCTATCTCACACAGATGCCTCCTTGGAACGGCTATACCATTCGACCTGTCCATACTTCTTTATTCAAATTTGTATCTTCTGCCACCGATAAGCACAACGTCGCCTTTCTGAAGCGCTATACGTCTGGATGCAAGGACGTAGGTCGAACCTGCTCCGCCAGCATCAGTGATGAACCATTGTCCGTCAACGAACTCGAATGCAGCATCTGCATCCGCTCCGAAAGCAAAAGCCTCCGGTATATTCAGATCTATTGGTTTCAATCGGAATGAAGCAGAGTCCGGATTTGCGACAGGAGCCGGAGCCGCTGTCGGAGTTGCCTTCATTGCCTCACGATTTACATCAGACGGAACATCACGCATTGTCTGCTTCATATCAACCGACACGACCGGCTTCATCTCCGAAGGAAGGTCGCGCACTGTCTTTTTCATTGAAGAATCGACATTGGACGAAGGAGCAGCACTCAGACCGGCTCCGCAACTCGGGCAGAATGAACTTTCAGAAGAAAGCGGATACCCACATTTCGGACATTCCGAACGAGTTTCCTGAGTCGCTCTGTCAGACTCCATTTTATTTCCTCCAGACGGAACCGGAGGAAGGACTACAAGTTCCTGATTACATTTCTGGCACTTCTTTGCGCCATCAGGATTATTGCTCCAACCGCAATGATCGCACCTGATCATACTACTGAATATTTAAAAGGATTTACTAGGAGATGCAAAGTTATAAAAACATCGCTAAAAAACAAGTCCACACTAAGTTATATCGACAAAACATTCAGCACATTAATCAACTCCCTGTCAATTGGCTTGTCGATACGGATCGCTTTGTTGAAAGGCACATAAACTATCTGGTCATTCTTGACTCCGACCATTATATTTCTCTGCCCGTCCTTCAAGGCTTCTATGGCTGCCACACCGAGGCGGCTTGCAAGAATGCGGTCATTAGCTGTAGGGATACCGCCACGCTGGAGATGACCGAGGATTGTAACCCTGGCTTCATATTCCGGATATTCGTGGATGAGACGGTCGGCATAATACTGTGCTCCCCCCGTGCCATCCTTCTTGCTCTCTGAAACAAGTACGATCGAACTGTTCTTGCTCTTGCGCACTCCACGGCCGATGAACGTCGCCAACTGATCGACATCTGTTCTGTCTTCAGGGATTATGGCAGCCTCCGCTCCCGTAGCAATCGCTGCATTCTGGGCAAGGAAACCGGCATCGCGTCCCATAACTTCCACAAAGAAAATGCGATTGTGAGAATTTGCGGTGTCACGGATCTTATCCACACAGTCCATTATGGTGTTGAGAGCAGTGTCGTAACCGATAGTAGTATCTGTTCCGAAAAGGTCGTTATCAATTGTTCCCGGCAGTCCGACACAAGGAATATCATATTCCTGTGCTATCACCTGTGCTCCTGCAAGCGATCCGTTTCCTCCGATGACTATAAGGGCATCTATTCCGTGTTTCTTGAGGTTCTCGTACGCCTGGCCACGTCCTTCTTCACTCATAAATCCTTTACTCCTGGCTGTCCTGAGGATAGTGCCTCCGCGATTGATCGTACCGCTGACGCTTTCGGAGGTAAAATCCTTTATCTCATTGTTTATCAAACCTTCCCAGCCACGGTATATACCCTTCACCTTCCATCCGTTATAGATTGCAGCCCTTGTGACGGCTCTGATTGCCGCATTCATTCCCGGCGCGTCCCCTCCTGAGGTAAGAACGCCTACTGTATTGATTTTTGCCATATCTTACAACATTTATAACAAGCGCAAAAATACAAAAAACAACCCGTTTACACAACCGGTGACAAAGCACACTTTCACCTCCCCCGCCAGTCAGAGGACAACTCTCTATCCCTCAGCAACTTACCGCTTCTGCGTGCGGGTAAAAGGGGAGCACGTGAAGTGCATATCTGCCTTACTGTCAGGGGGATAGCCTCCGCAGGCCGAATGAGGCGATGATTTCGGGCGGCGTATTCATAGAATATTTCTATCTTTGCAGGCTGTATGAAGATAGGAAACATAGATCTGGGAGAAAGGCCGCTGTTCCTGGCGCCGATGGAGGATGTGACTGATGCATCCTTCAGATTTATCTGCAAGGAGTTCGGGGCGGATATGATGTACACTGAGTTCATTTCATCCGACGGACTGATCCGTGATGCACGCAAGTCGCTTGAAAAATTGGTGACTTACGATTACGAAGCCCCTATAGGCATTCAGATATACGGCAACATTCCCGAAGCGATGGTGGATGCAGCGAAGATGGCCCAGCAGGCTGCAGAGATTGCCGGCGGACACGGTGCCGACCTGGTGGACATCAACTTCGGATGCCCTGTGAACAAGATTGCACGAAGGGGTGCCGGCTCAGGAATGATGAGGGAGCCGGACAAGATGGTGGAGATCACACGACAAGTGGTGGAGGCTGTGAAACTGCCGGTGACGGTCAAGACCCGTCTTGGCTGGGATGAGGATTCCAAAATCATAGTCGAACTCGCGGAGAGGCTTCAGGATGTGGGAATACAGGCTCTGACCGTACACGGGCGTACCAGATGCCAGATGTACACCGGAGAGGCAGACTGGACTCTGATCGGGAAAATAAAGGAGAATCCCCGGATGCATATTCCCATCATCGGCAACGGCGATATCAACTCACCGCAGAAGGCAAAGGAGTACTTCGACCGATATGGCGTTGACGGCATTATGATAGGACGCGCCACGTACGGACATCCTTGGATATTCAAGGAGATAAAGCACTATCTCCAGACAGGGGAACTGCTCCCGCAGATGAGTGTTGCAGATAGGGTGGCATTAGCCAGGAGACATCTGGCCAAGTCGCTGGAAATCAAGGGAGATCGCGTCGGTATACTTGAGATGCGCCGCCATCTGTCCTGCTATTTCAAGGGGCTGCCGGATTTCAAGGAAACACGTCTGAAACTCGTCACCCTCAACGACCCTGGGGAACTTTTCTCAACGCTTGACCATATCGCTGAAAAATGGGGCGAAGAAGCCCCGGAAGTCAGGAGCGTTTATGGATTATAATTGCTATATTTGCGGGCTTTTAGTGTAGAAACGGCTATGATTGACAGAATACTTCTCTTTCCATATTGGCTGACCTTGAAATGCAGGCACGCCTTCTATAACATAGGACTTTTCAAATCGCATAAGGCAGAGGTTCCGACTATATGCGTCGGAAATGTCACCGTTGGCGGCACAGGAAAGACTCCGCATACGGAAATGATTCTCAGGATGTTGCTCGAAAGTGAAGAATGGGGTGGAAAGAACATAGCCGTCCTCTCAAGGGGATATAAAAGGAAAAGCAAAGGATTCCAGCAGGTAACCGTGGAAGGAACTGCAGAAGATTATGGTGATGAGCCACTTCAGATAAAGAGGAAATTCCCGCAAGTGACCGTTGCCGTGGATAAGTCCAGGAAGAGAGGTTGCAGGTTCCTATGCAATCCGGAACTGCTCAAGACATCGAAGAAGGCACGCAGATGTATCAACAAAGATATCCCTAAGGCTGATATCATTGTGCTCGATGACGCTTTCCAGCATAGAGCATTGAAGCCGGACTTCACAGTAGTTCTCGTTGACTACAACAGACCTACATTCAAAGATTATCTTCTCCCGCTCGGACGCCTTCGTGACCTGCCTGAAAGAATTGCTGCCGCAGACATTGTCATAGTAACAAAATGCCCGACATATATAGATGACGCCCAGAGAGCAAAATGGGCTGCAAATCTTGGTCTGAAGGATTATGATCCTGCCACTGGCGAAGGAATCAGAAAAAAAGGAAAGAAACAGCATATCCTTTTCACAGCCATCGCATACGATACAGCGCAGGCTATATTTCCAGAAGGTGATCCGAGATATCTCTATGCCAAGAGACTTATTCTTTTCTCAGGCATAGCGAACGACACGCCTTTCAGAAACTATCTTTGTGGAAACTATAAGATAGTCAAGCACTTCAACTTCCCGGACCATCACAAATTCACCCGCGCGGATATGCATTCAATCAGGGATGCTGCGGACGACTATCCGACTTCGGTGATTATGACCACCGAAAAAGACTGCCAGAGAGTGCGGGATTGCAGATTCATACCATACGGTATGAAACAGAGGATGTTCCACGCCCCCATCAAGGTGGAATTCCTCACCGAAGGAGACAGGAACATCTTCAATTCTCTGCTTAGTTCTTCTTTGAAATGATTTCGTTCTGCACTTCTACAGACGCCTCGTGAATTGCTGTGAAAACGGCCTTTATGAATTTTTCGTTCAGGCCATAGTCACTACCCTTTTCCACAACTTTCGAAAGCACCTTATCCCATCTTGAAGTCTGAAGGATGGCGATATTGTTGCTTTTCTTGTATTCTCCGATCTGCTTGCTGACCTTCATTCTTGCTCCGAGGGTATATAGGATATTCTCATCCAGAATATCGATCTTTGCACGAAGTTGATCGATATTTTCCTTCCATTCAGGGGCATCCGAGTCTTTATCCCTTACAACTATCTGATTATAAAGAAGATCGCTCAATTCACCAGGAGTCAATTGCTGCTTGGCATCGCTCAATGCGACAGAAGGGTTGCAATGCGACTCGATCATCAGTCCCTCGAATCCAAGATCAAGCGACCTCTGACTTATCTCGAGGATATATTCCTTGCATCCGGCCAAGTGGCTCGGATCGACAAAGAAAGGCAGTTCCGGATGACGGCTACGCAGTTCCACAGCCACCTGCCATTGAGGATCATTCCTATATTGAATCTTCTCGAATGTGGAAAAGCCTCTGTGGATGACGCCCAGTTTCCTGATACCGGCTCTGTTGAGGCGTTCCAATGCACCGACCCATAGGTCAAGGTCAGCATTTACAGGGTTCTTGACAAGCACAGGAATATCAGTATCCTTCAGAGCATCAGCAATTTCCTGCACAAGGAATGGATTGGCGGTGGTTCTTGCTCCGAGCCACACAAGATCGACTCCGTGTTTCAGACATTCGAACACGTGCCTCTCACTCGCCACCTCTGTGGCTATCTTCAATCCATATTCCTTCTTGGCCTTCTGCATCCATTTCAAGCCATCTGCTCCTACTCCCTCGAAAGATCCGGGATGAGTCCTCGGCTTCCATATTCCAGCACGGAACACGTTTATTCCCAATCCCTTAAGTCCTTTTGCAGTCATCATCACCTGCTCTTCCGACTCCGCACTGCAAGGTCCCGCCACAACACTAGGCCTAGGCTCGGTAAACATTCCCCATTCATAAAGAGGAACAATATCCAATTTCTTGTCTGCCATAATATTTTTACCTTATAATTCTTCTTATCTTGTTGGCTTCTTCAATCAGACCACGCACCGCATCTTCATCCCCCTCCTCAATCGCCTTTCTGAAAGCCTGTATTTTCTCTATATATGTATCCATTACGTGGAGCACGTTATCCCTGTTCTGAGAGAGAATCGGCGTCCACATATCCGGGCTGCTCTTTGCCAGACGGACTGTGGAAGAAAATCCTCCGGAAGCCAGATCGAATATATGCTTCTCATCCTTTTCCTTGTCCAGGACTGTAAGAGCCAGAGCGAACGAGGTCAAGTGCGAAATATGGGAAACATACGCCGTATGCACATCGTGACTGGCAGAGTTCATATATATCGTCCTCATATTCAATGTCTCATACAGCCTTTCCACCTGCCTGACGCCCTTGTCTGCCGACTCCTGAGCATCACATATTATGCAGGCGTGTCCGTCAAAAAGCCCCGGCATTGCAGCCCAAGGCCCGCTGTATTCCGTACCCGCCATAGGATGCGTAGCAACATACTGCCGACGACGCGGATGATATTTCACACTGCGCGCAAGATGTTCCTTTGTCGAACATACATCCATTACCACTCTGTTTTCTCCACCCGGCACGTCGAACGCATCAAGCACCTGGGGCAAAAGACGTACAGCCGCTCCCACCGGCACCGCCAGCACAATCAGATCACACTGCCGGATGCACTCGTCAAAGCCCACGATCCTGTCCACCAGCCCGATCTTCTCTGCAGCCGATGCATTTACAGGCTCACTCTCGACTCCGACAATCTCATTTGCAAAACCTTTTCTCTTAAGGTCTATCGCCATCGATCCACCGATAAGTCCCAATCCTATGATTCCTACTCTCATACACATTTCACATAAAACACTGTAACACAACCACTTACCCAATATGCCTGCTGTATCTATGCAGCAGGCATTATATACATCCCGCTGATTATCAGCGACTTATCTGCCACCCAAAACAGTCCCTATACGCTCCGCCGCCTTTTTCAGCACCTCCGGCTTCGCACAGAGGGAGATGCGTATATAATTTTCTCCATTCTTTCCGAAAATGAATCCCGGAGTAATAAAAACTCCAGCCTCATAAAGCAGTTTATCGGACATATCCGCACCTCTTCCACCGACTTTGCCCCACAGGAACATTCCTGCGCTGTTCCTGTCATATTCCGCACCTATCAGGTCAAAGATTTCCCCGGCCAGCACTCTTCGACGACGATACTCTGCATTCAACGACTCAAACCATTCCGGTCCTTGTGCCAAAGCCTGCACGGCAGCCATCTGCAGAGGCTTGAACATACCGGAATCCATCTGGCTCTTTACTTTCAGAATCTGGGCTATCACATCCGGTTCGGCTGCGACCATCCCGATTCTCCAACCAGCCATATTATGAGCCTTGCTGAGCGAATTCAATTCCAGGCAGCATTCCTTAGCCCCCGGACGAGACAGGATAGACAGAGGCCGGTCATTAAGAATGAAACTGTATGGATTGTCGTTGCATATCATAATACCGTGTCTGGTGCCGAAATCCACGAGACGGTCGTAGAGTTCTTCCGAAGCGGCTGCTCCTGTAGGCATATTCGGATAATTGGTCCACATAATCTTGACTCCCGTCAGATCCATAGACTCCAAGGCATCGAAATCCGGCCACCATCCCTTGTCTTCCTTAAGATCGTATGGAACTATTTCAGCCTCAGTAAGTTTCGATGCGGAAGAATAAGTCGGATAACCAGGATCAGGTACCAGCACCTTGTCTCCCTTGTCCAGAAACGCCAGCGAGATAAGGAGGATAGCCTCTTTTGAGCCTACCAGCGGCTGTATTTCCCGGGCAGGATCAAGTTCCACCCCATACCATCTGCTGTACCAGCGCGCAAACGCTTCCCTCAACTCAGGAAGCCCTATATAACTCTGATATGCGTGGTTTCCAGGCTCGGAAGCACTTTCACGCAGAGCCTCCACCGCCCCCAATGGCGGCATACCGTCCGGCGAGCCGATACCAAGATTGATCACAGGCTCCTCCCCACGGGATGTACGCTCGGCATTCATTGCCGCAATTTCCTTCAGTTTTCTGGAAAAGTAATATTCGCTTACACTTTCCGCCCTTTGCGCCGCCTTTATTATCATACCGCTGCTATATATTCACCTAAAATATTCAGATCCTCCATCAACGGACGCACTGCTGCAAGTGCCTGCTCATAACGGAGATAATCTTCGAACTTTATATCTACATAAAAGAAATACTGCCATTCCTGCCCCGGAATAGGAAGTGACTGGATCCTGGTAAGGTTCATTCCGTAGAAGGACAGGATGGTCAGAACGTGAGCCAGAGAGCCGGGACTATGCGATAGGGTAAAGCACATCGAAGCCTTGTTCACTTTGGAAATGTCTACCTCCAGAGAATCATCAAAGACGAGAAATCGCGTAAAATTCTGCTTATACGTCTCAATGCTCTCGGCAAGAATCTCAAGTCCATAGAGTTCGGAAGCAAGTTCAGATGCCACCGCTCCCACTCCGGCAAGCCCCTGTACGGCAACGTCAGCCGCACTTTTTGCCGTATCCTCGCTCTCCACTAGCCTTATCCAAGGATATTTCTTGAAGAATTCACGAGTCTGGTTTATGGCCATATAATGCGTCCTCACTTCCCGGATGTCTTCTATTTTCTGGCCGGGAAGAGCCATCAGATTCTGCTGGATGCGGAGAAATACCTCGCCCTTGATCTTGCGGTCATATTTACGAAGGAGTTCGAAATTCGGAAGAAGTCCGCCGGAGACTGTATTCTCAATAGCCATCACTGCAGCATCCGACTCACCGGAAGCCATTGACCTGTACAGATCTTCGAATGTCGCACATTCAACAATATCCGGTACTATATGCCCGTGTTCTTCATAGAACAGACGCGCTGCCTGCTCGTGAAAACAACCCTTTATTCCCTGAATCGCTATTCTTTTCATAACTTTCCACCTCAGCCCTGCAGCACTTTTACGGCAAAAACGCTCCAGGTCTTCAAATAAAAAACTGTCCGATCGAAACCGGACAGCGCAATATCATTACTATATTGTTCGACAAACAGCCTCCGGTCTATCACCTTTTCAGGAAATAGAAGAAATAAAAACCGAAACTGTTAAATCGATAAGTTCCCATAACGGTCACAAATATAGTAAAAGTTTTTATACTGTCATCATATCCTTCTCCTTAGCAGCAACGAGTTCATCAACTTTCTTCGCGAAAGCATCAGTCTCCTTCTGCACGAGTTGCTCGTACTCCTTCTGGAGATCCTCCGGCATACCATCCTTGTTAGCCTTCTTGAGAGCCTCGATAGCATCACGACGGGCATTGCGGACACTTACCTTTGCATTCTCGCCTGCTCCCTTTGCCTTCTTGATGAGGTCCTTACGACGATCCTCTGTAAGAGGCGGAACTGTACAACGGATGCTCTCACCGTTATTTGATGGAGTGAGTCCGATGTTTGCATCAAGGATAGCCTTCTCGATAGCCGAGATCATCTTCTTCTCCCAAGGCTGAAGCATAAGGGTCTTTGCATCAGGAGTTGTAACAGATGCCACCTGAGGGATCGGTGTAGGGCTTCCATAGTAATCAACCATTACATTATTGAATACCAGAGGGTTAGCCTTACCGGCACGATATGTCTTGAGTTCCTCGTCGAGGTGATTGACAGCGCTGCTCATCTTTGACTTTGCACCTGCCAGAATTTCTTTTGCTCTTGTTATCATAGTAGTGTGTTTTGAGATTATACGTGTACCAATGTTCCGACTTTCTCACCCTTTACAAGTTTGGTGAGATTGCCTTTCTGATTCATATCGAAGACAATTATAGGCATATTGCCTTCGCGACAGAGTGCGAATGCTGTCTGGTCCATAACCTTGAGCCTGTCTTCAATAGCCTTGTCGAATGTGAGTTCATCATACTTGACTGCTGATGGATCCTTCTCCGGATCCGCTGTATAGACTCCGTCAACGCGAGTACCCTTCAGAAGAGCATCTGCACCTATTTCCAGAGACCTTAGAGCGGCACCCGAGTCTGTAGTGAAGTAAGGGTTTCCGGTACCTCCGGCTATAAGAGCCACCCCTCCGCGTTCCATCACAGCGACTGCATCATCCCTCATATAATATCTTGCAACAGGCATCATAGGAGTAGCAGTGAACACCTCGGCCTCAACTCCAGCCGAACGGATCGCCATTGCAAGACCTAGAGAGTTGATTACAGTGGCAAGCATTCCCATCTTGTCACCGTTCACCCTGTCAAAACCCTTTCCTACGCCTTGAAGACCACGGAAAATGTTTCCTCCGCCGATAACGATCGCAACCTGAAGGCCGTTCTTCACAGCCTCGGCCACCTCCTCCGCGTATGCGGCAAGCCAATTTTCATCTATACCTTTGCCGGCAGGGCCTCCAAGGCTCTCTCCGCTCAATTTCAAAAGAACGCGTTTGTATGCACCCATATCATTAATATTTTCAAAAATTCAAGCAAACAAAAGTATCGAATTATTATGAAACTTCCAAGAAAGAATATATCTTTGCACAATATATAACCATCTTCAAGCCGATTATTAACAATAAAAGATTATAACTGTTATGGCACTTTCTTCAATTACCAAGAAACTCATTATGAGTATCAGCGGTCTTTTTCTGATCGTCTTCCTTCTTCTTCATATGACGATCAACTTCTTCTCTGTGATTGACTCTTTCACAGGAAACTATGGAACAGCAGAGGGACTTTTCCAGGCAGGATGTGATTTTATGGCTCTTCCTATCATCACAATTATGGTTCCTGTCCTTGCACTGGGCTTCCTCGTACACATCGTTTATGCTCTCATCCTTACATACGGCAACTATAAGGCACGTGGAACAGAGCGTTATGCTGTTGCAAACAAGACCAAGGCTGAATCTTGGGCAGCGAAGAATATGCTTGTTCTCGGAGTTGTGGTACTCGGTCTCGTAGCATTCCACCTCAACCACTTCTGGGCTGATATGCAACTTGCAGAGTGGCAGGGTCATCACGCAGCAAATCCATACGACCTTCTCAATGTAACATTCAAGAACTGGTGGATGGTAGCCATTTACCTCGTATGGTTCGTAGCACTCGGACTTCACCTCTGCCACGGTTTCTGGAGCGCATTCCAGAGCATCGGACTCAGCAACAAGGTTTGGGAAAAGAGACTTATGTGCATCGGCTACGTATTCGCCGCTGTCATCGTTCTCGGCTTCTGCGCAACTGCTATCAACGCATTCTGCCAGGCAAACTGCTGCTGCTAATAATTCCAACACAGATATACAGAAATGGCTGACCGGAAGATTCCAGTCAGCCATTTCCTTTGTTATGTATTCCTATCAGGACAGTCCTTGAGTTACTCTATATCAATCCTCTGCACTTCATCTACGCCGTCTATGGCAGCGATGCTGTCCATTGCTGTCTGGAGTTCGTTCATTGAATGGACAGCAAAGTCAATAGTGCAGACACCGATATGGTCGATGGTCTCTGTCTGCAGTCCGATCATAGAAAGATGAAGTTTTTCAGTAATACAGTCAACGAGGTCGCTCAGCAGATGATATCTGTCTATCGCTCTGACACTTATGCGCACTGGATAGAGGAAGTCAGGATTCTCTTCAAAGCATACATCCACGATGGAATCACCAAGTTGAGATGCCATTCTGATTGCCGTAGGGCAGTTGCGTTTATGTACCTGCACAGGTTTGCCCTCACGTCGGAACCCGATGACCTCATCACCAGGAAGAGGGTGACAGTGCGGGCAGCGGTCATATACCGAAACTGGTTTGTGCGAGAGATATGAACTGATGAACTTACGCGCCTTGTAGGTCGATACGTGTTCAAGCCAGTCTGGCTGAGGGACAGTTGTTTCGTTTGTACCGATCTCCACACAGTCTCCGCGCTTGAGGATGGTCTTGACAGATGAAAGTTTGCCATTGATACGCGCATAATGGGCGTGTTCACCGATCCTGCTGTGGATTTCAAAGGCAAAATCAAGGGCTGTCGCGCCTTTTGGAAGGATGATGCCACGTCCCTTAGGGGTGAACACCATTATATCATCATAATAGAATGACGATGTGACTCCATCCATAAAATCGATACCTTCCTCCTGATCGGCAACTTCCTTCAGGATTTCATTGAACTTGCACAGCCAGGACTGGATATTTTCGTCCGTTCTCTCAGCAGCACATCCAAGACGGCCGTTGCGCACCATCCTCTCGGAGGAAATATGAAGTTCTTCCCATTTTCCCTTGTCATTCAGAAGCCTTACCTGAAAACTCTGGTAACCGTTTTCCTTCGGTGCATCAATATAGTTGGATACACTTCCAGGACGCTCCTTGAACACATCCGTGAGGATTGAATATATACGGAGGCTGGTGTCTTTCTCTGACCAGGGTTCACGATTGCGATATATGACCCTGACATAATATTTAGTGTCGATGTGGGCAAAGTCACATCCACGCGCGTGCATCTTCATCCAGATGCTGTATGGCTTGCGATAACGCACTTCTGTGCGTGCCTCGATGCCTCCTGCAGATAGAAGACGCTCTATTTTGGACGTAAAAGCATCTATATGAGGACGTTCCGCTTCAAATTCTTCAGCCAGAAGTTTCTCTATAAGAGCATATTCACGGGGACAGCGATAGCGGAAAGATAGATTTTCCAGTTCGGTCTTTACGTGATACAATCCCAGACGGTTTGCAAGCGGGGCATAGAAATAGTCAGTCTCACCGGCAATCTTCATCTGCTTGTCCGGCTTCATACTGCTGAGGGTACGCATATTATGAAGACGGTCAGCCAATTTTATGAGCAATGCACGTACATCATACTGCATTGAGGCAAGAATCTGCCTGAAGTTATCCACTTGCTTGGAATGAACATACTGATCCTTCTTTTCCTTTGTGACCACACCGACAAGAAAAGCCACTTCATCACCGAAGCGCTCCCGTATGTCCTCAATGGTATATGAAGTGTCCTCCACCACATCGTGAAGGAAGGCGGCAATCACAGGATCTGCACCAAGTTCGAGTTCCTCGGCAACGATTCTGGCCACATTGACAGGATGTATGATATAAGGTTCCCCTGACTTACGTTTTTGAGGGCTGTGAGCCTCACGGGCAAATTCAAAGGCAGAACGCAGCCTTTCAATATCCGATGGATCCTCCTTGAAGGACATCCTGTGGAAAAGTTCATCTGCACTGGCCTGGATCAGTGCATCATAGTTGGTCTCCATAAGTTATTGCGAATAAAGAGTCTAAGTTATAAAAAAATATTTTCAGTTGTTCCAGGCAACATATATTTTTTATATTGGAGCAGTCTTATAACGCAGCCAGGCGGCAGTTTCCGGCGGAAGAAGCGGAGACAATGTGCGATATACCCGCTCGTTATATGCATTCAACCAGGCAACGGCCTCAGCACCCAGAATATCCTTTATTACTGCAGATGTATCGAAATGACACATTGTAAGGGTCTCGAAATCAAGCCATTCTCCAAAGATGCTCTCCCCTGCTTCACGACACAGAATGATATTCTCGTGACGTATTCCGTGCAGTCCCTCCCTGTAAAGTCCAGGTTCGTTGGATGTCACCATACCGGGCAGAAGGGGTTGAGGATTATATTGATATCGAATGGATTGCGGGCCTTCGTGTACACAGAGATAATATCCGATTCCGTGGCCTGTGCCGTGACCGAAATTCCTTTTCGCCTTCCAAAGAGGCATACGAGCCAGGGCATCAAGTTGACAGCCGGCCGTACCCCTTGGGAACACAGCCATAGACAGGTCGATCATTCCTTTAAGCACAAGCGTGTAATCCTCCTTTTCCAGATCCGTACACTCTCCCATCGGAACCGTTCTGGTGATATCTGTAGTTCCAGTCAGATACTGTCCTCCTGAATCCACCAGATAAAGTCCTCTCGGCTGGATTACGGCCGATCCTTCGCGCGGAGTAGAATAGTGCGGCAAGGCTGCACCGGGACCATAAGCGGAAATATTCTCGAAACTATTGCCCCTGTATCCCGGAATTTCCGCACGGAAAGCGGTAAGACGCTCTGAAGCCTCCCATTCATCGACCTCCCTTCCGGAAGCCACCTCAGTTTCAAGCCAGTGAAGGAAACGCTCCATCGCTACTCCATCATCTATATATGTCTGACGCAGATTCTCTATCTCTGAAGACACCTTCACGGCCTTTTCAAGGATGACCGGAGATGTGCCGCACACTACAGAATCCTCTGTAAAACAGCCTTTTATATATTTATATATATGCGAATTCAGAGTGGATGGATCTATGAATATCTTCCCGGATTCTTCTCCTTCGAAATCAGACAAGGTAAAAAACACAGAATCATATTCCTCGACATCCACCTCGTCCATCCGCAGTTCGGCAAAACTGTCCAAAGTGTCCGGATCCAATTCTGATTCTGATGCATCCTTCCTCACGAACCATTTTACATAGTCCTGAGAAACAAGCAGATATGAGATCACCAACGGATTGTATTCGATATCGCTGCCTCTTACGTTTAGCATCCAAGCCACCTCATCCAAAGAAGACAGAAGGACTTTGTCATATCCTCCAAGAAGCATCCATTTCCTGAGCCAGGATATCTTATCAACCCTCGGAATACCTCCGAAGCACTCAACATCCAGAGTCGTCACTGGTGTCTGCGGCACCATAGGCCTATCCTTCCAAAGATCCTGAAGCATATCCGGAACATCCACGATCAGAGCCCCCTCGCCAAGGGCATCCTCCAGTTCCCGTACCGCGCTGACACTCTGGCATAGTCCGTCAAGGGCGACGACACGAGCCTTGTCCGAAAGCCACTGAGGTATAGGTACTGCTCCAGGCACACGGGTCTTATGAAGTTCAACGCCCGTGCCCTCAAGTTGATCCAGAGCCTGTATGAAATATCTGGAATCCGTCCACAGTCCGGCGTGATCCGCGGTAATCACGACATCACCGGCCTCTCCTGTAAATCCGGTAAGCCACTCAACCTGCTTCCACCTTGGAGCAGGATATTCACTACTGTGAGGGTCGGAACCTGTGATTACCACAGCATCCCAACCATTATCAGCCATAAGGGCTCTCAGAGCCTCGATTCTCTCTGCAAAGATGTTTCCCATATATCTATATCTTTAAAACAGTGGCACATAAAGCGCTACATATCAACAAATTACGCAAGATGCCTGCTGCATCTCTACAGCAGGCATTTCACACAACCTGCTATCAATCAGCGTGTTAACTGTCACACTATATCCGCGATGATTCCGTCCGAGACGAAGAAGCGGCTTTCGGGGATGCGGATCCGGCAGTCATCCGATCTGACAAGGGCACCGGTCTCCATCGCACGAGCCAGAGCCCCCCTGTCACAATGTTCTTCAAGGAAAGAAGCCTCGATCCCGTCCGAAGTCCTCAACGCCAGCATTATCTTTTCCAACGCCAGTTGCTCATCATCCAAAGTCTCATATTCCCTGACAGATCCTGGATTGACAATGTATGCCTTAAGATCCGGAAGGTTCCATTGCCTCTCAGATCCGACAAAACTGTGTGCACCCGGACCCAACCCCACATAAGGGATATGTCTCCAATAAGCGGAATTATGGACGGCCGCATAACCCGGCTGTGCGAAATTGGATATCTCATAATGACTGTAACCGGCTGCAGACAATGCCTCGCAGAGCATCCGGTACTGGCGTTGGCATAGTTCCTCAGACGCTTCCTCAAACCGTCCCTTCCCGACCAGCCGGTCCAGCATACTTCCAGGCTCCACAGAGAGCTGATAAGCCGAGATATGCTGAGGCAGCCTGCCTGAAGGAGATATTGCCAAAGCATCCGTCAAGGTATCAGACCATTGAGCATCAGACAGTTGCGGAAGGCCGAAGATCAGATCTATGCTGATATTGCTGACTCCGGCGTTTTCCAATATTGCGTAAGCCTCACGGGCTACCGCAGCATTGTGGCGACGGTTCATAAATTTCAATATCCCGTCATCAAAGGACTGCACACCCATACTTATACGGTTGACTCCGAGCCCCATAAGCCCCCTCACATAGTCCTCTCCCTTCTCTACGATATCCTCCGGATTGACCTCAAAAGTAAACTCCTCGAAAGGCTCCCCGTGCCCTGACTCCCGTAATGCAGAAAGCAAGCGTTCATATACACTGAGAGGCAGCACCGACGGGGTGCCACCTCCTATGTATAGCGTATTCTTTTCATCCGTTATTTCCTGTCCGCGCATCCTGACCTCTGCCTCAAGAGCATCGGCAAAGCGTCCGAAGAGTTCTTCCTGCCTGCCGGCATCCTCAGCCTTGCGGCACTTTGCCGCAACCTCCGAATAGAAGCCGCAATATGTGCAGAGACTCCTGCAGAATGGGATGTGGACGTAAATCACGGCTTATCGGAGCATCAACTCTGCCGATCCGAGGCGGGTCTGCTCAGTATATGCCTCTACTGTGTAGATACCCTTGACATAGCCGGTGATGTCGTTGAGATAGATGCTGAGTTCGACTTCCTTGCCCTGGTAGTCAACCTCACGCGATGCAGAGCAGATCATAGGCTCTCCATCCACCTCGAACGTCCTCTGACTGTCGTTGGTAAGAAGGATTCCGTCCGGTCCCTTCACTCTGATATACACCCTTACAGGACCCTTTGGAGCCAGGTCGTTCTCTACCAGACTCAATGTAGTGAGAAGCCTTACCACACGGCTGCTGCGGTCTGTGACCTTGTCGGAAGCGTTGTAGGCTTCCATTCTGATACCACGTGCCTTGATTACAGAACCGGCTGCAACCTGTCCGGAAAGATCTTCGACAGTCTTGCTGAGTTCCTGCTGCTTTCTTCTGCTCTCGGCAGCCTCACGACGTGCTGCAGCAGCGTCTGCAGTAAGTTGCTTGTTGAGGGTATTCAGCGAGTCGATCTGCACGATATAGTTCCTCATAATACTTCTTAGCGTGCCGAGTTCCTTCTCATACTGACGGATCTTGCTGCGGTTGGTTGCTTCTGTCTTTGTTATCTTCTCTATGAGCATCTGCACTTCAAGACGTGAAGAATCCAACTGAAGATTTATGTCGTCATAATCTGAAGAAAGAGTAGCATAGTCATTCTGAAGAGCGATCATCTGCTCCGTCAGTTCCTCCTTCTCCACTGTGAGATCCTTTACCAATGATGATTTCTGATACCAGATGTATGCGAGGGCACCGGCCAGCAGGACGGCTACAGCAATCAGGGCATACATTACTTTTTTCAAGTTCTGCTCTTCCATTTCTGTCTTTTTGGGATAGTTATTATTTCCAATATATCCGCAAATATAGCAAAATATCGGATTTTAGTCTATATTTGTAGTATTAATAACACCGCAAAATCAATGCTATGAGATATCTGATAAGATCAATAAAGTACTTTTTCTATTTCGCATTCCTTACCACTGCCATTGTCCTCGTACTCGTTGCCATAGGTGCGGTCGAGGGAGATATCAACTCGATTTTTGACGGAGGTTACAGCGCATTATGGAAAATTGCCATATTTTTTGCAATGATAGCCGCTGTGTATCCGAAAGTGGGTTTCATCAGACGCGAGATACCTCTCGGCAAGGAATGGAATGAAATCCGTGACGATGTGACAGGATATTTCAGAGACCGAAGGTATGTGCTTGAGTCTGAGAGTGAAGGTGTGGTGACGTTCCGTTTCCGTGACATTGCCGGAAAGTTATCCAAAATGTACGAAGACAGACTGACTCTCACAAGGACTCCGGAAGGTTACGAACTGGAAGGTCTGAGAAAGGATGTGATGAGACTCGCTGCAGGACTGGAGCACCATCTCGCTCCTCACACAGAGGAATGAGACGACTTTATATAACACTTTAATTCAATGCTTTATGAACGAATTGAAGACTGTAGCAACATTTGCTGACCCGATGCTTGCCAGCATCAGTCAGGGACTGCTCGAATCCAACGGAATCAGAGCAGAAGTCTTCGGTGAAGTGTCCTCCTACCCATCATTCAATGTGGCGGAGCAGAACATCGAAGTAAAAGTCAATGCAGAAGATTATGAATCCGCATTGAGCATCTTGGCCGCTTCGGACAAGGCCGAGTAGAAATCCTCGCCGAAATAGCGCTCGATAGGTTCGCGTAAGAATTCATATACGCGAACCTTTTCTTTTCTGCCTTTTGCAAAAGCATCCTGACAGATATGCCATCTGTGCAGATTGAGGGCTCGCGTGCCATTGCTTAATTGAGTAATACGTATCGGGTAGAGCCAGCAGGAGATCGGTTTGCGGAAGTCTCCCTTACCCTGGAACCAGCATCTTTCCATCGAGCAGAAGCAATTGCCCTCCTCATCAAAAAGTGTGTAGGCACATTCTTCACTTCCCGGCACGAGTGGAGTGACCATATCTCCGTCCCTGTCGATCTCGAAGAATCCTTTATCCGCGACAGCCTTGCGTCCCTCCTCCGACATTATCGGAGAAAAGATATGATAGTTCTTCTCTATCGCCTCTGCCTCACACTCTTCCATCGGCGCGCCACTGTCACCGATGACACAACAGCACCCCTTGCATTTCTCATAGTCGCAGGCAAAATATTCAGTCAGGATCTCCTCAGAGACCAGACAGTCGTCAATCTGAATTATTGTTCCGTGATACATATCTGTTTGTAGTTACATATTCTATCTTGCTTCCCTGATCAAGGAATGAAAATATATTTCTGACGGCATCTATGGTTACGGCATCGATACCCGAAGCATATCCTGTCGTAAGATCCTTGCCGTCCAGATGTCTCAGAATTATGGCATCAACCCAATAATGAGGATCAGCCATATCGATTGCCATCTTATTCTTAAGGTATGACTTGCATTGCTTGAATTCAGTTTCAGAAATATCCCTGACGACCATATCAGAAAGCACTCTCCTGATATCCCCAAGAGCATCGATAGGAGGCATCACCATCACTCCTTCCGCAAAGCCTTCCTCATCAGCCTCACACACAGATATGAGCAGGTTAAGCCTTTCCTCAGGATAGATCCTGCAGTTATACGATATATTCAGAGTCATCCCCGAATCAGCAAGTGCCTCGGTCAGACTGCGTTCCAGAAGCATAACAGCCATCTGGGCAGCAATGTAATTGGATGATGTAAGCGGCATACGTGCAGACAAGGCTATATCTATAGCATTCTTTTCGCCGGCAACAGTATATATTGACCAGCCAGATACCGGCTGATAACGTACTACAGGCCTTCTTACAGCACTTTCCTTCGTCCTGAAGCCGCCGACATAAGGAAGAAGCGCCTTCTTGAGCCTTTCCTCACCAATATCTCCGACAATCACCAGCACTCCGTCATTCATCTTTTCCATCTGAGACGAAATGAAAGCATCAGCCTTGGAGAAGAAAGAGTCTGTCAGCCTTCCCTTGGATTTATATGGCGAATACCTGTAACCAGGACACATAATGCTGTCTATCGCTGTCATTCTCGATTCGTAGCGTCCTTCGGAATATTCCAGAGCAAGTTCAGTGCAATCCTTATAATAGGGATATACATCTCCATCTCCGGTTCTTTCATTTGCCAGTGCAAGAAGCGCCCTCATAAGCAATGATATATTGTCTTTCGGCAGACTACCGCCGATCAGGACGTTTGACAAGGTGACTATGGCATCCATAGTTATCCCTTCCTTTTTCAGAAGTCCGAAGAAATAATCTGTCTCAAGCCCGCATATCCTGCTGAGCCGGAACATATCTGACGCAAAGGCTCCCTCTCCTTCACCAAGCCCTTGTATGCTGCCATATCCACCGTTCAATGCAAGGGTATAGAATATATCCCCATCTGACGGCAAGTCTTTGTAAACGACTTTGAAACCATTTGAAAAAGTGATGACGGTGCCTCCGGAGGTATGATCCCTTCTTGACGATCTGACCCTGACTTTAGGGCCTGCGCCAGGAAATGAAGATGTATCCGCCGATGTCATATACTGCACCTCAACACTTTCAGTCTCGCTTTCCAAAGGATAAAGCAAAGCCGCCGCCACATCATTGAAAAGTCTGCAACGCAGGGTGTCAGGAAGATTGCGTGAAGTATGGAATTCATATTTCTGAGCCGGAGAGGCCAGGGAAGAACCATATAGAAAAGAATATATGCATCTGTCAACATAGTCTTCGTTTTCCTTTACCGGATCGGAGGCGTAGCGCTTGAGAGCGGCAAGAAAAGCGGCTTCGGCCAAAAGATACTCTTCCGTGGCAATCCCTTCCGCATCTATTACCGCCATCACTCCAGAAAGTATTCCAGATGCTTTTTCCGCATATTCCGGGGCAGTCACGACACGTACGGAGAAAGAGTCATCGTACGGCGTCCTATCGCTGGCGATATGCCTGCTTGAAACATCTGCATACGGCACCGCTGCAGCCTTGAGTGCCATCTTTATCCTCCTCACAGCAACACGTCCCAGCACATCCAGAGACATATTGAAAATCTGCGGCTGAACCGTGTTCATATACTCACGGGGAGCCCTGCCGGATATCCATTCAGCGGAGAGCAGACACATACCAGAAAGGCTGCAGGTGCGGTTCACGACACTATCCGTCACGCGGTTCTGGAGAAGCGATACACGGTCTGCAGAAGGACGGGACGATAACATATAAGACATCGGTTCGATTCTGGACACCACCTGCTTCGCATCCACATCTCCTGAAATGACAATAGCCTGATCCGAAGGAGAATACCATTTGCCGATAAACGAATCATCTGACCTGGCAGATCGCCCGGCCATATCGAGCAGAACCAGGACAGAAGAATCAAGCACGGCTTTGCCATCGCTCAACCTCACATTCCTGAAACGGAAAACAGTGGCATCATCTGTAACCTTCACATATCCTTCATATCCAGGAGCAGATCCGTGGGAAGAGAAAAAGCCGACAGGCGATGTATAGCCTGGCCTCTCTGCCGCGCCCAGACCCTTACGCGCCTGATCCGCCGCATTCCCCGAAGTGTCTATGACATTCTTTCTTCCCGTCTTCTGGACAAGAGCGAAGTCAGCTATCCCCTTGCAGGAAGCGTTGGACGCAATATAATACGACATTCCGTTCGGCAAGACACCGCTGACGACATCAGGATCCCCCGGCATAACCGGAAGTTCCTGCGCAGGCACGATTATTGAAAACAATATGGCCGGCACTAATGCAATCAACTGTCTTAAAACCGATTTCATAACATTTAACATTGCTGTTTGCAAAAATACGATAAAATTTTCCTATTTTTGCATCTTGTGTTGAATTATGAGAATTAATGTCAAATAAATTGGATAAATGTATGAAGAAAATTTTTCTCTTTTTTGCAGCAGTCGCAATGACCGCTGGAGTAATGTCTGCTCAGGACATCAATCAGGCAACTGAGGCTTACAACAACGGTGCAATGGAGCTCCAGATGGGTAATAACGCAGCTGCCATCGAGAACTTCCAGAATGCCCTTACAATGGGTGAGGCTCTTGGAGACGAGGCTGCCGATCTTGTTGCAAACTGCAAGAAGGCCATCAGCTCTACATACCTCAGTATGGCAAAGGATCTCTACAATGCAAAGGATTTCGAAGGTGCTCTTGCTGCTTTCCAGCAGGCTAAGGAAGTAGCTGAAGGATACGGCGAAGCTGAAATCGCAGCAGAGGCTGCCGAGCTTATCGGTCAGACAGAGATGGTAAAATACAATGACGAGGGAAAGGCTGCAATGAAGGCTAAGGACTACCCTACAGCTATCGCAGCTTTCAGCAAGGTTCTCGAGATGGATCCTACCAACGGAGCTACAGCTATCCAGCTTGGTCAGGCATATATGAGAGCTAACCAGCTCGACGAGTCTATCGCAGCTCTCGAGATTGCAAAGGCTAACGGTCAGGAAGCAAATGCAGTGAAGCTTATCGCTCAGATTTATCTCAAGAAGGCACAGGCTGCTGTAAAGGCAAAGCAGTATCAGGAAGCTGTTGATTTCGCAGCTAAGTCAAACGAGGCTCAGGAGAGCGGTAATGCTTACAAGATCGCAGCAAGCGCACTCCAGAAGCTCGGCAAGAACGCTGAGTGCATCACTGCATATGAGAAGTACCTCGAAGTGACTCCTAACGCAAAGGACGCAAGCGGAGTTATCTGCACAATCGCAGTTCTCTATCAGCAGGCTGGCGACAAGGCTAAGGCTAAGGAGTACTATGAGAAGATCGTTAACGATCCTCAGTACGGTGCAACAGCACAGGAGCAGCTTAAGACCCTCTAATCGATGAGGCAGCTTGAACTGCTTGCTCCGGCAAGAGACGCACAGATCGGCATCGCAGCAATCGACTGCGGTGCCGATGCTGTGTATATAGCCGGGCCGCAGTTCGGAGCACGACAGGCTGCCGGCAACACAATAGACGACATCAGAAATCTGTGCAATTATGCCCACCGATTCGGTGCCAGGATTTTTGTCGCCCTCAATACTATCCTGTATGATGACGAACTGGAGGCTGCATACAGACAGATGCTTGCTGTCCAGGAAGCCGGTGCAGATGCGCTGATAATCCAGGATATGGCAGTGCTCAGGATGTCTCAGGAAGGTATCTGCAACATCAAGGAAGACTTCCGGATTCCTCTTCACGCATCCACCCAATGCGCCATACGCACACCTGAACAAGCATCCTTCCTTGAAGGACTGGGATTTTCCAGACTGATTCTGGAAAGGGAACTTTCTCTCGACCAGATCCGGGCCATCCGGCAAGCAGTCACCTGCGAACTCGAATTCTTTGTTCACGGAGCGCTGTGCGTATGCTATAGCGGACAATGCTATCTTTCGGAAAACATCGCCGGAAGAAGTGCCAACAGAGGAGCCTGCATTCAGGCCTGCAGGTCGAGATACGATCTTGTAGATGCAGACGGAAAGGTCATAGTCAGGGACAAGGCTCTGCTTTCGCTTAAAGACTACAATCTCCGGAACAGGATAGAAGACCTTGCCGAAGCGGGCATAACATCCTTCAAGATAGAAGGAAGGCTCAAGAATGCATCGTACGTCAAAAACGTGGTCAGAGACTATTCCATTGCCATCGACGAACTGATCGAAAGGCGTTCTTCTGAATATGAAAGAGGCTCTTTCGGGCTGATCAGCGGGGGATTCATTCCCGAAACCTATAAGACTTTCAACCGAGGATACACCGAACTCTACATTGACGGCAGACGTGGCAGATGGGCCGCAATGGATGCCGCGAAATCAATGGGAGAAGAGATCGGACAGGTGGCCGGACTCAACAAGGGCAAGACCACTGTAAAACTGAAATTCGCAAGAAAAGACATTATCCTGAACAATGGAGACGGTTTTTCCTTTGTAGCAAAGGACGGAAGCGTATGCGGATTCCGCGGAGATGTATGCAAAACGGACATCATACAATGCAAGAGTACTCCATCCCTGTTCATCGGTGCAAAAATTTTCCGCAACATAAATACGGCTTTTGAAAAAGAGATAGAAAGGAATGCCTGCACGAGAATCATCAGAGCAAATGTTGCAATATCGTTCAGCAGGTCGGACGACGGAATCTGGGCAGCAGAGGTCAAGGCAGTCAGTGAAGACGGCAGACAGGTTTCAGAATCTTTTGTTGCAGGGAGCCAGACCGCAGACAACCGCGGCAGAATGCTCGAAATGATTCACAATCAAATAAGCAAGACATCAGGAGGATACCGATTTGCTGTTTCTGACATTGATGCATCCGGAGATCTGCCATTTATGAGCGCAGCATCACTGAATGCAATCAGAAGAAGACTTGCGGAAATATTTGATTCTATGCCTTGCGGCAGAAAGGACATCCTTCTGAGAAAGCCGGGAAAAGTAACAAAACCGCTTCCTCAGAAAGACATCACATACAAAAACAACATTTCCAACAGTATTGCCGAGCAATTGTACAAAGAGGCCGGAGCAATTGAAATACGCAAGGCATACGAACTCGAACAGACAGCCACAGCGGAACTTATGAGAACCAAATACTGCATCCGCTTTGAATTGGGAATGTGTCCGAAATATCAGGGTGCAAAGGTGCCAAAGCCGCTTTTCCTCTTAAACAACGGTCGCCGTCTCGCTCTTGGATTCGACTGCAAGGCCTGCGAAATGACAGTAACTTCGGCTGACTGATCAATATTCAACCACTTCAAATGTGAGTTCGACATCACCGAACGAGCCGGGCAGACCGCTCAGCCTGTCAAACCATTTATAGTTCAGACGTCCTCTCCAGACCACATCGTCCCTGGCATTGAGAGGGATATTGATTTCGAACCCATAACTCTTCCCTTCTACAAACACTTTGGCCTTCGTTGACCATTCCGTCCTCGTACCTCCATCATCCTCTGTGATCTGGAAAGCACACCAGTCTATATCTTCAGACCACCCTGACATAAGCACTGCATTGAAATTCTGAGGTTCTCCCACCTGACTGCGCTTTACCACTATCATAAAATCCGTTATCATAGGATCATACAGTTTCATCTCCGCCTCAGTCATAGCGGTAAAATCCTCCAGATAACCTATCTTCACGAAAAACTCAGATGCGCCAGCAAACCAGGTGTCAAAATTACGATTCATTTTAAAATCCCTGAGAATCAGAGCATTGCAAGGCTCATCAGACTTTGTTGCAGGATTACCCCGTGGTTTGACGATAATGTTTCCGCCGCCATCTCCCCACTGTGGATCTTCCCTCCTCAACAACTCAAGAGTAGTATATCCGGCATCTGAATTCCTGTTAACCACCCAAACCGGCTCCTCATCTGCCATAGCCTCATCTACAATCACCTCCTCCACCCGGCGGAAACCATCATCATCAACAAACAACCTATAACCAGTATTCACATCAGAGCCATCCTCCGGATCGAAGGTAATGACAGGCATTGTCCTGCCATCCCATTTTTCGGAATAAGGCCAATATATCTGAATATCCGACTGCACCAAAGCAGACAGGTATGCTTCCGGATCCATAGTCTCCCGGCCAGACCTTACAGCCGGTCTCGAATAGACATAATCTTCAATCAAGTCCCTCAAGGGCACTGTAAAAGTCCCGGCACTCTTCACATCGCTATCTCCCACTCCGGTACCGGGCCTTTCGAAGAGATCCTTCATCATATATTCTTCATCGTATCCGTTTCCGGAAGAAGATGTCACAGCCATATAAACCTCCTCAACCTGAGCATTCTCCAAATGAAGTCTGGAAAGGATTTCAGCCACTTCTGCCAGTTCCACAGCCTGCATTACCGTATCTTCATCCGGAACATTATCCACGATCTCACAAGAAGACAGAGACAAGACCGCAAGCATCGCTGTCATAAGATTTATCAAATGCATTTTCATAGTCTCCTGATTTTTACGATGCAAAGTTCCTTACTATTAGCCGTGTACTCAAAAAATATACGTTTATTTGAAAAAATCGGCCTCTCACATAAGTGAATGGCCGATTTGAATATCAGAATCTGTTATAGAAAATAAAAAATACAGAACAGATTGTTCTACAAATGTTCCACACGGATCAGTGACCGCGACCGTTCAGAGTATCAGACCCGACGACGGAAAGATACGAAGCGAGGACGATCATTGAGATCGTTGATCGTACAGACATCTGCAAACTTAAGATCACGGAAAATATCCTCCGTGTCAAAAGAAAGAGCCTCATTGATTTCGACAAGACCATATCCCCCCGGTTTCAGGAACAAAAGAGCCCACCTTGCTATTGCCCGATAGAATACAAGAGGATCATTATCCGGAACAAAAAGAGCCAGATGCGGTTCGTGATCAAGCACATTGGTACGCATCAGAGCCTTTTCCGATTCCATAACGTATGGAGGGTTGCTGACAATTATATCGAACTGATGGAGGGAAGTGTCACGGCTCCATCCCGGATGATTGGAAAGTACATCGGCTTTGACGAAATCCGGAGCCATAGCACCTGTGCGGGACATTTCATCGGCAAAATCCTGAGATGAGGCGACAGAAAGGGCTCTATCGGAAATATCCACTGCGGTAACCTGTGCTCCAGGCATCTCCAGAGCCAGAGTCCAGGCTATGCAGCCGCTGCCGGTACACAGATCCATAATCTTCAGATCGGATGGCTTTGCCGGTTCTCTCTGCAATCCCTTCCCCGCAGCAAAATCAAGAACAGTTCTGCAAAGAATTTCAGTCTCCGGACGAGGAATCAGAACATCAGGAGAAACTGTGAATTCGCGGCCATAGAAATATGCCTTTCCTGCCACATACTGCAAAGGTTCACCGGAAGCCATACGACTGAAAGCATCACGAATGATTGCCTCATCATTGTCCGAAACCTTATAATAAGGTTCTATTATATGGGTATGGCGTGAAACAGACAGTACGGTTTCCAGATAACGCAGAACCATCTCACGCGCTTCCCTCTCGGGGTAAAGCGTTGAGAGCAGGACAGTTCCTTCCTGTATGATTTCTTTCAGACTCATCGGATCGAATTTTCAATGACAGTCGTCAGAAAATCTGTCATTGAAAGGCCGGCAGCCCTAACCATCTGAGGCACAAGGGATGCCGATGTCATTCCAGGTATAGTGTTGACTTCCAGGAAGTAAAGGCCTTCTGCAGAAGCGATGTAATCTACTCTGACAAGACCGCTGCAGCCAAGATGTGCATAAATTTTCTTTGAAGTCTCCTGTATCTCTTCCTTCAGACTGTCCGGAATCTGAGCCGGACATACCTCTCTGCTGTGACCGTTGTATTTGGCCTCATAATCGAAGAATTCATTGTCTGTAAGGATTTCTATAACAGGAAGAGCCACATAATCCTTTCCATCATAATACACAGCGCAGGTAAGTTCCCGGCCTGTTACAGCCGCCTCTGCGATGAGCATATTCCCTTCTGAGAAGGCATATTCCACCGCCTTGTCGAAATCCTCCACCGACTTGACCTTGGATACTCCGAAACTGCTGCCTCCGTCAGTAGGCTTCACAAACATCGGAAGTCCCAGTTTCTCTACAGCCTTCTGAGCCAATCCTTCGACAGACTCGCCTTTGCGCAGGAACATATCGTCCGCACATTTCACGAAATCCACATCCTTCAGATAACTCTTGCAGGAGAACTTATCGAAGGTAACGGCTGAAACAAAGGCATTACATCCGCTATGGGGCACGCCAAGCATCTCGAGATAGCCCTGCATAAGTCCGTTCTCGCCCGGAGTTCCGTGCTGCATTATGTATGCATAATCAAACTTTATCTTTTCGCCGCCGAGAGTTATCGAAAAGTCATTCTTATCAATATGAACCTCACCATCACCTAGAACAACCCTGTCCTCTCCGGCTTTTCTATACGCCTTCAGATACCAACTGCCGAATCTGGCAAATATCTCATAGACATTATACTTTGTACCGTCAATCTGCGAAGCCGTAAACTCACCGCTGCGCACTGACACCTCCCACTCAGAGGAGTCACTTCCATATATTACCGCTAAATTCTTCATTATTCAAAGAAATAATCCATACTTTCTTCTGCCTTTACAGATGCGTCCGCATCACTACCATCGCAATCCAGATTGAGGGAAATGCCTGGAGGCGCAATAAAGGTCTCGTTTTCATCTATCTTGAGGGACTGATCCTTGCGACATTTCTGCATAAAGAGTCCCCATATCGGAAGAGCCATATTGGATCCGCCGCCGAGAGCGAGAGACTCGAAATGCACCTGGCGGTCTTCCGCGCCCACCCATACACCAGCGGTCAGGGAAGGAGTATATCCGATGAACCATCCGTCAGACTGGTCGTTTGTAGTTCCGGTCTTTCCGGCGATTTCTCCTGTGAGACCATATTTTGCACGAAGACGAACACCAGTACCGCTGTTCACGACGCCCTGCATCAGATTGGCCATCAGATAAGCCGTATATTCACTTATGGCTTCCTGCGATCTGTTGCTGAACTCTCCCAGAACGTTACCCATACTGTCTTCGATACGGGTTACAAACATAGGCGAGACATAGACGCCTTTGGACGGGAAGGTATTATATGCCGCAACCATCTCATACACAGTGATATCCGCAGAACCTACGCAAAGTGAGTTCACAGGATCGAGATAGCATCCCACTCCCATCTTACGCATCATTTCGACCATTGCATTCGGCCCGTACTGCTTCATCAGATAGGCTGAAATATTGTTGGAACTCTTGGTCAGTCCCCACTTCAAGGTGACAGTCTGACCGATCCACTCGTCCTTATCCGTACTCTTCGGAGTCCAGGTCGTATCTCCGACCATAAATGTCTGAGGCACATTCACCACTTTGTCGCAAGGGCTCATACCCTCCTGCATTGCAAGAGTATAAAGGAAAGGCTTGATCGTAGAACCCACCTGACGTTTGCCCTGACGGACATTGTCATATTTGAAGTAACGGTAATTCGGGCCGCCGACGTAGGCCTTGATATGTCCGGTCTCAGGCTCGATGGCCATAAAAGCAGCACGAAGATGAGACTTGTAATATCGGATGGAATCGTTCGGGGTCATAACAGTGTCGATATATCCCTTCCTGTTCCAGGAGAACACCCTCATCTTGACAGGCTCATCGAAACTCTTGCGGATCTCCGATTCAGATGCACCGTTATTCTTCATTATACGATAGCGGTCGCTCCAGCGTCTGGCCTGCTTCATAAGTTGGTCGATGGTCTTCTGATCCACATCATTTGAGAAAGGCTTGTTGGTCTTCCACCTGAGATCGCGCCAGAAACTCTTCTGCAGATCCTTGCCCAGATGCTCTGCAACCGCCTCCTCTGCATATTTCTGCATACGGGAGTCTATTGTAGTGTATATCCTGAGGCCATCCTTGTCGAGATTGTATGAGGTGCCGTCAGCCTTCTTGTTCTTGTTGAGCCAGCCGTAAAGTTGGTCGTCAGCCCACTGAAGCGAATCCACCACATAATCCTCATACTGATTATATGAAGACCTTTTCGGCTTCTTCGCATTCATTGTACGACGGAGCATATCCCTGAAATAAGGACCGATTCCGGCATTATGATCCTGGATCTGATATGACAGAGTAATCGGAATCTGCTGAATGGAATCACGCTCCTGAGCAGTCAGAAAGCCATTCTTCTCCATACGTGATATGACCAGATTCCTTCTTGCCAGAGACTTGTCCGGATTAATTGCAGGGTTATATCGTGTCGGCTTATTGACCATTCCCACAAGAGTCGCAGCCTCTTCCACCGACAGGTCGATAGGATTCTTCCCGAAGAAAGTCTGAGCCGCGGCCTTGATTCCATACGCATTGCTTCCGAAGAAGATCTGATTCATATACATAGTCATAATCTCATCCTTCGTATAGTTGCGCTCGAGTTTGACAGCCGTGATCCATTCTTTCAGTTTGATCCATATCATCTTGAGGGTTGACACACCGGGAATCCTGCTGCTCACATCCTCACGAGGGTAGAGGGTCTTGGCCAACTGCTGGGTGATGGTACTTCCTCCTCCCTGGCTTGAATCACTGCTGAGAAGAGTCTTGACAAGCACTCGGGCCAGACTCTCGAAGTCGATTCCTGAATGTCTGTAGAAACGTTCATCCTCAGTGGCTACCGCCGCATTGACAATATTCGGAGACAATTCGTCGTAACTTACGAACGAACGGTTCTCAATATGGAATGTCGTGAGAACCTCTCCGTCAGAGGAAATGACCTGCGTAGCAAGTTTGCTGTCAGGATTCTCGAGTTCTTCAAACGATGGAATATCCGCAAATGCCCACACCGCGGCAAGCAGCAGAACCACGCTTGCGACTCCGGCTCCGAAGAGTATCCAGAACCATTTTACGATCTTCTTCTTTGTCGTATCTTTCATATCAAAAAAATTCGATTCAATACATATATAAGGTCACCTTTAGGTGACATTCCGAAAGGCTCGGGTATAAGACGACAAAATTAACAACAAAATTTGGAAAATTGCCCGATTTGTGACTTACTTTGCAGTTTCTTTTTGAAAAGTTAAGGAGAATTTGAGAATGAAGGAAGGAAAGAATCTTGTAATCGTCGAGTCTCCGGCAAAGGCCGGAACCATACAGAAGTTTCTCGGAAACGACTTTATTGTCAAGTCCAGTTTCGGGCACATACGCGACCTGCACGATAGCGAACTCAGTATAGACGTCGAAAACGGCTTCAAGCCGGAATATGTTATCCCGGCCGACAAGAAGAAAGTGGTGACGGAACTGAAGAAAGCGGCAAAGGAAGCCAAGACCGTATGGCTGGCATCCGATGAAGACCGCGAAGGAGAGGCTATTTCGTGGCATCTTTTCGAAACATTGGGGCTCGATGCGGAAAATACAAGGAGAATTGTTTTCCACGAGATCACCAAGAACGCCATCCTCAATGCCATAGAGAATCCTCGCGAGATCGATATGAGTCTTGTGAACGCCCAGCAGGCACGTCGTGTACTTGACCGTCTTGTGGGATTTGAACTTTCTCCGGTGCTCTGGAGAAAGATTCAGCCGAAACTTTCCGCTGGACGCGTACAGTCGGTCGCTCTCAGACTCGTAGTTGACCGTGAAAGGGAGATTCTTGCATTCAATAGTGAGCAATATTACAGGATAGACGCCCTTTTCCATCCGGAAGGAACACCGGAAAAAACCTTGGTGAAGGCGACCCTGGACAGAAGATTTCCTGACCTAGAATCGGCTAAGGAATTTCTCGAGAGGTGTATCGGAGCACAGTTCAGCATCAGCAGCATCGACAAAAAGGAAGGCACAAGAACACCTGCCGCCCCTTTCACCACATCGACACTCCAGCAGGAGGCTGCAAGAAAACTCAGGCTTTCGGTCAGCCAGACAATGAGCATTGCCCAGAGACTGTATGAGCACGGACTCATAACATATATGCGTACCGACTCCACAAATCTTTCTTCACTCGCAATAAACACCTCCAAGAAATTCATCTGCGACAACTTCGGAGAAGAATATTCAAAGGTCAGACAATACAAGACCAAGGCTAAAGGCGCACAGGAGGCACATGAGGCCATCCGACCTACATATATCGGCAACCCTACAATCCAGGGAACTCCGCAGGAGCAGAAACTATATGAACTCATCTGGAAACGTACGGTAGCATCACAGATGGCTGATGCAAAAGTGCTCAAGACGGACATCAAGGTAGCATGCAGCAATACAACTGAGAAGTTCAATGTACAGGCAAGCCAGG
>JAZRBS010000060.1:0-32199 GCA_045635205.1 Candidatus Cryptobacteroides sp. | reverse complement strand
TATGACGAATATGTTTATATCGGAGGTGCTTTTTGTTGAGACGGCCAGCGTTGCCGGAATATACGACCTCCGGCGACTACAGATCAAGCGCTGCGGTCGGCTCGGCCAAAGGGCCGTCCTCACGCTTGACTGTTGTCCTCCCACCGCACGAAGTGTTCTCCATTGAGTTTGATTACTCAATCCAATATCCTGAATATCCAGATGACCCGAAAATCCCTGTTGCTGCAGGCCGGAGAAGCATTTTCCTTCTTTTTTGCTTCGACGGCTGCAGCAACAGGGATTCTCTGTGTGGGGGTCATATTGCAACAATTGCCCCACGGTTGCTTTATCTCATATTTTCGATTTCGATAATCGGAATTCCCAATGCATTTGCAATGATATTAGACTCGACCCCGGCGGCAAGCATTCGTCTGATTGTATCAACTCTTCCCTCGGCTCTTCCTTCGGCAAGCCCCCTCGCACGGCTTTCCTCTTCGGCCGTGGCTATGACGTTGTAGTAGTCGCATTGTTTGAACGTGTGCATATAGTCTCTCATTTCTTCCGGGGTGAAGTTAGCGATTCTTGCTAAATTAAACAAACGTTCGAACTCATTTTCTTTGAACACCTCAGGGATGGTAATCATCTCGTGGATGTGCTTGAAAAGGTACATCCACTTCTCGAACACTGTCTCTAATTCCCATACTCTCTTCCTGAACCGCCCCAGTTCCATAAACACGAACCTCAGGTTGTCGGTCATAGGCTCATTGTACTCGTCCTCCCTGATCCTGTAGGACGAATGGAATCTGTTATTCGGCCACTTCGGCCCGTGGTCGAAGGAGAAGTTTAGAATGGATACCACGATGACAGGATCGAGTCGGTAATCCCATACGAAAGCCTCTTCTTCAAGTCCCTGCCGGCGCCTCCTGGCATTCTCTTCCTCATTCCTGCTTCTCGCCAGACGTCCCTGTTCGTTGATCGGATAACTTGTGTAGAATAGGGCTCTGTCCCTGAAATGCTTCTGGTGCCCCCTCTGCATCTCAATTATGAACGTCCTGGAGTCCGAACACCTGCACGATATGTCGAAGACTGCTTTCCTGTCGTGCTCAGTTCCTCCCAAATGTTCGGTGGGAATAAAAGACACGTCCATAATATCCAGATCTTCCAGCATCACGTTGAGAAACGCTATCAGCACGTCCTTGTTCTCCTCGCTTCCGAACACTCTCTTGAACATAAAGTCGCATAGCAGTTCAGCGAAGACCTGTCCTCCTCTTCCGGCGCTTTGTACAACGTCTGAATCTTTTCCCTGTTTCATACTATAATAAAAATCAAGTTCTGTTTCAGGTAACATCATCTATGATTAATAATGGGACAAAGTTCCAGACAATTATCCGTTTACTCAAATAATATATGGATAATTCGAAAAAGTGGCCTTAGGGATGCTTCTGAGACCGATTTGTGTGCAGAAATTCATTTGATTTTTATGAAAAACCAACAACTTATTCCACAGGGTTGCTGAAAATTCGGCACAATTCTATGATAAGCAAAATAAAAATTCTAACTTTGTAGAATATCTACATTTCGATACAGATTCTAGTAATATTAATAATTATGACACTTAAGCATTTTGATTTTTCTCAGAAGGGTTTTTCCTACGAAACACCTTCTGTAAGCATTCTCGATGTTCAGGTCGAGGGAATGCTCTGCGAAAGCGGAATCAGCATCAATGATTGGGAGAACGATGAAGAACTCCTTGATTTTGACTAAAAGTTTAACTCCTTAAAGAAAAGTAACGATGAAAAAGATTTTATTCGCAATGGGAGTTATGCTGGCAGCCACATTTACTCTCACAAACTGTACAAAGGAACTCCAGAATCCTAATGATGTGGAGAAGACACCTTACACTATTTATGCAAACACAGTAGAGACCAAGACTGTAAACGAGGGTCTCTCAACAGTATGGGTTGAAGGTGATGCTCTTAATGTTTTTGCTACTGCTGCAGGTTCGACCGAATATGGAACCAGTTCGATGTTTACTCTTAAGGATCCAGCTTCAGGAAAGTTCGAAACCGATGATCTCAAGGCTGAATTGGCGGCGACCAATGACTGGTATGCACTTTATCCATATAGCCAGTATGTAACAACTCCAGCAAGTACAGATGCCGGATATATCTATATCGGTAACAAGAACGGTCTGGCTCAGATAGAGTATAACAGCACAAGCCATCTGTCAGGCAACGCTTGTCCTCTTTACGGAGTGGCTGAGGCCGTAGCCGGTACGGAACTTCCTGCAATTAAAATGCAGCATCTTACTTCTGTTGTGCAGATCAACGTCACTAATGGAACATCTTCTACCTTTGCTATAAATGAATTGTCATTCGCATCTTCAGATAGTGACATTGTCGGTCATTATTTCGTTGATTTTACACAGAACCCTATTGAATATACTCCAAGAGAGAACAATGTTTCAAATACTGCGAAGCTGACTGTAAATAATCCGACTGACCTTGCACCAGGTGGTGTTGCTTCATTCTATCTCGTTGTTAAGCCTTTCACAGCTCCTGCAGCATCGACTCTTACCATCAAGATTGGAAATGTTACGAAGACCAAGACTCTTGCTGATGAAGTTGTGTTTGCTGCCGGAAAGATCAAAGGTATAAATTATACTCTTAACGAGGTACCGGTGGAAGTTCCTCCTACAAAGGCAACTGTTGAAGATTTCCTCGCTGCAGCAGAAGATGATACCTGGTATGAACTTACAGGTACTATTTCAAATCTCACTAATACTACATTCGGAAACTTTGACCTTACAGATGCTACAGGAAAAGTATATGTTTATGGCCTGACAAAGACAAAGGTTGCTTCTAACGACAGGTCTTTTGCTTCTATTGGTCTCAAGGAGGGTGATGTCGTGACGATGATCGGTAAGAGATCTTCTCACAATGGTTCACCTCAGGTCGGCGGTCCGGCATATTATGTGAGTCACGTCGCAGGTGAAGAGCCGGAGCCAGAGCCAGGAACAGGTGAACTTACTCATCCGCTTACAAGTAATCTCGTGTGGACACTTGGAGAAAAGGGTTATGAGTCAACAGTTGCAGTAAATGGAAATGACCCGGTTGCTGCCTTTAAGTTGGGAACTAGTAAATTAGTTGGAGATGCTACAATCACTATTCCAGCAGGAACGACTAAGGTCGGATTCTATGGTGTAGCCTGGAATGGCGCTAAGGGAACGATTACCGCTTCGGCTGAACTCGCAAATGGTGTGTTCTATTCTCAGGATCTTACTGCAAATGCAGGTGCTTCGGGAAATGCAACTAATTATACAATGACAGCATCTGATGCAGATTATTATGAAATCGATGTGGTGTCAATTCTTGGGGCTGCGGCACCATCAGATATTCCTGTAACAATTTCTACAGTAGAGGGAGCGCTGAGAGCAATCATCTGGGGCCTTAACTATTATACTGCTTCCGGAATCGGTGCTGACCAGTCAGGCTCAGAGCCAGAGCCAGAACCAGAGCCAGAGCCAGAGCCAGAGCCAGAACCAGGGGTAGGCGTAGTCTTTGACTACACTGTTATTAATACTGTTGATTCGTCAGTAGATGGTGTAACTATCTCTTGTATGGGTAATGCTGGTAATCCACCTGCATATAACGCAAACTCATCTGAACTCAGAATTTATAGATATAATTCCTTCACATTGACTTCTGAGAAAAATATTGAGTCTGTTGTCATCACATTTTCAGATAAATCCAGGATGGGATACCAGATTTCAGTTGATTCTGGAGAATACACTTCTGATGCGACATCTGTAAAAGGTACATGGACAGGATCTTCAAAATCCGTGACTTTTACAAATAATGGTGATACTGAGAATAATGTTCAAGCAAGAATAAAGAAGATCGTTGTAACCCTTGGCAACTGAACCCCATCCGGCGGAGGCGCCGGGGGTGATGAACCTACGGAACCAACGGTCCCTGGCGGTGACCCGGATGCTACACCAGCCCTGAAAAAGGGCTGGTTGGAGTTGCCGGGAGCCCAAGGCAATCAGGAATACGTTCAGACAACTTATTCCGGAAGTGCGAGGAACTATTCTTACAATTATGACAAGGATATGTTCACATCGCTCTGGGTTGCTTATCCTCTCTACGCAAGCGCCATCAACGGAAGCAATTCGGCTGGCTGGAAGCAGGATCCTAACATTCCTGACAAGTATGAGATCAATCTGGAGAAAGATAGTTATCAGGTGAACTATGGAAATACGACCCCTGATGGCTATGACAGTACTAAAGAGTACTATGCCCGTGGTCACCAGATTCCGAATGCCGACAGGAAGGCGGATGCGACTATGAATTCGCAGACTTATTATCAGACGAATTCGACACCGCAGATTCAGAACGGATTCAATGGCGGCATCTGGAGTTCTTTGGAAAATTCTGTCCGTAAGGCGATTCCTTCCAGCGACACTCTTTATGTCGTGACTGGAGCGGCTTTCGAAAAGGTAGGAGAGACCAAAGCGGTGACTTGGATTCTTCCAAGGGGAGAGGTTGATGAAGGTACAAACAAGAAGTGTCCGGTACCGAACTATTACTGGAAGGTGCTTATGAAGGTAAAGCGTGACAGTAATGGAAATGTGACTGCGGCCAGTACGATAGGATTCTGGTTTGAGCACAAGATATACAATACATCTTCTGCTACAAACTATTCCGTGACTGTCGATCAGATCGAGGAGTGGACCGGATTTGATTTCTTTGTGAATCTGCCGGACGATATTGAGAATACTGCTGAGAATAACAGCGACTGGAATACTTTCTATAATTATAAGATTTAGGAATTGACCTTATGATGAAAAGGTTGCTTCATAGGATTACGGCAACTGTCGCACTTACGGCAGTTGCTATTTCTTGCGTAATGACAACGCAGAAAGATGAGGACGTTCTGAAAAGAATGTCGTTCAAGGCTTCATATTTTTCAGATGATACAAAGACCGTCCTTGTGGATCGTGTAAAGGTCTATTGGCAGGACGGAGATGAAATTGCTGTCAGCGGGGCAGAGATGCCATTCGTTACTACTTTGGAGGAGGATTCGCCGACAGCAGTGTTTGAAGGAAAGACTTCTGAGGCGGATGTCTATTACGCTGCATATCCTTATGATGCGGTATCCGAGTGGGCAGATGAGATTGCTCTGCTCACCCTTCCAGCCGAGCAGCAGGCTGTGGCCGGCACATTTGCACCGGGTCTTAATATTTCAGTTGCATCCTCTCAGGACGCTGACAAGAATTTCTTTTTCCGTAATGTGTTGGGATATGCGAAGTTTACGATAGACGGCTCAGTCGGAGATGTAACTTCCATTTCTGTGACTGCAAACGGGGGTGAGGCACTTGCCGGAGATTTTTATGTCGATTGTTCCTCTGACGATCCGGAGGTTGTCCCTGACGCAGAGATATCCGTTGTGACTCTTGTTTCCGATTCTGTGCTGGAGGAAGGCGATTATTATATCGCTATGCTTCCGGGAACGTATGAGGAAGGCCTTACTTTCACTTTTACAGGTCCGGAGGGGACTGCTGTCAAGAAGGTTGAGCGTTCTCTTACTCTTGAGCGCGGCAATATCAATGGCGTGAATATTTCCGGGCTTGAGTGGGAGCCTGACGAGGCTTTCTATGTGAAGGTCGATGATAATCTTGCTGATTGGTCCGGTGATTATCTTATTGTATATGATGATGTCACTTCCTTGCTGGTATTCAACTCGTGGACTGGTTCGGACAAGGGCGCTTCTACTGTTGACCTGTATCCGAAGTTGACTTCTGATGGCATTCCGGCAGAAGATGGCGATCCTTATAAGGCTGTGATATCCAAGGTTGGAGATTATTACAGCGTGTTTGTGACGGGAGTGGGATATATAGGACTGACAAGCTCTTCCAATTCGCTGGCAAAGCAGGATGCGGCTCCATCTTCTACCGATACAAAGTATCTGTGGAATCTGTCATATTATGATGGCGAACTCTGGATGGCCAATGCGTCTTATTCGAACAGAAGGCTTCAGTGGAATGCGAGTGCCGAGATATTCCGTTGTTATACAGGCAGTCAGCAGGAGATAACTTTGTTCCGAAGGACTTCTTCGTCACAGACTGTTACTCCGACACCTGACCCTGACCCATCGGATCCAGACCCAGATCCGACCCCTGACCCGACCCCAGATCCTGATGTTCCGGGACAGGAAATCCCTGACCCTGTTCCTGGCACGACCGGAAAATACGGGTGGTATGAACTTCCGGCGATAAACTACACACAGTCAGGAAGTTATCTCATAGATTCATCTGACAAGAATCTCTACTATGCCCACCATTTATGTGCTGGCAGTGAGAAAGGTCCTGGCGGAAAGAAGGCCAGGAATTACACCGTATGCTACAGCGCAGAACATCATTGTCCAGTATGGGTCGCAGCACCGCGACATTCGATGTATGAAGGCAGTGCGAAAAGGACAAATGCATACGCGAAGGATCCTTCGATCCCTTCCGATATTCAGTATAGTTCTAAGAATACCGGAGGAAGTTGCAATAAAGGACATATGCTCGGCTCTGCAGAGCGTACTTCTTCGACAGCGACCAACAAGCAGGTGTTCTATTATACCAACATTGCACCGCAATATTCAAGCACTTTCAATACAGGAGGCGGAGGATGGAACACTCTTGAGGACTGGGTGGATTCCAAGGTCTGTTCTGATACCCTGTATGTGGTCATCGGTACTTATTTCGAGAATTATACGGACAGGAGGGGTTATTCTGACTCACCCAAGACTATTTCATTCGGAGGCAGGAATGATGTGACCCGCCCTTCGATGTTCTATTACGTGATGATGAGAACGAAAAAAGGCAACACAGGCAAATCCCTTTCCGAGTGTACATCGGATGAGATTATGTGTGCAGCCTTTGTAAGGAGTCACGCTACTCCAAAGGGGGTCAGTGTTGGCGAAAAGGATATGATGTCGGTGAGCGATCTTGAAAAGATCACGGGATTCACCTATTTCCCTAATGTGCCTCAGGCTCCGAAAGATACCTACAAGGCCTCCGATTGGGGTCTCTGAAACTAATTCAGATTTATGAGGGATCTGAACATCTGTGCTTTTTCAGGTACTTGCTGGAAGGTGTCTGCTGAATATAGCATCTCGCGGCTGTGTTCCACTGTTTCAGACAGTATGACAGCGTTTCCTTCCACTTTATAATTGAGCCATTTGAGTATGATTCTGGCATTCTTCTCCTTGATGATGGATGCCACCGGCGTGCTGACGTATGCGTATGCGAATTCAATCCTGCTTTCGTTTGTCTCGTTGAATACTTCGCCGTTGCAGTCGTGACTTATAGTGAAGGTATATGCACCGTCACTCTGGGCGTTGTCCTCATAAATAAAGTTTATGGTATGGGTTATTTTGCTGTCCACTACAATAGGGACTGCAAGCAGGATGTTTATGTATCCTCCTGATATCCAGTGATTTCTGAGGAGGATAGGGTCGTTTGCAGGCTTGTTTTCTTCAGTGATTCCAGATGCGGGAAGAGCCTCTTTTGTAAGCACAGTAGCCAGATAATTGAGTCTTACGTCATATTCTCCTTCGATTCCCTCTGTATTGTTGAGCACGTCGCATATTATGAATGCTCTTTTCATTGTGTCAAGTTTGCCCTGGCAGGTCTGCTCGACAACGTTGAATATATTGCCCTGGTCGCTGGTGAATTTTCCGTTCACTACATTGCCCATAGTGGCGTTGTTGTATCTGATGGTATTATCCTTCGAACAGGATGATGCTGCGATTGCTGCTATGCCTGCTGTGATTACTATAAATGCTTTTGTCAATCTCTTCATTTCTTCTAAATTGCTTTATTGCGACCTATAAGATGCAGTTAAGCCTGATTTCGTTGCATTTGCCGGATAAACTTGGTAATTTTGCTGACAGACCAACATATAACACTGAAAATGATAACATTTTTTGTATCGATCATTCTGCTTCTGGCCGGATATTTCTTCTATGGTAAGATAGTCGAACGCTTCATCGGGGCTGACCCGGCAAGAAAGACTCCAGCCTACGAGTCGCAGGACGGAATAGACTTTATGCCAATGCCTACCTGGAAGGTTTTCGTCATTCAGTTTCTCAACATTGCAGGTCTCGGACCGATATTCGGAGCCATTATGGGAGCGGCATACGGCCCTGCTGCATATATCTGGATTGTTGTGGGGTGTATTCTGATGGGTGCGGTGCACGATTTCTTTGCAGGAATGATGTCGATCCGTAACGGAGGTGCCAATATGCCGGACATTACGGGAAAATATCTTGGAAAGACAATGCGTGGAGTGATGAACTTCATCGTTGCCTTCCTGCTTCTGGCGGTTGGTGTTTCGTTCGTGACGGGACCGTCCGATCTGATAGCATCCCTGACCGGAGTGAACAAGGAAGTATGGCTCTACGTTATCTTTGCCTATTACATTCTTGCAACTCTGCTTCCTATAGATAAGATTATCGGTACTGTTTATCCGTATATGGGAGCCGCTTTGCTGTTTATGGCGGTCGGTGTGGCTGTTATGCTTGTAGTCGGTGAAATAAGGGGAACACACGAGATGATCGAACTGACGCCGGCTACTTTGAAGAACTGGCATTTCGATCCTGACAATAATATCCTCGTGCCGATGCTTTTCATCGTCGTTTCCTGTGGCGCGATTTCGGGCTTCCATTCGACTCAGTCTCCTCTTATGGCAAGATGTCTTAAGAATGAGAAATATGCTCGTCCTGTGTTTTACGGGGCAATGATAGCGGAAGGAATAGTGGCTATGGTGTGGGCTACTGCTGCTATGGCTTTCTTCGGTGGTCCTGAGGGACTTAACGATGCTATGACGGAAGGTGTTATGATCGATGGAGTTCTTACTAAAGTGACGCCAGCCATAGCGGTCGATATGATCTGCAAGAGTTGGTTGGGAAAGGTGGGAGCGATAATAGCAGTGATAGGTGTGGTGCTGTGCCCGATCACTTCCGGAGACACTGCATTCCGCAGTCTTCGTCTGACGATTGCCGATTTTCTGAAGAGCGACCAGAAGCCGATCCTCAAGCGCCTTGTGATTACAATACCGATTTTCGCTCTGGCTTTCTTCTGCTGCAAGATGGATTTCTCCACCGTATGGAATTATGTCGGTATCGGCAATCAGTTGCTGGCTGCTTTGGTGCTGTGGACTTCGGCTGCCTATCTGATTTCAAGGAGCAAACCTCACTGGATGTGTTCGCTTCCGGCAGCATTCCTGACATTCGTATGCGTCAGTTATTTCATAATGGCTCCATACAAGGCAGGAGGGCTTCATCTGTCTCCGGGCATAGGCTATGTGGCGGGGGCAGCCATAGGGCTTGCTCTTCTGATATTCTGTGTGATAAAGGCTCGGAAGGCTTCCAGATAAAGAAAAAGTACAGTGTCAGACACTGTACTTTTTTCTTGAAGGACGTCCTACCAACTGGATGTCAAAGCCTTCTATTCTGTAGCCTCGTACTCGTTTGCGGCTCAGATGTGATTCTATCAGACTGACCAGTTCGTCGTCTATGACATCTCTGAATGTGTGGTTGTCCTTGTCGTAGAAGTGGATGTGCTTGAAGGTGTTCACGTCAAAGTACATCTTGTTGTTGGCGCTCAATCTGTAGTTATATATGCCCAGCATTGCCATCTGGGTCAGAATATTATAAACGGAGGCCAGAGTCACTTTGGCAGTACCTTTCTCCTTGATCGTCTCTGTCACCATATCGGCGCAGGCGTGTCCGAGACACATCATCGCATCGTGGACGGCAAGCCTTTGAGGGGTTGCCTTGAGGGAGTGTTTCCTGAGGATTGCCTTGAATTCCTCGATGTTCGGGCATTTGTGTGTATTCATATAATGTCTTTGTGGTCGCAAATATATGTATTTTAGGAATAAACACAAAATAAATTTGAAAAATTCCAATTTGTTCCCGAAAAAAGATGTTGCCTGGAATTGCGAGGTTGCGTTAAAATTGGTATTTTTGCGGCCGTTTTGGAAATATAGAATTGCACATATATGAAGAAGTTTTTCAGAGAGTATAAGGCCTGGGCACTTATCACCGGTGCTGCATCGGGGATGGGGCGTGTCTATGCCTCCCGACTGGCCGTTATGGGATACAACCTTGTGCTTGTGGATATCAATGCAGCAGGACTGGAGGAAACGGAATCCATTGTCAGAGCAGATTCAGGTGAAGTGAAGGTGCTCCGGGTCGTTCAGGATCTTTCTCAGATTGATGCTGCGGATATGGTCTTTGCCAGGACTGAGGCGGAAGGCTGCGAGGTTGAGGTGCTGGTCAATAATGCCGGGATAATGTATTGCCAGGGCATTGCAGAGACGAGCGAGAGGACGCTGCGTCTCATAATGATGGTACATACATATACTCCGTTGATGCTGTGCCGCAAATATGTAGGCCAGATGAAAGAGAGGGGCTGCGGATATATTCTGAACATTTCGTCTCTGGCAGAGTGTATGAACTGGCCCGGCATCGGAATGTATGGCTCGACGAAAAGGTTCGTCAAGGATTATTCGAGAGAGTTGCGGATAGAGTGCCAGAAGACCGGTGTAAGCGTGACGAATGCTTATTTCGGTGCTGTCGATACGCCTCTGATCCCTCTTAAGGACAGCCTGAGGAAACTGGCACGTGCTCTGGCGGTGATGATTACTCCGGAAAAGGCTGTTGACAGGGCGCTGAGAGCCACTTTCAAAAGGCGCAGAGGTGTAATGCCTGGGGTGCTCAACCATATATTCCGACCTATATGCCGGATCCTTCCCGATTTCCTTCTCGGTTGGGTTTACAGAAAGGCAAAGCCTTATCTTATGAAAGTATAAGAAAAAGAGTTATATTTGCAAGTTATATATAAATTTTGCTATGGAAAGAATAAAGTGCCTTATCGTCGGAGGTGGTCCTGCGGGCTATACTGCGGCAATCTATGCTTCTAGAGCTGATATCGCTCCTGTGGTCTATGAAGGAGTACAGCCGGGCGGCCAACTTACGACAACTACTGATATTGAGAACTTCCCCGGATTTGAAAACGGTATATCCGGACAGCAACTCGTTGATACAATGAGGGCTCAGGCGGTTCGCCTTGGTGCTGATGTACGTACCGGAGCGATAACCTCTGCAGACCTTTCGCAGCGACCTTTCAAGATCGTGGTCGATGGAGATAAGGAGATTGAAGCGGAGACTCTGATCATCGCGACCGGAGCGACAGCGAAATATCTCGGCCTTCCTTCTGAAATCAAGTACAGAGGACTTGGCGTATCTGCTTGTGCGACCTGTGACGGTTTCTTCTATAGGAAAAAGACCGTAGCTGTAGTCGGAGGTGGTGATACTGCCTGCGAGGAGGCAACTTATCTCGCCGGTCTTTGCAAGAAAGTGTATATGATTGTACGTAGAGATGTGCTCAGAGCCTCAGAGGCTATGCAGGAGCGTGTCAGAAATACCGAAAACATCGAAATCCTTTGGAATTGCAACACTCAGGAAGTGCTTGGAGACGAGTATGGCGTGACTGGTGCAAGACTGGTACGCAATGATGGCGAGGTTTTTGATATAGCGGTGGACGGATTTTTCCTTGCCATAGGCCATCATCCGAATTCCGATCTTTTCAGAGAATGGATCGAAGTCGATAAGGAAGGATATATAGTGACAGACGGCAAGACTTCCAAGACCAATGTTCCGGGAGTGTTTGCTGCAGGCGATGTGCAGGATCCGCTTTACAGGCAGGCCATCACAGCGGCCGCATCTGGCTGCCGTGCTGCACTTGACGCCGAGAAGTTCCTGAAAATGCTTTAAGAAGACATATATTTTATAAGATGAAGTTGAGAAACCTTATCATTGCCGCTGTACTGATAGCGGCTTCAGTTTCCTGCAAGTCTCAGTACGAGATCCTCCTGAACAGCAATGATGCCGACCTTAAGTATGAGGCTGCCTTCGATTATTTCAATGAGGGCAAATATTCAAAGGCCGGGTCGCTTTTCGAGTCTCTGTCCGTTCTCACCAACGGTACGGAGCGCGATGACACCGTAAGATATTACTGGGGACTGAGCAATTACAAGTTCAAGGATTATTACACGGCAGAGACCAATTTCACTAATTTCCTTGAGATATATCCCCGCAGCCCTTTTGCTTCGGAAGCCAGATATCTCAGACTGGACTGCCTGTATCGTTCCACACTCAGATATGAACTGGATCAGACTCCTACATACAAGGCTATCACGGAGATTTCCGAGTATATCATTGAGTTTCCAAGGACTCCGCATCTGGAGGCTTGCCGTGATATGCTGAAGGATCTCAACGAGCGTCTCGACAAGAAGGCATACGAGGCAGCCAAGTTATATTATAAGATGGAAGATTACAAGGCTTCCAGGGTAGCGTTCAGGAATGTCCTGAAGGATGATTCCGAGAACATATACAGGGAAGATATACTTTATTATATTGCTATGTCTTCATACAATTATGCGCATTTAAGTGTGCCTGAGAAGCAGAAGGAGAGATATCTTACATTTGTTGACGACTATCTGAATTTTGTGGGAGAGATCCCTCAGTCTCATTATCGTAAGGAACTTGACAGTGTCTATCGTAAGGCTCAGAAGGCCTTGGGTAAGGATGTGGCCGTGGAAAATGAGGATATGACCGAGAAGGATTTTGCCAAGGAGAGACGAAAAATCGTCAAAGAGGAGAAAAAGTCAAAAAATAATTGAAACCCTCGGCACTTTGATGGAGTATAATTAAATGGAAAACGAAAAGTAAACATAAAGATGGCAAACAAGAAAACACCTACAAACACTCTTACAAGAGACCTCTGCGATCTCGCGGCTCCTACAGGAAACATTTACGAGACTGTGGTCATTCTTTCAAAAAGAGCAAACCAGATCGCAATCGCTGAGAAGAAGGAACTCACAAGAAAACTTGAAGATTTCAAGAACGACAGCAATGCGATAGAGGAGATCTTCGAAAATCGCGAACAGATCGAGATTTCAAAATATTACGAAAGACAGCCTAAGCCGAGCCTCGTGGCAATAGAGGAATTCCAGGAAGGTGATGTGTCATACAGAATGGCACGACAGGACGAGGAATAGTCTATGCTCGCCGCGCTTCAGGTAAAGAATTACGTATTGATAGACTCTCTGGAGATTGATTTTCCGGAGGGTCTGATCATTATTACGGGTCAGACCGGAGCCGGCAAATCAATTCTTCTTGGGGCATTGTCCCTTGTTATGGGCGCAAAGGCAGATGCCTTGATGGTGTCTGAGGGTGCCGAGAACTGTGTCGTTGAGGCAGAGTTCGATACGACTGATCTTTCATTGAGATCCATCCTCGAGGAAAATGAGGTGGAATGGGAAGACGGACATATTACGATAAGAAGAGTGGTGAACCGTTCAGGCCGTTCCAGATCCTTTGTGAACGACTCGCCAGTGCCGGTTTCTGTGCTTCAGGAGATATCCTCAAGGCTTATAGATATACACTCCCAGCACCAGACACTTCTCCTTTCCGACAAGTCTTTCCAATTGGAACTTCTTGATCATTTTGCCGGATGTATGCCGCTTAGGGAGGAATGCGCCCGCCTGTGGAAATCATTGTCAGGCATCAGGGCGGAACTCCGTGAGACGGAAGATAGGATTGCGCGTCTTGCGCAGGAAAGGGACTACAACGATTCTCAATTCAGACAACTGGAGTCTGCCGGATTGAGGGAGGGAGAACTGGAGGAACTTGAAGAGGAACAGAAGCAACTGGCCAACGCTGAGGAAATCAAGACCGGGCTTTCAGCGGTTGAAGAACTGTTCACATCTGCTTCATCCGGCGGGGAGGTGCTTTCGATGGATGCATCCCTGAAGGAGGCCGGAAAGATACTCTCGAAGGTGGGAAGATACGTTTCTTCTGTTTCGGAACTTGCAGAAAGGGTTGACTCCTGCCGCAGGGAATTGGATGATATTCTTTCCGATGTTCTGGATATCAATTCGGGAGTCGATCTGTCTCAATCGCGTCTGGAAGAGGTTGAGGGTCGAATGTCGTTGATCTATGGCTTGATGCAGAAACACTCCTGCACTGATATTGCGGATCTTATCGCTTTACGGGACAGGCTTTCTGAGACGCTTGCGGACTCTACATTGCTTGAAGAAAAACGGGATAAACTTTCTGCCGAGGCGGAAAGAACAGGAAAAGAACTTGAAGATGTTGCCGAAAGGCTTCATTCGGTTCGAGCATCATCTGCAGATTCATTTGCTTCCAGCATTCAGGAATCTGTCAGGGCGATGGAACTTCCGTATGCCATATTTGAGGTGGTGCTTAAGGATGTGTCGGTGTCTGCGGTGGGTAAGGATTCCGTTGAGTTCAGGTTTTCATCCACTGGAAAGAATGCCGTGGATGTGGCGAAATGTGCTTCCGGGGGCGAAATGTCAAGAATTATGCTTGCCCTGAAGTCTATGATGGCAATGTTTGCCAATATGCCTACAATGATATTCGATGAGATTGATACTGGAGTGTCCGGAAGCGTTGCAGACAAGATGGGTAGGGTGATATGTGATATGGGTTCCCGTATGCAGGTTTTTGCCATCACTCATCTTCCTCAGGTGGCTGCCAAGGGGTCTGCGCATTATCTGGTTTCCAAGGATATTGATCCGTCTACATCCAAGGCTGTGTCCAGAATCACGCTGCTTTCTGATGATCAGAGAGTTCTGGAACTTGCGCGTATGCTCAGCGGCTCCGAACTTACGGAGGCTGCAATCGCCAATGCGAAGTCGTTGCTTGAATATTAAGACTAAGAAAAAGATATTTGCTGTGCTTTTTCTGCTGTCCGCAATTTGTCTTTGTGCTGCCGGACAACAGAAGACGGTTGTCCTGAAGGGACGTGTCATTGATTCTTCGGACGGATATCCTCTGATCGGAGTATCCGTTATTGTTGCTGGAACCGATGGCGGAACTTTTACTGATGTTGACGGTAACTATGAACTTCGGAACTTGAGGATATAATTGTCACCGGTGTCTATGAACGCAAGAAGGAAAGTTTTACAGGTGCTTCAGCCACGTTCAAGACTGACCAACTCAAGACTCTTGACCCTTCGTTCAAGATGATGGAAAGTACGCAGTTCGGCTCCAATCCCAATATGATGCAGGATGTGGAGATACGGGGCAAGACAAGTGTTATGGGACTGGAGGAGGAGAACCGGAATACCAACAGAATAATTTTTACTACTTCACTTTAACGACAGACCACTCATCTCCATAGATGATTCTTCTGACTCCTGTGTTGATATAGCCTCCTTCTCCGTCTTTCCTGAATCGGAAGGTGCTCTGCAGCATTGAACTGTCGGAACGGTCAAGTCTGTCGTACCATCTGTTGCCGTATTTAGTGCTCATTCCTATGAAATAACTTGCAAGGTCGTATCCCTGGAAAGAGAATTGAGTCGGCTCACAATTAAATAATGCTCTGTATTTCAGAAGGAAATCCTGCACGCGAGGGTCGTCATAGTCGATGTAATAGCCTGTGCTGATATGGAGCGATGTATTATGCAGGTTTTCCACCTCTATAGTCTCATAGTTCCTGATCCTTGATGGTGCATAGAGCACGACATCATACTTCTTGTGGATCATAAGGTTGAGATTCCTTACTACATCGTTGATGAAGGCTTCGCTGTCAGAAGTGATATATACTCTGTTCGTGCCGCTCTCTGTCATAAGATACTCAAGCGATCCGGTTACGTTCCTTCCTTCCAGAATGCTGTATGCCAATGCTTTGTATTCTATGCCTGATGAGTCAGCCGCCGCTTTCATCTCCAGAATCGTTTCTGTCTGCTGCGCTCCCTTTTCACTGACTACAAGCATACGGTCGCTTTCTTCCATATCTTCCTTGATCCAGTCTATAAGGTCGTTGTATTGGATGAGGAGCGGCGTAGGAGCCTGGATCAAACCTGTGTATCTGTCCGCCAGAGCACCTGCTCTCTGATCCAGCGGAGATACTATTGCCTTTGCTTCCGGGGCTATCTCAAATGCCTTTTCAATATCGACAGGCGAAACAGGACCGATCACAACGTCGCTTTCTTCAAGTCTTTCCTTTGTGACGGGCATTCTTCCTCCGGCTACATCATATACGCTCAGATCGGTACTTGTCCCTTTCTCAGCCATATCATATACGGCAAGAAGGACACCGCAGTAGAAATCCATATTTCCTGTGCTGCCTGCGCTTCCGTCAGCCTTGAGAGGCAGCAGGAGACTGATTGCAGCCTCTTTCTTAGGGAAAAAGATGTCTTCGAACAAGTTCTTTGCATCTTTGGTACTGTCTGGGATCTGCACGGAATCTGCTACGGCAGTCGAGTCTGCCGGTACTTCCATAGCAAGTGCTTCTATGATTTCACCTGGGGATGGAATGATCAGTTTCTGTCGTCTTGTCAGTTTGCGTCCTTTGAGCCCGTTTATCTTTATTATATCTTCAACGAGCACTCCATATTTTTCGGCAATCAGGTCAAGATCCTCGAACCATTTTACTATATGAGTCTTTCTTGGAGCAGCCTGTTCCTGTTCTTTTGGCTGTTCCAGTACCTTTGGCTGTTCCTGTTTTACCTCTTCAATCAGAGGAATCATAAGGATCGAGTTCTTCTGCAGCCCTTTTTCCTTGACAGAAGGGTTGAATCTGTATATATCCTCAAGGGTCACATTATAAGCCTTGCAGATTGAAAACAATGTCTGCTTTTCAAGAACGATATGGGAATAGCATATCTGATCACCGATCTTCAGTTTCTCTTTTGAAACGGTGACAGGTGTGTTTTCATATTCCTGGGCGTAAATAGATGATGGAATGACTGATGCCACAGCGGCCATCATTATCGCTGCAAATCTTATAACGCTTTTATACATATACATCATATTATAATTGTCCGATGAAGTCTGTCAACATCTGTGCGAAGGTTTTCCAGGAAAGTCTTTCCTTTTCCTTTCTGATCGCTTCAATGCATCCTTCCTTGATCGACGGATTGCTGAAATATCTCAATATCTCGTTGTGGATTGCTCCCGGAGTCCCTTCCTCAGCAACAAGACCTGTGCCTCTGTCTCCTATAGTTTCCTTCAGTCCGCCGACATCTGTAACTATCATAGGCACTTCGAAATGATATGATACGGAACTGATTCCGCTTTGAGTTGCGCTCCTGTACGGGAGCACTGCCAGGTCGGCTGCCGAAAAATAATCCGTAACCTCTGAATCCTTTATATATTTGAGATCCATAAAGATCCGGTCCTTGCCTGGCAGCCTGTCAATGATTTCCTGATATTTGTCGAAGGAACCGTATGGCTCTCCCGCAATTATCAACTGATATTCATCCGAGAGTCTGCCGAAAGCCTCAAGCAGAATATCAAGACCTTTATACGTCCTTATGAGCCCGAAGAACAGCAGATTTTTCTTTCCAGGTGCAAGTCCGAGTTTCTTTTCGGCCTCCGCCCTGGATTTCTTTTCTCCGAAATGTGAGTATAGAGGGTGCTGTATCACAGTATATTCTGCATCAGGATCGATTCTTAGCAGATCTTTCGATACTGCTTCGCACAGGGTTACAGAGCCCGTGCTTCCTTTGAGAAAATATTTAGTCAGCGGAGTGTCAAAGAAATGCTGTTCGTGCGGGATGACATTGTCCAGGATCGATATAACCTTGCAATGTTTCTTCATTCTGCGGGTTATATATCCGAGTGACGGAGCAAAATATGACATCCAATATCTGACTATCAGCACATCAGGCTTCCAGTCACGTATTGCCTTGTATGTGCTGTGGTATGTAAAAGGATTGGCCGTATCCAGCAGAGATGTACTCTCCACCGGTACGGCCTCATCGTCGTCTGTCACATATTGTGTCTTGCCCGGAAAGAGGAATTCCGGATATTGTCTTTTGAAGTTGAATGCTCTGACAATGTGTGTTTTGCTCAGTTCGCCATATAGACAAGCATTAAACTGAGAAATTCCTCCTCGATAGGGATAGAAACAGGACAGTATCGCAATTTTCAATGATTACTCCTCGCTTTTTTCGTTCTTTGTCTTGATGTACTCTTCGTTGAGTCCTGCAAGAACATCTTCAGTAATATCAAGAGATGCATCCGCTGTGATTACAGGTGCTCCACCGGAGTTGGTAAGGATCATTGCATACTGCTTCTCCTCGTTGTACTTTGTGATGAAAGTCTGGATTGCATCTCCGAGTTGGTTCATCATCACTACCTGCTCCTCCTGGATTTCCTGCTGCTTCTGAGCCGCATAGTTGTTGAAGTCGATCTCCTGCTGCTGGAGTTTCTGACCCTGAACCTCTGCAACCGAGCGTGTCATAAGACCCTTCTGGATCTTTTCCTGATATGCTGCAACTTCCTTCTCAAGTTTCTGGCCTCTTCTGTTCACCTCTGCCTGGATGTTCTGAACCTTTGTCTCCACTACAGATCTGAGGTCGTTAGCCATATCATATTCTGTAAGGATCCTGTCAAGGTCAACATAGACGATTGCTCCCTGTCCAGCCACTGCTTCTGCAACTTCGCCTTCAGCCTTGCTGTCAGTCTTTTTACCATCCTTTGTGAGAGTGATTACTCCAAATGTTACAACAGCAATCAGTGAAATGATGCTGAGGATAAGTGATGTGTTCTTCATTTCGTTATTTTTTATTGTTTATATTTCAAATGGTTGCATTTTCTCAGATGCATCCTGCAAAGGTAATTAAAAAATCTTTACTTTTGAAAGATATGCCTTTATTGTTTGCTCAAGACCTATATAAAGAGCATCGCATACGATTGCGTGTCCGATCGAGACCTCGTCTGTCCAAGGTATATTCCTGATGAAATATTCCAGATTGTCGAGGTTGAGGTCGTGTCCGGCATTCAGCCCGAGTCCGCATTCTCTCGCTGCTTCTCCGGCCTTGATGAACGGAGCGACGGCTGCTTCTCTGTCTGTCGGAAAAAGTTCTGCGTATGGTTCAGTATAAAGTTCCACACGGTCGCATCCGCATAGAGCGGCGCCTTCCACCATTGCAGGATCCGCGCCCACGAAAATGGATGTCCTTATGCCGTATTTCTTGAATTCTGCGCATACTTCAGTAAGGAAACTTCTGTTCCTGACAGTATCCCAGCCGGCATTCGAGGTTATGGCATCCACTGCATCCGGAACAAGTGTCACCTGATCAGGGCGGTTTTCTGTCACGAGGTCGATGAATGATGGTATAGGGTTGCCTTCGATATTGAATTCCGTCTTGATAAGCGGTCTGATTTCCCTGACATCCGAGTATCTGATGTGCCTTTCATCAGGCCTTGGGTGGACTGTGATACCTTCAGCCCCGAAGAGTTCACAGTCAATGGCGGCCTTGGTCACATCAGGCATCCTGCCTCCTCTGGCGTTCCTGATGGTGGCTATCTTGTTTATGTTGACACTTAATCTTGTCATTTCCGGTTAAATTGTTGGTACGAAACACAAAATTACATAATAAACTTCAAATTTTGATATTAAAATAGTATTTTTGACCTCTCTTTTCCTCAAAAGTTTATGAAGATTGCTATTTATATAGGTAAAAAGGAGTCTGTGGATGATGCCGGTGTCAGGGCAATGCTTGCTGAATTGAATGATGCCGGATGTCATACCGATTTTCTTTCGGACGGAGATGTGCCTGATGACGACGTCGATATGCTTCTGTGTGTAGGCGGTGACGGAACCTTCCTGTCGGCATCTAAATCTGTTGCCGGACGTAATATCCCGGTGGTAGGAGCCAATATCGGCCGTGTGGGATTCTTGTCTGAAAACCGTCCTTCTGATGTCGCAAAGGCTTTGATATCAGGAGATTATTGTATAGAAGACAGGGCGATGCTCTGTGCAGATGTGATCACCGGCAATGCTGATATTGATTCGTGGCCTTACGCCCTGAACGAGTTTACAGTCCACAGGAACGGTGCCGCAATGCTCGGAATCGAAGCCAGTCTTGATGGGGTGAATCTTCCGACTTATTGGGCCGATGGACTGATTGTCTCGACCAGTTCGGGCTCGACAGCCTATTCGCTCAGTTCAGGTGGACCGATAGTCCTGCCTGAGTCAAAAGTGCTGATCATAACGCCGATTGCACCGCACAATCTGAATGTGCGTCCTTTGGTTGTGCCGGATAGTTCCGTGATCAGTCTCAGGATGCATTCGCGCGATGAGAATGTGATATTCACTGCTGACAACAGAACGGCGACCGTGCCTTCGGATATTAAGATTTCCATTAGTGTGGCACAGTTTTCGCTTAAGCGAGTCCGGCTCAATAAATCCAATTTTATAAACGCTCTTACAGAGAAACTGTTCTGGGGCGAAGATGCCAGAAACAACAACTGAAAAATTATGTCTATTGAAACTATGACCAAGGTTCCTGTCCATATATCGATGATTATGGATGGAAACGGGCGTTGGGCGAAAGAACGCGGCAAGGAAAGGGTATATGGCCATTTTGAGGGTGTCGAGAGTGTGCGCTCCTGTGTGGAGTCTTCCCTTGAGTATGGGGTGAAGTATCTATCGGTATTTGCCTTTTCTGAAGAGAACTGGAACCGTCCGGAGGATGAGGTCGTGGCTCTTATGGGGTTGATGGTGAAGGCTATGGCAGCCGAGATGGAGTCTTTGAACAAGAATGGAGTGCGCTTTATGGTGCTTGGCAACAGAGCACGTCTTTCGGATGAACTCAATGCTGAGATTGATGCCTGTATGGATATGACGGCTCATAATGAGGCACTTACCCTTATAGTTTTCCTCAGTTACAGCGGAAAGTGGGATATTCTCCAGGCGGCAAAGAAAATGGCTCTCGAGATGGCTGAGCATCCTGAGAAAAGAGAAGAACTTGAGAATATGGGTACGGATGGTTTCGACCGCTATCTTGTGACGGCGGGAATACCTGATCCGGATCTTATCGTAAGGACTTCCGGTGAGAGCAGGATAAGCAATTATCTTCTTTGGCAGAGCGCATATTCGGAATTTCTGTTTGTCGATACATTGTGGCCTGATTTCAGGAAGGAAGAGTTCCGCAAGGCATTGGAATCGTATGCAAAACGTGATAGACGTTATGGAAAAGTCAAATAATTACGTATATTTGCAGTTTTGAAATTAAGAGTATCGAGATGAGAATTTGCAGAATAGTCTTCCTTTTCGCACTGTTGATGCTGTCCGGACGGGCTCTGGCGCAGCAGACCGGCGGTGGCGTCGAGGTCGATTACAATAATCCGAAGAAATATATTGTAGGTGGTGTCAAGGTAGAGGGAAACCAGTATCTGTCTCCAGATCAGATACTTCAGGTCGCATCTCTTCAGAAGGGAATGGAAGTGACTGTTCCAAGCGAGGAACTATCGAATATCGTCAGCAGGCTATGGGTCCAGAGGTATTTTGAAGATGTGGCGGTCGTTATCGACTCGCTGACTCCTACTCGCGATACTGCATTTTTCAAAGTGTCCATTATAGAGCGTCCGCGCGTTTCCCGTTGGGTTTTCAGTGGTGTCAAGAGCGGTGAAGAAAAAGAACTCCGTGACAGACTCAATCTTCGTAGAGGAGGAGAATTTTCCGAGTATGTCGCAAAGACATCCAGCGATATCATCAAGAGATACTATAAGGAGAAGGGATTCTACAACGTGAAAGTGGATGTGAACACCAAGCGGGACACAGTGATCAAGAGTGCCATCCGTGTCCAGTTTGCTGTTGACAGAGGCGAAAAGGTCAAGATCCAGAAGATTACTTTCAGCGGAGCCGATCATATCAAGGAAAGCAAACTCGTCAGGTCGATGAAGAAGACGAGAGATAAGCGACTTCAGAACTTCTTCAGTTCCAAGAAGTTCCAGGAGAAGGAATATGACAACGACAAGAAAGCGCTTCTTTCTGTTTTCAACGAGGCCGGCTATAGGGATGCACGAATTGTGAAGGATACAATGTATTATGTGGAGCCTGACCGTCTTCAGATCGATTTCGAAATAGATGAAGGTAAGCAGTATTTCTTCAGGGACATTACTTGGACCGGTAATTCAGTCTATACTTCGGAGACTCTCAATGAGATTCTGATGATCGGCAAGGGAGATGTCTATGATGTAGTCACTATGGAGAAACGTCTTTTCGGTGGCGGCAAGCAGAATGAATACGACATTTCCAAATTATATAGGGATAACGGTTATCTTTTCTTCCAGGTGCAGCCTGTCGAACTCAATATCGAGGGTGATTCCGTGGATGTTGAAATGAGAATCGTCGAGGGCAAGCCTGCTACTCTGAACAATATCGTGATCAATGGTAACGACCTGACAAACGAGCGTGTGATCCGTCGTCAGGTGTTCACCCGTCCGGGATATCTTTACAGCCATAGTGCGTTCGAACGCTCGATCCGTGAGATTGCGTCTATGGGACAGTTTGACCCTGAGGCGATTATGGATCCGGCCAAAGGATGGTCTCTCCTTCCTAATCCTCTCGACAATACTGTAGATGTCGTATATAATGTGACCGAAAAGCCATCGAGCCAACTTGAACTTTCAGGAGGATGGGGCGGCAATACATTCGTCGCTACTGTCGGAGTAAGTTTCAACAACTTCTCCACCAGAAGGCTTTTCGACAAGACCGCCTGGCGTCCTGTTCCTCTGGGAGATGCCCAGAACCTGTCATTGCGTTTCCAGACCAACGGAACATATTACACCAGTCTTTCCGCTTCATTCTCTGAGCCTTGGCTTTTCGGAAAGAAGCCGACTTCGCTCAATATGTCGCTGTATTATACCCGTCAGACCAATTCATACATCTATTACAACATTCTCAATAATGATGAGTATATGGAAGTGTATGGATTTGCAGCGGGACTTGGAAAGCGTTTGAAATGGCCAGACAACTATTTTGTGCTCTACAATCAGTTGAGTTGGCAGACATACCGTCTTCAGAACTGGGCATATCAGTTCCTGTTCAATACCGGTATTTCACATAACCTCAGTTATACTCTCAGCCTTTCAAGAAACTCCACAGACCAGCAGATATATCCGCGTGAAGGATCTGACTTCAGTTTCTCGCTTCAGTTGACCCCTCCATACTCGCTTTTGAGGAAGAAGGATTACGGTCTGCTCGATGCGGAGGGAAATCCTACCAAGGTAAAGGATTGGAGAGACATCAATTATGACTTCCAGAGTTCTCAGGATCGTTACAAATGGATCGAGTATCATAAATGGTCGTTCAAGGGCGCTGTATATGCTAAACTTGTCGGAGACCTCGTCCTTATGGCGCGTGCTCAGTTCGGATATCTCGGATATTACAACAGAAACTGGGGATATTCTCCTTTCGAGGGCTTCCGCGTCGGTGGTGACGGTATGTCGGGATATGATACATACGGATCTGAGATCATTTCGCTCCGTGGTTACGAGAATTACTCGCTTACCCCTCAGGCATTGTCTTCGTACAATTCTACAGGAAACTATTACGCAGGTAATGTCTATGACAAGTTCACAGTGGAACTTCGATATCCAGTCATACTTCAGCCGCAGTCAACCATTTATGCATTGCTCTTCCTGGAGGGTGGTAACTGCTGGTCTGACATCAGAGACTTCAATCCGTTCCAGATCAAGAGATCTGCCGGTGTGGGTGTGAGAGTGTTCCTCCCGATGATCGGTCTTCTTGGAGTTGACTGGGGATGGGGATTCGACGATCCTGTAAACGGAAAGAGTCAGTTCCACTTCGTGATCGGACAGCAGTTCTAACCATTCCGTTCTGATCTGTACAAAGGGTACTTAATGAATAATTATTAATTGTAAGATAAAATTATGAAAAAAATCATCATCATCGCAGCAATGGCTATCGTGTCAGTTGCAGCATCGGCTCAGGACTTTAAGTTCGGCTATGTAAACTACGCAGAACTCGTTCAATTGATGCCAGAAATGGACTCTGTGAGAGTACAACTCGAGGCACAGGAGAAGGAAACATACGAGACTCTGAGTGCAATGTATGAGGAGTATCAGACCAAGGCACAGCAGTTCCAGCAGAAGGAGGCAACCTGGACTCCTGCCATCAGGGACAGCAAGATGAAGGAACTTCAGGAGATCGAGGCTCGTTTCCAGGAAAGCCAGCAGATTTTCCAGCAGGAACTTCAGCAGATGCAGCAGATGCTTCAGGCTCCGGTTTATGAAAAGGCTCAGACTGTCGTGACTGATATTGCCAAGGCGAAGGGACTTGCTCTGGTGTTCGAGGAGACTCAGATGCTCTATATCGATCCTGCACAGGGTGTCAATCTTACCCCAGAAGCCCGTACGGCTCTAAATATCCCAGAGGGAAGGACTATCGAGACCCTTCAGGCTGAACTTCAGGCAAAGGCTCAGGCTGCTCAGGGACAGATGTAATCTGTTGATATATAAAGATGTATTCTGGGCAGGAATCTCCTTATCGGAGGTTCCTGTCTTTTCTTTTTCTAAAAAGTTTGAATTTGTATTCCATATTCGGGAAAAATGCATACATTTGTATGAAAATCTAACCAATTGATTTAAATTTATAACACTAACTATGCAACATAAGGTTATTGATACTAAGGATGTTGTCATAAGATTTGCAGGAGATTCGGGAGATGGTATGCAACTTACCGGGTCTCTTTTTGCAGATATGTCAGCCATCTTCGGTAACGAACTTTCGACATTCCCGGATTATCCGGCTGAAATCCGTGCACCGCACGGTACCGTATCTGGCGTGTCAGGCTTCCAGGTTCATATCGGAAGCGAGCACATTACTACTCCTGGAGATTTCTGTGATCTTCTCGTGGCAATGAATCCGGCGGCACTCAAGGCTAATGCAAAATGGCTCAAGAGAACCGCTATGGTTCTTATTGATTCGGATACATTCGATGAGGAAGGATTGAAGAGAGCCGGACTTAAGAATGATCCTATTGCCGAACTTTATATTGAAGACAGGACGATTATCATCGCTCCGATTACAACTCTGACAGAGGAAAGCCTCAAGGACAGCGGCCTTGACAGAAAGACCGTCGCAAAGTGCAAGAATATGTTCACCCTCGGTATGGCCTGCTATATCTATAACCGTCCGATGGAGTATATATTCCAATATCTTGAGCGCAAATTCGGCAAGAAGAAGCCGGAACTTATAGAGCCGAACAAGAAGGTTCTGAAGGATGGCTATAATTATGCCGCCAATATTCAGGCTATTCCAAACACGTACAATATAGAACCTGCACATCAGACTAAGGGTCTTTACAGGAATATCACAGGTAATCAGGCTACTGCCTGGGGTCTTCTCGCTGCTGCCGAGAAGGCTAATCTGTCGCTCTTCTGCGGATCATATCCTATTACACCTGCAACTGGAATCCTTGAGGAACTGGCAGTTCACAAGAGCCTTGGAGCCAAGACACTTCAGGCAGAGGATGAAATTGCCGGTATCTGTACGGCCATCGGTGCTGCCTTTGCAGGCAATCTTGCTGTGACAACGACTTCAGGCCCAGGACTTTCACTTAAGTCTGAAGCCTTAGGTCTTGCCGTTATGACTGAACTTCCGCTTGTAATCGTTGATGTACAGCGTGCAGGTCCATCTACAGGTATCCCTACAAAGACCGAGCAGACCGACCTCAATCAGGCTCTTTACGGAAGAAACGGAGAGTGTCCTATGGTGGTTATGGCGGCTCATTCTCCTGCAGGATGCTTCGATGCCGCATTCAATGCTGCGAAGATTGCCCTCGAGCATATGACTCCGGTTCTGCTTCTCACTGAGGGCTTCCTTGGAAACGGTTCCGAGCCTTGGCTGATTCCTTCGATGAAGGATTATCCTAAGATTGTACCTCCATTTGCTCAACCAAATACAGAATATAAGCCATTCAGGAGAGATCCTGAGACATTAGTCCGTCAGTGGGCTGTACCAGGTATGGCTGGTTGCGAGCATCGCGTGGGAGGACTTGAGAAGAATCACGACGGAGTACTTTCTTCAGATCCTGTCAACCACGCAACAATGGTTCGTGAACGTGAAATGAAGGTGCAGAAAGTTGCGGACTTCATTCCTGAACTCGAAGTTAACGGATCGGAAAGCGGTAAACTTCTCGTTGTGGGGTGGGGAGGTACATACGGACATCTTCTCTCAGCAGTACAGGAATTGCGTGAGCAGGGAACAGAGGTAAGTTTTGCTCATTTCGACTATATAATGCCGCTTCCACGCAATACGGAGAATGTGTTCGGAAAGTTTGACAAGATTCTCGTGTGCGAACTTAACAGCGGACATTTTGTCAATTATCTCCGAGGAAAATTCCCTCAGTTCAAGTATGAACAGTTCAACAAGGTGCAGGGACAGCCGTTCCTCGTTCAGGAAATCGTTGCTGCCATAAAGGAAAACCTGTAATGTCATCCCGAGTCGGATCCTAAACAAGAAACATTATGCCAAGATATACATTCAAGGAATTCAAGAGTGATCAGGAAGTAAGATGGTGCCCGGGTTGTGGTGACCACGGTGTCCTCGCAGCATTGCAGAGAGCCCTTCCTGATGTGACTGAAGCATTGGGCTACAGCAAGGAAAGATATGTGGTGGTGTCCGGAATCGGCTGTTCATCACGTCTTCCTTATTATATGAATACGTATGGTTTCCATAGCATCCACGGTCGTGCAACAGCGATTTCGACCGGTATCAAGGTTGCCAATCCGGATCTTACCGTATGGCAGGCTTGCGGAGACGGTGATGCCCTTGCTATCGGAGGTAACCATTTCATACACGCAATCAGAAGAAATGTTGACATCAATATCGTTCTTTTCAACAACCAGATATACGGTCTGACAAAAGGACAGTATTCTCCGACTTCCAAGTTCGGAGCCATTTCCAAGACTTCTCCATACGGAACAGTGGAACATCCGTTCAATCCGGGAAGTCTCGTTCTTGGAGCAAAGGGAACATTCTTCGCAAGAAGCCTTGATTCTGAATTGAAACTGACATCCGAGATTATGCTTGCAGCAGCAAAGCACGACGGATGTTCCGTGATGGAAATGCTTACCAACTGTGTGATTTTCAACGATGGTGCCCATAAACTTATCGCCGACAGGGAAGTACGTGCCGACAGGACAATCGTGCTCCGCCACGGTGAGAAGATGATTTTCGGAAAGAACCGCGATAAAGGTATTATGCTTGACGGTATGGGGCTGAGAGTCGTTACTATAGGAGAGAACGGTATCACCGAGGACGATATTCTTGTGCACGACGCACATTCCGAGAATGTCGGTATCCAGATGATGCTTGCGGATATGAAGTATCCTGATTTCCCTGTGGCTCTCGGAGTAATCCGTGATGTCAAGGATGTTACATACGATGACGGTGTACGCGATCAGGTAGCAGAGGTCAAGGCAAAATCAAAGATCCAGTGTGTTGACGATCTGCTCCGAAGCGGCTCTACTTGGGAAGTGAAATGACAAACCTATAATCAATAACACAAAACAATGAATACAGCAGATTTGATGGCCAAACTCCAGGCCAAGTATCCTTACGAGAAGGAATATCTCCAGGCGGTACACGAAGTATTGGAGTCAATTGAAGAAGTTTACAATCAGCATCCTGAATTCGAAGATGCAAAGATCGTAGAGCGTATCGTAGAGCCTGAGCGTATCCTTACATTCAAGGTTACCTGGATCGATGATAACGGTGAGGTTCAGACAAATACAGGTTACAGAGTACAGTTCAACTCTGCTATCGGACCTTACAAGGGCGGTATTCGTTTCCATCCTTCAGTGAATCTCTCTATCCTCAAGTTCCTCGGTTTCGAGCAGACATTCAAGAATGCCCTCACAACTCTCCCTATGGGTGGTGGAAAGGGTGGCTCAGACTTCAACCCAAGAGGAAAATCAGATGCAGAGATTATGCGTTTCTGCCAGGCATTTATGCTTGAACTCTGGAAGGTTATCGGTCCTGATCAGGACGTTCCTGCAGGCGACATCGGAGTAGGCGGACGTGAGATCGGCTTTATGTACGGTATGTACAAGAAACTTGCTCAGCAGTACAACACAGGCGTGCTTACCGGTAAGGGTCTGACTTGGGGTGGTTCAATCCTTCGTCCTGAGGCTACCGGTTTCGGTGCAGTCTATTTTGTACAGCATATGCTCCAGATGGCCGGCAAGGACATCAAGGGCAAGACTATCGCTCTCTCCGGCTTCGGTAACGTAGCTTGGGGTGCTGCAACAAAGGCTACAGAACTTGGCGCAAAGGTGATCGCAATCTCAGGTCCTGACGGAGCAATCTACGATCCTGAAGGAATGAATGCAGAGAAGATCGCTTATATGCTCGAACTCCGTGCTTCAAACAACGACGTTGTGGCTCCATTCGCAGACAAGTTCCCTTCAGCAACTTTCTATCCAGGAAAGAAGGCTTGGAGCATCAAGTGTGATATCGCTATGCCTTGTGCGTTCCAGAATGAGATGACAGGTGCAGATGCTGAGGAACTTCTCGCAAACGGTACCTGGCTTGCTGCCGAGGTATCGAATATGGGATGTACTCCTGAGGCTATCGCAGCATTCCAGAAGGCTGGCATTATGTTCGCTCCTGGTAAGGCTGTAAACGCAGGTGGCGTGGCAACTTCTGGTCTTGAGATGACACAGAATGCAATGCATATCAGTTGGGGTCCTGCTGAGGTTGATGAGAAACTCCACAGCATTATGGCCAACATCCACGAGGCTTGCGTTAAGTACGGAACTCAGCCAGACGGCTATATCAACTATGTGAAGGGTGCCAACATCGCCGGCTTTATGAAGGTTGCTCAGGCAATGCTTGAACAGGGTATCATCTAATTTTACATATATTGCTAAAAGTGAGGCTTGTCAAGGACTTGCCTCACTTTTAGTTTTTTATTTTATAAATTAGAGTTATCTTTGCGGCCGTTTCTGCGCGAAATATATTCTAACTAACAATTATAATGGGTACTAAGAAATTTTCAGTTAAGGATTGGATTGCGCTCTGCATTGTACTTGCGCTTACAATCTTCTTGTGGGCTGTGCCGACATCTTTCTTTGGCATTGAAGGCCTCACTCCAGTTATGCAGAGGACTATCGCTATCTTTGTGTTCACTGCTCTTATGTGGATCATCGAGGTGATCCCTACCTGGACAACATCTGTCCTTTCTATGGTCATTATGCTCCTCACCATCTCAAACAAGGGTCTCGGCTTTATGATGTTTGACGGTGCAGGTACATACGTTGACTACAAGTCAATTATGGCTGCTTTTGCAGATCCTGTGATTATGCTCTTCCTCGGTGGATTCGTCCTCGCTATCGCAGCTTCAAAGGTTGGTCTTGACGTGACCCTTGCAAAGGTTCTCCTCAAGCCTTTCGGAAAGAACCCTAAGGTGGTTCTCCTTGGATTCCTCCTCATCATCGGTATCTTCTCGATGTTTATGAGCAACACAGCTACAGCTGCAATGATGCTTACATTCCTTGCTCCTGTGCTTGCTACGCTTCCACAGGATGAGAAAGGTAAGGTAGGTCTTGCTCTTGCTATTCCTATCGCAGCGAATATCGGTGGTATGGGTACCCCTATCGGAACACCTCCTAACGCCATCGCTCTCGGAGCACTCCAGAATGCTGGTGTTGACATCACCTTTATGGACTGGATGATGAAGATGGTTCCTTACGTTCTTATTATGCTCTTCATCGCCTGGGGTATCCTGATGTTTATGTTCCCATTCAAGACAAAGTCTATCGAACTTAAGATCGAGGGAACTTCAACAGCATCAAAGAGAGAGAAGATCATTGTAGCAATTACTTTCGCTCTTACAATCATCCTCTGGATGGGAGAGGCTATCTTCAAGGTGAGCGCAAACATCGTGGCTCTCATTCCGTTTGCAGTATTTACAGCTACTGGCGTGTTCTCTAAGGATGACCTCAAGGAGATTGACTGGAGTGTGCTTTGGATGGTTGCCGGTGGTTTCGCACTCGGAACAGTTCTCAACAAGACAGGTCTTGCAGCTGCCCTCATCAACGCAGTTCCATTCGCATCTTGGAACATCATCGTGGTGATGATAGCCGGAGGTCTTATCTGCTGGCTCCTCTCGAACTTCATTTCGAACTCTGCTGCAGCAAACCTTATCGTTCCGATCCTTGCAGTGGTTGGTACAGCACTTCTTGACGACCCTACAGCGGCTGAGGGCTTCATCGCAATCGGTGGCCTCAAGACTCTCCTCGTTGCTGTTGCAATGTGTGCATCGCTCGCTATGATCCTTCCGATCTCTACTCCACCAAATGCACTTGCACACTCTACAGGCATCATCAACACCAAGCAGATGGCAGTTGTAGGACTTATTATGGGTATCGTGGGTATCGTGATCGCTTACCTTATGCTTATCTTTATCGGTATCTAATTTACGAAAATATATTATATTTGCGGGTCGCTTTACGGCGGCCCGTTAATATTTTGAACTATAATCATATTTATATGAAACGCATTTACCTGATTCTTTCAGTTGTGCTTATTTCTTTCTGCGCACTGAATGTCTCTGCTGCAGAGAAGGAGCAGAAGGCAGAGCCTAAGAACAATTTCAAATTTTACGGATTCATCCGCAATTATTTCATCTTCGACAGTCGTGAGAGCAAGTCTGGTACCGGTGACCTTTTCTATTATCTCCCTTTGGATGAGAAGATGAACGAGAACGGCACGCAGGATCTTAATGCTACGTCGTCATTTCGTTTCCTTGCCCTTACTTCACGTCTTGGTGTGGATGTCAGCGGATACAGCATAAATAATGTTCATTTCGGAGCCAAATTTGAGGGAGACTTTTATTCAGGTCTTTCGTCTGCTTCTGATGTGAAGGGCTATTTCCCTGGTAATTCAAAAATCTCAGGAACGGCTACAGCACGTCTTCGTCAGGCATACGCTACAGTTACTTGGAAGGAACTCGGTAAGGAACAGCAGAACTCGGTTGCATTGAAGATCGGTCAGGCTTGGCATCCTATGGCAGCAGATCATCCTCACCTCTTCAGCCTTGAAGTTGGTGCACCTTTCGGACCGTTCTCCAGAACCCCTCTTGTACAGATGGATGCAAATCTTGGAAACAACTGGGTCGTATCGGCGGCGGCGATCTGGCAGATGCAGTACCAGTCTGCCGGCCCGGTAGGAGGTTCTGCAATTTATATGAAGTATGGCAAGACTCCTGAAATGTATGCGGCCCTTGCATATAAATCCAAGGGATTCCTTCTGAGGGCAGGAGTGGATATGGTAAGCATCAAGCCTCGTGCCCTTGGAACTCTAGACGGTGCTACAGTAAAGGTTTCAGATCGCAAGACATCTGTCCTCGGATATGTATATACACAGTATAGTAAGAATAAGTTTGCCGTAAAGGCCAAGACTACATTAGGTCAGGGCGGTGAGCATATGAATCTTATGAGCGGTTATGCGAAGATCGGTGAAAATTCTGACGGAAGTTGGGAATATGCTTCGCTCCGCAATTCATCATCGTGGCTTTCCCTCAGTTATGGAAAGAAATGGCAGGGCGTTCTTTTTCTCGGTTATATAAAGAATCTGGGTCTTGCTGATGCAGCAAATGGTCCGATTGCCAAGGGTAATGTCTATTTCTGCGGTAACGGATTCTCCAACATCAACCAGATGTACAGGATCAATCCTCAGGTTATATATAATATAGGTAAGATGAACATTGGCCTGGAGTATCAGTGGACTGCTGTTGAGTATGGAGATTATGACAGCGAAGGCAATTTGAATAAATTCGGTCTGGCAGATCAAGGCCTTCATTGGATAGGAAATCATCGTGTGAATCTGATGGTGAAATACAACTTCTGATTTTAACAAAAATGTAACAATCGATTACGGCCGTGATCCTCAGCGAGTTGCAGGTTCACGGCCGTAAAAAGTATCAATTTTGTCAGGTAAAATATTGAAAAAAGTTTGGAAGTTATGATAAAAAGCGTACCTTTGCACTCCCATTTGAAAAACGGGTATATGGAGGCCCAGAGTTCTTAACAAGACTGACGCTTTAGAAGAAAGTCAAAATTTTTGAAAAAAAAGTTTGGAAAATCAAAAATAAAGCGTACCTTTGCAACCCCGTTCGAAAAACGGGTCCTCGAGAGAGGGTTTGGTAAGTTCATTGAAAAGACTGATTAACTGTACAAGAAGCAAGTACCGAGAAATACAATTTATCGAGAAGCGTTAATTTCTTTTGAAATTATAAGTGTCAGGACAGACTAGAGAAATAATAGTTATTATACAATGAAGAGTTTGATCCTGGCTCAGGATGAACGCTAGCG
>JAZRBS010000059.1:0-70159 GCA_045635205.1 Candidatus Cryptobacteroides sp. | reverse complement strand
GATGCGTCCGGATGCGGAAAGAGTGTCTTCTCTCTCTCCTTTCACGAAGAGATTCATATCCAGATACTCGTCCTTGCTCTCCACATCCCTGCCTTCCTCAGTATAGATCCTGATTTCAGGAACGTTCAATGACTCCGGTTCCTGTTCTGGTTCTGGTTCTGGTTCTGGTTCTGGTTCGGGCACCGGTTCTGGTTCGGGTCCTGGCTCTGGAGTCTGTTCATTTTTAATAGAATCATCAATGATATCATCATCCAGCGGCGAACACGATCCGATCGAAAGAAGAACAGCCAAAGAGGCTAGGATTATATGACGGCACATATTATTATCGTTTATTAAATCTGTAAAATACTTCCTTCAGGTTTGTAGCGACGCTTAGCGTATCGCACCATCTTCCAGAATTTTACAAAGATACTTATATTTTGAGAAAGATATACGACTTATACTCCGTACATTCAAGTTCTACGCTTGATGAATGTACAAACATCAGCACATATTATATACGGACTATCACATATCTCTTAGGACGAAAAATGACCGACTGGACTGTCCAATCGGTCATTGTAAATCGTTGATATTTAGGCTTCTAACCTTTTACAACCTATTAATATTCCTCCTCATTCCAGAATGTGATTAATGGCATTCTACGCACGTAGGATGGCGATTCTTAGGTGATTTGGTAACTTTCTTGGTAGGTAAAAGCTGCGTCAAATGCGACAAAATGTGACTACTTTCCGCGCCTCAACACCACTTTCCCAGCACTTACCAAATCGAATTCAAAGAACTTACCATGACTACTATCATAGTTGACAACAAAGATACAACATTTCTGCAAAATATTTTAATTGTTTCATTGAAGTTTAAATTCAAGAAATGGAAATAGTCAAATTATAAACATTCCGACTATTTGAGAATTATTCCAAACGGCTCCAAAGGATGTAATATTATTTCTTGATTTCTAATATTCCAAATCTTCCAATTGTGCCACACAATCTTCACGATTAGCATAATATTCATACCTATCCATCATTTTTGTAAATATTTTGGCAAGTCTAGGATATTTAAACTTAACCTTATCTCGATAAATCTTGAACAATGCTACCAATTCCCTTTCCTGATCTCCGCCTTCAGCAAAAGCTCGTGTTGTAACACCTCTGCTATTAAAAATTCTCATCTGAATATGCTCATCTACAGAATCACTTTTCAGTCCTTCTACTATTTCTCCGAGAATATCCTGTGGATAGGAGTCATTTCTAGGAAGATTACCTAAAAGACTACCTACCACCATATCAGTCACTTGAGAACGATGATGCTCTACTGATAATTCATACAAGCGGTATATATATGTGCGAAGTGCTTCAGGATTCACGTTCCCTTGCCCATCAACACCAGGACAACAAGATAAATTATACAGAATTGAGAATGAACATGTTGCCATCAGATTTCTATTATTAATCTCTGATTCACTTACTTCTTCCTCCTCTTTTATATCATCAGATTTATAGGCCATTACCATCAACTCCATCAACAATTCTGGCTTGCTCATCAGTTCTTTTATAAGACGTAAGCCATTTATGTCTCTATGATGCTCTAATGCACGATAAGCAAAAAATTCTATTTGAATCAGTTCTGAGATAATATCGGGATCTTCTGACTTATCTAAATCTTCTATCACACTGCCTATATAGTACCAGTCAACTCTCGGCGTAAAGTCTCGTTGACCGCTAAATATAAGACCTTTTATGACATTGACTTTAAGACTATTGGGGATTTGCGAGTCTTTCTTATGGTATATCAATTCTAGAGCTTCATCATATCGATTTACCCTAGCAAGCTTATCAACAACGTGTATGGGATTGAGCTTTTTAACATATGCCACTTTAATGTTTTGCCAATAAAGAGTTTCTATTTCCTCGCCAAAGTCATTTGCAATGGTAGCAAGTCTTTCATTGTATCTTGGAGCATATAGGCATATAGACAAGCAAGTATTGCCATATGCCCTTACCTCTTCTATAATTCTCACATAGTTATCTTCATCCATTTGGAAGAATAGATTCTGGAAAAAAGTCCGAAGGAAATTAATGTCTACTATGTTCTCACAAAATTTTAAACATACATCTTGCAACAAACCGTCACCGTATAATTGAATCATGCTGTTGACTACAGAACTCGGACATTTTGCGACACGGACTAACTCCCATATACCGATTCTCCCCCTTTCTGAAAGAATTTCTTTAACCGCATCGTTTCTTATCTCCTGTATCATCTGACTTTCCTTTTGAAAGTCCATCTCTCTTTTTTGAGGTAGACGCAGAGACATATCCTCGAACATCCATCGATATTTCAAAACAACATCCTTAGGTTCAATATCCGATAGCAGTGTCTTATATGGTTCAAGTTCTTTTTCTGACAGAGCCCACGCAGTTCCAGGATATGAAAGATGATGAGTTAGTTCGTCACGGAGAGTATGTTCTATCATTTCACTGTTACAAATAGAATCTTTTCTCTCGGTTATTGCATTAAGGATATATGTTCTGCAACATCTAATACATTTATTAGTAGATAGTTTCAGTAGCTTACATATATCATCTTCGGAGAAGATTGTACAGTTCAATAGCAACTTTACTACTGCTATCACATCATCTACTGGCACCGAAATGTATTCAGGAGAAGAAAGGTCACTAAAGTGGCGCCACTTATAAAAGTGTGTCTGAGATAATACTCTTGGACCGTTGCCTTCTAAAATTCGGAAACACAACTCACATATCTGAGTTCTATAAGAAGATGACAAAGATGTCAGTATCTCTATCTTATTCTCAAACTTTGCGAATGTTTGCGGTAGTTGAAAACGGAAAATATCCGTAAGTGAGTTTGCAGGCTTGTTAGCATAATTACTATCGTTTTTATATGTTGAAAAGCGCAATAAAAGAGAGGTGACCCTATAAATATAGTCTTCATCCCAAGCCAGCATCTCAAGTGCAAAGAGAACTTCCGTATAATATATATTCCACCCAGTCAATCCTATATGGGATATCTGAGGAGTGAATATAACATCATAAATTTCTTTTCCTGTTCTTTCAAGGAAATCCAAAAACGCTTCAGGTGAAGCCTCTGCCAAAAGAGTAAAAAATGTTCTGTTGGATAAAAAACGTTTCAGTGTCCAATCATTCAGTAGTTCTTGTAGCAAATCATCAACCCATATATTTCTACGATTACTCTCATCATTGATCAAAGACAACAATATTAAAGATTGGTATGTTCCTTTTTTGATATCAGAAGAAAACTGTTGCTTAAACTGCCACATTCCCCATCCGTCCGAAGCAACCTTGTCTTCTGCTTCTGGGTCATCGTCAGCAATCAACAATCCGCAAATCTCTTTCAGTTTGGCTAAATCCCTGTCTGTTAGATAAGCTGAGGCATATGACATTGCATCCATTGGAGACTTTAATCGCCATACTGTTCCGACATTGGAAATTGGAGAATCAGGCATTAATCTGAAATGTTGTAATATCTTGACATATTCTGCGTAGGTTTTTCCTGAAATTTTTTCTACGAGTTCCAGATCTCCCTTTATATTCTCATTCCATTGACCCAGCAAAATAATTGGCAACAAGGCAGATATCCCATCGCTATTAGCCCATTCCGGTTTTAGCCTGTCAATCTTCAACCTGCGTCTTACAACATTGACATCCCTTGCCGTATCTGTTGCAATCTTTCTTGCTTGAGCAGAATCAAAACCACAGTTTTCAATAGCTTTAACAAAAGCTTCTCGTTCCACTCTTGGCAGCATCTCAGCTGTAGATACTTGATCTTGTGGCGTTACTGCACAGATTACTCTATGATTGCGTGCCAACGCGTAGGACATATTTGCGCGCAAGGTTGTTATAATTATCAGATTATCATAGTGAGATACTAAATCATCGAATGTGTTTTTATCAGTAACAACAATTGTTTTAGCCGTTAACTTATCTGCTTCAGAAGAAGTCGCAATTGTTGCTAACACAAACGCAACAGCTTCTGACTGCGTCAATGCTTGAATTTCAAGGACAGATGGGTTAAAACAAGCATTTAACACCTTTTCTGCTATTTTTCTTCTTCCCGCAGTTACTATTTGATAGGGTAAAGTGTACTGATCGCCAGAAGCCCATTGCATCCAAAATTCATCTGGAAGCTGATATCCTCCTGCATTCAGAATATTCAGTTTGTCTGCTAACCATATTCCAACAGCAGGACATTTCTCAATCCAAGCCTCAAGTTCAACTGCAGTATAAACTACTAATTTCTTCCACCCCGATTGGTTGGCAATAACCCATGCATCTGCTCCTGCCCATTCGCGAGGAGTAACAAAGACGAATGTAGAGTTTGATTTAATATGCCCAAGAGGGTCAGCTGCGCGTTTTATTATGTCATCGTTCGCTTTGGCCTGAATTTCCTTGTTCACGCCACACTCCCAAAGAGAGTCCCCTTCTGGGACCAGATCTATAGGTTCGGGACACGACACAATACCATCCCATCCATGCATATGCACAGCATCGCCACAGGGGAAAGATAGTCTATCTAACTGTTTTACGGAAGCACAGATAAGACGTCTTATCAATTCTGGCAAGAGAGACTGACTCTCTCTTGTGTCAGCCCATCGCTTCAAATGTGTTGATGTGATGAATTTCATAAGAACTATAAATTGAGGAAAGTTATTATATTACAAATATATAACTTCATTTTAACTAAAACACGAAGCATAATACAATATAAGAAAATTTGTATAATACTCAAATCGTTCAAAGCGTGTTGTGTTTATTAAATTTTGTTAGTTTTGCGTACAAAAGCTTCGTAGTGTGTGGCTTGCAAGAACTCAAGGATGTCATTACGGGAGTAGTAATACTTATTATTGATTTTAGAGTAGCCTATAAGTCCTGAGTCTCTCCACTTTTTTAGAACGGCCGTGGATACATCAAGCTGCTCCATTACCTCCTTATTGGTATATACTATTTTAGCGGCCAAATCCATGCTTTTACGCATTTCACGAATGTCTTTACGTAAACATTTGATATGTTTCAGAATTTTCAGAATCAGTTGATCTCGATCTTCCATTTTTAAATGTTATTTGTGATAGGTGAGTTTATACGACTATCAAATCATACCAATGCGGAAATAAAACCTCACTTTCGCGTAAAATATGTGGTTTTATTTCCCCGTTTTTGTATATTTGCACAAAAGGACATCAAATATGGAAAAGTTATACGATCTCTACATCAAGAAATTAAAGACTGTGACTACCGATTTTGTACGTTACTTATATGAGAAAATCAATTGGAATTCACAGTTAATCGTGATTATGGGTGCTCGAGGAGTCGGAAAGACGACTATGGTACTTCAGCATATCTTAATGACTGATACAAAGAAGGATTCTCTTTATATTGCAGCAGATAATACCTACTTTGCTGCGAATACACTATATGACACTGCGACAAAGTTTGCACAGCAGGGTGGTAAGATTCTATATATTGATGAGATCCATAAATACCAGAATTGGTCAAAAGAAGTAAAGATGATGTATGACTATCTTCCGGATCTGAAGGTAGTGGTAACCGGTTCATCAATTCTTGAACTGATCAAGGGCACTGATGCAGATCTCAGCAGAAGAGCCATCAGATATACGTTGGAAGGTCTCTCATTCCGTGAATACTTGAATTTTTCCCTGGGACTTGATATCCCGACATATACATTAGATGATATTATCGCAGGTAAGGTAGAACTTCCAAATGAAGTGAAATACCCTATTGCGCATTTCAAGGAGTACCTGAGCAAAGGATACTTTCCGTTTTTCAAACAGGATGATTACTACCAAAGGCTCGAGAATGTAATCAACCAGACAATGGAAGTGGACATTCCTGCGTATGCAAAAATGAATATATCTACAGCGAGAAAGCTTAAGCAACTACTTTATGTAGTTTCCCGTAGTGTACCGTTCAAGCCAAACTTTGCTGAAATAGGCAGGGCAATATCTACCGATAGAGGCACAGTGGCTGATTATATGGTATATATGGAAAAGTCAAAGCTGATCAGGCAATTGAATTACGCTCCCGATGGAATGGAACTAGTGCAGAAAACAGATAAGATATATCTTGGAAATCCTTGCTTTATTTATGCGCTTGCAGATGAGAATCCGGAAATCGGCAATATAAGGGAAACATTTTTCTATTGTTCTCTGTCTGTAAATAACAAAGTGACATCTTCACCAGCAGCAGACTTTCTTGTTGGAGGTCATACCTTTGAGGTTGGAGGTAAGGCTAAGAAACAAAAGCAGATCAAAGGGATTGAGGATGCGTTCATAGTAAAAGACGACATAGAGAATGCTTATTTAAACATCATACCTCTTTGGACATTTGGCTTCAACTACTGATTTGGTAAGTATTTGGTAAGTCAGTTTATGCGGTCAAATTTGATAAAATACGACACAATATGATAAAATAACGACCAAGGGCGATTCTTTCGAATCGCCCTTGGTAAGTGTATCTATCTGAAAACCAGGATAGTTAACTATTAATACTCCTCCTCGTTAAAGAAGAAGTCATCTTTGGTTGGATAATCCGGCCAGATATCTTCGATGCTTTCGTAGATTTCGCCGTCGTCCTCAAGTTCCTCGAGGTTCTCCACAACTTCGAGAGGTGCACCCGAGCGGGTTGCGTAATCAATGAGTTCTTCTTTGGTTGCTGGCCAAGGAGCGTCCTCCAGACGGTATGCAAGTTCAAGTGTCCAATACATAGTATTTCAAGTTTAAATTATTAATTATCAACATTTAAGCGATCCCCCCTAATTAAGGGGCGGCAAATATAGATAAAAAAACTTAATGATGTAGTTCTTTTTGCTATTTTTGCACAAAATTTATCAATCTTTCATCAGAGTGGGCAGCACAAGTTCCATACCACTCTTGGTAGAATGACATAAATTGCATCATTCGGATAAAAATATTCTATAAAATGGCATATATAAAGGACGAGCGCTACGATGAAGCGACAACAGCGGCAATTGCTGAACACTACAGAGAGATCCTCAGACTTCTCGGCGAAGATCCTCAGCGTGAGGGACTGGTCAAGACACCGGAGAGAGTGGCTAAGGCGCTTCAGTTTCTGACACACGGATCACAGCAGGACGGAGCCGAAATACTTCGAAGCGCTATGTTCCAGGAGGAGTACCAGCAGATGGTTCTTGTCAAGGATATCGAACTGTACTCGACCTGCGAGCACCACGTTATGCCGTTCATCGGCAAAGCGCACGTGGCATATATTCCTAACGGCACCATCACAGGACTGAGCAAGCTCGCTCGTGTTGTGGAGACATTCGCACGCCGTCTCCAAGTGCAGGAAAGGCTGACCACCCAGATACGCGACTGCATTCAGGACACATTGAATCCGCTCGGAGTGGCAGTTGTCATAGAAGCATCCCACACCTGTATGACGCTCAGAGGCGTACAAAAGGCCAATGCATTAACAACGACATCGGCTTTCAGCGGCATCTTCCTGAAGGATGAGAGGACCCGCAATGAATTCCTTAATCTGATCAGATAAGAATCCGCCACAACTTTTGAATTGACAATATTGTGGCGGATAATATGGAAATTTATAGAAGAGATTTAATTTCAACTTCAGTCAGACCGGTTGTTTGGGATATCACCCCAACATCTACACCCGCAACACTCATTTTGACTGCCATTTCTCTTATAGCCTGGGACCAGCCTTCAGCCCGTCCTTCAGCCCAGCCTTCTGCTCGTCCTTCTGCTCGTCCTTCTGCTCTTCCTTCTGCTTTTCCTTGAATCAGACCTTCTTCACGACCGAGTGCAACAGCCTCTTTCTTTGCATCTTCCAACTGTTCTGCAATACTGTTTCGAATGTCATTCTGTGTCATAACTTCTTCTTCAATTTTAATTCGTTGTTCGAGAGACATCTTGGCAAGTTCTGAAAGTCTGAACAGTTCCTCAATCTCCGTTCCTCTGACTATTTCCGGACAACTGTTCAATATGAACATATTCTTTATGCTATACATCCAGAAATCCTCCAGAGATTCACAATCTTCGAGGGTCTTTTTGAACCCGTAAAGATCAATGAACACGATGTTGGTTCCATCTCCCAGTTCTTCTCCGGTCTCGACATCACGATATCTATACAGCGATATGAATTCACTTCGTTTTTCTCCTAGATTCTCTGATGTCCAGTTCCTGTAATTTAAGAAACTTACAACATAAAGCGGTTTAAAGCCATAGTCCCATTCTATCTTTTTTCTCCTTGCTTCCTGTCTGGCCTTTTCGGCCTGATCGTGCATTACCAATGCAGAATAATATACTGCCCTTTTATTAAAATATCTCTGCGACCAGTTCTGCATTTCTATTTCGAAACAGTTTCCTGTTTCATCCTCACAATACACATCGAACCGCGATGAACTTTCTTCTTCTGTCAGCCCAGGATACTCAGTGTTACGATATTGTAATCTTACAATGCACGTACCAAGAATACGATTGAGCAAATGCTTCAATACTTCTTCACTGCCGACACGTCCAAGAACAATCTTGAATGCCTTGTCCATTGTCAGGTTCGCATAGCGATAAAGTTTACCCTCAATGAGTTGATACTGCACACCGTCAATTTCGATCAGACGGCCTTGAAGGGGTGTTTTTGATTTTTTGTCTTCCATAAAATCATTTTTTTAAAATTGAACATAAACAATAAGGCATAGTACCCTTTAAAAAGTTTTTTGTCCAATTCCCCCTCTGTTGTCTCCGCCAATATACAATTTTTCCAAGAGAATGATATTAAAAAAAAGAAAAATGTGACGAACGATATGAAGATTTTTCTTTTTTTTAATAAAAGTAAATAAGTTTGACGAAAATTACCGTAAACATTCGTCAGAATCATCGCCATTATTACGGAAGAGTGACTATCATCATTGGGCGTACTTCTCTGGTAAGGATTCTGTCTGGATCCAACCTGCGTAAGTAAGAGACGTTATGCACATCACCTGCAGATGCAGGATTTGGATGTACCGAGCGCGCAAATGAAGAAAGGCCTGCGATATAATGAAAAGCGTCCGCAACGATCTGTGCGGACGCTTCTTGTATTATTGAGTTATTTATTTCGATGGATTACGGAAGGGTAACTTCGAGCATTTCACCCCAAACCTTTGGAATTGGTGCCTCAAAACCTTCGCCATAAGTCATAAATCCAACATATACAGATCCTGAAGAAGCCGTCCACTTTCCTGCACTACGTGGAAAGGCCATATTCCAAACCACATTCTCGCCAACTGTCTCAGTTACAAGTTCTACTGCCGAACCATTATATGACAGATTAAAACTATTTTCAGTCACTGTCGCACGATCACTCTTATAATAAGTGGTATAACCAGTATTTTCCCACATCCATAAATCACCACTAGTGGTTTCACCCTTATCAGCAAAGAAGAAACGTATCTCATTTACAGCCTTAGTTGGAGTCACTCTTGCGTAAAGATAATACTCATCTGCAACCGCTTTCAATTCTTTGATATCCGAATATTTTGGGTAAGATTCATACATCCAATCCTCCTGAACGTATGTAGCAACATTCTCACCTTCCCAATCAACAGAAGCCCAATTCACTGGCGGTACATAATCAGGGAGTGCCAATGGAGCGTATGGAACGACTGTTCTTGGTACAAAGTCTTCCGAACGTCCCTTCATTGTTTTATCTTTCAGCAGAACGTATTCATTATCTTTAGAATCAAAGCCTGTAATATTGATTGTATTCGTGCTCCACATCTGCCCCTTGAAAGGGAAATAGAGTTGTGCCTGATTGTTGTTAACCGCAACCTTGCGAATCAAAGTCTTCTCTGAATCTGTGTTTGCACCAGCATAAACCCAAGACCAAGGGGAATTTGCATAAGTCTTAAATGATCCACTGATTACGTGAGCACTATTTACAATTGATATCTCAACATTATTAATAAAATCAGGGATATTAGTAAATGTAAGCAAAGCAGCACCACTCATATGCTTGAATGCATATACTCCATCTGAGTACTCAGCACCCATAGGAAGATCTGCAGAGCCTGTTGTGCTTAAATCCTTATATTCAGGAAAGTTATAGTAGTATGTGCCTTCAACTACTCTGTGTCCTGCATCTGCAGGATAAAATGCACACCAATCCAAAGAGACATCCTCAGGGATGGCGCCAGCAAAATTAACTGAAGCGCCATCAGCCTCTGCTGTAAACGTATAAAATTTACCATCGGAGCAATACACCGAAATCTGATCTCCCTTAGTCCAGGAGAACTTGCCGTTGGCGTCGTATGTTGTCTTGGTCTCAGCAGCGTCGATGCCGGCTGTGAGGGTCACCATCTTCATTCCTGCTGGAACAGAATCATCAGGAGTCTGAACATTTGTTATTTCCTTATTGCAAGAGAGTGCAAAAACGGCAGCAAAGGCTGCAAGTATAAAATTAATCTTCTTCATAATTCATTCCTCCTTAATTCCACGGATCATATTCTTCATCAAGGAGAATATCTTCTCCTGAACCTATACCTTTCTCGTATGATCCAGATAAAACACTGCTTTCGAGGCAGATGCCGATGACATTCACCTCCGGTTTCTGATAAAATTCTTTCTTTGTCATAACTATATGATTTGATTATTTAGTGTCAGTCTGCGCAAAAACAAATGCGACAAGCAAAAATATGATTTATTCATTTTAATCTTTCGTTACTGATTTCATTTTTTCAAAGCAGAATCAGCCACAAACTCCGACACAGCAACATATCACGCTAATTATCAACAAATTACAAACACATCAAGATAAATCAAACAACATTTCGATATGTTTCGATTATTTCAGTAGGTTTCGATAATATAAAAAGTGGAGACAGCCCGAAAGGGTCATCTCCACATAAGAGACTGATACTGTCCGATCTATTATTTCAGATAGGCATCTTCCACTACTTTGGCACTGCGCGCAATGAAATCGCTGAGTTCCTTGCCTTTGAGCATACCATTGGCAAGAAGCGCCAGATCGGTAATCTGCTTTAAAATTTCATTATCACCGGCAAATGCCTCGAGGTCAGATTTATGAGCAGCAGCGGCAGTTTCCTTGGCTTCTGTCACAGTCCTCTTTACATCTTCAGAAGCATCTTCGGCTGCGTCAGGAATAATCTTAGCAGGAGCAACGTCCGCTGCCTTTGAAGCCATTATCTTAGCCACCAAAGGATTCTGCATATTGACTGTAATATTGTACATAGCCGGCATCTCACCATAGAAGTTCATTCCACCTCCCATTGCCGACATCTCGCGATAACGGCGCATAAACTCGCTCTGAGTTATCAAGATAGGAGCAGCATTCTCTCCAAGATTGTCTGCCTGGACGTAATATTGGTTTTCCTTTGGCATAACAGTCTGGAAAATAACAGAGAGATCTTCCTGATCGGTTTCAGAGAGTTCCGGGCGGATCTTATCTCCTTTTGCAATGAGATTGTCTATGCTGTCGGAATCCACACGGGCAAAACGAGTATTCTCCACCTTTGTCTCAAGAAGATTTACAAAGTGGCTGTCAAGTTGGCAGTCGAGAAGCAGGACATCATAGCCCTTGGATCTGGCCGCCTCAATGAATGAATACTGGCTCTCCACATCGGTAGCATAAAGGAAGACCACTTTCTTGTCCTTGTCAGTCTGCTCACTCTCGATAGCCTTCTTGTAGTCTTCGATGCTGAAATATTTGCCATCTGTGTTCTTGAGAAGGCAGAACTTCATCGCTCTGTCACAGAATTTCTCGTCTGAAAGCATTCCATACTCAATGAAAAGTTTGAGATTGTCCCATTTTTCCTCAAGTTGCTGACGCTCATTTTTGAAAATTTCGTCAAGGCGGTCAGCCACCTTCTTGGTGATGTATGTGGATATCTTCTTCACGTTTGCATCGCTCTGGAGATAACTTCTTGACACATTCAGAGGGATGTCAGGGGAATCTATAACACCGTGAAGCAGGGTGAGGAAGTCAGGCACGATGTTATCGACAGAGTCTGTCACGAACATCTGGTTGCAATACAACTGGATCTTGTTTCGTGAGATCTCGACATTGTTCTTTATCTTAGGGAAATAGAGGATACCGGTCAAGTTGAACGGATAGTCCACATTGAGATGGATGTGGAAGAGAGGCTCCTCTGCCATCGGATATAAGGTTCTGTAGAATTCATTATAATCCTCTTCCTTCAGATCGGCAGGCTTGCGCGCCCAGAGCGGTTCCACCTTATTGATTACATTCTCTTTCTCAGTATCAACATATTTACCATCTTTCCACTCCTGTTCCTTTCCGAACACTACAGGCACGGGCATAAACTTGCAATACTTGTTCAAAAGGCTCTCTATGCGTTTCTTTTCTGCAAATTCCTTCTCATCATCTGCAATATAAAGAGTTATCACTGTACCTCTGTCGGCCTTGTCGCACTCTTCCATATCATACTCAGGTGATCCGTCGCAAGACCACTTCACTGCCTTTGCTCCCTCTTTCCAGGAAAGGGTTTCAATGGTAACCTTATCAGCCACCATAAAGGCCGAATAGAAACCGAGGCCGAAGTGTCCTATGATGCTGCTTAACTGATCCTTGTATTTCTCAAGGAACTCCCCAGCTGATGAGAAGGCAATCTGGTTGATATACTTATCAACTTCTTCCTCCGTCATACCGATACCGTTATCAATGACTTTGAGGGTCTTTGCCGCCTCATCAAGTTCGATGCGGACAGCAAGATCACCAAGTTCTGCAGTATATTCTCCCGAAGCAGCCAAAGCCTTCATCTTCTGAGTTGCATCCACCGCATTGGCCACAAGTTCTCTTAGAAAAATCTCGTGGTCTGAATAAAGAAATTTCTTGATCACCGGGAATATATTCTCGGTAGTAACTCCAATTTTTCCTGTTGTTGCCATATATCTGTATTTTAATTCTATTGTCAAAAAAGGTCGCCCCGAAGGACGACCTCATATAGTCAAAATATGTTCCAATTGCTGCAGACTGCCATTTCGTCAGTCAGCAATGACAGCCCGGATTCAGTTTGTCCGATCAATTTCCCGTGATGAACTCAACTTTGACACCTGGTCGGAACACTGCCTTGCATATATCAATCGGCTCATCATTCCTATACACTGTCACAAGAAATTCTCCCGAACATATATATTCAGTATCTTTGACCGGCTCATTGTATCTTTTCTCCACTATTATTCCTCCGGAACCTGTCATATATTCACCGGTATATCCTTTCTGATCTTTGATGACACCTGCTGCGCCTACATTCCACTCAAGTCCTTCCTCTGAACTGGAACATAATACCATCCCTACAGGATCACCACCATAGACCATTGAGAAAAGCCTGACGGAAGTGTCTCCGGGAGCGACCGGATCGGACTCAAGCACTATCCTTTCTGATGTACTGCAGTAAAGCGAGCCTCTCCCGTTCAGGTAGGTTTTTGTACTGAATGACAGGAATGTCCACTGAGAATCCTCATCCCATACCGACCTGCCGTCAGTCTTAAGGGTGCACGTAGTATTGCCGGTTTCAATTATATAATGGTTTTCCTCAGGATTGCGTATATTGCCATAGAATTTGAAATCCTTCTTTTTCTCTTCATCAGAAAGGTTCAGATATGCATCGAAATCAATGGCCATTTCGGTCATAAGCACAGGCATCATTACGTGACCGTTGAATGCATCCATCGTATAGGTAGAGAGTTCGTCACCAGTTCCGCGTATATATTCACCTCCATAAATCTCACAGGAGACCACACATAAAACAATCATCAGATATATTATCGTCTTTTTCATAAATCAATGATTTTCAGATTTTACAAATCAGAATCTGTAGCCAAGTCCCAGATGGTACCCAAGAAAATTGTTTTCTACTCCTCCGCCGGCCTCTGCAAAAAAGAACACATCCCCACCTATTGCCATTCCAATCGGTATGAACTGGAATGAGGATTCAACTGATGTTCTTGTTCCGCAGGAGATCACTGTCATTCCGAATCCTGCACTAGTGTACATTCTGAAAACAGGACGTTTGACCCAATTCAGTCTCAACTGAGGGGCTATATTGAAGACCACTCCCCTCGCCTTGCCTGTCACTTCCAGTCCGTCACTACTCAAGATATCATTCCAGACTCCACTGAATGATGTCTGGAAAGCCAGGGTGAACCATTTTCTGAAATTCAGGCCGAATTCTGCTGATATTCCTCCTGTGCTGTAAAGAGTACCGCGTTTTGGAGAATATATTGATGACAAGGTGCCGTCTGTAGAATATATAGGATTGGAAATAAACAGAGGGACAGGAGTGTCTGAAGGCATACCCCACCCTACCCTTACTTCATATTTATATGGCTGCGAATCCCAGGTCTGCTTTTCACGTCCGTCAGCGACAAACGACAGAAGCAGAACGATCACGAATGGAACAGCAGAACGAAAAAGTCTTTTCATAAGCAAAGTCTTTGATGATACAGGATCAAGATGCATATTCTTTTCCATTCGTTGCATAAAAAAAGGCAGCCGGAAACAAATCCGGCCACCAACAGGTTTAAGAATAGTACGTGCTCTTTCTGTTATTTATACATAAATCTCTTGATACTCATCTTAGGAGTCTTTTCGAACGGCTGGCTCATATACTCCACAATGTTGACCTTGCTGTAAGATGGCATAGATTTATTGACCTCCGCCATCAACTGAGCCTTGTACGCATCCAGATCGACACCTTCGGCCTTCGCCTTGTCGGCATCCATATAAACGAGAGCCACAAGACGGGCACCTCTGTCCACTACAACCGACTCGATCACATACGGCTGATTGTTCACCGCAGCCTCAATCTCCTCAGGATATATATTCTGGCCGTTTGCAGAAAGAATCATATTCTTGCTGCGGCCCTTGATGAAGATATTGCCCTTCTTGTCGAGGAGTCCGAGGTCACCTGTACGCATCCATCCGTCCTCGGTAAATGCCGCCTTGGTTGCCTCTTCGTTCTTGTAGTAGCCGCTCATTATGTTCATACCCCTTGCCTGGATCTCTCCCACCTTATTGTAAGGATCATCGGAATCGATGCGGACTTCTACTGTGTCGATTGCCTTACCGCAGGATTTTGGTGCAAATTCCCACCAGTCCTCGTATGCCATAAGAGGTGCAGCCTCTGTCATACCATAACCGACAGTAAACGGAAGTTTGAATTTCCTGAACCATTTCTCGACATCAGGGTTAAGTGCGGCACCACCCATTACGATCTCTCTTACATTACCTCCGAATGCATTGAGGAGAGTGTTACGGATCTTCTTGTATATGATGGAGTTGATGCCAGGGATCGACGTAAGCGCCTTCATCAACGGCTTGTTGACTACAGGTGCCACCTTGCTCTTGAAAATCTTTTCCATCACAAGAGGAACGGTGATCACGAGGTATGGCTTCACCTCTGCCATTGCGCCAAGCAGAAGAGCCGGAGTCGGAGTCTTACCAAGATAATAGATAGATGAGCCACCACAGAGTGGATAGATCAATTCGAACATCATTCCATACATATGAGCCATAGGAAGCATAGATACAATCTTGTCTTCAGGATATGAAGGAAGCCTCTTCTGTCCGAAAGCCACATTTGCAGAAATACACTCATAACGGAGCATCACTCCCTTAGGAGCACTGGTAGTTCCTGAGGTATAGTTGATGATAGCAAGTTCCTTATCGTTGTCAGTAGGATAAGAGACATCAGCAGCAGAGAATCCCTTTGGATACTTCTGTTCGAAGAGAGTCTGAAGGTCATCATTGGCCTTGCGGATCTTCTCATCAGCCGCATAAAGGAGTTTGAAGTCCGCTGTGGACACTACGGCCTTCACCATAGGCATCTTTGCAATGTCTAGTTTGTTCCAGATATCATTATCGGTAAAGAGAACTGTGCTTTCTGAATGATCGACTAAAGAATTGACGCTATCGGGATGGAAGTCGGCAAGAATAGGAACAACCACGGCCTCGTATGTATTCGCTGAGAAGAAAGCGATGCCCCAACGTGCAGAGTTCTTGGCACAAAGAGCCACCTTATCTCCCTTCTTCAGACCCACGGCCTCATAAAGAACGTGAAGTTTGGCAATATTGGTTGCAACTTCGCCGAAGGTAAAGAGTTCGCCACGGTAGTTTCCAAGAGCCGGACGCTCCCAGTTTGTCTTGACAGACTCTTCAAGTCTGGTGAAATAATGTTTCATTGTACTTGTTCAGATTTTAGAAAATTTACTGATGCAAAAGTAAATAAATATGCTTTCACGCGTGTAGAATTTACTATATTTGTGGCAAAACACCATTTTGTGTGGTGGATGAACTGTTAATTTTGATACATACTATGAGAAATCGGCCAATTGTAGCATTGATCTATGACTTCGACGGGACTCTATCTCCCGGCAATATGCAGGAATTCGGATTCATTCAAGCCATAGGAAAGAAGCCTCAGGAGTTCTGGCAGGAGAGCGATGAGATTGCGGTGGGTCAGGATGCTAGCAATATTTTGAGTTATATGAAACTGATGTTTGACGAAGCACGCAAAGCAGGCATAAAACTCAGAAGGGAAGATTTCAAGAAATTCGGAGAGTCTGTCGAACTTTTTGAAGGCGTGACGCAGTGGTTCGGTCTGATCAATAAATACGGAAAGGCCAGAGGAGTCAAGATAGAGCATTATATCAATTCTTCAGGCCTGGCCGAGATGATCGAGGGTACTGCTATTGCGAAAGAATTCAAGAGGATATTCGCCTGCTCGTTCCTCTACAATAAGAATGGAGAAGCCGAATGGCCTGGCGTTGCAGTTGACTATACAGCAAAGACGCAATTCATCTTCAAGATAAACAAAGGTATCCTGAGCATAAGGGACAATAAGAAAGTCAACGAAAGCAAGGAGGAGGACAACAAGAGGATTCCATTCCCTCATATGATTTATTTCGGGGACGGAGAAACAGATGTACCTTGTATGAAAATCGTCAAGATGTTCGGTGGTAATTCGATTGCAGTATATAACCCTGAGATTAAGAAGAAAGTCAATGTAGCCCGAAAACTTCTTCGCCAGAAAAGAGTCAACTTCATAGCCCCTGCCAGATACACCAAGGACAGCAGAGCCTATGAAGTTGTGTGTGCTATAATCGACAAGATCAAGGCAGATTTCGACCTTGCCAAGTTTGCAAGATCCTAATAGACTTTCACTTCGAGTTTTGCGTATGCGCGCTCAGCCTTGGCGAGTGCTTCTTCAACTGTATCGGCTGTAGCAAGTATGACTCCTACACGACGATGTCCGACTATTTCAGGCTTGCCGAATATACGGATCTGAACACCTGGTTCCTCAAGAACCTTCTCCAGATTGCAGAATTCATATTCCTTTGTATTCCCCTCCACTACAATGGCCTTGGATGCCGAAGGAGCATAGAACTTCACTTCCGGAACAGGGAGACCGAGGATTGCACGTGCGTGAAGTGCAAATTCCGACATATCCTGAGAAATCATCGTAACCATTCCGGTGTCGTGAGGGCGTGGTGACACCTCGCTGAAAATAACATCTTCTCCTTTTATGAAGAGTTCTACTCCGAAGATTCCATATCCGCCGAGAGCATCGGTAATCGCCTTTGCTATATACTGAGCCTTCTCTATTGCTGCCGGAGACATTGCCTGAGGCTGCCAGGACTCTCTGTAATCGCCATCTACCTGATGATGACCTACAGGATTAAGGAAGGTTGTACCTGCAGAGTGACGCACTGTAAGAAGGGTGATTTCATAATCAAACCTGACAAATCCTTCGACGATTACCTTGCCGCTTCCGGCACGACCGCCTTCCTGTGATATTGTCCAGGCTTTGTCAATATCTTCCACACTCTTGATTGTGCTCTGACCGTGACCTGACGAACTCATAACAGGCTTCACAACGCAAGGAACACCGATTTCCGCCACTGCCTGATCAAATTCCTCACGAGTCTGAGCAAAGCGATATGGAGATGTCGGAAGTCCCAGAGTCTCTGCTGCAAGGCGACGTATCCCTTCGCGATTCATAGTGAGTCTCGTTGCCTTTGCAGTCGGAATCACATTATAGCCTTCTTCTTCCAGTTTGACAAGCCTGTCTGTCGCAATCGCCTCTATCTCTGGAATTATATAATCAGGATTCTCCTCTTTGATGACAGCCTCCAATGCATCTCCGTCAAGCATCGAAAGAACGTGGTTTCTGTGAGCCACGTGCATTGCCGGCGCATTGGCATATTTATCAAGAGCAACAACTTCAACTCCGTAACGCTGGAGTTCGAGGGCGACTTCCTTTCCAAGTTCTCCTGAGCCGCAAAGGACAGCCTTCTTTCCTGTATTTGTGAATGTGGTTCCGATCTTTGTCATATATCAAAGGATTTTCGACAAAGATAATCAAAAAACAGGATGTTCCATAAAATTGGAACATCCTTGCATTCATATTCTTTAAAAACTTTTTAGAAAGTGATCTTGACGGCTCTTTCGAGTTCAGGATCGGCTTTGGCCTTGACCACTTCCGACTTGATCACGAGTCTATCCTTTGCGATTCCATACTTTGAAGTGAGCATATCAGCAATATACTTTCCTCTCGCCTCACTTAATTTCTGATTTATCTTGGCCGTACCAGTATTGCTGTCAGCAGAACCCATCACAGTAATATATACCTTATCCAACTTGCCAGCCTTTGCGACAATATTTCTGGCGATGTAGTCGAGATGCTGCATTTCATCTGTTGAAAGAGTTGCTTTACCTATATTGAAATATACTGCCACAGGCGACATCCCTTTGTAAAATTCAGCAGGATCGATTCCGCCTTTATTCTTCTTGAGAGCATTGACCTGATCGTTCAACTTACCATTTGCATTCTGAAGGTCGATATTTTCCTTTTCGAGAGTAGCATTAGCAAGTTCCAGAGCCACTGCTGCCGCTTCCAATGCTGCTATCTGATCGACTGTGGCAGCTTCAAGAGCACCGATCACGGTCGATGTACGTACGAAATCTGGCCAGCCCATATCTACGGCAAATCCCATTGTGATAGAAGGAAGGAAAGCCACTCCTGCAGACCCGTCAACCCTTCCATTTACCAAAGTCGCTTTCATATCCACAATAAGGTCGAGCCTGTTAGAAAGACGGAGATTATGAAGCAGTCCGGCACCGGCTGCAATCTCATTATTGACGTATGATGCTCCGTCCAGACTGTATGCACGGAAGTATCCTGCGTGAAGATAAGGCACAAGATCCCAGAATCTGGTTTCTTTATATCCTCCAATAGCATCAGACATATTCCAGAGGAAATCACCGTGGATATACATATATCCGAATTTTTGCTGGTACATATTTTCCTCTTTGTCGAGAGTACGACCGAGCACTGAAGGATCATCTGCCCAGTAGTTTGTGTTAAGGCCGGAATATCCGATTCTCATTCCGACAGCCGGGGTGAACCATTTTCCAAGACTGACATCAAGACTCGGACCGATATTGGTCTTGTAGCCGTCATTCAGAAAGACGTTTATACCACCACCGGCTCCGATAAACCAGTTGTCTCCGAACCTGTTGGTCTCGTATGGGCCTCGTACGACTTTGCCGTACTCATCCCTGTTACCGTTTTCCTGCGCATTGACCGCAGGGGATGCTGTCAATGCGACAGCCGCAAGAGCCGAGGCTCCCAAAATTAATCTAAGACGTTTCATAACCACTAATTTAAATGTGCTATGAAACGTCCTATACAAATTTGGTGTAAAACTACACTATTTTAGAAAAAAATTAATTTTTCATCGAAACTGCGATTGCCTGCGCCTCTGGAATCCGCCTTTTTATTTCTGCAATTCTCTTGGAATCGCTTGGATGAGTACTGAGAAAATCATTGGCATTTGAACTTCCTGCTGCCATTTTGGTCCAGAAATCAAGAGCGCTTTCTGAATCATATCCGGCAATTTCCATAAAGACAATTCCCATATAATCAGCCTCATACTCGTGTTTACGTGAGTATGGAAGCATAATTCCCACTTGGGCTCCAAGGCCGAAGACTGAAGTTGCAACTGTCTGAACGGCGGCAGATTTCTGAGATAGAGCCTCAGACAGTATAGCCATACCATACTGAGTCATAATCTGCTGGCTCATTCGCTCATTACTATGCTTTGCAACAGCGTGACCTATCTCGTGACCGATTACTGTAGCAAGTTCCGCTTCAGTCTGCGCCACAGAAAGCAGTCCTTCATATACGACAATCTTTCCACCTGGCATACAGAATGCATTCACCTCATTATTCCTGACCAGATTGAATTCCCAGTCAAGATTAGCAATTTCTGATTCAAAGCCATTGGCCTTGAGATACCTCTCTGTGGATTGAGCCAGTTTGCTGCCGACAGACTTTACCAGCGCTGTCGATCTGGAATCTGAAGACAGTTCCGCCTCACGGATATATTGGTTATATTGTGTAAGTCCCACCTCCAAGACTTCCTTGTCAGAAACGAGAAGAACCTGTTTTCTGCCTGTAAGCGGCACAGAGCCGCAACCGGTTGATAACACAACGGTTATCACAAAAGTGCAGATAATGATAAGGCACCTTGCAGATGATGATATTCTATTCATAATGAGTGGTCGTTTAATTGCAAATGACCGGCAAGCACCGGTCATTAGATTAATTTGCAGGAGTCTGATGTTGATGCTGAGCCTGTGTTGCGGCCTTCACACTGATCTGCGCACCTGACAACTTATCATATTCAGCATCGCTGATAGTCTTGCAGTTGCCATTGAATACAGAACCAAGTTCAACTGAAAGTTTCTTTATGTGCAGATTTCCGTTAACCACACATCCATCTTTCAATGCCAATGTATCCTTTACATAGATATTTCCTTCAACCTTTCCCCATAAGTCCATATCGCCACAGAATATATCTCCGTTGATCATAGCAGTCTCGCCTACAACGACACGTCCTTTGGAATGAAGTTTTCCTTCAAATGTTCCGTCAATCCTGATATCATTAGGAGACTGTATCTCTCCCTTGATCACTGTCCCGGCAGAAATTCTGCTGATGGAATTGACATTAAGTGCTGTTTCAGTCTTTGCCATATTATTATAGTTTTAGTTATCAATTAAAGTCCTTTACCGTGACAGTTCTTGAACTTCTTGCCGCTTCCGCAAGGACAAGGGTCGTTTCGTCCCACCTGCTTCTCTACGTGTACCGGCATCTTGCTCTTAGGTTCTCCGCCATTGGTAACAAGATCCGTACGTGAAGTCTGCATCTGATCCATATTCCTCTTTGACTGCTGAGGCGCAGATTCCCTTGCCTCTGATGCATCCCTGAGCGGGATGAAAGCCCTGAGCAGGAATGAAAGCACATCCTTGTTGAGATCCTCAAGCATCTGGCTGAAGAGATTGAAACTCTCGAACTTATAAATGAGAAGAGGATCCTTCTGCTCGTATGTCGCATTCTGAACCGACTGCTTCAAATCGTCCATATCACGAAGATGCTCCTTCCACTTTTCATCAATCTGCCAGAGAGTGATGGTCTTGCTAAGAGCCCTCGCAATCTCCTTACCCTCAGACTCGTATGCCTTCTTCAGATTAACGGACAAAGTGAGCATCTTGCGACCGTCTGAGATAGGAATAGCGATATTCTGATAGATTGCTCCCTGCTTCTCATACACTTCCTTTATTATAGGATATGCCCTCTGAAGCATAGTATCCATTCTTCTTTCGTATGTCTTGAGAATATGGTTGTGAAGAGCCTCAGCCATAACATCCTTATTTCCCTTAGAGAATGTTGCCTGATCGAAGCCAAGGTCAATAGAAAGAGATGTCATAACAAGTTCAGAGAAAGAATCATAGTCCATTCCTTCAGATCTTTCCACGAGAATCTGTGCAATATCCTGCATCATATTCATCACGTCAATCTCCACTCTTTCACCAGAAAGGGCATTACGCCTCTTTGTATAGATAACCTCTCTCTGAGAGTTCATAACATCGTCATACTCAAGAAGTCTCTTACGGATACCGAAGTTATTCTCCTCCACCTTCTTCTGAGCCCTTTCCACAGAACTGCTGAGCATTGAAGCCTCCAGTGCCTCATTCTCCTGCATACCCATACGGTCAACCATTGAGGCAATCTTTTCTCCTCCGAACAATCTCATAAGTTTATCCTCGAGAGAAACATAGAAAATAGAAGAACCAGGGTCGCCCTGACGTCCTGAACGTCCTCTCAACTGACGGTCAACTCGACGGCTGTCGTGACGTTCGGTACCTATGATCGCAAGTCCGCCTGCGGCCTTCACCTCATCAGGAAGTTTGATATCCGTTCCACGACCTGCCATATTTGTCGCAATAGTCACTGTAGAAGGCTCTCCGGCGTGCTTCACCACCTCTGCTTCACGGGCGTGCTGCTTTGCGTTGAGCACCTGATGCTGGATTCCACGGAGACGGAGCATACGGCTAAGGAGTTCGGAAGTCTCCACATCGGTTGTACCTACAAGCACCGGCCTGCCTGCCTTGGTAAGTTCGACAACCTTGTTGATAACGGCATCATACTTAGCCTTCTTGGTCTTATATATAAGGTCATTGTTATCGATACGGGCAATCGGCCTGTTGGTCGGAATAACGACAACATCAAGTTTGTATATAGACCAGAACTCACCTGCCTCAGTCTCCGCTGTACCTGTCATTCCGGCAAGTTTATGATACATACGGAAGTAGTTCTGAAGAGTGATAGTTGCAAAAGTCTGTGTTGCGGCCTCAACCTTCACATTCTCCTTTGCCTCGACTGCCTGATGGAGTCCGTCGCTCCAACGGCGTCCTTCCATAATACGTCCTGTCTGCTCATCGACGATCTTGATCTTTCCATCCTGAATGATGTAATCGATCTCCTTGTCGAACATCGTATATGCCTTAAGAAGTTGGTTTACAGTGTGTACTCGCTCCGATTTGAGTGCGAAGTCAGCAAGGATCTCATCCTTCTTCACCTGCTTTTCCTCTGCAGTCATTTCAAGATTCTTCTGCACCTCGGCCACAGCGGCACCTACGTCAGGAAGAACGAAGAAGTTCGAATCTTCGAGATTTCCTGTGATAAGGTCACGTCCCTTGTCGGTCATATCCACAGAGTGCTGCTTCTCATTGATGACAAAGAAAAGTTCATCGGTAATGAAAGGCATCTCACGTTCGTTGTCCTGGATATAATAATTTTCTACCTTCTGCAGGAGTTGCTTCATACCAGGCTCACTGAGGAACTTGATAAGAGGCTTATATTTAGGATAACCCTTGTATGCTCTGAAAAGGAGTACGCCACCATCCTTTTCGTTACCTTCAGCAATAAGTTTCTTAGCCTCGTTGAGAAGTTGGTTGACGAGAGTCTTCTGATTGCTGTAGAGACGCTCAACAAGAGGTTTATACTCCATAAACTGCTGATCCTCGCCCTTCGGAACCGGACCTGAAATGATCAAAGGAGTACGTGCATCGTCAATAAGCACTGAGTCAACCTCATCGACAATCGCGAAATGATGCTTCTTCTGGACAAGATCATTCATCGAAGTGGACATATTGTCACGGAGATAGTCGAAGCCGAACTCATTATTGGTACCGAAAGTAATGTTGCAGGCGTATGCTTTCTTACGCGCCTCGCTGTTTGGCTGATGCTTGTCGATACAATCAACTGAAAGTCCGTGGAACATATACAGAGGACCCATCCACTCGGAGTCACGCTTTGAAAGATAGTCATTGACTGTGACTACGTGCACGCCCTTGCCTGCCAATGCATTGAGGAATACAGGAAGAGTCGCCACGAGTGTCTTTCCTTCTCCAGTCGCCATTTCGGCAATCTTTCCCTGGTGGAGGACTATACCACCGATAAGTTGGACATCATAATGAACCATATCCCAGGTCACCTCATTTCCACCTGCCATCCAATGGTTCTGCCATACGGCATAATCACCATCGATTGTCACGAATTCCTTGGATGTACTGAGGTCACGGTCGAACTGAGTAGCCTTCACCCTGATCTGAGGATTCTGAGCGAAACGGCGAGCCGTTGACTTCATTATCGCGAATGCCTCCGGCAGAATCTCATCCAGCACTTTCTCTATGGACTCATCTACCTTCTTGACAAGTTTATCCTGCTCTGTAGCAAGGCTTTCCTTCTGGCTTAACGGAATATCCTTTTCAAGTTCCTCCTTTATCTGCGCAATGCGAGCCTCATCCTGGGCTATTTCAGCCTGAATCTTATCTTTCAGCGCCTGACATCTGTCACGGAGTTCATCATCCGAAAGCAAATCAATGGTCTTGTATGCCTCAAGTACCTTGTTCAAGGTAGGCCTGATTGCCTTCATATCACGGTCTGCCTTTGTACCGAAAATCTTTTTGAAAACGTCTGTAAATGACATATCTTAACTATATTATTATCTTAAAACAGGTTGTATATACCGGACAGTACACACAACCTGCAAATATAGTGACATTTATGCAAATATCAAAAACGACATTCACAAAACGACATATCATTGATTCATATTGTCATAATCCATTATACACATTCTCAACGATTCAGTCCAATGAGGAACCGTCAGACCAAAGGTTTCCTTCACCTTGGACTTATCCAGTACAGAATAATGCGGACGGACTGCCTTGGATGGATAATCACAGGAAAGACAAGGCTCAATATTGCATATATGTCCCACCGCGTCTCTGATTGCGACAGCGAAATCATACCAACTGCAGACACCTTCACCGGTATAATTATATATACCTCCCTTGCCAGAAAGATCAGTTCCGAGAATGTTCAATATGGCAGAAGCAAGATCCGGGGCGTATGTCGGAGTACCGACCTGATCCACCACGACTTTCATAGAAGGGTATTCCGCTGTCCGCTCAACAATGGTTTTGAAGAAATTACGCCCATAGCAAGAGTACAGCCAGGCCGTACGCAGAATAACATACCGGCATCCGGAAGATATTACCGCCCGCTCTCCTTCAAGTTTGGTTGTCGCATACACATTGAGAGGAGAAGGAGCGTCATTCTCAGAATAAGGCGTATTCTTCTTTCCATCAAAGACATAGTCCGTAGAAATATGCACCATCAGGAGATCGTTCTCCTTGGCAGCCTTAGCCAGGACAGAAGGGGCATACGTATTGATCAGTGCAGACTTGTCCGCATCATTTTCGGCTCGCTCTACATCCGTATATCCGGCACAATTGACAATTGCCTGGACATCATTATCCTTAATGAAATTCTGCACAGAGACAGAATCAGTGACATCAAGCACCGATACATTATCGCCAGAAACCACATCCGTGAAGATGCAGTCGTGCTCGGCAACGACAGCAGCATCCTGCAAGGCTCTGCCCAATTGACCTCCTGCACCTGTAATCAGAATCCTCATATTTCTTTTACCCGGTTAGACAGTGAAAATATCCTCGAGATCCTTGAAGAGCGGATGACGGCTGTCCTTTTCCGAAAGGATCACATCTTCAGCAGGAATCCTCCAGTCAATCGCCAGATCAGGATCATTCCACATCACCGCACCTTCGCTTTGCGGAGCATAGTAATTGTCGCATTTATACTGGAATACGACCTCCTCAGAAAGGACGCAGAATCCGTGAGCGAAGCCTCGCGGAATGAAGAACTGCCTGTGATTATCCTCCGACAATTCCACTGCAACATACTTTCCATAAGTTGGTGAACCTTTCCTAAGGTCAACAGCCACATCAAGTACCTTTCCCTTCACCACTCGCACTAGTTTTGCCTGAGCATACGGTGGTTTCTGGAAATGAAGGCCTCGGAGCACTCCGTACGAAGATTTGCTCTCATTATCCTGAACAAACTCGACTTGTGCAACTTTTTCGCAAAACTCCCTTTCGGAAAAGGACTCGAAAAAGTATCCTCTCTGATCTTTGAATATCTTAGGTTCTATTATGGCAAGTCCCTCGATTTCAGTTCTTATTACATCCATATCAATAACTTATCAGTTAAATCAAAACCTCGTCAGGTATATAGCCGGTGTCAGGAGGCAGCACTGTCCCAGCGGCCACCGCACCTGCACCTGCTGCCACAGCAAGGGCATCACATCGTTCATTTTCCGGATGCCCGGCGTGTCCCTTTATCCAATGAAAAGCCACCCTGTGCCTTGCCAAAAGCGGAATCAGCCTCATCCAAAGATCTGGATTCTTCACTTTGGCAAAACTCTTTCTCTTCCAATTCTCCAGCCATCCTTTGTTTATAGCATTGACAACGTATGAAGAGTCGCTCGTAACGTGAACCTCGGCATTCTGCCATCTGATTGCCTCAAGACCCTTGATTACAGCCAGAAGTTCCATTCTGTTGTTGGTTGTAAGGCTGAAGCCCCCGGACATTTCCATCATACGACCCGCACACTTCAGAACCACACCGTATCCTCCAGGACCCGGGTTTCCGCTGGATGCGCCATCGGTATAAAGAAATATAGGTGGTCTTGCCTGCTGATCTGCCTCTGCCATAGACTACTCGATAATCCTGCCGCCCTTAGGCTTGATCTCGGTATCCGGCATCTGTATGGTCATACGGTTCTCTACAAGATCATCATAGTCGGCTCTTCTGTTGTATATATCTATCGCAGTATAGATAGCAGCAATCATAGAATGAGGATCGGCCATATCCCTTCCGGCCATCTCGTATGCTGTGCCGTGATCAGGCGAAGTCCTCACAATAGGAAGTCCGGCTGTATAATTGACTCCTTCCTCAAACGCAAGAGCCTTGAAAGGAGTAAGTCCCTGGTCGTGGTACATTGCAAGTACAGCATCAAACTTATTATATGCGGCTCCGAAGAATCCGTCCGGAGAATACGGACCGTAGGCAAGTATTCCCTCTGCATTCACCTCCTGGACAGCAGGCAGGATGATCTGCTGTTCCTCATCACCAAGAAGACCTCCGTCACCACAATGAGGATTGAGTCCGAGAACAGCAATCTTTGGTGCATCTATGCCGAAATCTCTTTTAAGTGAAGTGTTCATCAGACGCAACTTGTTTATAATCTTATCCTTGGTAATATTCGAGACAACATCCTTCAATGCAATATGTCCTGTCACCACGCCCACCTTGAGTCTGTCGCAAACCATAATCATAGCAACTTCATCAACGCCGAACTCCTTTTCAAGATATTCAGTATGACCCGTATATCCGAATCCCTCGCCGACCATAGCGCGTTTATTGATAGGAGCCGTTACGAGCACATCGATATAACCATCCTTGATGTCAGCCACCGCTCTTTCAAGCGATGTCATCGCAGCCTTTGCTGATTCTGCAGTTGACTGTCCAGGCTCAACAAAAACATTTTCCGGGAGACAATTCACGATATTGACCCTCTTCTGATAAACATCCTTGGCCGAATTGACCACATTAGTATTGATCTGATCGATATTATGTATCTGCTTCTTGTAAAAGCCGAATATCTTTGATGACCCATAAATGACTGGAGTGCAGAGATCCAGCATCCTCTCATCAGCCAAAGCCTTGATGATAACTTCATATCCGATACCGTTACCATCTCCTTGGGTGATGCCCACAACTAATTTTCTTGCCATATTTTATTAAGGTATTTTCTTTTTACGGCACAAATATAAGAAACTGTTTGGTTTTGTCAGCAAAAAAATCGTGATGTAATCTGAGACGAAGAGAATTACCCGTTGTCGTCGTTCCTATGCTTCCAGATATACGTCCCCAGGCATAGTGCTGACACAATCCCGACAATGGATACAATGAAAACGCTTAAACGCTCAGGCGACTCCGGCGTAACCAGAGCATACACCATCAGCACCACCATAACGGCCAAAATTATTGCCACCGGAATAAGCAGGATCAAATTTGCAAGTCTTCTTGTTTTCATATAGAAGTCTGAGATATTTAAGTCAACTTATAGTATCTATCTAAGAAGATTCTAAGCAAATATATGTCCAAAATAATCCAAGTGCAATAAAACACAGCCGGGGTCAGACATATTTTGTCAGAAAGGCAAAAAATTTTGTTACGAAGGCAAGATTTGTCGCAGGTACAACTTTCTTGTGTTACAAATACGACAGATTTGTTTCAATATCGATAGCGATAAGAAGGTAGAACGCAGTTATTCGGGCTCGCATCAGAAAGAGTTTTGATTATTAGGGTTCTTTTTATTAGATTTGCCAGTGTATGGCACAAAACGGATTGGATATGGACATTCAGTTTCTTCCGGGAGTGGGTCCGAAGAGGGCTTCCCTGCTGAAGAAAGAACTCGCTGTCGAGACGATAGGCGGGCTGTTGAGGCTGTATCCGTTCAGATATATCGATCGCAGTTCATTCGTCAGAATCTGCGAGGCACGCCCAGATATGGCATACGTGCAGATAAAGGCCAGAGTGCTCAGGGCTGACATCATAGAGAAAAAAAGATTGAGCGTATGGGTCAGCGACGGATCAGGAGAACTTGAACTGGTTTTCTTCAAGGGGATCAAATGGACGTACGAGAAATTGAAGCCCGGATCGGAGTTCGTTTTCTTCGGCAAGCCTACGGCCTTCAACGGAAGAATCAATATGGTTCATCCTGAGGTGGATTCAGTGCAGGACAGTGCTTCTGCAGGATCCGCTTCAATGACCGGGGTATATCCAAGCACCGAAAAACTGAAGAACGGAGGCATCACCGGAAAAGTAATGAACCGCCTTATGGAAGCGGCTCTGGAAAAAGGGCTGCCATACATTGAAGAATCTATGCCGGAGCACCTTATGAAGCAATGCGGACTCGTCCCCCTGCATTTTGCGCTTCGTCACATACATTTCCCTAAGGATATGGCATCCTTGGAAAAAGCAAAGTACAGGCTGAAATTCGAAGAACTCTTTTATCTGCAGTTATCCCTCCTCAAGCAGAAATATGTCAGGAGCAGGGCAGAACAAGGCATAAGGATGTCTCTTGTGGGGCCGGCCTTCAATGCTTGCTACGAATCCCTCCCTTTCCCTCTGACAGGAGCACAGAAAAGAGTCATCACCGAGATCAGGAATGATATGAAGAGCGGACATCAGATGAACCGTCTTCTTCAAGGTGATGTAGGAAGCGGCAAGACAATGGTAGCAGTGCTGACAGCCCTGATTGCTGTAGGAAACGGATATCAGACCTGTATTATGGCTCCTACAGAAGTACTTGCACAGCAACATTACAAGAACATACAGAAATTTCTTGCACCCACAGGAGTGAAATCCGCACTTCTGACAGGAAGCAGCAAGACATCGGAAAGGAAGGAGGTTCACAGCGGACTTGAAGATGGCAGCATCGGCATTATAGTCGGAACACACGCACTTATAGAAGACAACGTGGTATTCAGGAATCTCGGGCTGGCCATCATAGACGAGCAGCACAGGTTCGGTGTCGAACAAAGATCCAGATTGTGGAGGAAGGCTTCCTGCGGAGCACCGCCACACGTCCTGGTAATGACGGCGACACCGATTCCACGCACCCTGGCTATGACTCTATACGGAGATCTCGATGTATCAGTGATCGACGAACTTCCACCCGGAAGAAAACCGGTGCAGACAATCCACGCGACTGAAGGGAAACGTCCTGCGTTATATAAGTTCCTCCGCGACCAGATAGCCCTCGGACGACAGGTTTTCATTGTCTATCCTCTTATCAATGAGACAGAGAAACTTGATTATCAAAGCCTTGAGGCCGGAGCAGAGGAGATAATGCAGAAATTTCCGTTTCCTCAATACAAGACTGCAGTGGTTCACGGAAAGCAGCAGAACGATGTAAAGAAATTCAATATGGATGCTTTCGCTGCTGGCCGGGCTGATATTCTTGTAGCGACCTCCGTGATAGAGGTAGGAGTGGATGTACCTAATGCTTCTGTAATGGTAATCGAAAGTGCCGAGCGTTTCGGACTGAGCCAACTCCACCAACTCAGAGGAAGAGTAGGAAGAGGCTGCGAGAAATCCTATTGCGTACTGATGACCGGACCTAAGATGAGCAAGGAGTCGAGACACCGCATAGAACTGATGTGCGCCACAGAAAACGGATTTGAACTCGCAGAAGAAGATATGAAGATGAGAGGCCCGGGCGATTTGGAAGGTACGCAGCAGAGCGGACTCCCTATCAGTCTCAACATCGCCTCTCTGGCCAAGGACGGTCTTATACTGAATGCCGCAAGAGATTGGGCTGATGCTGTCCTGAAGGAGGATCCTTCTCTTTCATCCGACAGTAATCAATTATTACGCAAGGAATTAAGAAAAGAGAAATACCAGATAAAGGATTACAGCAAGATAAGTTGATTTCTATGGTAACCGAATTATTGAAAAAGTACATCTGGCTCGTCCAGACCTTCATCAGAGCCGGAGAGACAGGACTTGATCTGAATGAAATATGCGAACGTTGGGAAAACCGCTTCGACACGCCATACTCCCGACGCACGTTCAACAACCACAGGGAAGCAGTTGAAGAAGTCTTCGGCATACGGATCGAATGCAACCGCAGCACCAACCGTTATTATATCGGATATAGCGAAGATGTCGCGGATGAGAATGCGGAGACAGCGTGGCTTATCAACACATTCACCGTCAACAATATGCTGTCGCTTGGCAGGGAAAGGCTCTCCGGAAGGGTATCTGTCGAAGACATTCCATCCGGACATAGACATCTGACATCGATACTCGAGGCAATGACCGACAATCGGGAAATACACATCAAATACCAGAAATACACAAGTCCCGAAACTGAATCCTACACCCTCAGGCCATACGCCCTGAAAGAATTTGCAAAGCGCTGGTATATAGTTGCTTATTGCATAGAAAGAAAGGCCTTGAGAGTCTATGGACTGGACAGGATCAAGGAACTTGTCAATTCAGGCAAAACATTCCGTATGCCTGAAAGATTTGATGTTGACGAACTCTTCTCGACAAGTTTCGGCATATATATCCCCGAAGCCAAAGGCAGGACAATCACATTCCGCACAGGACTGACTGACGCACGTTTCCTCCGCGACCTGCCAATACACGAGAGCCAGAAGGAAATCAGTTCGGATACGGAAGCGGTCACCTTCAGCATATTCGTATGCCCGAACAAGGCACTTATGATGGAGTTCTGCAAATACGGAAGCGGATTGGAAGTGCTCAGTCCTGCAGACATAAGGGAAAAGGTGGCTGAAGAACATCGCAGAGCAGCGGATAAGTATAACATCTAAACAATCGATATAATGAGTTTCAACAGATTTGCCGACACAGCCTACAGACTATGTATAGTATTGGGAGTCGCAGCAGCAATTGCAATCATCATCAAGACAATGACACACGGTAGAAAAGGATTTGACGAAGATGGGTATATCGCAAAAAGCGGAATAACCATCGAAAACGGACAAATGACCCCGGAAGCCCTTCTGGCCTTCGGCAGAATGTCCGACCCGAATGTAAGTCCTGACGGACAATATATCCTATATGGAGTAAGTTACACATCAGTAGAAGACAACAGAAGCGTACGCAATCTGGCGATATGCAACCTTGACGGCAGCAATGCCCAGGAACTCACAAAGTCAGGGAAAAGCATCAGCAACGCTAGATGGAGCACTGACGGCAGCCAGATCGTTTTCCTGATGGGAGGCCAGATATGGTCGGCCAAGATAGGACAGAAAGGTGGGAAGTGGAACCTGTCCGGTCTGAAGCAATTGAGCGACATACCGGGAGGAATAAGTGAATTCAAGCTATCACCTGACCAGAAGAAGGTGATGTATGTCAGTTATATTAAAAGTACTGTCAAATCACCATCAGACTGCTACGCCGACCTTGACAAGGCTACTGCATATACCACTGACGACCTGATGTACAGACATTGGGATCACACCGTGATGGAGATTCCTCATACATTTGTAAGCGATTTCTCATTCAGAAAGAAGGCAATCAAGGAAGGTGTAGATATTCTGGCTGGAGAGAGCGAGTTATATGAACTTCCGACTGAGCCGTTCAGCGGCATCGAACAACTGTCCTGGAGTCCTGACAGCAGATTCATTGCATATTCCTGCCGTAAGTTGACAGGAAAGAAATATGCTTTCTCCACAAACACAGAAATCTATATCTATAATGTAGAAACCGGCGCCACTTCGGTCATCGATATGAAGGGAGGTTACGACACTGATCCCGTTTGGAGTCCTGACGGAACGAAAATTTGCTGGATCAGTATGACTAGAGACGGTTATGAGGCTGATAAGCAGAGACTTATGACCGCATACATCGACTGGTCAGATCCTCAGATGCCTAAAGTGTGGGGAATAACCGACGCCACAGAAGATTTCAAATACAATGCATCTTCTCCTGTCTGGGGAGATGACTCGAAGCATATCTATTTCGCTGCTCTTGCCGAGGGACTTCAAGGCATATTCAGAACAGCAGCCCCAGATATGGACATACCGGAAGGTGCTATGGCAAAGCCTGCCAAGTGGACTATAGAGAGACTGACGGGAGACGACAAATGGTATGACTTCGGTTCTCCTTTCCATCTGACACACAACGAAAACGGTGATATGACCCTATATGCCACCTGGTGCAGTATGGACTTCCCTACCGAACTTGTAGCCATTGACATAAAGGGTGGAGAGGCCTCATACAGACAACTCACACACGAGAACGGCCATATTCTCTCGCAACTTGCCGAGCACGAAACAGAAGCACGATGGATGGAAACCATTGACGGCAAGCAGATGCTTACCTGGGTGCTCTACCCTCCTCAGTTCGACCCGTTCAAGACCTATCCTGCCATCACCATCTGCCTGGGAGGCCCTCAGGGCACGCTCAGCCAGGGATGGTCATACAGATGGAACTATCGCCTTATGGCAGCGCAGGGTTATGTTGTAGTCCTTCCTAACAGACGCGGCACCACTGCTTTCGGACAAGAATGGACCGAGCAGATTTCGGGAGACTATCCGGGACTCAATATGCAGGATTACCTCGTTGCAGCAAAGGAAATCAAGGCTGAGCCATTTGTAGGGAAAATGGCCGCCTGCGGAGCAAGTTACGGTGGTTATTCCGTTTACTATCTCTGTGGTACTCACGGAGATGTATTTGATGCATTCATAGCCCACGCAGGAATATTCAATGAGGAACATATGTATATGACCACTGAAGAAATGTGGTTCCCGAACTTTGACAACGGAGGCCTCCACGAGACCGAGATCGACCCTCGCGTGGGTACACCGGAATGTCCCGTAGGCCCAGCCGGAGACGGCCTCACTTTCGGTGGAATAAAACAGGGAGGTTCACCTTGGAGCAATGATCCTAAGGCCTTGAGACACTATGCTCTGTCTCCACATAAACTTGTAACCAACTGGCATACGCCACTTATGGTGATACACGGTGGAATGGACTACAGAGTACCTGTTGACGAAGGAATGGCCGCATACAATGCAGCACAAATGATGGGAGTTCCATCACGACTCCTGATATTTCCTGATGAAAACCACTGGATCCTGAAGCCGCAGAATGCTCTTCTCTGGCATAGAGAATACTTCCGCTGGCTTGATCAGTGGTGCAGATAGAATCATTCAGATTTATCTTCCCCTGCCAAAAGACCGGCAGCAATGCATATACACATAGTGAAAAGATGGCGCCAGGCTCCAAGTAGTGCAACTATAAGAAACACTCCTCCGATTGCAAAACAAGCAATAGAACAAATCTTTTCCATAATGTTTACGTCATTTAAGAAATAATACACCCGCCTTATCACAAATTTTGTAATATTATTACATAAAACGAATAATTACAAAATTCAACAAATCTGGCATTTTATTTAAATTTTAAATTTAGCACAAATATTCACTGTTTTAGTTTTTTGTTTGTATATTTGTCGCAAAGTTGTGAATATCCACCGCAAATTTAACACCATTTTTGTAATATTCGCAACTTTTTACACAAATTTTGTATAAAATATCACGGATATGCCAATAAAAAAGGAAATAGGCAAGACAATAAAAGAATATTTCAGCGAAATAGGACTCTCCCAAATGGAGGTTGCCAACAGACTCGGTGTGCAGCAGGCCGCAATCAGCAATCAGTTGAACGGCCGCGCCTTCGGAAAAAACTCCGCAGCAAAATGGAATAAGGAATTCGGATTCAGAGTCAACTGGCTGCTCACAGGAGAAGGCCCTATGTTCGACACGACCACAGCCAACGCTAACGAGTATCACCTTGAAGATCATCCTGAACTAAATCACGATGACGATATACCGGTAATTCCGGCAAGGCTGTTCAGAGCACCGGAGATCAACATATATGAATATGTTATGAACTCGTCCTCAGTTGAAAGGCTTCCCCCTGTCCCTCACTTCCAGAAACACGACCTGTTCGCCACCTGCCCGGGAGACGCTATGGCTCCACGTATATGCAGAGGATATCTTCTTGCATTGAGAAGGATGCCTGTTGACTCGACTATAATAAACGGTGAAGTCTATGTCATCGACACCAGATCACAAGGAATGTTCCTGCGAAGAATCGTCGACAACGGAAACAGTCTTACTTTCATTTCAGAGAACCAGCAGGAATTCCCGGACTTCGAACTCCCCTATTCAGATGTCATCAACATCTTCCGCGTCGTCGGAGTCCTTATAACAAACTTATAACTGATTACCGGTGACACAAAAATATACCTATTTCATAAGCACCGATGCCAAAAACGCTGACCAATGCCGTAATTTCACTACCGGTGCCACATTTATTGAGGTATTTATGTATCACTTGTTATAAAAGACAGCCAGAGCGGAAACTCTGGCTGTCTTTGTACCCCCGTGCGGAATCGAACCGCAACCGTCAGAACCGGAATCTGAAATTCTATCCATTAAACTACGGGGGCAGATCCTCGATCAGACAGTGAACTTCATCTGATACATTTATGCAAAGATAGTCATTTTTGAGAATTTCGCCACAAAACAGGCACATATTCACCATACTGCACTGGCAAACAAACAGAATTTGTATTTATTTTGCAGAAACGATTTGAATAGACGGATTTATGAAGAAAGCATATCTATTTCCAGGTCAGGGATCCCAATATCCGGGGATGGCCAAAACTTTATATGAAAAGGATCCGATAGCCAGAGAACTGCTTGAGAAAGCCAACGAGAGACTCGGCTTCCGAATAACCGATATAATGTTTGATGGCACAGCCGACGACCTAAAGCAGACAAAGGTAACCCAGCCGGCCATATTCCTGCACTCGACTGTACTGGCGAGATGCTTCAGCAGTTTCACACCGGATATGGTCGCAGGACACTCCCTGGGAGAGTTTTCCGCCCTCACCGCCGCAGGTGCCATCACTTTCGAGGACGGACTCAGACTCGTATCGATCCGCGCACAGGCGATGCAGAAGGCCTGTGAGAAAGTTCCGGGGACGATGGCTGCAATCATAGCGCTGGCTGCTGACAAGGTCGAGGAGATATGCGCTGAAGTCGATGGTATAGTCGTTGCTGCCAATTACAATTGCGACGGCCAGATTGTCATATCCGGAGAAAAGATGGCGGTGGAGGAAGCGTGCATCAGACTGAAGGAAGCGGGTGCAAGAAGAGCATTACCTCTCCAGGTCAGCGGTGCATTTCATTCACCACTTATGGATCCCGCACGCGCCGAACTTGCCGAAGCAATAGAAAAAGCAACGTTCTCCACGCCAATATGTCCTGTATATCAGAATGTCACAGCAAGCCCGTCCACCGATCCTGAGACAATCAAAGCCAACCTCCTGGCCCAACTGACTTCCCCTGTAAGGTGGACACAGAGTATGAAGAATATGCTGTCAGATGGAGCAGACCATTTCATCGAGCTAGGTCCCGGCAAAGTGCTGCAGGGGCTTGCCGCCAAAACTGCCGCAGATGGTGTAATTATCGAAGGATATCAGGAAGTATAAATATTTCCGAACAAGACTTTCATATTTTCGTACAAATTTACGTGCATTCTCCCGAAATTTTCGTAAATTTGTATGATTTTGTTCAATTTCGTGAACGGCACAGAATTTAATATCAAATACTATAAATTCAAAGTAAAATGGCAAACGAAAAAAAATTCGTCACTTGTGACGGTAACTGGGCAGCAGCGCACATTGCTTACCTTTTCAGTGAGCACGCAGCGATCTACCCTATCACGCCATCCTCAACAATGGCTGAATATGTTGATGAGTGGGCTGCACAGGGAAAGAAGAACCTCTTCGGTGAGACTGTAAAAGTTACAGAAATGCAGAGCGAAGGAGGTGCAGCAGGTGCTGTGCACGGCTCACTTCAGGCAGGAGCCCTCACAACTACATTTACTGCATCACAGGGTCTCCTTCTTATGATCCCGAATATGTACAAGATAGCAGGAGAGATGCTCCCTACCGTATTCCACGTATCGGCACGCGCACTTGCATCTCACGCGCTCTCAATCTTCGGTGACCATCAGGACGTTATGGCCTGCCGTCAGACCGGCTTCGCAATGCTTGCGTCGGCTTCTGTCCAGGAAGCCCTTGATATGGCGGCTGTAGCACATCTTTCTACTATAAAGTCAAGCATTCCTTTCCTCCACTTCTTCGATGGATTCCGTACTTCTCACGAAATCCAGAAGATCGAACTTATCGATGAAGAGGCTCTCAAGGGAATGGTCAGCACCAAGTCTCTTGCCAAGTTCCGTGCAAAGGCTCTTTCACCAGATGCTCCTGTTACCCGCGGTACAGCACAGAACGGAGACGTTTACTTCCAGGCACGCGAGGCTTGCAACCAGTATTATGACGCAGTTCCAGACGTAGTCGCTCGCTATATGGGCGAAATCAGTGAACTCACCGGGCGCAACTACCGTCCGTTCGACTACTATGGAGATCCTGAAGCAGAGAACATCATCATTGCGATGGGTTCCGTAACAGAGACCATCAAGGAGACCATCGACTATCTCGCAGCACAGGGCAAGAAGGTCGGAGTGCTGATTGTCCGTCTCTACAGACCATTCTCGGCTAAATACTTTATGAAGGCTCTTCCAAAGAGTGTGAAGAGAATTGCTGTCCTCGACAGGACCAAGGAGCCAGGTTCACTTGGAGAGCCACTGTTCCTCGACATCAAGGCTCTGTTCCAGGGTGCAGAGAATGCTCCGCTTGTGATCGGAGGACGCTACGGTCTTTCTTCAAAGGACACTACTCCTGCACAGATCGTTTCAGTATATGAGAATCTCGAAATGGCTGAGCCAAAGGACGGATTCACCATCGGCATCGTGGACGATGTTACATTCAAGTCTCTCCCACAGAAGGAGGAGTTCTCAATCGTGAAGCCAGGCACTACGGAGTGCAAGTTCTTCGGACTCGGTTCTGACGGTACTGTAGGAGCAAACAAGAATACAATCAAGATCATCGGTGACAATACTCCTAAATATTGCCAGGCATACTTCGATTACGACTCGAAGAAGTCAGGCGGATATACTTGTTCACACCTTCGTTTCGGTGACCTCCCTATCAAGGCTCCATATCTTGTAGGTACTCCAGATTTCGTTGCCTGCCACGTTCCTTCATACCTCACTAAGTATGACGTACTCAAGGGTATAAAAGAGAACGGTACACTCCTCCTTAACAGCCTATGGGATGAGGAAGAGACTCTCAAGAGAATTCCAGACCACGTGAAGGCTATCATCGGCAAGAAGAACATCACTCTCTACATCATCAACGCGACTAAGATCGCTGCAGAGATCGGACTCGGCGGACGTACCAACACCATCCTCCAGTCAGCATTCTTCAAGATTACAGGCATCATTCCTTACGAGGAAGCCGTAGGATATATGAAGAAGGCCATCGTCAAGAGTTATGGAAAGAAGGGTGAGCACATCGTCAATATGAACTATGCTGCAGTTGACAGAGGTGGAGAATACACAAAGGTAGAGATTCCTGCAGACTGGAAGGATATCACAGCGAAGTTCGAAAATCCTAACAAGGATCGTCTCGCTCCTGCATTCGTGAAGGAAATTGCTGACGTTGTCAATGCTCAGGCCGGTGACACACTTCCTGTAAGCGTATTCAACGAATATGTTGACGGAACAATCCCTGCCGGCACTACAGCATACGAGAAGCGCGGTGTGGCAGTAAAGGTTCCTGAGTGGCAGGCAGACAACTGTATCCAGTGTAACAGTTGCGCATTCGTTTGTCCTCACGCTGCAATACGTCCGTTCCTCCTCACTGATGAAGAGGCTGCCAATGCTCCAGAGGGTCTCAAGATCCAGGATGGCAAGGCTACATTCAAGGCTTACAAGTTCGCTCTCAGCGTTTCAGTTCTCGACTGTACAGGTTGCGGCAACTGTGCTGATGTATGTCCTTCAAAGGAGAAGGCTCTCGTTATGAAGCCGCTCGGCACACAGGAGGAAGAGCAGAAGAACTTCGACTATCTCCACTCTCATATCGGATACAAGGATAACGTACAGCCTAAGACTGGCAACATCAAGAACGCTCAGTTCGCTCAGCCGCTCTTCGAGTTCTCAGGAGCCTGCGCAGGTTGCGGCGAGACACCTTATATCAAGACTATCACCCAACTCTTCGGTGACCATATGATGATTGCAAACGCTACAGGTTGTTCTTCTATCTACGGAGCATCATTCCCTGCAGCACCATACTGCAAGAACAATGAGGGTCACGGTCCGGCTTGGGCTAACTCACTCTTCGAGGACTTCTGTGAATTCGGTCTCGGTATGAAACTCGGTTCCGACAGGGCTCGTATGACTGTAGCCAAACTGATGGAACAGGGACTCAGTTGCACTTGCTGCACAGATGAAATGAAGGCTCTCTTCACTCAGTGGCTCGAAAACAAGGAGGATCCGAAGGTCACAAGAGAGGTAGCCGACAAACTCATTCCTCTTTGCGAGGGTTGCGGATGCGACGTATGCAAGGGTCTCGTTGAATACAAGACATTCATTCCTGCACGCTGCCAGTGGATCATCGGTGGTGACGGTGCATCATACGATATCGGATACGGCGGACTCGACCACGTGCTTGCTTCAGGCGAGAATGTGAACATCCTCGTACTCGACACCGAGGTTTACTCGAACACAGGTGGACAGTCATCAAAGGCTACTCCAGCCGGTGCAATCGCTAAGTTCGCTGCATCAGGTAAGAGAGTACGCAAGAAGGATCTCGGAATGATGGCTATGAGTTATGGTTATGTTTATGTTGCACAGGTAGCAATGGGAGCATCTCCAGCACAGTATTTCAACGCAATCAAGGAAGCTGAGGCATACGACGGACCATCACTCATCATAGCATACGCACCTTGTATCAACCACGGTCTCAAGGCAGGTATGGGTCTGAGCCAGAAGGAGGAGAAACTTGCCGTAGAATGCGGTTACTGGCACCTCTACAGGTACAATCCTGCACTCGAGGGAACTGACAAGAATCCGTTCACTCTCGACAGCAAGGAGCCTGACTGGAGCAAGTTCCAGGACTTCCTCAAGGGCGAGGTTCGTTTCGCTTCTCTCTACAAGATGTATCCAGACTCTGCGGATGAACTCCTCCAGAAGACAGAGGAATTCGCAAAAGTTCGTCTTGAGACATATAAGAGACTTGCTAAATAATGAAAAGAAAAATCATTTTTATATTACTCAGCGCAGCCTTATTGGCTGCGCCGGGTTTTTATAGCCAGGGGCAGGAGGTTTGCAAAGCAAAACCAGACCAGACTCTGAGACTATATCCTGAAGGGCAGAATATCAATAAAGGTCTGGAAGGAGCACTCGGTCCTCTTGAATCAAACGGATTTACCAGAGAAGAGACAGTGGATCAATGGGGCAGTCTCACATACATTGGAGACAATGCACGAGTGGATCTGTATTTTCCTGAAAATCCGAACGGACAGATGGTTGTAGTTTGTCCGGGAGGTGGTTATTGGCACGTATCCTCCTTCAACGAAGGCACCTACGTCGCTGAGTGGATGCTTGAAAGAGGCGTATCTGTGGCCGTAGTCAAATACAGACTCCCTAACGGACACTGGGAGATACCTCTCAGAGATGTTCAGAACGTATTCCGCTACTGTCGTGCAAACGCAGCAGATTGGGGTATGGATCAGATCGGAGTGATGGGATTTTCGGCAGGAGGTCACCTGGCGGCAAGCGCAACCAATCTATACACAGACAGCACCACGCGTCCCGACTTTTCGATACTCATATATCCTGTGATAACAATGGATAAGGCTTTGACTCACAACGGCACAAGAACCTGTCTTATAGGTGAGGAAGGTACTGCCGGACTTGAATACAGATACTCTATCGAGAATCAAGTGACCGAGAACACACCGACATCTTTCCTTGTCCACTGTACGGACGACAGGACAGTGCCTGTGGAGAACAGCATTATGTACTATGAAAGTCTCCTTAAGCACAAAGTTCCTGTGGAAATGCACATCTATCCATCCGGAGGACACGGCTGGGGCTTCTCATCTGAAAAATACAAGGGAAAAGGGAAAGATAATTTCTCATACGCACGTCCTGAATTCGAAGCATCACTCGAACGCTGGCTGGAGGGAATCAGAACGAAGTAAGGAACTCTTTCAATACACGGCACAACCTTGTGCAGGCAAATGCCGGCGAAGGCTGGAAGAGAACATCGAAATATGACGTTTTTTCACGGGTGGCCTTAAGGTCACCCGGTTTTTGTGGCAATGAAACAGAAAGCCGCATTCGGGCAATGGAATCTGCAGGTAATTCAAATATTGATTCCGGAGCCTTGCTCAGAGTCAAAGTAAGATCGGCATCCTCGAATATCGAACGTTCAAACGACACTTCCGGATGTACAGTGACAAAAGACTCAAGCATTGGAGCGACATAATTAGCATAAAGTTCTTCCGACACAGCAACCCTGACTACAGAGGGCTGGAAAACGGAGAACATATTTTCAGCCGAATCACATAAAGAGAGCATAGAATCAGCATACTGCCTGAACACTTCTCCTTGAGGAGTAAGAACAACTTCAGAACGAAGTCTCTCGAAAAGTCTCCGCCCGGTGATTCGTTCCAGATCGGCAACATTCTGACTGACAGCAGGTTGAGAAACACCAAGAGAGGCGGCTGCTTTCGTGAAACTGCCCTCTTTGGCCACTGCCATAAAAACCTTCAATCTGAAATCCTCAAGCATAACCGGTCATTTTCCACAAAGTTAAGAAATTCAAAAGTTTTTATAAACTTTTTATTTATATTTGTAGTTTATACGGCTTTTGTTCGTCAAATAATGCAGACAATTACAACCAAAACGAACATAATCATTTAAAGTATGAAACGTTTATTCATTTTCATTGCGGCAATTTTCGCTGCAGCAACAGCATTCAGTCAGACACCGCTTCCAAATGATCCTGCTGTAAGGACAGGAAAACTTGACAACGGTATGACCTATTACATCCGTCACAACGAACAGCCCGCACAAAGAGCGGAGTTTTATCTTGCAACTGATGTAGGAGCATTCCAGGAAACTGATGATCAGGACGGTCTCGCACACTTCCTTGAGCATATGTGCTTCAACGGAACAAAGAACTTCCCTGGCAAGACCCTCCTCGACTGGCTTCAGAGCATCGGAGCAGAATTCGGAAGGAACATCAATGCTTCGACCGGTTTCGAGCAGACCCAGTATATGCTCAACAATATCCCTGTGGTAAGAGAGAGCATCATAGACTCCTGCCTCCTCGTTCTTCACGACTATTCTCACTTCGTTACCTGCGACCCTGCGGAAATCGATGCTGAGAGAGGCGTCATCCTTGAGGAAAGGCGTACAAGAAGAAACGCAAACTGGAGAATGTTCGAGAAGTCGCTTCCTTATTATTATGGTGACACTCCTTACGCAAAGAGAACACTCATCGGAGGCGAAGAGCAACTCAAGACATTCGCTTACGAAAGCCTTACAAACTTCTATAAGACCTGGTGTCGTCCTGACCTTCAGGCTGTAATCGTTGTAGGTGATGTTGACGTGGATATGGTTGAAGCAAAACTCAAGACCATTTTCGCAGACATCCCTGCTGTCGAGAATCCTCAGCCTAAGGTTCTTCACAAGATTCCGGACAATGCAGAGCCAATTATCGGTATCATCACAGACCCAGAGGCTACATCTTCAAGCGTGGAGGTTATGTGGAAGAGCGAGCCTATGCCGAAGGAACTTATGAACACCGACATTGCGTTTATGATGGATATCATCAAGTCGTATGTCCGTCTCATTATGAGGGAGCGTTTCAACGACATCACATCAAAGCCAGATGCACCGTTCCTTGGAGCAAGTTTCTACATCAGCAACCTCTGCAACTCTTGCGACGCAGTTATGGGTTCTGTTTCCTTCAAGGAAGGTGATGCCATCAATGCATTCGCTGCATTTATGACAGAGATCGAGAAGATGAAGAGATTCGGCTTCACCGATGGCGAGGTTCAGCGCGCTAAGGACAACATCATCAGCAACTACGAACGTGCTGTCGAGGCTGCACCTACACGTAAGAATGCTGAGTTCGTTTATCCGCTCCTCTATAACTTCTACGACAACACACCATATATGGAGCCTGCAATGGAACTCCAACTCGCCCAGATGCTCTGCGCAAACATCAACGCTGCAGTGCTCAATCAGATCGCAGCACAACTCATCACTGACGAGAATATGGTCGTTCTCTACAATGGCCCTGAAAAAGAAGGTCTTGCAAACCCTACAGAGCAGGAAATCGCTTCCGTACTCGCTGCAGTAAAGAACACAGAAATTGCAGCCAATGTTGAAGAGAATCTTAATGAGCCTCTCATCAGCGGCGAACTCAAGGGTTCTAAGGTAAAGAAAGAGAAGGAGACTATCTACGGTGCGACAGAATGGATCCTCAAGAATGGTGTCAAGGTGGTGGTTCTCCCTACCCAGCACAAGCAGGATCAGGTGCTCTTCAACCTCTCATTCGACGGTGGAAAGACTCTCATCGCAACAGAGGATATGCCTTCATTCGAAGACAATATCTGGGCTCTCTTCCAGAATAATTCAGGTATCTCGAAATTCTCCGGCACTCAAGTTCCTAAGATGCTTGCCGGCAAGAATCTCAGTGTAACTCCATATATTGGCGGCACAAAGCACGGACTCAGCGGTTCTAGCACACCTAAGGATCTCGAAACAGCCTTCCAGTTGGCTTACCTGTATTTTGCAGACCCACGTTTCGATGAAAACGAGTATCAGACAGGTATCCAGCAGATAAAGGCTCTCCTTCCTAATATTGCAAACAATCCTGACTTCATCTTCCAGAACGCGATGAACAAGATCCTTTATGACAATAATCCTCGCGTTGTAGAACTCAGTGAGGAGACTCTTGCCAAGGCTGATCTTGCTACAATCGAAAGAGTATATCGCGAACTATTCAAGGATGCTGCAGGAGCGACTCTCAGAATTGTCGGAAACGTTGATCCAGCAACCGTCAAGCCAATGGTAGAGAAGTATTTCGGTTCTATTGCAAAGGGCAAGAAGGCTGATGAACTCAACGAGGCGAACCTTATTTCTTTTGCAAAGGGTGAGATTGATGAGAACGTAGCAATCCCTATGGAGACTCCTAAGTCAACCGTTCTCCAACTCTACACAGCGTATATGCCGATCGACACTAAGACCGAGGTTACTCTTGAAGTTGCTAAGTATGTACTCGATATGATCTATACTAAGACCATCCGCGAGGAGGAAGGCGGCACATACGGTGTAGGTGTTGCGATGGTAGGACAGAGAGGACCTGTCGCAAGGGCTCTTATCCAGGTTTACTTCGACACAAATCCTGAGCAGGCTCCTAAACTCCGTGAACTTGCTATCAAGGGTCTGAAGGAACTTGCTGAGAACGGTCCGGAAGAGGATAAGTTCAATATGGCTATCGAGAACTTCAAGAAGAACATTCCTGAATCAAGAATCAGCAACTCATATTGGATGAGCAACCTCAGCCAGTATTATGACTACGGCATCGACTACGATGCAGAGTACGAGGCTGCTGTAAACAGTGTGACACCAGAGGATGTCAAGACAGTGCTTCAGGCTATCCTTGCACAGAACAACCTGATCGAGGTCACATCTGCTCCTAAGGAGTAGGTGTGATCCCGAAAGGGACATACAATACAAAAACTCCACGGCTGTTCATTCAGCCGTGGAGTTTTTTTGCAATTCCGGAATCCGGAAATCAGTGATTATTCACCTGGAACGATTGCACCCATTGGGCAAGCGTCTGCGCAAGTACCGCAGTCAATGCAAACGTTAGGATCAATCTTGTAGATGTCACCTTCTGAAATAGCGCCAACTGGGCACTCTGGCAAGCAGGTTCCGCAAGCCGCGCAATCTTCTGTAATTCTGTAAGCCATTTTCTTATTGTTTTAAATGTTGATGTAGTCAAAGCAAATGCCACAAAGGCATCTGACTGCAAATTTAGACAATATTTTCGATATTCAAACATAGAGTTAGAACGATTTGTGCTATCTTTGTCCAAATACAGATCATTTCCATCAGGAAGTCACTCATAAATGATATTATGAAAAACGCGATATATTTTATTCTGGCCTTGACAGCCATATTATATGCAACTCCTGCTGCTCTGAACGCCCAGGTCAAAATCAGTCCCTCATTAGAAATCGACAAGACGACCTACGATTTCGGAGACATCCTGCTCGACAGCGGCCCCGTATCCTGCGATTACACCATCACCAATACAGGAGACGATCCTTGCGTCATATATAATGTCACCACATCCTGCGGATGTACTGATGCCGAATGGACACGACAGCCATTGAAGAAAGGAGAACAGGGTAAAATATCCATTACATACTCCAATGACGAGGGGCCATACCCCTTTGACAAAAGCATCACGGTCTATATCTCGAGTTTAAAGAAACCTCTTATCTTGAAACTCAAGGGTATATCCATTGAGAAAAAACGTCCATTGGAGGTACAGTACCCAGCACATATCGGAAGTCTCGGATTGAAAGAGACCTATATCAAGGTCGGTAATCTGGAACAGGGCAAAAGCAAGACGGAAACCGTTCTTGTTGCCAACCTGTCATCCTCTCCGCTTCATTTGGATTTCAAGGACGTTGAAGACAATCTGGACATTATCGTCACTCCCAACCCGATACCGGCAAAGAGCACTTCTGAAATGGCCATTACCGTCAATGCTGACAGAGGGAAATGGGGTAGAAACAATTATCAGGCGACTCCCCTGTTGAACGGTAAAACCGTGACAGATGCCGGCAGCACCCGTAAAATAAGCGCCTGGGCATTCACCAAGGAGAATTTCGAGAATCTTACAGAAGATGAAATCGGCCAAGGATCTATGCCAAGGTTTCAAAGCAGCACATTCGATTTCGGTAAAGTCAAGGTTGGCACCGGAATTCACGCCACATTCACTCTTAAGAATGAAGGAAAATCCTGCTTCTGCATATATAAGGTGGATGTTGATGCCTGCTGCTACTCACATAGCGACATTCCTGCCGCAGATCCAGGAGAGGAAGTATCTTTCCGCGTACATCTCGACACCAAGGATATGCCTAAGGGAGAGTGTCTGAAAATTGTGACACTCACAACGAACTCTCCTCTTCGCCCTATTGTGAATCTTTTTATTTCAGGAGTCTTGGAATAATGCATCTTTTCATCGACATTTTACGCAATTCCATCCTCATCACCGGACTTGTTGTTGTGATGATGATGATGATTGAATCCCTGAATATAGAATCCAAAGGGATGTTTTTCAAAAGTTTGCGAAAGACCAGGATCGGCCAGGTCGTTTTCGGAGCAATCCTCGGATCGATTCCAGGATGTATGGGAGGATTTGCGACCGTCTCCTTATATACACACAGGATGTTCAGTTTCGGAGCACTTGTGGCTATGATGATAGCATCTTCAGGAGATGAGGCTTTCGTTATGCTCGCAATGATTCCGGAACAAGCCCTGATTCTTTTTGCTGTGCTTTTCGTCATTGCAGTCGCAGTAGGAATCATTATCGACAGGATTTATGACAGGATGCACAGGTCACGATGCACAAAGACGGATCACGACGAATGCGGCGCCGAGACCGACTGTCACGATGGATATATCATACACGAAGAAGAACACGAGGAAGAACATAAGATCAAAGGTAGCAAAAGGCATTTCGGCTGGAAAAGAATCGTGATGTTTGCCGGACTGGCCATTTTCATAGCCGCACTTGCTACCGGGCATCTTGGACACGATCACAGTGCCCACACAGAAGGCACTGAAACGTGCGAACACTGTCACCACGGAGAGCATCATCATCACGAACACAAAACAGTTTCTTTTGACCTGCTGAGTGAAGACTGGATGAACGTACTTTTTGCCGGACTTAGTCTGTTCGTACTTGCCGTCCTCCTGCTTGGTTCAGACCATTTCGTCGAGGAACATCTTTGGAATCACATAATCCGCAAACATCTCCCGACGATATTTGCCTGGACCTTCGGTGTACTGCTGGTAATCGGAGTTGCACTTCAGTATATCGAGATAGACCGATGGATAAGTGACAATACCGCCTTGATGATTATTCTGGCAACCCTGATCGGTATTATCCCGGAATCAGGACCGCATCTCATCTTCGTCACATTGTTTGCTGCAGGAGTGGTTCCGTTTCCTGTTCTTCTTGCCAGCAGCATATCTCAGGACGGACACGCGTCCATTCCTCTTCTGGCAGAAAGCAAAAGAAGTTTCATAGAAGCCAAACTGATCAATTGTCTCGTGGCAATGGCTGCAGGATTCGGCACAATGATATTTATGTAGCCTTCATTCAATATAGAACAGTTTGTTTGATTTTTATAAATACAGAACAAATTTCATAATACAACAGACTGACTAAAAGTACTCGTTGTCATTTCGACTAAGCGTAGCGAATGGAGAAATCTATAATACATAGCGGACTCAAGAAAACTTCTGAAGAAAGGAAGGAGATAATCCTGGGAACAATCCGTCAGATCGGCAAAGAACTTTCTGAATTATAGGTGCAACAAATGTAGTATCATTGATATCCATATTGTGACAGTGACCTGGAAGCATTATGTCTGCTTCCGGGTCACTGTCACATTTTAATCCCAATCAGATTATAAATTAATTATACCTGAAATGTGCTTCGTGTAAAAAATAATATGCTCCAGTCGCTCTTCCGTGCAAATCACAACTGATACTGATATATGGTGAAGACTCAGTAATACCAAATGCTGTAAGCCATTCTCCACCTCCATACTCTGTTCCAGCGGTACTATTTCCTCCACTAGTAGTGTATGAGACTGCTGTCGATGAGGATGTAGTAGAAGACACTGGTCCGACATATCCGGTTCTGGTTTTACCTCTTCCCCAATCAGCAGTCGAATAAACACTCCTGATTATTGATGGTTGAACATAAATAGTACTATGTTCTGGAATAAAAAATTTCGGAGATACAACAAATCCCGACTTTTCTGAGCCGGATAATTTAGTGTCTGTCAGAACCAATGTTTCATCTCTACCCGCAAGAGACTGATTCGTCACAGATAAAGTCCCATTAGTTGACCATCCATCTGACCTATATTGATCCAGCGAACCATCGACAAAATCATAACTGTATGGTATTCCGGTGACGTGGCATTGAATGGAACTGCTGGATGTTATGCCGTCGAAGGTGACAGATGCCGACAGGGTGTGAGTGCCCCAAGCCTGGCCTGTGAGATCCTGTGTTCCGGAAGCAACTAATGTCGTCGGCACTACAGTGCGAGAGGTCAAAGCATCGCTAGTAAGCATACTGATACCGTCGTATGTAAGGCTGACCGTCTTCTTACCTGAATAGTTGCCATTACCGAGAACAACATCTGAAATAGAGACAGAAGCGCTGATATTCATAACTTTATCACCAGTTCCGGAATCATTCTTATTGGATGATCCTGCAATATACCTGCTGTAACTTGTCTCTGCATTGGCTTTGACAGTAAAGACTGGGGCAGGTGAAACAGCAGATGGATTTGCAGTAAGATACATCTTCTCTTCACCTATCTGGTAATATGGCTTAAGGGTATATGTGCCCTGTGAGAGGTATGGCCAGTTGTTGGCAACAGCCATCTCCCCTGCTTTTGCAGACAGAGTACGGACTACATTGCCTCCCGCATCGGTAAGTTCCGCTCCATAACTTCCCTTTGAAGATATCAGGCCTGCAAGTCTTGTAGGATATGGTACATCGCCGGATACCGTGGCTTTTGTGCCGTCCAGATTGCCGGAACTGTCTTTCGTATGTGCGAGAGAAAGAGCCAGAGACGATGACTCGGATGGTTCAAATGTCCAAGAATTGCTGACAAGTTCTCCAAGAACCGCCTTGATTGAATATGTCTTGTTTTCGTCCAGACCGCTGATAAGCCAATATCCTTCCTTTTGTTCAGGAACGGTTTCAGCCCACGAGGCTCCCCCATCGGATGAAAGCATATACTTTACAGCCGACATATCCATTGTCTTATCGCTGTTTGCAAGAGAGGTAAGGTACAATCGTCCAGCCCAGGCACCGTCTCTCTGATCCGCAAACGATAATGTTGGAAGGTCCAGATTGCAGACAATGTTATATGCACACTGCGGTTTAAGTGTTCCGAGCGTTACTTTTATCGACTTATTCTGACCGGCAGAGTTGGTTCCGTTGAAGGTTACATACACTTCAGATCCTGACGGTACATAAACATATCTGCCTGTTTCAATGTTCATCGAGCCTCCTTTCGAATCGCCAGCCACGATAGATGAGACTGTCAGATGGGTTCCGAAATCATCTGGAAGCGTAACGGCAAGCATCGCATTCCCCAATGTGATGTCTGTCAATGGAACTGTCTTCTTATCTTCCGGCAAAAGGGAAACCTGAACTGATTTGTAGAAATATGGTTCGCCGAATGTATTCTCGCCATAAACGGCCTCGACGGAATATTCTCCCGGCGCAAGTTCCACTGCAGAAGGAAGAGTTCCCGGCTCATAGACAATAGGCTCCCCTCCCTGTCCTGAGATACGGATGGTAAAATCTCCTGCCTCCGGAAGGTCGCTATCCGGGACCGATGCTTTTGTAGGAGTCAGGTTTTCAACGGTGTAGTCAACCGAAATGGCCGAAAAGTCAAGATATGCTGTCTTTCCGGCATTATTTTCTTCAATCTGGGCACACGACACAAAAAGCCCTGCCAATGCCATTGCAGACAAAGCAAAGGCACTGACAAGTTTTTTAAATGTTATGTTTTGATTGATAGGCATCTGTTACTTGTTTTTCTCTACAGGATCAGACGCACTGGATTGATCGGAATAAGGATCAAGTGTGATGGTCTGTTCCATATCAGTCATAGTATCAACAGCAGTAATTGTAAGTTGAACATCACCCTTTGATGAAGTCTGCGTAACTGTTATAGTATAAGAGCAAGCCTTCTTAACGGTAATTGTTCCGCCATAAGTTTTGGCACCCTGAGTAGAATGAGTACCTTGGATGCCGTATGCCAATGAAAGTCCTGCGTCTTCTGCAACATTCCAATAGACAGGTGTATCCTCTGTCAAAGTCAGCATCTGAGTTTTGCCATCCGCTCTATTGGTACCATCTGTCTTCTTCAAAGTAAATATCTGGCCAGTGAATACACTTTCGAAAGAAGAATCATAAACAACCTTGACTTCAGCACTCTGAGGAGTACACTCAACAGTCTGAGACGCAACCTGTCCTGCCTGAACATTTACAGTATAGGCTGGTGAAGCGATTCTGATCTTACCGTTTCCGGTTTCTGCTTCAGCAAGAGTATAATTCTCAGCATAAACCTGATATGAATTAGGGGCAAATGAAAGAGTCTTTCCATTTATCTGATCGTATGTATATTCACTGCCACCTATAAAAATCGAATATAAAGTAAAATCACTTACGTCACCCTTGGTCTGAACCTTGATTCCATCTTCAGCAGAGAGGTCGAAGGAAATATATCCCACTTCCGATCCGTTTCCTGTAATGAGGACTTCTTTGTTACAAGCAACAAGTGCAAGCAGCGATGCTGCAAAAATAATTGTCTTTTTCATTGGTTTAGAAATTTATTCGTTAATAATCTTATTCATATATAAATTCAAATTCATCGACGTACATAAGGCTGCCGACTCCGCCTGTAAAATAGTCACCGAGGTAACTGGCTGCACAGGCTATGACAGCATATTTCGGTGTCCGGCCGCTTCGATACTCAAGAGGAAGTGTAAACTCCACGTAGCCGTCAGTTGCCTCGTCCGACTGCAGATTCGCGTATGCGATAATGTGCGGATCGTTTTCAAAATCGACAAAATGACCTGTTGTCGTATTGATTCTGAAAGGCTGATCCCAATCAGTCAGACAGACAAGTATCTGGCATTTGTCCGGCTGTCCCATTTTGTCGGTATGAGGTTCCTTGGCATTGTCAATCTTCTTTGGAGAATAACTATACCATCCCTTCAAGGCCTTAGGACGACCATCGAAAGGCACTCCCCAGTCGAGTTCCGCACCGATTCCTGCAATCTTTCCGAATTTTCCTGTGTAAATATTACCGGCAGCAAAGGCTATTACCGCATACTTGCTTTCCAATCTGGCAGCCTTGCCCTTTACCACAAATTCTTCTTCTGGCGTCGTGGATGAGCCGATGAATGTAGCAGCACCGGGATTGGCAGAATCCCATACCGGATTATTTGTTCCTTCAGCGTATGGATACCATATCTTCCCGGAAAGATACCAGTTGTCAAATTTCATATCTGCTAGTTGTACAGGGAGACCGGTCTTGAAGACATATTCATCACTATATGCTCCATCCTCAGCCACACGGACAGCATATTCAGTGCCTTCTTCTAGATTTTTTATGTCCGCCGATATACCGACACCGCTGACAACAGCACCTTCCACGGTCGTCCAGTCAGTATCCGAAGTCTTCTTGTATTCCAGTGACGGAGTGCCGGATCCGGAGAAAAGTCCATAGACTTTTGCAGACCTGCACCAAGGTTCCACAGAGGAAATCTGCTGGCTGATCTTCTTTTTCAGGACCTTCAATGTCCATTCGTACAGAGCATCATCGTATTCAACCAGGAAGGTTCGTCCGTGTACACAGTCCAGCGACATAGGGAAAGAACATTTTACTGTCTTGAGTTCTCCACCTGCAGCAGCACTGGTCGTAGAAAGGACTTCGGAGCCTTCCGGCTCAAGTTTTACATCAAGGAATCTCACATTCGCAAGAGATTGAGACTCTGACACATATACTATCGCATCCCTCTTTTCAAGATCAAGTTCAGCATCACCTATCTGGTTATCCACCTTGATATACCTTGCTATCGGCTGGGTTGCTGTCACCGTCCACTCATAGTCAACGTATGTGCGTACCGTAATGCGAAGTGTATCGGTAAGATCAAGATATTCCGGGAGAGAATCGACAAGTACCGCTCCTTCGCTTAAAGTTATATTCTTAAGCCTCAGATGATACAATTCCTCACGTTCACCGATTACCAATGACACGCTCCTCTTATCATTATCGATATTTGCCGACACTTGACCTTCCACCTCAAAATTTTCGATCAGGGCAGGAACGTCAGGATATGCCATATCGTTATCAAACAGGCAGGACACTGCAAGGAGAGCAACAGCCGCTATATACAGAAACTTTTTCATCGGCTACCTCCTTGGCTTGTTTCTTCCGGTCTGGAAATATACTGACACTCCCATATTCACCGAAAGAAGATTAATCTTGAAACTGCCATTGTTCTGTACCATCTGACTGACTTCAACCTGATTGGTCGTCTGAACAGTCTTCTGATGTGTGAATCCCAGAACTCCTACAGAGACTTCCAGAGCCGCCTCATTGGTCACGAAACAGCATAGGCCAGGCACCAGGCTCAAAGAGCCTTTGTAGATATCCTGATAGGTACCATACTTTTTACCATCCTGCACCTTATACGACTCCGACTGTGCATACGAACCGGTTGCTCTGATCTCTGCAAACATTGCAAATCGCCTGCTGTCGGCAATCGGCATATAGTTTCTCAGAGTAATGGATCCTGAATATGACTGTTTGAGATAGTTCATATCAGTCACATTCAATGTCATCAGATCGCCCAATGCCAGATCAAGTCCGTCAAGATCGAATCCCGATTTGTCATAATCAAAACGAAGTCCGAGAGATAGATTGTCCGCAACGAAGTATGACAGATAAGGTGCAATACCAAACGACTGCATATCAGCATAGACATTGTCCAGAAGAGAAAAAAGCATCTTGTAGCCAGCATCATCAGTGCCATTACCGAATCGGTAACTGCTGTATGATACTGAGAGGCCGCCGCCTACCGATCCTTTCGGGATGAACAGCGAGTTCGCCTTTCCAATGCCTCTATCGAACGGCTTTGGCGATGGGTATCTTCCCCCCGCCGTTGCCGCCAGACAGATGCAAAGCATCGAAATTGCTGCAATTATCCTTTTCATTATCTGTAGTTTACTTTAGCCTTCTGCTCCTCTGTGAGCCTGGTTACATCATATTCCAACGAGAATTCATCGACATAGAGCGTACTTCCCTCTCCTCCTGTGAAATAGTCTCCCAGGTAACTTGACGCTGCGACTATCACAATATATTTAGGAGTCCTTGAATTCCTGTATTCGATAGGTATTACAAATTCCCTATAACCTCCGGTAGTGACATCGGACTGATATTTTCCGTATCCGATGATATTAGGATCATTGTCGAAATCGACGAATTTTCCATCCGTAGTATTGATTTCGAACTGTTCTGTCCAATCTGTCAGGAGAACCATCAACTGACATTTATCTTTCTGACCCTTGAGACCATCATAAGGGGATTTTGTTCTGTTTATAGCAGCAGGAGAATAGTCATACCATCCTTTCAATGCAACAGGACGTGAAGAGAATGAGGCTCCCCAGTCAAGGATTGCACCGAGACCGTTGATCGAACCGAAGTTACCAGTATAAATATTGCCGGCTGCAAATGCGATTACGACATACTTACTTTCCATTCTCGCAGCCGTTCCGGATACAACGTGCGAATATTCCGGAGTTGTAGAAGAACCTCCGAACGAAGCCGTGGCCGTATTGGCCGAGTCCCAGACATTAGGGCTTGCTCCCTTGGCAAACGGATACCATACCTTACCGTCCTGGTACCAGTCATTGAATGACATATTATAAAGCGTCTGTGCTTTGGCAGTCGTGAATTCCACTTCCTTGGCAGATGCTTCATCCGCTGATACAGCCTTTATTACATATTTGCATTCCGGATCGAGTCCTCCGATTTCACCCGTAAATGTCTTTGACGCGGCATTGCATACAAGAGGTGAACTAAATCTCTTCCACGAAGACTCCGATGCCTTCCTGTACATAAAGATACCCGCTTCAGGAGCCGTCTCGCTGAAATATTCACCTTTTATAACTGCAAATTCAGCCCAAGGAGTAACTTCTGTGATTTCTGCATTGAAGTCGGAAACGACATTGAAGTCGATAGGACATTCGGACACGTGACCTTTGGTGTCATAAACAGTGACATCAAAGTTGTAATTTCCCGGAGGAAGAACACTTATATATTCCGTCATATCCACCGATGCGGATGTAGCACCAAAGGCAATAGATTGTGTCTTGATTCCCTTTGCAGCAAGTTCCGCAATGACTTCGTCTGAAGCCTCGACAAGTTCATACCATTTCATAGGAACATCTGATCGGGTCGCAACATTGCCATCAACTGCAAGAATCATAGATCTGATACCCTCCGGTGCCGTGAATGTCAGAATCTTCTCACTTTCATCACCGACAATTAGCGACATCTGGTTAGTCACATTGAAGCCGTCATTGGATGAGAATGATGGCAGTTCTGATTCCGAGAAATCCAGTTCAAGGTTGAATTCCTGCTCGACAAGTTCGTCATTGACTTCAAGCCTGATGGCTCCATAGCCGCTCTCTTCCATCTCTTCAAGAGAGAAATTGAGATTGAAATGCTGTCTTGCCTGAACCTTGTCGTATGAACCTGATGTCTTATAAGGCTTTCCATCGGATTTTTCCAGAGTGAGTTCCCATTCCAGTTTTCCGGTGGCAGGAATATAACCTGTTGCGCCAAGGTTTCCTGCCGAGAAGGTCAAACCTCCATTGGCGGTTCCATCTTCAACGAATACTGAATATGACTTGAAGTTTGACTTAATGGTTTCATCGAAATTCACTGTAACCATTACGTTTGCAAGAGTACATACGATTTCCGACTTGGTCACCTTATCCCTCTCTACCACGACATTTTCCGATACACCCACATAATACGGAGCATCGAAACCGGTCTTGTTATCACCGTAACTTGCTACCACTCTATATGTTCCGACGCGAAGTGTCAGAGGAGCCAATTCGGTAAGTTTACGATGATCATCTGTAGAAGCGACAAGTTCATTACCCTTGTACACTTCCACCTTGAAAGCCATATCCGCAGAAGGATCCGTTATTGCCTTCGAAATGACGGCATCATCCCTTCCCAGACTGACACTCAGATAGCCAATCTCCTGATTACCTTCCTCGAGGACGACATCATTGCATCCCGAGAAGACAAAAAGGGCAGACAAGGCCATTAGAATGATTGATATATTTCTTTTCATCTTTTGATTGTCCGTTTAGTGATGATTTATGCCGGTACGTGGAATGTAAGAGGCCAGGACTTCGAATTTCCAGCGTTGTCAGTTACATTCAATTTGAATGTATGATTTGTATTTGGACCCGCCTGTCCTGCAGAAGGAATCATAGGTATAAGGGACGAAAGGCTGAATCCGACTGTAGTCTGATTCTTGAGTTCATTGCCTGTCTTAAGTCCCACATCCTTCATTGCAGTGACTGATGTCGGATCATTTATGAGGTCGATATGAACAGACTCTATGCTGCCCATATTCTGCGGAGTGCTTGTCATAAGGCTCACGAGATAGAGGAACATCTGTGTATCGGAAGTCACATCAATAGTAAACTCCTTTATTCCTTCCGGAACATTCAGCGTAAGTTCCACAGACATACCATCCACTATATCAACCTGTCCAAGACTAGGGTTCGCTGGCCACAGAAGTTCCATTCCTCCATCTGTGCCAGGGGCTGGATCGTCACCAGAATCGCCACCCTGATCAGGGTCTGTAGTGCCACCCTGGTCTGGATCGGTAGTGCCACTCTGGTCTGGACCGGTAGTGCCACCCTGGTCAGGATCCTGGTCTTCTCCCGGTACAGGAGTTTCACCAAACCCTGGTATATACACATCCTGGTCACGGTCGTTCACAGAATAATCGATATCAAGAGTGAAACCGGCATTTCCTGTAACCTTGGCATCAAGACTCACTTTGAAATGATCCTGAGCCTTTCCGTCAGTTATCTTTATCTCGTGATATGCTTCAGAATCGTCAATAGCCCTCTTCGCATCAACGCGGATTGTAAGAGGAGCGACGGAAAAATAACCGGCCTTGTTTATATCATCCGTAATTCTTTCCGAACCTGACGAAGCAGCCACATTTGTCCACTGGAGGGTATTGGATGCGAAATTACCGTTCGACACGCTGATGGTATATGACTCCAATTCCGTGCGGAAGGCCTGCGAAAGGCTGAAAGTTATCTTCATATTCTGAAGAGTACACTCAATCTTCTCGCTTGTCACCTCTCCGATTCTTACCGTGAAATCGTGAACCTTTCCATATACAGGAAGGTCGAAGGCTGCAGGAAGCACATTCGGCGACATCGCAGTAAGCGTATATTGTCCCGAAGGGAATTCCATTACGTGAGGCATATCACCGAAACGGTCATAACTGATTGTTTCACCACCAGCCTTGTTGACGATATCTATTGTAAACTCATTAACATTGGCATTGTCATCTGCCGCAGCCTTTGTTATGGTCACATATTCTCCGGATGCAGTGATGTCGAAAGACACCTCTCCTTTGCCCTTGGCAGAATCTCCGCCCTGCATCAGAGGCTTGTTACAGCCTGGCAGCAAGACTGCTGCAACCATTATTAATGATATATATATTTTTTTCATTGTCGTTCCTATTAATAATTCAGTTGAACATCGTCTATCCTAAGAGTTGCACTCAGTTTGATCTGATGATTGTCTCCGGTTTTTGTCTCTCCGGCTATTTCAAGATAAGGGCCGTTCTGAGAGAAATCCATAAATCCGTGAACCTCACAGTCGTGTGAAGAAGAAACTGAGGACTTGAATGTTATATGAACAGAGGCTGCCTTCTTATTCGTCACCGTATAATTCAAAGGCAGAGTCATACTCGTCCACTGCGATTTTGACGAACCGGTCGAATATGAAGTAGCCAGTACGGTTCCGTCTTCCGCTTTTATACTGATTTCAGCAGAGAATGCATCCGACGATGTATATGGAGCATATTCATACCAGAATGTCATAGATGTCGGACGTGAAGGGAAACTATGCCCGTCAGACACCCGGTTGAACGTATTGAGTTCCTTTGCTTCATCTCCGCGTCCTATGAAGAGTTCTCCGACTCTCCAGGCTCCGTTAGTAGCCCATTCGCTGTTTTCATTTCCGACATTGACACAGGTCAATTGAGCGGAACGGCTGCCGGAATGTGCATCTACAGAATATTGTACACAGCCGAACGACTTGAAATAAAGATATCCTACTGTCAGACCGGTACGAAGGGTTTCAGTTGTGTTTGTATCCCACCATTGATCTGTCGTCCAAGGCTGATACCAGGTTATATCATCATAATTTGTTTCAAATACGTGCGATGTCCAATCTTCAAAACTTGCATTGCCAACCTGAGTATCGTCCTCAGTAGTGAATGTCAGCACTTCAGAAACAGGAAGCCATCCATCATACATAACACGCAGGCTATACTGAGTGTCAGGGGTAAGTCCGGTCACGGTTCCCATATCGAACGGATTCGATGTCATAGGCCTGAAGTCACTCCAATTGACTCCGTCAAGACTGGACTGCACAACAGCCGACTGAAGATTGCCACCTCTCATAGTAACCACAGGTGACACTACCTTTGTTGCCCAAATGTCGTAATCATTAAGGCTGATCTGAGCAGAAACATCAGGTTTGATACGGATACGTGCAGTCTGGGATATAGAGCCGCCTTCAGTATCCTGCACTGTGAGAGTGAATGTTCCTATTACATTATCCGGACCTGTATAATGAGAGGCGGCAGCAATAGCCGGAACAAACTCTGCGATATCCACAACTCCGACATTCATATATTCCGCCCAGAAGAGTCCTTTATCAAGAAGAGCCTCCAGAGCAGACTCATCCAGAGTTGCGAAATCGATTACAGAAGGAATACCTATGCTTTCGAGATAGTCACAGTCTATCGCAAGTTCGCATTTCTTCACATTTCCGGAATATACCTTGTAGGTAAAGGAAACATCGTCTGCATCCGGTTTGATACCGTCTGTCATAAAATAGTTTCCGTCATCGTCAAAAGAAGAAAGCCTGATGGTTGGATTGACATTATCAAGTATATCGGCAGGAACGGATATACTCTTCTCGATCAGTTCTGTGCCGTTATCGATCTTTATACCGAAGTAGAGACCGCCGTAACTTATCCCCGTATTTACATAGAAAGTGATGAAATCGTTAGGATTGCACTTTATCAGCATAGGCTCTCCGTTGTCGTCCTTTAATGTGAAGCGTTTGAGTTCACCATCGACCTCAGCATATACCTGAACCATAAAGTCACCTCCCGGCATATATCCCGGACGGGTTTCCGCCGCTTCAAACTTCAGCGACTTGCCTTTATGACCGACATTGGTTATGACAGTATAAAAACCATCATAATCTGCCTTGATCTGGTCACCGTATTCCACTGCAACCTTTACATTTGAAAGGATAGCCTTGGCCTTGACTGCAGTCCTCTCCTGTTCTTTGACCTCAAAGTCCAGGTCAGCCATATAGAACGGTTTGGCAAACCCCACGCCGAGCGAATCTCCGTGCTTGGCAAGAAGCCTGTACTGTCCAGGATTGATGGTCAGACGCCCGTTTGGAATGTCCGAATACTTTTCACGGAAAACTCTGGTCTCCTTTGAATTGAAGATCTCGATCCAGAAATCATCCGCAGCAGGAACACTCTCTTCTGTTCCAGACTTGGCACTTACTATTTCCACCCTTTCGTCTGCCGACAGACTGATCTCGACCTCACCGACATTTCCTGACGGAGACTGTTCGTCAATCATTGTCTTATTGCAGGCCGACAAGAGGAACACCAGCAGTACCGGAATTAATCTTGTTCGTCTCATTATTGATTGGTTAAGAATTATTATTCAACATAATATTCAGCCTTCACTCTCCTCACTGAAAATCTATATGTGAGGTTGATGGAAGCCTTTGTTATTCCTATATGCGTATTATCTTGATACTCAGCAAGTTCCCATTTCTGCAATTCATCATTCCAGAGTCCAAGATTCTGTTTATACTTACCATATCCGACTCCCAGCAGAAACTCCAGTCCCCAATGCTCCTTCTTGTCAAGGGCAATAGAATAGCCGTATGTAAAGCCGAGACTCCAGGCTGGAGCACCATTTCCGGCATCTCCATTATGTTCACCATCTTTTCCGTTCTGGTAGAGATACCCGTCGGTCCACTGAAGGGTGTACCAGGCGAACCTTGCGTGCAGTCCGACGAAAGCACCTTTGCTCATCGCTCTCTGACCGGTCCACCAACGAAGTTCTGGAGTGAATCCATAAACGCTTGTATTCTTGTCCGGGCAGAAAATGTTTGTCGGAGTGTACCATCCTTGTATATCCAGCGACATCCTGTCGGCAAGTTGGATCTCCACTCCCAACGAAGGAATAACCATCGCATCAGCCAGAAGATTTGTCTTGAAACCCATCATCCACGGGGTATCATAATAGGTATGGACACGAGGGGCACGGGCAGAATAAGAATAACCGGCAGAAGGCATCTTCATAGTTCCATCTACAGGAATATACACAGTCTCCTTTACCACAAAGACTGTATCCCTTATATATATGACATTGCTGGCTTTCGCGTCGGCTGCTGGAATCGGAACAGATATCTGCTCCGGTGCGGCCTCAACAACGGAAACCGTGTCAGTCACCTCATTCTGTAAAGGAGGAAGCGATGCTGAAGAGGTTTCAGTGGCAAGTGTATCCTCAACAGGCTCCGGCACTGTAAGATAAGGCTTCGATGGCTCCCACAGGCAATAAATACCTATCCTGACACAGCGCATCTGAGGGAAGAAATCTTTAAGGAGGATATCCCAGACAGATCCGTCTCCTAATTCCTGAAGAGCACGCTTACGCTCACCCCAGGATTTTGTCCTTATTATATCCAAAACTTCATCACGATATTTGATATCTGATGATTCCACAAGTTCATAAAGACGGCTCCAGTCTTCATTGAGGCTATGCTTATGTATCTTGCCGGCTGGAACTCCTGTTGCAGACTGAAGATACCGAGCCACTGCATCAGTACGTGCTTCACTCAATGCTGCATTATCCTGCCACAGTCCATCCGGAGAAGCACTGCCGCACACATATACACGAAGAAGCCTGCAACTCTTGTCTGCAAGAACATCAGACAACTGAAGAGCAGCCTTCTCTACATCTTCATTACCTTCTATACGATAAACTCCCTTCGGAAGAACAACCGAAGTGAGAACAGAATCAGCAAACAGAACATCCGTACCCAGATCGCAGGAAGCGACATAACGTACAAATGATTGAGCCGATACATCAGTAGCACAAATAAGACTGCATAAAGCAGCCAGCAGGGCTACCGCCTGCATCCTAACATTAAAATTCATTGGTCAAGAATCTATATCAATCTGCAAAATTATGAAAAAAAAATAAAAAAGTCAAAGCAACCCTCCAGCATCAGACTTTACGAACAATTTTTGTTCCGTTCGGCACAATGGGCATTTCGGGAAAAATTGCTATATTTGCACGATTATGTGCTTATAAGAATATGGCAAACGAAATTATACAGAATTACGGTGACGAGAACATCAGGACGCTTGAAGGAGTAGAACACATACGCCTCAGGCCTGGTATGTACATCGGCACGCTTGGTAACGGAGACGATCCGGCAGACGGTATTTATGTCCTTCTCAAGGAAGTAGTGGATAATTCCATAGACGAATTTTCCGCTGGATATGGAAAGCAGATACAGATAAATGTCGGGGATAAGGAGGTGTCAGTCAGAGACTTCGGACGAGGAATCCCTCTCAATTCGGTAGTAAAGGCTGTCAGCATACTCAACACTGGAGGAAAATATGACTCCAAGGGTTACAAGAAGTCTGTAGGTCTGAACGGAGTGGGTCTGAAGGCTGTGAATGCATTGTCCTCACACTTCTACGTGGAGGCATATCGCGACGGAATGTGCTCGTACGCCGAATTCAGCGCCGGCAAACTTCTCAATGACGGAATGAAGGAGACAAAGGAGAAGAATGGAACCTTCGTGAAATTCACTCCTGACGAAAACCTGTTTGTAGGCTATTCATATAACATCGAGTTCGTCGAGTCTATGATAAAGAATTATTCTTATCTTAAGAAAGGCTTGACGCTCAACCTGAACGGCACACCTTACAAATCTGAAAACGGACTTCTCGACCTGATAAACGAAAAGATGTCGGAAGAACCATTCTATGCACCTATACATATATCAGGAGAAGACATCGAGATCGTCATCACTCACGGCAGCAGTTACGGAGAGAATATCACATCTTTCGTCAACGGACAGAACACAAGGGACGGAGGAACCCATCTGGCCGCTGTGAGAGAAGCGATTTCCAAAACACTCAAGGAATTCTTCAAGACGTATGCAAAGAAGGACTTCGACCCTCAGGACATACGCCAGGGCATAATCGGAGCCATAAGCATACAGATCCAGGAGCCTATCTTCGCCAATCAGGCAAAGACCAAACTCGGATCGACATATATGTGGAATACAGAGATAGAGAATGAAGACGGCACACGCAGTTATGATATCGGACCTACCATCAGATCATTCGTAAACGATTTCGTCAAGACCAATCTCGACAATTATCTCCATATCCACAAAGAGATAATCCCTGCACTTCAGGACAAGATCGTATCGTCCGAAAAGGAGCGTCAGGAGATTTCGTCCATCCAGAAAAAGACAAAGGAACGCAACAAACGCTCAAGCGTTTACAATAAGAAGCTCCGCGACTGCAAATATCACTATAAGGACAAACTTCCTGCAGCGAAGGAGGAACTGCGCGACCTCACCAGCATATTCATAACAGAGGGTGACTCTGCAAGCGGTACAATCACCAAGGCTCGTAATGCTGAAACGCAGGCTGTGTTCTCACTCCGAGGCAAACCTATCAACAGTTACAAGGAAAGCCGCAAGAAAATTGCTGAAAACGAGGAACTCAACCTCCTTATCAATGCCCTCGGCCTGGAAGAGGACATCGACGACCTCAGATACAATAGAATCATCGTTGCGACCGATGCCGATGACGATGGTATGCACATACGTATGCTCGTGCTGACGTTCTTTATGAAATATCATCCGGATCTCATCAGAAGAGGACACGTCTATATCCTTCAGACTCCTCTTTTCAGGGTAAAGACCAAGAGCGAAGTACGCTACTGCTACAATTCCGACGAGAAAGAGGCTGCGGTCAAGTCTTTGAAAGGCAAAGTCGAGATCACCAGATTCAAAGGTCTTGGAGAGATTTCCTGGGACGAATTCACAGGTTTCATCGGAAAGGATATGCGTCTTGACAAGGTCAGACTCAGCGACGAAGAACCTATTGCCGAAATAATGGAATTCTATATGGGTAAAAATACCACCGAAAGGCAGAATTTTATCGTTGACAACCTCAGAACAGCACAGGAATTGGAGGACGTGAACATATAAATGTCATTCCGAACTTGACGAGGAATCTAATACCTATACTATATATGTGGAGAAAATTCTGCGGATGGCTACTCCGCACAATGGGATGGACGGCTGTCGATCCAGTAGCCCCTGAAGACAAATGCATAATACTCGGTGTTCCGCACACCTCATTCTGGGATTTCGTAATCTCATACCTATATTATGAATCAGTAGGTGGAAAGCCATACTGTATGGTCAAGGGGGAATTGTTCTGGGGACCTCTCGGATGGCTGCTTCGCAAACTTGGAGGTATCCCTGTAGATAGAAAGAAGGGAAGCAACGTCGTACTGAGTGTGATAAAGGAAATGAAAGCGCAGAAAGTCGTGCATCTTGCTCTTGCACCGGAAGGCACGCGCAAGCCTGTAAAGCGTTGGAAAACCGGTTTTCATACAATCGCACGTCAAGTCGGATGTCCGGTATATATGGGATATTTCGACTGGAGGACAAAACGTGTCAGCCGCGGCCATAAGGTAGAACTTACAGATGATGCAAAGGCGGATATGGCACGTATTCAGGCTCTTTACGAAGAGATGCATCTTGTAGGGAAGCATCCTGAAAAATACATTACTCACTAAGATGATGATTTTATGATTCAATTGTACAAACGTATGCAGAGGATGAGGGAGAAATATGTAGATACCCTCGCCAAACTGTATGAATATGCCACCACTGTATATTCCAAGAAACAATATACACAGTGGTATGATACCAAGGAAGGCGGATATACTTACAGTTCTTTCAAGGGAAAATCCGACAGCCTGTCCAAGAAACTCACCCAATATGGCATCGGAGCCGGTGACAAGGTCGCCATCCTTTCTCAGAGTATGCCCAACTGGTCAGTCGCGTTTTTCAGTATTGTCCCATTCGGCAGAATTGCAATTCCTATCCTTCCGGACAGTTCTGTTAACGAGGTAACCAATATTCTCGAGCATTCTGAAAGCAAGGTTATCTTCGTTTCTCAGAAACTTGCTTCAAAAGTAAGCCAGGAATGCCGCGATAAAATGATTCTTGTCATAGATATCGATACCTTCGAAGTACTGCAGTCCAATGATGAGAAATTCACCTGTGACGGAAGGACATCCATTCCTACTCCGGATGACATCGCCACGATCATATACACCTCAGGTACCACGGGAAGCGCGAAAGGAGTGGTTCTTAGCCACCGTAACCTCGCCTCCAATGTAATTTCCTGCTACCATTCCTGCAAGAGGACTGATAAGGACAGATGGTTGTCTGTTCTGCCAATGGCGCATACTCTGGAGATGACCCTGTGTATGCTATATCCTATGTATTGCGGTGCTACAGTTTATTATCTTCCGAAGCCACCGGTGGCCTCATTGCTTATGAAAGCCCTCAAGATGGTGAAGCCTACGACAATGCTGACCGTACCTCTCATCATCGAAAAAGTATATAAAGGAAGTGTCCTGCCTACAATACAGAAAAGCCGTACTCTCACGTGGATGAATAAGAATATGAACGGTCTGATGTGCAGGATCATCGGTATGAAACTGAAGGCAACCTTCGGAGGACATATGTCGTTCTACGGCATCGGTGGTGCGAAACTGGATCCGGAAGTGGAGAATTTCCTCCTCAAGGCGAAGTTCCCATACGCCATCGGATACGGACTTACAGAGACCTCACCGCTTCTGGGATATTCTATGCACAACTGGAGAACAGTCGGTTCATTCGGATATCCAGTATATAATGTCAAACTGAAGTTGCATAACGTCAATCCTGAGACTGGAGAAGGAGAAATTATCGCAAAAGGGCCGAACGTTATGCTCGGATATTACAAAGATCCAGCACGTACAAAGAGCGTATTCACTGAAGACGGATGGTTCCGCACCAGTGACATAGCCGTTCAGGACGAAAAGGGTCGTTTCTCCATCAAAGGCAGAAACAACAATATGATACTCGGGCCTTCAGGCGAGAACATTTACCCTGAAGAAATCGAGAATGTAATCAACAATGTCGAAGGCGTAAGCGAATCCATAGTGGTCGAGCGTGACGGAAAATTGGTTGCCCTCGTACAGCCGGATGAGAACTATATCCAGTGGGATAAGGAAAGCGAAGACAAACTTTATGAGAAACTGGATGCCTGGAAGGCTAAACTCCTAAAAATCACCAACAAGAATGTCAGCAAGGCATCTCAGGTAAGTTCAGTAGAGGTTATGAAGGAGCCTTTTGAGAAAACAGCGACCCAGAAGATACGCCGTTTCAAATATAAGGAATCCGCCCCTACTGTCGAAGCCGAAAAGAAGGAAAAGACAGAGAACAATTAATACTTTAGAAAGGATGACACCAAAAGTCATCCTTTTTTCTTATCTTCGAGTGGTAGTTTTGGAGAGAATGTACGTCTTATAGGCGGATTTACATCTGAACTGACTTTATGAAACTGTTTTACAAGATTACATTGTTCCTTGCATTGATGACGGCTGCCGCATTAGAGGCACCCGGACAAAGTGATATCAAACCTACCATAAAGGAACAGATGCAGAAAATACATCTGCATTTCGACATCAACTTCATCTATGACTCTTCCATATCACTGTACACCCCCACTGACGCAAAACCGGATCCAGAAAGGCAGACACTTGAGGAATGCCTTGAAACGCTGTTCAAAGACACTGGCATCGTTTGGGAGATTCACAGAAAATACATCGTCCTGACGCATAAGGACAAGAAACGCAAGCCCAAGGACTACACTATCTTCATAGAGGAACAGCAGGACACTTTGAGCGAATCCCGAATCACGGCTCTGGCTGTCAGGAACCGCAATATGACACAAACCGGCTTCAAGAAAATCGACAAGAATACGTTCGATCTGGGATTTGCAGTCTTGAGTTCACCGGATGTCATCAAGACCTTGCAGCAACTTCCGGGAGTAGCCACAGGCACAGAACTTCTTTCCGGAATGTATGTAAGAGGTGGAGACGGAGCAGACAACCTCTATCTGCTGGATGGCGTACCCTTATATCAGGTAAGCCATCTTCTCGGTCTGTTCTCATCATTCGACACTGATGTCGTGGAGTCGCTTGACTTCTACAAGAGCGGATTCCCGGCAAGATACGGAGGAAGGCTATCCTCAGTAGTGGATGTCAAGACCAGAGAGGGCGACTATGAAGACTACCACGGATTGTTTTCCATCGGACTGCTTGACGGCCGGCTTCAGTTTGAAGGCCCCATCATCAAGGGCAAGACATCTTTCAACATAGGACTGAGACGCAGTTGGCTGGATATCATAACAGAGCCCGTCAGCCTGATCATCAGCAGCAAGGATGACAGAGATTTCAGAATAAAGTATGCATTCTGGGATCTGAATGCCAACATCACCCATAAGTTTTCTGAGAAAAGCAGACTGTCTTTCGATCTGTATGGCGGAAGGGATGCCGCCAAATTCATCTCCGGAGAAGGATATGAAGAATATGACTACGGCACCAAACTGGAAAAGTCGTACTATAATGATGCGGCAATAGGGGTCGAATGGGGCAACTTTGTCAGTCAGTTCAACTGGCATTACGGAATTTCAGAAGAACACGAAATGGCGCTGAAGGCCTATTTCAGCAGGTACGGTTCTCTATTCTCATTTGAGGAACAAGTCAAGGAAGGAGCCCTGGACGAAATCCTTAGCAGCACATATAAAAAAGGGGGCAACCGCTCCAGGACATCCGACGTGGGAGTGAAGGCCGATTTCAGCCTAAGAGCAGGTGAACGTCACCATATAAGATATGGAGCAGGCTTCCAATACCATATATATTCACCTGATTACTTTACCGACAGGAAGGTATCGAATGACGGCAATGTCATAGTCGAGCAGCATCTCAAGGAATACGACAGAAGACAGACATTCGAGCCGGCAGCCTACATTGAGGACGAGATTGTGCTTACGGACAGACTGACTTCAAACGTCGGACTGAGATATTCCGTCATATTTACGGACGGGATTGCCTATCATAGTATTCAGCCGCGCGCAGCACTGAGATACGGATTGACAGACAACACATCACTGAAACTATCATACAGCGAGATGGTGCAGAATGACCACCAGATTGCTTCCAATTACCTTCAACTTCCGACCAATTTCTGGATGCCCTCCACCGGTAAGATTGCTCCCAGCCGCTCGAGACAGGTATCAGCCGGCATATACAGCAGTCTCCCCCATAACATAAGATTCAGCGCGGAGGGTTACTTCAAGACTATGGACAACCTCCTGGAGTTCCGCGGCAAATGGGGCATATATCCGCCGATACACCTTTGGGAAGAAGCGATGATTGCCGGAAAGGGCCGTTCCTGGGGTCTCGAAAGCGAACTCGAATGGTCTGACGAGAAGACCTCGCTTGCAGCATATTACACCCTGTCTTGGAGTCAGAGATTTTTCGAGGAATTCTACCCGGACTGGTACAGGGACAGGAACGACAACAGACACAAACTGACACTTACAGCCACAAGGAAACTCGGCAAAAGATGTGAAGTATATGGAAGTTGGAACTTCCATAGCGGAGGATACATAACGTCAGAAGCCCTATCTCTGGCGCCTGAGGAAATCGGAGATTGGCCTGATACATTCTACACAATGCCCAACAATCTCAAATTACCAGACTATCACAGACTTGACATAGGCTTCAACTTCAGAAAAACCACAAAAAGAGGAAATGAGAGTATCTGGAATCTGAGTGTTTACAATGTCTATTGCCAGATGAACCCGTTCATCACCTACATTGATGCAGACTATGAATTCACTAAAGAAAACCTGTTCGGATTCAATTTCACAGGAGAAGCCTTCGGCATCATCCCCATACTTCCCTCATTCAGTTACACCCTCAAATTCTAGAATATGAATGCATTACATAAGATCTGTCTTTTCCTGCTTGGTATAGTCTCGTTGACAGGATGCAGATACAGTTTCGATATAGAAGACAATGGCTTGAAGCCGTGCCTGTGCATCAAGGGTTATATATGCGCAGATTCACTTACTAACATAGAAGTTTACAAGGCAGTTCCGGTACATTTTGCAGGCAAGGCCGATATGGATCTCGTCTCGCCTGCATATTCATTGAAACGAAACGGTGAGGAAGTCGAAGTCTCGTCAAATGGCATAGACAACTACGGAATAAGCCTTAAGAGCGAGGGATTCAAGGAGGGGGAGAATCTGGAACTAACATTCAGTGCAGATGGATTGGAGACCGCTGTCACATCGACCACCATCCCCGGCCTTTTTCCTGAATACACATATAAGATCTACAACGATGAAGATGAAAACAACTGCATACTTCTGGATTACAAAGACGACAAAGACAGTGAGGACTATTATGGCGTTTCAATCGAGACCCGCAGAACAGTCCAAAGTCATCCCAATACGTCTTTTGTCATCCACGGATTCGCATTACTTCCATACGCACACAACGATTTGAGCCTTGATCAATTTGCGTATGCCCCTGTAGTAACTCACTTTGGCAATGATGCCATATATTTATGGGCAGACGATGACCAAAAGGACGATACATACGAAATCAAATATGTGATGCCGGGAATGTCATCACAAACGACTGAAGCCGCAATACGCCTGCATCTGTTCAAGTTGTCAAGGGAAATGTATAATCATCTTTATGCAGAATACGATAGTTCATATAATCCATTCTCTTATATAGGCTTTTCTTCACCTTCATTTGCCTATTGCAACGTAATGAAAGGATGCGGATATTTCTGCGCATATTCGAAGACGCATTCTGAATGGATAACAATATACAAAAAGTAGAATATGAGGCACAGCATATATATATTATTGATATCCAGCATATTGCTATGCGGATGCCGAGGATACATAGGTGGACTTGACGACGGCAACACTCAGATCGTACAACTTGTGTTGATGAACAGAAGTTCACACGACATAGAAATCATCATCAAAGATCCCGCCTGGAGTGCGATGCCCGACACAATAAGCCTGGAAAAGAAAAACGGACTATGGAAACGAGACTTCGGCATCGAATACGATTACACGAATCACTATTTTGATGAAGCGGAGATAGTGGTAGAAGGTAAGGAAAGATTCCTTTTCGAAGGAATCAACATTCCTTACAGCCCGTGCTCGCTTAAAAGCCTTAATGACAGCAAGGGAGTATATTATGTCTATGATTTCAATGATAAGGCCTATATGGAAATCAGGCGTGCATACGAAGAATTGAGGAAATTCACGATGACGGATGTACCGCCTTCATATATCATACCGGACACTCTGATTACCCCCGGTTCATCAGAGGCATTATTCAGGACGCTCTACCCTGCCCCATCAGTGAGAAAGTCTCTGAAACTTGGCTCTGTAATCGGAAGAGAAGCCGAATGTATAGACAAGATCAGGATCTATGAAGAGGATGGAATTGCACCAGGCAATGTGGATATCGACGAACGTCAGTATTCTGGAGGCAGAAAGGACAGGCCTTGCTTTGCGTATTATAGCATTGAGGAACTCAGCAAGGCAGGACTGGCGCACTTCGGCTGCGATTTCGGGGAACTTACCGGAAGAGAGGAACTTGACGGATTCTGCGGATGTTTTTATTCAAGTCTGGATGTCAGACGCAGGGAGTCACTTCAGGAAACGCCCGAGACTTCAGAATTCAGAATGAATATCCCGGACGATAAGGCCATCGTGCAATCAATTACATACGGAAATGTGAAGATACTGCTTGCAGAGGCAGACTGTATGCACGAGAAGTTGATGCATTATCTGCACTACAACGTCCTGTCAGACTACAAAGACTCATATTATTATGTGCCCGATGTAAAATACTACCTACTCAGCCTTGATGAAAACGGATCATTCCAATGTAAGAACGGCGGATTGGAAATTGTTGATGAATGGCTGAATGTTTCAGAAGCAGAGCCTGTTGTAGCAATCGACTATTTCGTGACTGACTCCTCCGGTTCAGCAACATTCGTACATATTTATGACGTGGTCATATAGACTCATCTGCATATATAATAAATGATCCGGCCAATTAATTAGCCGGATCATTTGTATTTATAAGTCTGCTGAAATTACTCAGCAACGATCTCATACTTGAAAGTACCCTTCACGTCGCGGTAGCACTTTACAGTAGCCTCGTATGTACCGAGTTCCTTTGCTGCCTCAACAGTGATGTCCTTCTTGTCAACCTCGATTCCAACTGCTGCAAGAGCCTCTGCGAGTTGTGCAGTAGTTACTGAACCATAGATCTTTCCTGACTCGCTTACCTTTACAGCAACCTGAACTGTAGTCTCAGCAAGTTTTGCTGCAAGTGCCTCTGCGTCACCTACGAACTTAGCGATCTTGTGAGCCCTCTGACGAAGATTCTCAGCAAGCACCTTCTTTGCAGAAGGAGTAGCCATAATCGCATAGCCCTGTGGGATAAGGTAGTTGACAGCGTATCCTGTCTTTACATTGACGATATCGTCTGCGTGGCCAAGGTTAGCCACATCTTTCTTAAGAATAATCTCCATATTGCTGTCCTCCTTATTATTTCAAAAGGTCTGTTACGTATGGGAGAAGTGCAAGATGTCTTGCTCTCTTCACTGCCTGAGCTACCTTTCTCTGGAACTTGAGTGAAGTACCTGTGAGACGACGAGGAAGGATCTTACCCTGCTCGTTAAGGAATCTCTTGAGGAACTCAGCATCCTTGTAATCAACATACTTGATACCTGCCTTCTTGAAACGGCAGTACTTCTTCTTTCTAACCTCTACTGTAGGAGGGTTGAGATAACGGATTTCATTGTTCTGTGCCATAATTCAGTCCTCCTAATTATTTAGCCTGTTTGTTAGCTCTTCTCTTCTCAGCATATGCAATTGCATGCTTGTCCATAGCGAAAGTGAGGAATCGCATGATTCTCTCATCGCGACGATACTGAGTCTCGAGTCTTGCGATCACCTGAGTGTCAGCCTTGAACTCGATGAGATAATAGAATCCTGTTGTCTTCTTCTGGATAGGGTAAGCGAGCTGCTTGAGACCCCAGTCCTCCTCGTACACGATCTCACCGCCCTTAGCAACGATGTAGTCGATGTACTTCTTTACCGTTTCCTTCATCTGAGCCTCAGACAAAACGGGAGTAGCAATGAAAACGGTTTCGTACTGTTTGATCATTTTGTTTGTAATTAATTGTTTAATAATAAATTGCGCCCACCTGTAAGCACAAAATCTCACAAATGGGCTGCAAATATAGGAATAATAATCCGTTATACCAAATTATTTCTCAATCTCCGCCTTCAGTTTTTTCCTCATCTTCAACCTTTTGACTCCTTCAACTCCTATAATGGCAAGTCCTGCGTACTGAAAAAGCTTCGCAAAACCGAAAAGCCAGAACCACAGGGTTCCTTTCAAGGCCGCACTGATGGGCAAAAGCATCTGAG